>NZ_RXNS01000018.1 GCF_003966155.1 Halomonas nitroreducens
GGATGGTCAGGCTCATCGGAGGTGCCATCTTCTGAAGGATGGCTTCCTTCCGCTCTGCGGGGTAACGCATGTTGATCACCTCTCAATCCGTTTAGGTGACAACTACGCTGACAGATAGGGCATCGGGCCGCCCCCGAGGCCCATCTACCCGCCGAGGAGCAGGGCTTGCGCATCATGCACCGCAGCACCGTTCGCGGCGTTCAGGACCTTGCGCCAGACTTCGGGCTGCCGCTCCATGTCGATATTTATGGACCCAACCCCCTCGGCAAAGGGGTCTGGCAAGGCGGGGGCATCGGCTTTCGATGGGATGATGGTGTTCCCATGCAGAACTGATCAAGGCTCGAATGGCCCGAAATCAGCTGACAGCGGGGGGCATTACAGCTACTGACACGGGAAGTGGTCTACACCAGCATCACTCGTGCCCGCCGCTGGCTGATAATGGCGGAAACCGGCCGCAGCCAGGTGATGGATGCGGCGCCGATGTGTGATGGAGGTTAGTGGGTTGGGAAGATAAGCCTCAGCTCCTATCCTCAACCCATATTGGTGGCCCGCTTTCGGCCAGAAGCGGACATTCAGCAAGGCCTGATTAACGCTGCCAACACGCGCGGCTTTGTAGTGGAGGCGTAGCCTCAACGAAAAATCCTTCGGCGTGCTAAGCCTTGTTAGCTGCATACCACCTCTTTAATGGACTGAACTCTTGGATCACTTAAAATGGATCCTTTCAATACCAAGACATGGGCATTCACATGCTTCCGATAAGAAGCATACTCTCCAATCACCTCATGCGGTATTAACAGTGCATCAATGACATTGAAATCCTCGTCGTAGATCACTGCAGCCAGCACATCAAAATCTTTCTCAACATACTTACGTATTGCGCTTAGCTGGCGAGAACTATTCTTGGATGTAACACGCCGCCCCTTGATCTGGAAACGCACTCCATCCTTGCTGATTGCGTCATAGCCCGCTTTTGAGTTGCTTTGAAGATCAAGACCAAGAGCCCTCGCTACAAGCCACTCCGTATAGTCTCCAAGAGGGTTGTTCTGAGTTCTTACGATACCCCTGGCTTTAAGCTCACTAGTCGCGGACGCCTGCAACTGTAGCAGATCTTTGACTGTTAATTTATTGAACTTCACTCGCCCCCCATGAAACTAACGCCAGCCATAAGCGGCGCCCTGACAAGGGCGTCCGGTGGAGGGCCGTAGGCCCGGAACAAACTTGATGGATTTGTTAATTGGCGGGGTTAAACCAGAACTCGATTTCATCTGTGTCTACCTCAAAATCAGCCGCATGCTCCACACCAACTGGAACATGATACCAGTCGCCCACACCGTAGCGTTCTATTCGCCCTCCAATCGTGAGGATCAGTTCTCCACGGATAATAACCCCATGATTCTCCGTCTCATGGGCATGCGGAGGAATACTGGTTCCCGACGGATAGGAAGCAAACAAGACATCAGCGCCCTCAGCAGCGAGCCTGTAAGCATCAAACCGCCCATCGAAAAGCGGAAGCGTACGGATTTTGTCTGGATACTTCCCTGGCATTGAAACCTCCTTTGTTTCGACCCATGGGGGACAAATAACGCTGAGGCAACCGGCGCCGGAGCGCCAGCGGAGGGAACCAAAAGCGCCACGCTTTTGGCGTCCGGTTGACCGCCTTGTTAAGCATTTACAGCACCTCGGTTTGGTATAAGCTCGATTCCCATTTCTCGGTACCGAGCTAGCGGATCGTTGCCATCCCAATCCTTTGGCATACTCTTATTCAAACCCGCCGATTTGAGTATCTCATCCTCATCCTTCGTGATCAGCGCAATCAGGTTTAGCCGCTCTAGCAAAGCGCGATTTGAAGGCTCATCGACAGTATCTAAGACCAGTAAACGCCGCTGAAGACAAATGAATGGCACCGCATGATCATAAACCAGCTTTCCTTTCCCAAATGATAGGCCCACTGCAGATATTGAACGATATTGTGCAGCCGCAGTTTTTGATCCGGCTCTGCGTTCCCACAAAAAGTGGATGGGCTCTCGAAGTGCTTTAGAAAATACTGAAGCAGGCATACCCATTGCACTGACGCGCTGACAATAACGAACGGCCTCAGCTATCAATTCCAGTCGCTTAGACTCGCTCATGTCCTTAGCTTTCAACTGATACGCTCCCAACGAACAGATTTAAAGGACTCTCAGTGCTTAACAGGTATTAGACCGCGTGCTCAATATTTCACTTGAACGCGCATGCGCGTTCAACAATATTATACTGCGCACTCGAACACATCGCATCCCATTGAAACCCTTGGATATTAAGTATAACTCGGCAGTATAACACCGATCATCGTGCATGCTGCATATCCCCAATGAACGTGCTCGCTGCCTTTTCCGGCATGTCGGCTTTGGGTCCTGGCCGTGTGAAAACAGAAAAATCTAGTCTGACTCAAGAACTTCCCCCCTCAGCTTCCTGATGAGCCCACACAAGCCATTGTTTGGATGATTGCCGACTGATGCTGGAGTGAGATCTGGAAATCAGGAAACCATCAGAAAGCAAATATCTCACCCTTATGGCCCTTGAAAACATGAGGAAAAAGGGCTGTTACGCCCTCGCAGCCCTCATCAATCCATTGACTCCCAAGATCTTTATGACACGCTTCAGGTTGTACGCCAACACATGAAGACTCATTTCCGTGCTCACATTTCTGAGCCGCTTTGTCGCGAAGTGTGTCGCCCCCATCCAAGCCTTCAGCGTGCCAAAGGGATGCTCCACCGTTTGTCGCCTTAGGCGCATCATCTCTGGATTCCAATCGAGGCGTGACTGTGCGGCTTCAAGCACATCTTCATGCTCCCAACGCTTGATCCGTCGTTGCTTGCCAGTCGTACATTTTTCTTTCATAGCGCAGGTTGCACATCCCGAACTCCAATAAGCATGCAGCTTCATCCCTTTATCTATCGTTTCATACCGCCATGTCAGCCGCTGTCCAGCGGGACAGGAATATTCATTGCTTTCAGGGAGATACCGAAATGCGTCTCTTGGGAAAAAGCCCTTTGCCTGGCTTGGCGATGTCATCGGCTTGGGGAGATAGGTAGTGATCCCTTCCTTGTGACAGGCCAGTATCTTCTCGCCCTTGAAGTAGCCTCTGTCAGCCACGACCTTCAGCTCCTTGATGCCAGTGGCCTCCCGCGCTTGCTTGGCCATATTAGAGGGCTGCCCCCGGTCATGCCCGACGTTGGTTACCTCATGGGCCACAATCAAATGGTGCTGGCTATCCACCGCAGTCTGTACGTTGTAACCCACATTTCCTGTACCTCTGCCACTGGTGGCCATCGCTCTGGCATCCGGATCCGTCAAGGATACTTGCTGATCGGGAGACTTCAGCCTCTCCTCCTCAACTGCTTGTAGCCGTGCAGTTTCTTCCCGGAGCTTCGTGATTTTTTCCTTCAGGTGCGCTGTTTTGGCCTCGGCCAGAGCAGGCTCATCTCGGTCGGCTGCATCAAGCTGACCAAGGTACCGGTTGAAAGTTTCTTCGATCTGCTCAAGGCGCCGTTTCATCTTGGTCGCCGTGAAATTTCGGTTGCGGTTGTTGACGGCTTTGAACTTGCTACCATCGATGGCCACGATGGCTTGTGAGAACAGATCCAGCCGCCGGCAAAGCACGATGAACTCTCGACAGACACGGCGGATGGCCTCGCCGTTATCCTTTCGGAAGTCTGCGATCGTCTTGAAATCCGGTGTCAGGCGCTCCGTCAGCCACATCAGCTCGACATTACGCTGCGTCTCGCGCTCCAGGCGGCGACTCGACTGGATACGATTGAGGTAGCCGTAGATATAGAGCTTCAGGAGTACAGCGGGATGATAGGCGGGCCTTCCTGTCGCATGCGGATCGACGCCCTTGAAACCAAGCCCTCTGAGATCGAGGCCCTCTACGAACGCCTCAATAGCACGGACCGGGTTATCGTCTGCGATGAAGTCGTCCAAAAGCGCGGGGAACAACGTGCTTTGATCTCGGGCTTCACCTACCACGAATCGCTTCATCGCCATTTCCTCAGCGGACCTGGGCAAAGTATAGCGGCCGGTGCGTTTTCACACAGTCTCGGTCGATAGCGGACGTCACTCAACAAGCTCCGTCACCTTACTGACATCAAACGCCAGCCGCCCAGCAATCGCCTGCATCTCGTCGATCGGCTGTTCATAGCTCCAGGCTACATCGGCAATATCGGGCAGCGAATAATAGGTGGTATCGCCCTTGAACGGGCAGTGGGTGACGGTGGACGAAACCGATAGCTTCGACATATCCACACCCGCTCGCGGAACATACTGACGGTGTGGATAGCCGCGCTCGCGCAGTTCGATGGCATTGCGGGTATCGGCGATCAGGGTGTCGCCAGCAAAGATTCGCACTCGCCGAGTATACGGATGCAGGGTAATGCGGGGGTCAGCGGTATGATCGGCCATCGGCAGTCCCTTGCTGGCTGGCTGAGCCATCAGCCTAGAGCGGGGGAAACAGAATGTCAGCGCTTGAAGACAATTTTTCTTAGGTCAATTCGTCTAGGCCCGACCTTAGCTGATAAAGGCCCGCTCGGTGCCCACCGAACCATCGCACGCTTGGCGCCAACGCCCCTCCCCGCCATGATGGTGGCGATCATGGACTGCGGGAGACTCTCAGGATGAACCAGACACAACGCGAACCGGTGCCGCTGACGGCGCTGGGCGGCCGGAAGGTCCTCTTCGTGATGGCGGCCGATGCCGAATACGGTCCGCATCTCAGGGAACGCTTCACCCCCTTTATGACCGGCGTGGGGCCCGTCGAGGCGGCAGTGGAGCTCACCGCCGCCCTGGCCGAGCTCGAGGCGCGCGGGCGGCTGCCGGACCTGGTGGTCTCGCTGGGCTCGGCGGGTAGCCGGGCGCTGGAGCAGACCGAGGTCTATCAGGCCACCTCGGTCGCCTACCGCGACATGGACGCCTCGCCGCTGGGCTTCGATAAAGGCATCACGCCCTTTCTCGACCTGCCGGCGATCCTCCCGCTGCCGCTGCGCATTCCCGGTATTCGCGAGGCCTCGCTTTCGACCGGCGCAAATATCGTCTCTGGCGCGGCCTATGCCGCCATCGCCGCCGACATGGTGGACATGGAAAGCTATGCCTGCCTGCGCGCCTGCACGCGCTTCGACGTGCCGCTCGTGGTGCTCCGCGGCATCTCGGACGGCAAGGCGGAGCTGCACCACGTCGACGACTGGACGGAGTATCTCCACGTCATCGACGAGAAGCTGGCCGCCGCCGTGGACCGCCTGGGCGAGGCCATCGGCCAGGGGCTGTTGACGCGCTGAGGCACCGGGCCGGGGGCAGGTACGGGGCATACGGCGCTCTTGAGGTGTCGCCGACGCGCCGACCTTCTAGGCTTGGGCTGGTAAGGGACGTTTCGGAACCGCTCAAGGAGGCGCCATGCCCACCACCCGCACGACCTCGCCCGCCCTGGAGCGGGCCCACCTGGTGTGGGATCTGCTCATCATCGTGCTGGTGATCGCCAACCTGGCCCTGCTGCTGTTCGACAGCCTGTTCCTGCTGCCGCCGCTCAACGCCGCCTTCGAGGCCGTCGCCCCCGGCCTGCACGCCGCCTACGACCGGCACATCCATGCCAACTTCCTCACCATCGACCTGATGTTCGTGGCCGTCTTCCTGCTCGACGTACTGCTGGGCTGGGCGGTGGCCATCGCCGAGCGGCACTACCACCGCTGGTTCTTCTACCCCTTCGTGCACTGGTACGACGTGCTCGGCTGCATCCCGCTGGGCGGCTTCCGGCTGCTGCGCATCCTGCGCGTCATCTCGCTGCTGCACCGCCTGCAGCGCATGGGCCTGATCGACGTGCGCCGCTGGTACCTCTACAGCGTGGTCGCCAAGTACTACGACATCCTGCTGGAGGAGCTCACCGACCGCATCGCCATCCGCATGCTCGACAACGTCCAGCACGAGCTCCGCGCCGGCGACGGACTTTCCACCCCGGTGATGGAACGGGTGGTACGGCCCCGCAAGCAGGCGCTGATCCGCGAGATCAGCCAGCGGCTGGAGGCCATGGCGGGCGACGCCTATACCCACAACCGCGACGACACCCTGCGCTACGTGCGCGGGCTGGTCGGCCGCACCCTGGCGGAGAGCCCGGAGCTCAAGCGGCTCGGGCGCCTGCCGCTGGGCAGCCAGCTGGCCCGGGGGCTCGAGGCCTCGCTCTCCGACCTGGCCTGCCACCTGGTCGACGAGGCCCTGGAAGGCCTGAGGTCGGCGGAGTTCTCCGCCCTGGTGGAACACTTGGCCGAGAGCGGCTTCGATGCCTGGCTGCGCACCGATTCCCATACCGAACAGATCACCGAGCAGGTGCTGGTGGACATGCTGGAACTGCTCAAGGAGCAGATCGCGGTCAAGGGCTGGCAGCACAAGTACGAATGAGCCCGCCGCCGTCGCGAAGCAGCCTGGCCGGGGCAGGTCGCGGCGGCGCGAGGCTACTTGCTTCGCAAGCTCCCCCTCACAGCTCGCCCGTTGCCAGCGGCAACCACACGTGCTCGTAGCTGATGGATAACGCGACCCACACCAGCAACGCCGCCATCGCGAGGCTGAAGCCCTTGAGAATCGTCGGGTTCTCGATGCGCCGCCCGACCACGGCACCGATCAGTGCATAGCTGCCGGGGGCACCGAAGGCCAGCGCCGCCAGCCCCAGCGACCAGAGCATCAGGCTGGCGCCGTGGATGCCGGCGGCGGGGAACTGGATGGTGGCGATCGGCAAGGTCGCGATCATGCCCTTGGGGTTGCAGAGCTGCATGATCAAACCATCGCGAAAGCTCAGCACGCGTGACGCCTGGCGAATGGCCCCCGGATCGATGCTGGAGCGGGCGACCTTGATGGCGAGGTAGAGGATATAGGCGCATCCCAGCGCCCCCACCACGGCGAGCATGTCGCCCCGCACCCAGGCCGTGCCGACCCAGCCGAACCCCAGGAAGAGTACCAGCATGGCCAGCCCCACCCCGACGAAGAAGCCGAGGGAGGTTCTGGCCTGGCCGTTGAGGCCTGCATTCAGGCCGAGCAGGTTCACGGGCCCAGGCGTGTACATGACGCCCAGGGCATAGGCGACGATCTCTAACATGGGGGAAGCCTCGGGTTAGGGGGTTACGCTGCGCTGGTACTGGAGGGGCGTCATGCCATAGATGCGCTTGAAGCGGCGATTGAAATGGCTGAGGTCGGTAAAGCCATAGCGGAAGGCCACCTGATTGGGGGCCGCCCCCGCCGCCAGGAGGCGGCGCGCGGCATTGATCCGGCGGTTGAGCACATACTGGTGCGGCGTGATGCCGAACTGCTGCCGGAACAGGCGCAGGAAGTGGTACTTCGAGAGGTGAGCGGCCTGGCTGATATCGTCCAGCGACACATCGTCTTCGAGGTGCGCGAGGATGTAGTCCCTGGCCCGCAGCAGCAGCGCATCGGGCCGGCTCAGCCTGCCAACCGGCTCGTAATTGCCGGCACGCTGCACGAGGCGCGTCGCCATTCGGCAGAGGACGTGCTCCTGATCGATGCGCGTGCCCCACCGATGGGTCACCAGATTCGTGAGGTCCAGGATGGCACGGCGCAACTCGGGATCCTCGATCAGGGTCTCGCCGCACCGGAAGCTGCCGGCCCGCTCGCATCCCGCCGCATCGGCAAACAGCGCCTCGAGGTGGGCGGAAGGCACGTAGATCATGACATACCCCAGCGCGCTGTCGCCCCCCGGGTGCCCATCGTGCACTTGCTCGGGATTGAACAGGATGATGTTGCCCGGCGGGCTGCGGTGGAACTGGCCGCCGCTGAAGAAATCCTGCCGCCCGGCGAGGGTGACGCCGAAGGCGTACTCCTCATGGGCATGACGGTCGTAGCTGAAATCGCTCAGCGCCGCCTGCAACACCGTAAGCTCGGGAATATGCCGGCTCTTGAAGTAGTCGAACCGACTGAATTGCTTCGCCATGCCTACCTCCCGGAATGCCTCTCAGGCATAGCTTAGGCCTGGCCCAGGCCATGGGCTTGGACATTATTGCTGAAGTGGCCAGGGTTCGCCGATTCAGTGGCAGGGGGCGCATTCGGGGGCAGCGCCGCATGGCTGACGGGTGTTCAGGAAGGGGCCCTCATTGCTCATTGGCGCCCTCCCCCTGTCTCGGACTTCTCGGCATCCGAAGCCAACCTGCCCTCCATTGTCCTTGCCCTCCCACCACCATTCATCACTCAGACCCCATCGGTCAGAAACCGAGAAGTCCGCGGCATCACCCGTCCCCCTCTTGGCTCACCGTGGTGGAAACCAGTGGTCATCTGCTGCCATGCCGTAGGGCATGGGCTACTCGCAATTGTCGAGGAAGTCATGCACCCGCTGTGTCAGGACCAGCGCAGCATCCTTGTCGTACGACGGGAGGCTGCTGTCAACGAACAGGTGCCTGTCCCCCGGATAGAGGAAGAGTTCAGCCTGCGTGGTTGTCTCGACAAGGGAGCGAGCCGCATCGAGATCTCCCTCGCCCTCGAAGAACTCGTCCCGGTCCATGCCGTGGATCTGGACCCGAACTCCCCGAGGCCAAGCAGCGCCGAACTCCGAGAACGGGACACACGCATGGAAAAGCAGAGCCCCGATCGCGCCAGCGCGGGTTTGTGCCAACTTTTTACGCGGGCATAACGTCGAGCGAGAACCCAGCGTAGATGAGTCCGTTGGGCAACCCTTCAGCGGCCGCAACACCGCGAGCAATGATCGTGCCGACCCCCAACTGCTCGGCGTATCCGACGCCCTCTTCCAGATCATCGAACACCTGGCCATCGTACAGGTCCGGAACGTGCACGGTGTGCCTCGCACATCGCAGCCCCTCAGCGAAATCCCGGACCCCCGATGTCAATCCATGTGCGTGATGGAACAACAATACCTGTGCCATGTTGATAAGATTCCTCTCTCCATCGCGGGACTACCTGTCGGGCTTCGTCGGCCCTTCCTTGGCGCCTATCCAATACTGTTTCGCTTGAGCCGCTGGGTGGAGCCGCTGCCATCGACAGCGACAACATCGACCGGCGCCACCCAGTAGCGGCAGCCGTCGCGGTAAATCGGGGACAGACCCCAATTATCCCGGCCGTGTCATGGCGCGGCAGAGACGGCGCACTCACTCGTGCTGCAGGATATTGATCAGCTTGCCGAACGGGTCGCGGACGTAGAACCGTCGCACGCCCCAGGGCTCGCTGACGGGGCCGTACTCGATGGGCACGTTCGCCTCCTCGAAGCGCGCCAGCGCCGCCTCGAGATCGTCGACCTCGATGGAGAGGTCGGGCACCTCGGCTCCCGAGCCGCCCTCGGCGCCGAAGCTCACCTGGACCCGCATGCGCTCGTCCGAGCCATAGGTGCGAAACCAGCCGTGATCCATGAGCCGCTCCAGGCCCAGCAGGCCCCCATAGAAGGCCTCCGCCTTGTCGAGGTCCTCCGTGGCCGTATTGGCCATGATGCGCTTGACCTTCATCCGTCACCTCGGCTGCTGTGTCCCTGGCGTTCTCGAGCAACGCACCGCCCATGCCGCATGCCTCGGCCGGATGCGCCCCACTCCCTCAGCCAGCCTAGAAGCTGGCAACGGGGCTGTCATGCCGCGGGATGGCGGCACGTCTGCCTGTTCCGCCATCCCACTGTCAGCAGTCGGGCCATGCCGTCAGGCCATCACCGCCGCCTCGCGGTGGGCCTGAAACGGCTCCTGCAACTGGCCGATCAGCGCCTCCACCCGGCGCTCCGCTGCCGCGAGGGAAGCGGCCAGCCGCTCCCCGCCCTCCTCCTGGTGCTCGACGGCCACCCGATGGATGCGGGTGATGCCAATGAACGCCAGCGCCGTGGCCAGGCCGGGTTCCAGGTGATTCATGTGGGCCAGCTCGCCGCCGGGCTCGAAGCCGGCGCCGCCGCGTGACGACAGGATGACCGCGTGCCGCGGCCGGTCGGCCAGCAGGGGCGTGAAGGGATCGTCCGGGCGGCTCGGGTCATAGTCCACCGTGCGCCCCATGCGCACCACCTGGTCCAGCCAGGCCTTGAGCGCCGCCGGCATGCCGAAGTTGTACAGCGGCGCGCCGATCACCATGACGTCGGCGGCCGCCAGTTCGTCGATCAGCCGGTCGCTCTCGGCGAGCACCTCCGCCATCCACGGCTCCTGGCGTTCCGGGGGCGTGAAGGCGGCCTGGATCCACCGCTGGTCGATGAAGGACGGCGGGCTGCCGCCCACATCGCGATGGGTCACGGTGGTGGCCGGCTGGCGAGCCTGCCAGCCGGTGACGAAGCGCTGGGTGAGGCGACGGCTGAGGGAACCGTGCGCGTCGGTGCCAGCGAGACCAGGGCGGGCGCTAGCGTCCAGTTGCAGGATATGGGTCATGTCAGGCTCCTTGTCTTGTGAGTTGAACTCACTCATCGTTGATGAGTGACTCGAGCCTATGCCCGGTCATGAAGAGCCACAAACGATGAATACTTGCCGACATAGATGAGATAAACTCACCCATGAGCCCTCGCCGACTCCCCTCGCTTGCGGCCCTGCGGGCCTTCGAGGCCGCCGCCCGCCACGAGAGCGCCAAGCAGGCGGCCGATGAGCTGTCCGTCACGGCCACGGCCATCAGTCATCACATCCGCGGGCTGGAGGATGCCCTGCAGCTGGCGCTCTTCGTGCGCAGGCCCCGGCAGCTGCTGCTCACTCCGCAGGGACGAGAGCTCTTCCAGACCCTGGAGGCGGCGTTCGACAGCATCGGGGAGACCGTGGAGCGGCTGCAGGCCCCGCCCGTCCGTCAGGCGGCCACGCTCTCCACCACCCCGGCGGTGGCCGTGCGCTGGCTGCTGCCCTGGGTATGCCTGCTGAGGGAGTCGCACCCGGCCATCGACCTGCGCATCCATGCCTCCCACGAACCGGTGGCGCTGGACGGCGTGACCGCGGACCTGGCGATCCGCTATGGCGATGGCCAGTGGCCCGGGCTGGTGGCGGAAAAGCTCTTCGACAACACCTTCATTCCGGCCTGCAGCCCACGGCTGAACCTGAACGATCCAGCCGAGCTGCCCGGCCATCCGTTGATTCACTTTCGGCCCCAGGGCGCCTCGGTGACGCCCCTGGACTGGGCCGGCTGGCAGAAGCGGGCCAGGGTACCGGGGCTGGATGTCGGCGCCGGGCTGGTGTTTTCCGACGAGACCCACGCCGTCTCCGCCGCCATCGGCAGCCAGGGCGTGGCCCTGATGAGCCGCCCGCTGATCGCCGACGAGCTGGCCGAGGGGCGCCTGGTGCAGCCCTTCGGGCCGGTGCTGGAGGGCAAGCCGTTCTACCTGGTCTATCCGCAAAGCCGTCGCGATGATCCGACGATACGGGCGATCCGCGACTGGGTACTGCGGGTACCGGGCGGGTTGTGCCCGCCATCGGACGACGCCTGAGGGAGTACAGCCTGGTATCGGGGACAGGCCGGCTTCGCCCGCTGCTGTCCCCGAGGATCTTCCGGGTGCCCGGCGACCGCCGCGGCCGCCCTTAAGGGCTGACCGCGGGCTTTTCCGCGTCGTCCTCGGCGGGCTCCTCCAGAGGCTCACCCTCCTCGTTCTGGAGCTGGTGATCGTAGGCCGCCTGGAGACCGGAGTCCTCCTCCTCTTCCTCCGCGGCCTGGGCAATGTGGCCCGGATAGAAGGGCGAAAGGATGGCCGCCAGGATACCGAGCGCGGCGAACATGGAAAACGCATCGGCATAGCCGAATCCATTGACCAGCCCCCCGACGACCGGCGAGCCAGTCGCCTGCCCGAGCGACACCGCCATGAAGGGCAGTACCGGCCCCATCGACAGTCGGCCCGGCAACAGACGGATACCGGTCATCAGGTAGAGCCCCGTCAGGCTCATGTAGGCCAGGCCGAAGACCAGCGCGGAAAAGGCCGCCAAGACCGGCTGGCCGGGGCTGGCGGCGAGCAATGCCAGGCTCGCGGCCAGCATCATCAGCATCAGCGATTGCGTGATCGGGGGGTTGTTGCGATCGGCCAGGTCGGCCACCACGGCGCCGCCGAGGCCGGCGATGCCCACCGCCAGCCATAGCCACCCGGTGGCGCCGGACGGCAGGCCGCCAAGAGTGACCACCAGGTCGGGCGCGAAGATCCAGTACGCGGAGGAGACGAAGCCCATCACGTAGGCAAACAGCGAGAGCCTGACGAGACGCGACCACGGCAGCTCGCTGATCGGCGGTGGCGGGGCGGCGTTCCCCGGCACGATCCGCGACACCGAGGGCAGGAAGAGCCAGGCGGCAATCACGCCGATGCCCGCCAGGACGGCGAAGGAGAGATACGCGAAACGCCAGGCGCCGGCCAGGAACAGGACCGTCGGCACGGCCACAATCACGCCGATGCTGGTTCCCGCGTTCATGACCGAGCTGACGCGTCCGTGCAGCGAGCGTTTCACCAGCGCCTGCATGGCCGCCGAGAGCGCCGGCATCATCAGGCCGGTGCAGATGCCGCAGGCGAACACCCCGGCGCCCAGCGTTAGCGCGTCGGAGGACTGGCTGATCAGCGCCAGGCCGCCGACGCCGAACGCACCGGAGAGCACCGCCGTGTTGCGGGCACCGAGATGATCGGTGATGAACGGCGCGACCACCGTGGCCAGCAGGAAACTGATCAGCGGCAGCGCGCCGATGATGCCGATCACGTACGGCGTGAGCTCCAGCTCGTCGCGGATAGGCGGCACGAACAGGCCGAAAGCGAAACGCGCGAGCCCGTAGCTGATCGCGACCAGCGCCGCACCCAGGATCGCGAACCCTGTGCTTGTAGGAGACTTCATGAGACCTCCGCCAGGCAGGCATGGGTGATTCCGGCCGATTCCGGTTCCAGTCGCCGCCCCTGCCGGGCGATGAACGCGTGTTGGTACTCGATGTCGCTAGTGTCCTTGATCACCGTGCATCCCTCACAATCTGGGGTCGTGGCATGGCTGCAGCACCTTGGAGCGGCAGGCAAAGACGGGAGGGCCTGCGTCGGTGCCCTCCTCGGCACACCGACCAGAATGAAGCAGCCACGGGGATGCCGACAACAGCTCCCCCGCCACGGTACCAGATTCATGCCCGATCCGAGCTCGCCATGCGCACCCGCTCCTGTCCCGACACCGACATCCTCGCGCTTACCGAGGGCATTCCCGCTGCGGCGGGGGACGTGTCGGGCAGTCTCGTCTTGCCACCGCCCCCCGTCACTATGCCACCCTGCGGGAAGCCCTCGAGCGCCCCACGAGAGGCTATCTTCAAGGTTCCATGAACCGGAAAACGGAAGGAGAGCCCCATGAGCGACAGGAATGCCTACGAGCAGAAGCTGCGCGCCAAGCTGGATGAGCTGCAGGCCGAGGTGGACAAGCTGAAGGCACGCGCCCGGGGGGCCGAGGCCGATGCGCGCATCCAGCAGGAGCAAGAGCAGGAGATCAACCAGCTCGAGGCGAAACGGGACGACATGCGCCAGAAGCTCGACGAGATGCGCAACGCCAGCGACGATGCCTGGGACGACGTCAAGGCCGGCGCGGAGCGCGCCTGGAGCTCCCTGAGCGAGTCCCTCCAGCGGGCGCGCACCCGCTTCAAGTAACCCCTTTCCAGCGCGCCCGGCGGCGGCGCCCTCACGTCCCTCCCACGCATTGGCCTCGGCCATGAGGTCCAGGGGCGCCGCCTGCCGGGATAACGCCCGGTGCAAGGGTGGCGTGCTAGCCTGGCGCCCTCCCCTCACGTTCCCCTCATCAGCGGATGGTTCATGGAAGACATCGGCTTGAGATGGCTGCTGGGCCAGGGCGTCAGCCTGGTGGCCCTCGCCCTGTGCCTGGTGGCCTTCGCCAGCAAGCGCGACGAGCGGCTGTTCGTGCTGCTGCTGTTCGCCAACGTCGCCTTCGCTGCGCAGTTCGCGCTGTTCCAGAGCTGGGTGGCGGCCGGGATCTCGGCGCTGATCGTGCTGCGTATCGCCCTGGTACGCCGCTTTCCGCGGCACCGCGGGCTGATGACCGGCATGCTCCTGGCCACCGTGGCGATGGCCGTGATGACCTGGAGCGGCCCGCGTGACATCCCGGCCCTGGCCGCGGGCCTGCTGGGCACCTGGGGCATGTTCATGCTGCGCGGGATCGCCATGCGCGCCGCCCTGGCCGGCGCCGCGCTGTGCTGGGTCATCAGCAACCTGCTGGCCGGCTCGCTCGGCGGCACCCTCGCCGAGAGCCTGATCTTCCTGACCAACGTGATCACCATGCTGCGCCTGCGGCGCGATGCCCGGCTGCGCCATATCCACGGCTGAGGCGCCTCACCGCCCTCCCGTGGTCAGCCGGCGGAGCTGGCGATCATGCACCCTGGAAAGCAACGCCAGGGCGCCGATCGCCCCGACCAGCGCCAGGGCCATGTCCGATTGGGTGTCCCAGACATAGCCCTGCGTCCCCAGGAAGGCGTCGGCGGCTTCCTCGGAGACCAGCGCCACCCACCACTCGATCAGCTCGTAGAAGGCACTGAAGGCCAGCGCCAGCGATACCACGAAGAGCCTGAGCCACCACCGGCCGTTGACCGCCTGCATCCGGATCAGCACTTCCCGGGCGATCAGGGCCGGCACGAAGCCCTGGAACAGGTGGCCCAGCTTGTCGTAGTTGTTGCGCTCCGATCCCAGCCAGCCGTCGAAGAAGGGCACTTCTGCATAGGTGTAATGCCCCCCGACCATCAGCACCAGGCAGTGCAGCAGGATCAGCTGGTACACCAGCGGGGTCAGCCGGAAGCGCCGGTAGGTGAAGAGCAGGACCATGGCCCCGGCGATGGCCGGAAACACCTCCAGCCACCAGGTGGCCCGGTCCCTGGGCTCTAAGCCCGACCACACCAGTACGATGACGAAGACGACCGCCCAGAGGTATTTGATGCGATGCACCTCGAAACAAAGGATGGCGGGTGTGCCCTGCTGCCTTCCTCGGCCACTGGGCCACTCCCGCCGGCAGCCCATTGATTTACTCATAGACAGAGGTGTCGCCCGTGGCAAGGGGCGTGCCTCACACTCGCGGGGGCACTTACCAATAGTGTGATTTATTGAGTGCCTCGACACAGCGCGTCGCCCCGGGAACCGGCTCGATGGTGTCACCGGTCAGGGACTGCCCCAGCCAGCCCTCGGGATGACTGAGCGTCAATGGCGCCTTCACGCACGCCTCGCCTATGGGGCAGAAGCCGACCTTCGCGTAGACGCCCGGATCGCCGTAGGTGAACACCAGATCGACCCCCTGGGTCTTCAGGCACTCGATGCCGAAGGCGATCAATTGCTGCCCCACGCCCTTGCCCTGGTGAGGTGTCGCCACGGCGACGGGCGACAGCAGGAAGGCCCCGGCAGCGTCTGGCAGGGTGAGTCGGCAAACACGCCGGCAAACAGCGCGATCACTTCCTGCGACCGGCCTGGATCCAGTGCGGAAAACTTTATCTGCGCTTCCCTCCCCACCCTGGGTCATGGCCTTGAATCATCTTCCCGCATGGGAGGACTCCGGCAGTCCACGATATGGGCGACAAGTCGATTGCCACTCTCCCTACTTCATCTCGAAGCCGCGCTCGACCAGGAAGTCGCGCATGTGCGGGCGCAGCTTGGTGTCGAACAGCGGAGTGAGGTTGCGCGACCAGTCGGTGTCCTTGTTGCCACTACGGCGCTCGCGGTAATAGCACTGCATGGTGTCGTCGAAGGCGACCACCTGCTCGTGATCCTCGTCGTAGTGATCCTCCTTGAGGATCGCCTCCACCGGCAGGCGGGGCTTCACGTCCGGGTCATGGGCGGGGTAGCCGAGGCACATGCCGAATACCGGGTAGACATGCGCGGGCAGCCGCAGCAGGTCGCTGATGGCCTGGGGGTTGTTGCGGATGCCGCCGATGTAGCAGATGCCCAGGCCCTCGGATTCCGCGGCGATCGCCACGTTCTATGCCATCAGCGCGGTATCGACGCTGGCCACCAGCAGCTGCTCGGTCATGCCGCGCACCACATTGGCGCCGGTACGCTCGGAGGCCTCGGTGGGGCGCTTCATGTCGGCGCAGAACACCAGGAAGTCGGAAGCATTCGCCACATAGGCCTGGCCGCCGGCCAGTTCGGCGATCGTCTCGCGGTTGGCCGGGTGGGTCACGTGGATGACGCTGTACGCCTGGACGTGGCTGGAGGTGGCGGCACTCTGGCCGGCCCGAATCAGCTCCCGCAGCAGCTCATGGGGGATCTTCCGGTCGGTGAACTTGCGGATCGAACGATGGGATTTCAGCAGCTCGATGGTGGGATTCATGGGACCTCGCGGCATGCAGTCAGGAAAACTCGGCCAGGGTATCGGCGCCCCTGGCCCGGGAACGTGATCCGGCCAAGATACCTAGCGGGCTTATCATCTTCCACCACGATCTCGCCGCCCTGAGTCGCAGAAGGGGCCGGCGATGGACCACCCGAAGTGTCTAGTGCCATGAAGAAGTGTCGACGGGGCGTGAGCGGGGACTGCTATCAGGCAAGGGCGCGAGCCACGTCGCGCCCCAGGGAGGCAATGCAGCTGACGACACGCGAAGGCCTTGCCGCCGCTCGAAGTCGAGGGCGTCCGGCATTCCCGTCACCCCCGGATGGATGTGGCAGCCCCCGCCTCATGACGATACCTGCCTCGGCTAGCCGGTAGTCGGGACGATATCCTGATGGCATGGCCCTTCTACTCGGCCTCGTTCTTGCTCCCGTCCGGCGAGAGCAGGTACCACTCGCCATCAAAGCCGTGAACGTCCTGTCCATTGACGTCGCCGGCAGCCTGATCCTTGACGAAGCGATAGAGTGGCCAGCCCCCATAGGTGAGCTGAGTGGCGCCATCGTCACGCTCGATGGACCCCACCAGGGCCTGGTCGAGCCCCTCACCAGCTTGCGGCTCACCCTCGACGGTATGCGGTGGCCAGGCACTGGTACAGTCATCGTGGCAATTGCTTTTCGCCTGGTTGTCGCCTTTCCCCCGTTGATCCCTGGTGAACAGGTACAGCGTCCGGCCCTGGCCATCAGTGAGGTAGCTGCCATACTGATCGCTCTGTGCGACGCTGAGCGCCGTGTCGCCGTCGGCCTCTGCCCAGGCGGGCGCGGAGATAGCGGTGGCGATAGCAGTGAAGAGGACTAGCTTCCATACGTGCATGATCGTTCTCCTCGGTGGTTAAACGTCACTGGCCGTTTGTCAGGCTAGCAGAGATCGCTCGGCACGACGGTCCTTCAGAAGGGCCTGCCGGAATCGCGTATCTGAGGACACTCAAGGCACACCCTGAAACCAGATCCATACCCCGAACAGCACCACACCGACCAGACCGATGGGGGTGGAGTAGCGCCTCCATAGACGCCAGGCGGCATCCCCCAGCAGGGCCACCAGGATGGCCAGACAAAAATAGCGCGCGCCCCGGGCCAGCATGGCCGCCGACATGAACAGTACAAACGAATAGCCGCTCGCACCGGCGACCAACATGGCAGTCTGGAAGGGGATCGGCACGAGGCCAATCGCCAGTAGCGCCATGAAGCCATCCTGCTGCAGACGGACCTGAAAATCCTCATAGGCCGCCTGGCCGCCGAACAGGCCGATCACCGCGTTCCCCCAGTGTTCCATGGCGAGGACACCGAGATGGTAGCCGAGGGCGGCCGCCGCGAGATTGCCCGCCAGGGCCACGCTGGCTATGGTCCATTTACGATAAGGGTGGCACATCATCCAGGGTATCAAGATGGCCTCGATGGGGATGGGCACGATCAGGGTTTCCATCATCGAAGCGACGAACAGCAGCCACAGCGCGTGTGGCGACTTGTCCAGGCGATCAAGCCAGGCACCGGCAGAAGAGAGCTTCAGAGACATGACGTAGAGGGCACGGCCGGGAAAGCGTTTGTCTCGGCATCGTGGCCAAAGCGCGAATGACCTGCACCGGCGCCGGATGGGCCCGTGTATTCAGGGAGGAGGATAGCGATGAACATGAGCGAAGCCTGGTGGCTCTGGGGAATTTTTGCCGTCATCGTGGTGGTCATGCTGGCAGTGGACTTGTTGGTACGTGGCGACACCCACAGGGTGTCGATGAGGGAGGCTGGCCTGTGGTCGCTGCTGTGGGTACTGGTGTCCTTGCTGTTCGGCGCCGGACTATGGGCCTACCTGTACACGACTCAAGACCTCTCGATAGCCAACAACAAGGCAACCGAGTTTCTGACCGGTTATCTGATCGAGAAATCCCTGTCGGTGGATAACGTTTTCGTCTGGCTGACGCTATTCAGCTTCTTCGGGATTTCACCGGAGCTCCAACGTCGGGTGCTGATCTATGGTGTACTGGGTGCCGTGGTGCTGCGCGTGATCATCATCCTGATCGGTGTCAGGAACTTCGAATGGATCCTCTACGTCTTCGGCGTCTTCCTGGTGTTCACCGGTGGCAAGATGGCCTGGAGCGCGAACAAGCAGTCCAACGTGGAGGACAATCGCTTGCTGCGCTGGCTGCGTGGCCACTTGCGTATCACCGAGTCGTTGCATGGCAATCGCTTCACCCTACGCGACCAGGGAAAACTCTGGGCCACCCCCTGCTGGTGGTGCTGATCATGGTTGAAGTGTCCGATATCATCTTCGCCGTGGACAGCATTCCGGCAATATTCGCTATCACCCGCGACACCTTCATCGTGCTGACGTCCAACATCTTCGCCATCCTCGGGCTACGCGCCATGTACTTCTTGTTCGCCGGCCTGGCCGAGCGCTTCTCTCTGCTCGATTACGGGCTGGCGCTGGTGCTGGCATTCATCGGTATCAAGCTGCTGATCGAACCCTGGGTCCATATTCCCATCGGCTGGTCACTGGCGGTGGTCGCGGTGGTGATCGCCGCCACCATGGCGATCAGTTGGTACTGGACCGACCGACATGCTCCCGTTTCCTAGGCCAGCGAGAGCGGAGGCCTGGCTGCCCCTGCGACCCGGGACCAGATGTGAGATCGGCTGCTCGGTAGGCGGGCGGACCGAGCGCTGGGCGAGCAACGACTCGATGGAGGGGGTCCTGCGACCTGGCGATCGTTATGCCGCTCACCCGCCAGGCTTCGCATAATACGTGATCACCTCGGAGCGCACGCCGTTGGCGTCGACCTTGATCAGGCCACTGCCCTTGAGCGTCGTGCCCGGGACGGCCCACCAGCATGACGCCGTGAGGACCCCCGCCTCTTCCTGGGTGAGGACCTCGGACAGTTCCATGAACGGTTCCGGGATCCGGCCATGGCATTGGGCCGCGATGGCCTCCTTCAATGTCACCAGGTACTCCGAGAACGCCTCCCGGGTCACGTGGCCGGCATTGGGATCATCGAAGGTGTAGCCCTCCGCCGTTGCCTGCAGGATCATGTCGGCGTCGCCCCGGGACCAGCCTTGGGCATAAGCGCTCAGGTATTCCGCTGGGTTCATCGTCTTCCTCCTTTCGTCATCCTGGGGCAGAACTCACGGGAGGTATCGAAGCACAATGCCAGCATCTGCCGGTGGATCGACCGGCTCGCTAACGACCCGCCCCCTTGATCAGTGTTGGCAGCATGCTGCCGCTCCATACGCTGATCTTTTTAAACGGCGGTCATGACCCACGATGAGGAGGAGGGGCTCACAACTCTCGGCCCCCGCTCAACGCAACGGCTTGCGGTAGCGCAGCTCATGCAGTGCCTTGCCGCCGATTCGAATGGTTTCCCGGCGGCCGTCCGGCGAGTAGCCGACCCGGGCATAGAAGCGCCGCGCCCGCTGGTTCGCCTCGAGCACCCAGAGGCTGGCCAGCCGGTGGCCATCCCCTGCCAGCCGCCGCTCGGCGGCGGCCAGCAACGCCCGGCCTACGCCCCGCCCCCACTGCTCGGCCCGCAGGTAAAGGGCGTAGACCTCGCCGGCCTCGGCGGCGTCCTTGTCGCGGCTGGGCCCCATGGCGACCCAGCCCACCACGCGCCCGCCCGGCGCCGTGGCCACCAGGGTGCCGCCCGGCGTGGCCGCCAGCGAGGCGAGCCAGCGCCGGGTGAAGCGCGCCACCGAGAGGCGCCGCAGGAAGCCATCGGGCACGATGCCAGCATAGGCATCGTGCCAGGCGCCCACATGGATGCGGGCGATATCGCGGGCGTCCCGCGGGCCGGCGTCACGGATCACGGCGGCGGGTCCACGGACGAAGGGCATCGGCAGGCGTCTCCCCAGGGGCGGGCAGCGTAACGGGGCCGGCATGGCGGCTTAGCCAGCCTAGCATCCCGGGGCCATGGCTCGCTCGCCCGGAAACGGTCGGCAGGATGGCGGTCCAGCACGTATGCTGAGGGCCTGTGGGGAGCAACGGGGGAAGGAACCAGCATGTCATCCTTGACGTTCAAGCCGCGCCAGCGCGGCGGCAAGTGGCCCACGCGCCTCGCCTGGCTGGCGGTGATCCTGCTGATCGTGGCGGCCCTGCTGATGGGTGGCGCCGGGCCGGCCTACCGGCTGGACCTGGTGTCGCTGTCCACTTCCTTTTCGTGGCTGCGCCAGGGAGCGCACCTGGTGATCGGCGCCGGGGCCGTGGCCCTGGTGGCGCTGGTCGTCGCCATGCTCTGCCGGCGTTGGCGGGTGGCACTGGTGGGCACTCTGGTGATCATCGCCGGGGCGAGCATGGTGGCCCTGCCCGCCCAGCTGATGCAGCTCGCCCGCAGCGTGCCGCCGATCCACGACATCACCACCGATCTCGAGAACCCGCCTGCCTTCGAGGCCCTGGTGACCGCCCGGGAGGCCGCACCCAACGCCGTTGCCTATCCCGGCGAGGCCACCGCTCGCCAGCAGCGGGCCGGCTATCCGCGGCTTGGGCCGCTCACCCTGGACGCCACGCTCGGCGAGGTCCGGGCTGCCGCCGAGGCCACGGCCCGGGAGCAGGGCTGGGAGATCGCCGCCGTCGAGCCGACGCGTATCGAGGCCACCGCGACCACTCGCTGGTTCGGCTTCCGGGACGACGTGGTGATCCGCCTGACCGAGACGGACGACGGCGTGCGGGTCGACATGCGCTCCGCCTCCCGGGTCGGCAAGAGCGACCTCGGCACCAATGCGGCGCGCATCCAGGCCTACCTGGAGGCACTGGAACGCCGGGCCGGCCACTGAACCCTCAGGCGAGAGACGGCCTTGTAACCGCCTCTCGCGGTGATCGCGGCGCTCACTCCGCCGCGGGCAGCGCCTCCAGCCGACGCAGCACCGCGCGGGTGATGGCCTCGCGCTTGGGCAGGTCGGCCAGGCGCTCGGGGGTATCGAGGTTCAGGGCGAAGAACACCGGACCGCTCGGCCGCTCCACCCAACCCACCCACCAGCCGACCCGGCCATCCCAGCCGCTCTTGGCACGCAGGATCCAGTCGCGGCCGGCTTCATTGATCATGATGTCCTTGACCAGCCGCTGGTCGGACTCGGCGAAGGGCAGCGCCATCGCGTAGAGCCGTTCGAGGAAGTCGACCTGCTCGAGGGCCGTGACGCGCAGACTGCCGTCGAGCCAGAAGCGCTCGACGTCATCGCCGACCGTGGCGTTGCCATAGCCGATCTCGCTCAGGTAGGCCCGCTCGCGCTCGCGGCCGATCTGGTCGGCCAGGCGCTGGAAGACCCAGACGGTGGAGTAGCGAAGTGCCGAGCGCAGGGTCTGGTCCTGGTTCCAGGCCGGCACGTCACGCTCCACTCCGTCCCAGGGAAACACCTCGAACTCGTCCTCCACCACGCCGGCATCCAGCGCGAACAGCGCATGAGGCACCTTGAAGGTGGAGGCCGGCGAGAGCCGCTCGCCGGCGCGCTCGGGGTTCACCACCCAGAGCCCCTCGCGGCCCTCTCGCTGGTCGACGATCACCAGGGTGCCGTTCTCGACCCCGTGCTCGGCGAAGAGCTCGGCCCAGTCGGGGCGTGGCTGCCAGTCGCCGGCCAGCGCCGGTATCGGCAGGAGGGTCAATAGAGTCAGGCCTAGCAAGGTGGGTAAACGTCTCATGGTCCCTTTCTCTCTCGTCGGATGTTGCCACCATGCGCTGCCTGATGGGGGTGGGTTGCCAAGAGTAGCCGCCCGATCAACGAGCGAACAAACCATGTTATCTTGCATGGCCCATTAGCTGAGCTTGGCCTCAAATGACGCGCCCCTACCTGCCGCTCAATGCCCTGCGCGCTTTCGAAGCGGCGGCCCGGCATGCCAGCTTCACCCGTGCCGCCGAGGAGCTGCATGTCACCCAGGCGGCGGTCAGCCATCAGGTCAAGCAGCTGGAGCTGCACCTGAATCGTCGCCTGTTCCGCCGCTTGCCTCGGGGCCTCGCGATCACCCCGGAAGGCGAGGCTCTGCTGCCGGTCATGGGCGACGCCTTCGACCGTATGGGCGAGATGCTGCAACGCCTGCAGGACGGCGAGGTCCGCGAGATCCTCACGGTCGGGGCGGTCGGTACCTTCGCGGTGGGCTGGCTGCTGCCGCGACTGGATGACTTCCATGCCCGCCACCCGCTGATCGAGGTGCGTCTCTCCACCCACAACAACAAGGTCGACCTGGCCACCGAGGGCCTGGATTGTGCGATTCGTTTCGGCGATGGTACCTGGCACGGCAATGAGGCGATGCCGCTGTGCGAGGCCCCGCTGTCGCCGATCTGCACGCCTGCGCTGGCCGCGGGCCTGGCGCACCCGACGGACCTTCTTTCCCACACCCTGCTTCGCTCGTATCGCGAGCAGGAATGGCCCCAGTGGTTCGCGACGGCGCGGGTGGCTCCCCCACCGCCGTTGCGGACGATGCTGTTCGACTCCTCACTGGCGATGATGGAAGCGGCGCGGCAGGGCGCCGGCGTCGCGCTGTTGCCACCGTGCATGTTTACTCATGCCCTGGCCATGGGGGAGGTGGTGCAGCCCTTCCCCACCAGCATCTCTCTGGGCAGCTACTGGCTGACGTGGCTGAAGTCCCGTGAGCCGACCCCGTGCCTGGGCGCCTTCCGGGACTGGCTGGTCGAAGCCGCAGGCAGGCTGGGCTAGCCCGGGTCGCCACCGGGCCGTGAAACGAATTGCGAATCGCACGCAAAGGCAGTCTCAAACATATGAATTTAAAGGATAATTTGACCATCAACGCGGTTCTGCCTAGGATGCCGTGCTAACCCCCTGCGACAGGAAAGGATCCCCATGAAAGGCACTCCCGAGATCATCGATGCCCTGAACGGACTGCTCGCCGCCGAGCTCGCCGCCATGGACCAGTACTTCATCCATGCCGAGATGTACGCCGACATGGGCCTCCACAAGCTCCACGAGCGCATCGCCCACGAGTTCGACGACGAGAAGGGCCATGCCAAACAGCTCATCGAGCGGATCCTGTTCCTGGAGGGCAAGCCCGATATCCACACCCGTACCCCGGTGCGCATCGGCCAGGACGTGGAGGAGATGCTCGCCAACGACCTGCAGCTGGAATATGAGGTGGGTGACGCCCTGAAGGCCGCCATCGCCCTATGCGAGCGGGAACGCGACTTCCAGACCCGTACCGTGCTGATGCCACTGCTCACCGACACCGAGCAGGACCACGCCTACTGGCTGGAGCAGCAGCTCCGGCTGATCAAGCTGGTGGGCCGCGAGAATTACCTGGCCGAGCAGATGTAAGCCAACGGCCACCCGCCGGTGGCCGACGCCAGGCCTGCCGAATGGCGCGCCAATGCGCATCTCGCCGCTTCCTGGCTTGCCGGGAAGCGGCGAGATGCCGTCACGCCAGGCTAGCGGCGATGCTCACTGTGCAAAGGTGGCGCACACCGGTGCCTGATCCTCAGGCCGGTGCTCGACCTGCAGCGTGACGGCCTCGGTGATGTCATGCAGCGCCTCGCGCCACTGGTGATCGATATTGACCGGATCACAGCCCCCCTCGCTACCGCCCCCGAAGTTCGAGTCGATCCAGTAATGGATGTCATAGAGATGGCCCTCCTGGAGCACCCCGGGGAAGGAGAAGGAGAAGGCCTCGGGGGCTTGCCTTGCCACCTGGCCGGACTGGCTCGCGACCACTTCCCCTTCCATCACGTCGAACACCGCGACCCGGATCGTCTGACCTCCGTGGGGCGCGTTGAAGCTGCCGGTCCCGGTGAAGGTAAGATCATGGTCACCTTCCGCCAGCGCAGGGGGCGCGGCGCCCAGCATCGCCAGGGCGGCCAGCATGGCGCTTATCGACAAACAGCTCTTGAACATCGGCATGGCGTCTCTCCTTCCCAAGCATCGGGCGCAAGTCGGGGACGGCCCACACCTACCTTCAGGACTCGAGGTCGCCTGGCTCGCGAAATGGCGGCGCCTGCGAATGCGCCAGCGCCTCGTGCGGCGAGGATGCGACGTCGTCTCGCGGCAGGGCCATCTCGCCTGCATCGCATGTCTCCCCAGGCGAGCCGTGCCATCCCCTCCATTGGTGTTGTCCGGTATCTCGTCTGTTGCCTCAGCCAGCTTAGCAGACCCGAAACCCTGCGAAGCCGCTGGCGCGTCGCGGGCAGCCGGGGCGAGCTACCTGTCGGCAGCGCCTGCCGGGGGGCGACTCTCGAGTGCCCGGCGATACTCCTCCCGCCAGGCCTCGACATGGGTGGCCGGGTCGGGCGAGAAACGGCCCAGTTCCACGGCCAGCGCGAAGAAGCCCTCTCGGGGCAGGCCCTCGCCCCGTCGGCTGACCACCAGGGCAGCGATCAAGGGGCGTCCCGCATCGGCATCCTCTTTCATCAGGCTCTCCAGCGCCCGGGCCACTCGCCGAATGGTCTGCGGCGGGGTAAGGCCCAGCGCCTCGGCAAGGCGCTGGTAGGTCATCGGTAGGGTGGCCTCGGGGGCGCGCTCGAGGAGCGCTCGGGCCTGCGCCGGTAGCTCGGCGTCTTGCGGGGTCTTGGACATGCTGCGTCTCTGAATGCGTTCGAATCGTCGTGGCAGGGAGTGCATCCTGTCCCCGTGTCGCGGAAAAGGCCAGCCCGCCCGCCGTGGTATTGCCCCGAGGCTTGTCCTCTCCCCCGGCTCCTGAGGGGACGCACGAAAAAAGCGCCAAAAACTTGTACAAAAGCACTACATAAATAATGATATGTACAAACAAAAGCTGATACAGGCCGTCATTCTGCCCGGCACCATGCCTGAGCCGGGACAAGGGACGGCCAACGACGGGGAGCCCATATGGGACACTGTGCACGGGTCGCGGGCCACTGCAAGCGCTGCGAGGGGGAGCTGCCCTTCGCCATCCGGATGGCCTTCCAGCCCATCGTCGATGTGGCACGTCGGCGCATCCATGCCTACGAGGCCCTGGTGCGCGGCCCCGCAGGCGAGCCGGCCGGCCAGGTATTGGCCCAGGTCACCGACAAGCTGTTCTACCGTTTCGACCAGGCGTGCCGGGTCAAGGCCATCGAGCAGGCCAGCCGCCTCGGCATGCCCGTCCCGCTTTCCATCAACTTCCTGCCCAATGCGGTCTACGAGCCCGAAGCCTGCCTCCAGGCCACCCTGGAGGTCTCGCAGCGCGTAGGCTGGCCCCTGGAGCGTCTGATCTTCGAGATCGTCGAGTCGGAGCGCGTGCAGAACCGCCGGCACCTGATGGACATCATCACCGCCTATCGGCGCATGGGGTTCCGAGTGGCGCTGGACGACTTCGGCACCGGCCACGCCAATCTGGATATCCTGGCCGACCTCTACCCGGACAAGCTCAAGCTGGACCGCCAGCTGGTGAACGGCTGCCATGCCGACGCCCGCCGTCAGGCGTTGATCCGGGCCCTGGTCGGCATGGCCCGCCCGCTCGGCGTGACTCTGATCGCCGAGGGCGTGGAGCAGGCCGAAGAGGCCCGCTGGCTGTTCCAGGCGGGCATTCCGCTCCAGCAGGGCTACTACTTCGCCCGGCCGGCCCTGGACGCCCTGGCCGACGATCCGAGCGAGCGTATCGACGCCCTGCTCGATCCCCCCCGCTCGCCGAGGGTTGCCGCATGTCGCTGACACTGAGCCATCCCGACAACATCCCGCGGCTGATCAGCGCCGCTCCCATTGGCATCTGCATCACCAACGCCGACGGCATCTACGAGATGGTCAACCCCGCCTACTGCGACTTCTTCGGCTATCGGGAGGACGAACTGCTCGGGCAGCACTTCACCCTGGTGGTCCCGGAGGCTCACCGCAGCATGCTCAGCCAGCTGCACGACTGCTTTATCCAGGGCGAGGATGCCCGGGAGATCCGCCAGGAGTGGGAAGTGGTGCGCAAGGACGGCGCGCAACGCAGCATCATCGCCGAGGCGGTGCGCCTCGTGGATGGCCATGGCGCGGTGAAGAAGGCCACCTATGTGACGGACATCACCGAGCGCAAGCGCCTGGAGCGACGGCTCGATTTCCTGGCCCGGCACGACGAGCTCACTGGACTGCTCAACCGCCGGGCCGGCCTGGCCCGGTTGGACGAGGAGATCGCGCGCGCTCGCCGGCAGGGCACGCCCCTGTGCGTGGCGATCTGCGACCTGGATCACTTCAAGCAGATCAATGACCGCCACGGCCACGCCATGGGTGACGAGGCGCTCCAGGGCGTCGCCGAGGTGATGCACGCCGAGTTGCGCCGTTACGACGTGCTGGCCCGGCTGGGCGGCGAGGAATTCCTGGTGATGCTGCCCGGCGCGGCCCGGCCGGCGGCCGAGCAGGCCATCGAACGGCTGCGCGCCCGGCTGGAGGACGCCAGGTTGGGAAAGCCGGACCTGGCGCTGACGGTCTCCGCGGGGATCGCGGGCCTCGCGGAAGGGGACAGCGGCGAGGCCCTGCTGGAGCGCGCCGACCGGGCGCTCTACCAGGCTAAGCGACAGGGTCGCAACCGAACCCGGGTGGCGTGAGCCCCATCGACCCGCCACCCGGGCCGATGACCTGTCACACCAGGGCGTCGCTGACCGAGCGGGTTCCGTCCAGCAGGTGAAACTCCCGGTCAATCAGCCCACGGGAGTGCACCAGGTGCAGCAGGGCATGCGCCACGTTGGCCCGCGACACGGTGTTCTCGCCGCCGGTCTCCTCCAGCGAGGTGGCCACCTTGCCCGTGGCGGGCTCGTCGGTCAGCCGGCCGGGCTTGAGGATCAGGTACGGCACGCCGGCACAGCGCAGGTAGGCGTCGGCAGCAAACTTGGCGGCCATGTAGGGGCGCAGTTTCTCGGGGGCCGCCTGGGGATCCTCGGCACGCAGCGCACTGACCATCACGAAGCGCGCGAGTCCCCGCTCGCGGGCCAGGTCGACGGCGCGGGTCGCGGCGTAGAGGTCGATCAGCAGCGTCTTGTCGGGCCCGGTATGCGGGCCGGAGCCGGCGGTGAAGACCACCTGGTCGCAGCCCGCGAAGGCATGGCGGAAGTCGCCCTCCAGGTCGGCCACCAGCGTGGGGATGCCGCGCTCCTCGAACCAGGCGCACTGTGCCTCGCGGCGAATCATCGCCTTGATCGGGACGCCGGCCTCGCGGGCCAGCAAGCAGAACTGTCGGCCTATCTGGCCGTTGGCGCCGATGACCAGTGTCGTCATGCTCTCTTCCTCCCTGTGAGTTGCCTGTCGTCGCGGGCCTGCTCGGAGACGGCGCATCGCGCGAACGGCCAGCCTAGCATGAAGGATAGGCCGACTGGCCTGGCCGACGGCGGCCCGGTGCCGTAAGCTGCCACGCCATGCTTACCGCCCCCCCCGCGCGCCGAGGAGCGAGTTCCGTGAACCCCGAAGACCTGGAACGCCTGGTCACCCTGCGCATGCCCTTCGGCAAGTACGAGGGCACCCTGATCGCCGACCTGCCCGGCCCCTACCTCAACTGGTTCGCCCGCGAGGGCTTTCCCGAGGGGCAGATCGGCCGGCTGCTGCAGCTGATGCACGAGATCGATCACAACGGGTTGAGCGAGCTGCTCGACCCGCTGCGCCGCGGCGAGTGACCCCGACCCCACGAGGCCCCATGCTACGCATTTCCAACACCGTCGAACTGCCGGACCACGAGATCGAGATCACCCAGATCCGCGCCCAGGGCGCGGGCGGACAGAACGTCAACAAGGTGTCCTCGGCGGTCCACCTGCGTTTCGACATCCCCGCCTCCAGCCTGCCGGACTTCTACAAGGAACGGCTGATGGCGCTCTCCGACCAGCGCATCAGCAAGGAGGGGGTGGTGATCATCAAGGCCCAGAGCCACCGCACCCTGGAGCTGAACAAGGAAGACGCCCTCGCCCGCCTGCGCGAGCTGATCCGCCGCGCCATCAAGCAGCAGAAGGCCCGCAAGCCGACCAAGCCGACCAAGGGCTCCCAGCGCCGCCGGGTCGACAAGAAGGTCAAGAAGGGCAAGACCAAGGCGCTGCGCGGCAAGGTGAAGCTCTAGACTGCGCCCGATCAACCCCGACAGGCCCCGAACCAGCTTCTATAGTGACTCATGCCGTTTCCTTCGCCGCAGGAGTGACAGCCCATGAGTCAGCCAACCCCCATCGCGGTCATCGTCGGCAGCCTCAGGAAGGCCTCGTTCAACCGCAAGGCGGCCAACGCCCTGATCGACCTGGCGCCGGCAAGCCTGGACCTGGCGATCGTGGAGATCGGCGACCTGCCGCTCTACAACCAGGATTTCGACGACGACTCCCCCGAGCCCTACCGGGTCTTCCGCAAGCGGATCCAGGCGGCCGAGGGGGTACTGTTCGTCACCCCGGAGCACAACCGATCGATGCCGGCGGCGATGAAGAACGCCCTGGACATCGGCACCCGACCGCCGGGGCACAACGTCTGGGCCGGCAAGCCCGGCGCCGTCATCAGCGCCTCGCCCTCGATGCAGGGCGGCTTCGGTGCCAGCCATCACCTGCGGCAGTCGCTGGTCAACCTGAACGTGCGCTGCATGCCGCAGCCCGAGACCTATCTCAGCCAGGCCCATCAGCTCTTCGAGGAGGATGGCCGGCCCACGGAGCGCTGCCAGGGTTTCCTGCAGAAGTTCATCGACGGATACGCGGAGTGGATCGCCACACAGGTGGACTGATCCACGCCCAACGCCCCGGCGCCTCCGGCTCGCCGGAGGCGCCCGACAGGAGAGCACCGCCATGAGTGCTGCCTCTACGCCGAGCGGCCCGGACCTGGCCGCCGGCATCGAACTGAGCGAGCTGGCCGAGGGCGAGATGATCACCGGCCATGTCGGCAATCAGGCCGTGCTGCTGGCCCGCAGCGGCGGCGACTTCCATGCCGTCGGCGCCCACTGCACCCACTATGGCGCGCCGCTCGGCGATGGCCTGATCGTCGACGACACCCTGCGCTGCCCCTGGCACCACGCCTGCTTCAGCCTGCGCAACGGCGAGGTCCTGGCCGCCCCGGCACTGGACGGCCTGGCCTGCTGGAAGACCGAGGTGACCGGCGACCGGGTGATCGTGCGGGAGCGTGCCGAGCCCGGTCCCGAGCGCCGCCCGGCCCGCTCGCCGTCCTCGGTGGTGATCGTGGGCGGCGGGGCGGCCGGCGAGGCCGCCGCGGAGATGCTGCGCCGCGAGGGCTACACGGGACCGGTGACGATCGTCAGCGATGATCCGGCGCCACCCTGCGACCGCCCCAACCTCTCCAAGGACTACCTGGCCGGCACGGCGAAGGCCGCCTGGATTCCCCTGCGCGGCGATGACTTCTATACGCAGCACGACATCAGCCTGCGGCTCGCCACCGAAGTGGCGGCGATCGAGCCCGAGGCCGCGCGGCTGCGCCTCGCCGACGGCGAGACCCTGGACTATGGGGTCCTGCTGCTGGCCACCGGCGCCGAGCCGGTGCGCCTGTTGGTGCCCGGTGCCGAGCTGCCGCACGTGCATACCCTGCGCAGCCAGGACGACAGCGAGACGCTGATCAGTGCCGTCGAGGCCGGTGCTCGCCGGGCCGTGGTGGTCGGCGCCAGCTTCATCGGCCTCGAGGTGGCGGCGTCGCTGCGCGAGCGCGGGCTCGAGGTGCATGTCGTCGCCCCCGAGGCGCGCCCGCTGGAGCGGGTCCTCGGCGAGACGCTGGGGGACTTCGTCCGCGAGCTCCACGAGTCGAAGGGGGTGGTCTTCCACCTGGTGGAGCGCGTGACGGGGATTACCGCCGACGCGGTCGAGCTCGAGGGCGGCGACCGCCTCGACGCCGACCTGGTGGTGGTGGGCATCGGCGTGCGCCCTCGCACCGCGCTGGCCGAGGCGGCGGGCCTGGCGGTGGACGATGGCGTGTGGGTCAGCGACACCCTGGAAACCAGCAAGCCGGACATCTATGCCGCCGGCGATATCGCCCGCTGGCCGGACCCGATCAGCGGCGAGCGCGTGCGCATCGAGCACTGGGCGGTGGCCCAGCGCCAGGGGCAGCGCGCCGCCCGCAATATCCTCGGCGCCGGCGATGCCCGGGCCGCCGTGCCCTTCTTCTGGAGCCAGCATTACGACATCGGCATCAACTACGTGGGGCATGCCACGCACTGGGAGCGCATCGAGACCGACGGCGATCCTGCGGCCCACGACTTCACCGCGCGCTTCATCGCCGAGGATCGCCTCCTGGCGGTGGCGACTATCTTCCGCGACCGGGAGAGCCTGGAGGCCGAGGCGGAGATGGAAGCCCGCCTCCGCGCAGGCCGCTGACCCGCGAGCGCCGAATGCCCCGGGCCGGGCGTCCGCACAGGGCGCCCGGCCCGCGCCACTCGTGCTCAGGCTACCCGAGCGATGACGCGTTCCCTCGGCCAGCGCACCTTCTTGAGGCCGGCGAGCCGGTCGGCGTCCTCGTCACGGTAGCCCAGCGCCACCACCACCGCGCTGCGTAGCCGGCGTGCCTCCAGGCCCAGCACCGCGTCCAGGGCCGCCGGATCGAAGCCCTCCATGGGCGTGGCATCGACCCGTTCCAGGGCCGCCGCGGCCAGCACCATGCCCATCGCCAGGTAGGCCTGCTTGGCCGCCCAGTGCCGACGAGCCTCGGCACTCGCGAAGCCGTTGACCACCCCCTTGAGGGTCTCGCGATACCCCGCGAGGCTCGCCTCCTCGAGGCCGCGCTCCCGGGCCATCAGGCGGATCAACGCATCGACCTCGGCCGCCCCGCTCGTCTCCCAGGTGGCGAACACCAGCAGGTGCGAGCATTCGCCGATCTGGGGCTGGTCGAAGGCGGCGGGCCGGCAGCGTTCGCGCAGCGCCGGGTCGTCGACCACCACTACCGAATAGGGCTGCAGGCCGTAGGAGGAGGGGGCGAGATGGGCCGCATCGAGGATGCGCTCCAGGGTAGCCTCGGGGATGCGCTGGCCGTTCATGCGCTTGGCGGCATAGCGCCAGTTCAGGGCGGTATCGAGGGACATGCAGTGACCTCCGGATGTGTCAGGGGAACGTGGTGGCGTCAGGGACGCGGGGAGGAAGACGCCGCCGGCGCGGGCGTCGCCCGACTGGCCGTGGCGCGCTGGAAGATCAGGGTGCCGGCGATTACCAGGCCGGCCGCCAGCGCCAGGTTGGGCGGGGCGGGCTCGCCCAGCACCAGCACGGCGACGGCGGTGCCGACGGTGGCCGCCACCGTGCCGATCTGGCTGAGGTACACCGGGCCGGCCAATCGCTGGAGGATGAAGAAGAACAGGTAGAGCACGGTGAACACTGCCACCTCGAACCCCAGCAATCCGAGGCCCACCGGCGAGGCGAACAGCTCGCCGATTCGTCCGGGCTCCATGGCCAGGCTGAACGGCAGCAGGGTCAGGGCGGCCCCGGCCAGCACCAGCGCGGTCAGGTACACCAGGGGCACCTCCGCCGGCCAGCGCAGGGTGCGATAGATGTTGCCCAACGCCAGGGCCACCGGCATCAGCAGGACCAGCAACGACCAGCCCAGCGGTCCACCGCCGGCGCCGGCCTTGGACAGCGCCAGCACGATGCCGCCGGAGAGCCCCAGCAGCACGCCACTCAGGCGATCCCCGCGCAGCGGTTCGAGGCGCAGCAGCACGGCCAGCAGCCAGGTCACCAGGAGGGGGAAGGCGAAGCTCAGCGAGATGAACCCCGCCCCCACGTGGCGTACCGCCAGGAACCCGAGCGCGTTGGGCAGGGCCAGCAGGCTGCCGGCGATGGCAGCGTACTCGAGCACGCGTCGGTCGAGGCGCCACGCACCGCGACGCGGCAGGGCGATCAGCAGCAGGCAACCACTGGCGATGGCCATGGCGACCATCAGGAAGGTCAGGCGAGGCAGGGCCGCCGCATCCGCGAACTTGGCCACGGTCAGCGACATGGCCAGCAGGGTCCCCACCAGCAGCAGGCAACCCAGGGCCTTGAGCCCGCTGCGATCGTAGCGCTTGTGTCCGAGGTGGGCGTTGGTCATCCTTGGGCTCCTATAGCTTGGCATCGTGTATCACGATGACAAGAATCTTAATATCAAGATAAATAGGAAGCAAGCCCCATGAACCGAGTGAGTGTTGCGATCGACCAGTGGCGCCGGGAACGGCCCGACCTGGACCTGCTGCCCATGGAGCTGGCGGGCCGACTGACCACCGTCGGCCGGCACCTCAGCCAGCAATACCTCGAGCCCTTCTTCAAGGCACGCGGCCTGCAACTTCGGGAGTTCGACGTGCTGGCGGCCCTGCGTCGGGCCGGCGCCCCCTACGCGCTGACCCCGACCCAGCTGTTCGAGGCGCTGATGGTCTCGTCAGGGGGCATGACCCACCAGCTGGACCGCCTGGAGAAGGCCGGGCTGATCGCCCGCCAGCCCAATCCTGCCGACCGGCGCAGCATGCTGGTGACCCTCACCGAGGCCGGCCTAGGCCTGGTGAACGAGACCCTGCCGCAGCATCTGGAGAACGAGACCCGGGCACTGGAGACACTGAGCCGCGAGGAGCAGCAGACCCTCAATGCCCTGCTGGCCAAGCTGCAGGATGGGCTGGAGGCCAAGGCGTCCGACTAGGCGGCATCGATGCGCTTGGTCATCAGCAGCCAGTCACCGCCATGCTTGCCGCCGGGATAGGGCTCGACCGGCAGCGCGGCCACCTCGCGAAAGCCCTGGTGCTCGTAGAAGGTCCTGGCCACGCTGTTCTCGGAGGCGACGATCAAGCTCATCTCGGTACAGCCGGCGGCGATGGCCGAGGCCTCGGCCTGGGCCATCAGCAGGCTGGCCACGCCCCGGCGACGCGCCGCCTTGTAGGTGGCGATGGCGTTGATGTACCAGCTGCCCGGTGCCTGGGCCTCGAGGCGCAGCAGCGGCTGGACGACGCGCGGGCAATCCTCGAGGTCATCGAGGTCGTAGGGGTCCGGTAACCGGTAGTCCAGGATCATCCCCAGCAGCTTCTTCTTCTGGAAGCACACCTTGGCGTGCCGGTAGCTGAAACCGCCCTCCTCCCGGGCGGCGCGCTGCTCGCCCACGTCCATCGGCGTCTCGCTGCCCGTGGCCATCTGCCCCCACAGGTACTCGGGCAGGCCCTCGCCCGCCAGGTTGATCAGATAGGCCAGGTCCCTGGCATGGGCCTTGGTGGCATCACGAATGTTCATCTCACCTCCCCGGCGACTGCCCGACGCCGGTGGCGCCGGCTGGCGACCCTGCCGATCCCCGTGCGGGCCAACTCTTCACACATAGGGTAGGGACCACGATGGCCCATGGGAATTCCACGGGAAGTCTCCCCCCACATGACGTCCGTCACGGCCCCCGCCCGGGGCTGCTAGCTTGTAGGCAGGCCCCCCTGACAGGACAGGCACATGAGCGACGCCTTCGACCTGACCGACGACCTGGGACCGGAGAAGGTCCTCTACCTGCATGACCCCGCCACCCAGCTGCGCGCCATCCTGGTGATCGACAACGTCGCGGCCGGCCCGGCGATCGGCGGGACCCGCATGGCCCCGGACGTGAGCCTCGAGGAGTGCGCCCGCCTGGCCCGGGCCATGACGCTGAAGAACGCTTCGGCCGGCCTGCCCCACGGCGGAGCCAAGGCGGTGATCTTCGCCGATTCCCACATGCCCACTGCCGACAAGGAGCGGTTGGTGCGCGCCTACGGCTACGCGATCCGCGAGGTGACGGACTACATTCCCGGCCCCGACATGGGCACCGACGAGATCGCCATGGCCTGGGTGCATGACATGACCGGCCGCGCGGTGGGCCTGCCCCGTGAGCTCGGCGGCATTCCCCTGGACGAGATCGGCGCCACGGGATTCGGCCTGGCCGCAGCCATCGAGGAGGCCCAGGCCCACGGCGCCTTCCGCCTCGCGGGGGCGCGCATCGCCATCCAGGGCTTCGGCGCCGTGGGCCGGCATGCGGCGCGCTACCTGGCCGAACGTGGCGCCGTGCTGGTGGCGGTCAGCGATTCCGGCGGCACCCTGGTCCACCCCGAGGGGCTCGACGTGCAGGCCCTGATCGACTGGAAGCAAGAGGGCCATGCGGTGGCCAGGTTCCGGGACGGCGAGGCCCGCGACCGGGACGCCATCATCGATGTCGAGTGCGAGGTGTGGATTCCCGCGGCGCGACCGGATGTACTGCATGAGGGCAACGTGGACCGGCTCAGGGCCAAAGTGGTGGCCGAGGGGGCCAATATCCCCGCGACCGAGGAGGCCGAGCGCCGACTCGCCGAGCGGGGCGTGCTGGTGCTGCCGGACTTCATCGTCAACGCCGGCGGGGTCATCTGCGCCGCGGTCGAACACGCCAACGGCAGCCAGGGGGAGGCCCTGGCGCGCATCGAGGAGAAGATCCGCCACAACCTGGACGAGGCGCTCGGCCGGGCCAAGGAAGCGGGCCAGCTGCCCCGTACGGCGGCGGAGCAGATGTCGCGGGAACGGGTCTGTACCGCCATGCGCTTCCGGCGCCCCTGGTGATTCCGGGTGGCAAGCGGTCAGCACAGGTTCGCGCCTGGCGCGCCAGTGACGCCCCGGCGGTGCGTTTCTTCCTGGCGCACAACCCCGACTAGGTGACGGGCGAGGGCCCGTTACCATCATCGGTCGACGGCGCCCGCGCCGACACGGCATGGGCCCGGTCATCACCGGGCCCGTGATGGTTGGTGCCAGTGTGGCGGGGCTACTGGAAGGTATCGCAGACGGCCGTCAGGGCGGAGGGATCGTGGCTCTCCACATGGGTGGTGGCCTCGCCGGCGGGCTCGATGGTCACGCTCCACTGGTGGTCGTTGTTCATGGGGTCGCAGTTGCCGGCACTGCCGCCCCCGAAGTTGGAATCGATCCAGTAGTGGACGGCATAGCTGCCGCCTTCCTGCAACACGCCGGGGAACTCGAAGGAGAACGCCGGATCGCCGTCGGCGGACACCTCACCGGTCTTCACGGCGATGGTGTCGCCATTGGCGGTGTCCACCAGCGCCGCCTGGATCGCCTGGCCGCCATGCGGCCCGTTGAAGCTGGCATCGCCCTGAAAGGTCAGGTCATGGCCCTCACTGGCCAGGGCCGCGCCAGCCACCAGGGGCAGCGCCAACAGCAGGCCCCGTCCGAGGCGGGCCGCGGAAAGCATCGTGGTCGTCATGGTGCACCTCCCGAAGGGTGGCAAAAGAACGTGAAGCCCCGAGGGCTGACTCCAGCATAGTGCCCCATGCCGCCCGGTGCCGAAGACGCCAGGCCGGCATCAGCACGAGGCGTCGGCCGGGCTGCCTGCCGGTGACTCGGAGAGCGCCTGGTGGTGGTTCGGGCAACGTTCGATGATCCGCAGGGTCTTGGTGTCGATACCCAGCACCTCGAAGGGGTCGGCATTGCCCTGCTCCCTCAGCCAGTCCAGCTGCAGGCGAATCGCCTCCCCTTCGAGCGCACCGCGGCAAGGGGCCACCTCGTCCGCGCGATTGCGGACCTGGAAATGGTGGACGATCTCGTGGAGAAGGAAGCTGTAATCGAGCGCCGAGAAGATATCGAAATCCTCGCGGAGGTAGATGGTCCCTTCCTGGGGGTCATAGGCGCTTTTGACCTCGGGAATCAGCTCGACCGGAAACGCCGGAAAACAGCGCTGCTTGAGCCGTGCCTCGCTCTCCATGGCGACCCCGGGCTGAGCGGGCTCACGGTAGGCCCGGTGCTCCGCGACCCACGCGGAGAGGGTGCTCACGGCATGGTCCAGCAGGATCGTCTCGACCGGCCCGAGCGGAAGCTCTCCGGTGCCCGGGACCCAGCCATTGCCGGCGGTCCCCTGGGCGAGACCGGGTTGCGCGAACAGCAACCATCCGAGCATGACGCCGAGAGAAGTCGAGCTTGTCATGTGAACGTCCCAGGAAACCGAGTGGAAAATGCCTGTTGCCGCTTTACTAGGCTAGTCCCTCGCGTGGGTGACGTCCCCTCGCCCCTGCCCCTACCCGCGATCCACGACCACTGGTGTCACTCCCACTCCCCCGCCCGTCTGCCGCTCAGGCACGCGCGCGCCCGGACGAGGACGGATGCAGGGCAGGCTTATCCGAAATGACTTATATTACTCCCCTCCCCCATGCCATGGGGGACTCGACGGTCGCGCCGCGGTGCGCTGATCGGCCAGGACAGGGAGGCCTGCCGACTGCCCGAGCGAATTCAAACAGTCGTTTGCATTTCCGCACAGGTCGACTAGGCTAGTTCACGAACACTGTTTCAAAACTTCCAGGGACGGGAGATTCGATCATGCCAACCCCTTACCATCGACGCCGCCGCGAGGTTCGCTGATGGATACGCATTCGCTGCTGATTCAGGTGCTGCTGTTTGTCTTTCTGCCGCTGTGGGGCATTGCCGGTTTTGTCGACTGGTGCTGCCACCGGGCCACCCGCATCGAGGCCACCTCGGGGCTGAGGGAATCGCTGGTCCACTCGCTGATGGGGGTGCAGGTCGGCATTCCCATCCTTCTTTGCCTGCTCTACCGGGTCAACGTGCTGGTGCTGCTGATCTGCCTGCTGGCCTGGCTGCTGCACGAGCTGGTGGCCCACTGGGACGTGCACTATGCCGCACCGAGACGGCATATCAGCATCTGGGAGATGCATGCCCATAGCTACCTGGCCAGCCTGCCGTTCTACATGCTGGCCATGATCGTGGTGATCAACTGGCCGGTGATGCGGGACCTGCTGGCCCTGGACTGGGCCGGCCAGCTCCACCTGGTGGCCCTCGACGCGCCCCATGGCGGCGAAGGCTACCTGCCCCTCTACCTCGGCTTCATGGCGCTGCTGGCGGTCTTCCCCTACGCGGAGGAGAACCTGCGCTGCCTGCGCTACGCCCTCAAGCAACGGAGGACGGCGGCATGAGCGTCTACATCACCAGCACCGGCCACCACCTGCCTGGCGAGCCGGTCGACAACGCGCGCATCGAGGAGGTGCTCGGCCGGGTCCATGGCAAGCCCAGCCGGCTGAAGCGACGCATCCTCAAGTCCAACGGCATCCGGCAACGCCACTACGCCATCGATGCCGAGCACCGTACCACCATCGGCAACGATGCCATGGCCGCCCGAGCCGGCGAGGACTGCCTGGCGCAGGGCTACCTGGCCAAGCTGCGCATCGAGATGCTCAGCGTGGCCACCAGCCAGGGTGACCTGGTGCTGCCGGGCTTCGGCAGCATGGTGCAGGCCGAGCTCGGCCTGTCGGACGTGGAGCTCAACACCAGCCACGGCATCTGCTCGAGCAGCATGATGGCGCTGAAGGCGGCCTACACCGGCGTGAAGGCGGGCGAGCACGGCAACGCCCTGGTCATTGCCAGCGAGCTGGCCTCGCGGCTGTTCAAGGCCAGCCGCTACGAGGCCGCCGGGGCGGAGGTCGACTTCGACGCCGAGTTCCTGCGCTGGATGCTCTCCGACGGCGCCGGGGCCCTGCTGCTGGAGAAGCGTCCCCGGGAGTTGTGTTTCCGCATCGACTGGATCCGCGGCATCTCCCACGCCGATGCCTTCCCGGTGTGCATGAGCGTGGGTCGGCCGGCCGCCGGCGAGGGCCACGCCAGCTGGCAGGACTACCCCACCTACGCCGAGGCGGAGGCCGCCGGCGCGTTGCTGATCCGCCAGGACGTGCGGCTGCTCGACCACCTGGTCAAGCTCGGCGTGGACGGCCTGCTGCGGCTGATCGACGAGGGCCGGGTCGCGGTGGACAAGGTCGACCACCTGCTCTGCCACTACTCGTCGCATTACTTCCGCGGCAAGATCTTCGACATGCTCACCCAGGCCGGGGCAGCCATTCCCGAGCAGAAGTGGTACACCAACCTCTACAGCCGGGGGAATACCGGCTGCGCCTCGCTGTTCATCATGCTCGACGAGTTCCGCCGCACCCAACGCTACGCCGAGGGCGACACCCTGCTGTGCTTCGTGCCCGAGAGCGGTCGCTTCAACAACGTCTACATGCACCTGACGGTCGTCAAGGAGTCGTCATGAACAGCAAGGTCACCACCCCGGCCGGGCAGGAGTGCCTGCAGGGACTGATGCGCACCTGGTTCGAGTTCGAGCGCCAGCTGGGGCGCGTCCCCGTGATCCAGCGTCTCGAGCGTGGCCGCTTCACCCTGGAGGACCACCGCCGCCTGCTGCTGCATCTGCGCCAGCAGGTGGTCGAGGGCGCGCGCTGGATCACCCGCGGCGCCTCCAGCTTCGATCGCCGCTATACCGACGTCCGCTCGATGGTGATCGACCATGCCCGGGAGGAACACCGCGACTACGAGATGCTCGAGGCGGACTACGTGGCCGCCGGCGGTGAACGCCAGGCCCTCATCGAGGGCGAGCGCAATGCCGGCAGCGAGGCCCTGCACGCCTTCATGATGTACCGGGCGAGCCAGCCCAACCCCGTGGACCTGATCGGCGCCATGTGGATCATCGAGGGGCTGGGCCAGAAAATGGCCGGCGACTGGGCGCGCCGGGTCGAGGCGGCCACCGGCGACGACGGCTGCACGCGCTTCATGCGCTACCACGGCGAGAATGACGACGCCCACCTGGACAAGCTCTATGCCCTGCTCGACCGGGTCTGTCGCGACGCGGCCGACTGCCGGGCCATCCTGCGGACCGCCCGGGTCGTGGCCCGGCTCTATGTGCTGCAGCTCGAGGAGGTGGATCATGACTAGTCGACGCAGTCCCTTCCTGCGGGCCCTGGAAGTCGACGACTCGCTGCCCATCGAGCCCGAGGCCATGCGCCTGTGGCTCGCCGACCTCGAGCGCCCGACCCGCTGGTGGCTGCGCCCGCTGCTGCAGGGGGGGCTGGGGGCGCTGCTGCATGTGATCTGGTTCCTCAAGCGCCTGCCGCTGCCTCAGTTCCGGGCCCACGGGCTGCTGCAGCGGCTGATCTGCTGGTTCTGCACCCATGCGGTCAGCCCCGAGGCCAACCTGCTGATCCTGCGTCACTTCGCCACCGAATCGAACGTGATCAACTTCCTGGTGGATAACGGCGAGGCGGCGGACGTCGCCCCGCTGACGCTCTACCCCCGGTGCATCCGGGACATGCGGGAGGCGAGCTTCGTCGACCATGACCAGGAGCTGTTCCGCGCCTTCGCGGCCATGGGACACTGGCGGCCACGCCCGGCCCCGCTGGCCCCGGAAACCCTGCGCTGGACGCACTGGCGGCCGATCGCCATGGCGGACCTCCGGGTTCGCCGACGGCGCACCCAGGTGCTGGACTTCGAGAGTGCCCATGGGCTGTTCATGTGCCTGTTCTGCCTGCTGCTGACCCGCGAGGAGTACCGCGACGCCATCAACGGCTTCAACCTGGACCAGTCACTGGCCATCCGTATCGGCCAGCTGATCGGCGACCCGGGGCTGGCCGAGATGGCCTACAACAAGTACCCGCACTACCTGGTGGGGCCCTGGAATCTCAGTCAGCGCTTCCTGATGCATGGCTTCTTCACCGAGCATCTCTATGCGCGACTGGAGCGACTGCGACAGGCGGCGACGGAGACGGAGACGCCTCTTGCAGCGCGACACCCGGCCGGCAGCGAGAGTTACACGACGTGACATTCCCCGGGGCCTTGGCCATATTACCCGGGTGCGCCAGGCGCACGAACTCTCATCGCAAGGGAAAAGGGATTATGTCGATCTATCGCAAGGCTGCGCTCGTGGCCCTTCCACTACTGTCTTACACGGCGGGCGTCCAGGCCCTGGAGTGGGAAGCCGCCCCGTCCTACGGCACCGTGAACCTCGTCTCCGGGTTCCAGCCCGACCCGCATCGCACCAGCCTCAGTGCCGGCGGCAGCCGCTCCGCCGGCGAGGCGGGCCCCAACTGCAGCGGCTACGTCAGCGACAAGCCCGACCTGGACCTCAACTACGAGGCCGGCCAGCATGTGCTGAGCATCTTCGTGGAGTCCCCGGCCGACACCACCCTGGTGGTCTACGACGCCGCCGGCAACTGGCACTGCAACGACGACTACTCCACCATGGCCGGCACCAATCCCGGGATCAAGTGGAACAACCCGCCGGCCGGCAACTACAACATCTGGGTCGGCACCTATGCCGCCGGTGAGCTGCAGGACGCCGTCCTCAACATTTCCGAGGCCAGTCCGTCCTGGGGCGCCAGCGGCGTCAGCTCGGGCAGCAGTGCCGGCGGCATCGAGTGGGGTGACAACACCAGCCGCTGGGCCAACGACGGCGAGTGCGACGATCCGCGCTTCGGCGGCCCGGGGGTGCATTCGCTGAACATCGACGAGGATCGCTACCACGACGCCAACGACTGCCGCAGTCTCTACGAGCAGGGCCAGGTCTACCTGAAGTGAGCCCGCCGTGACCCCGATGCCGGCCAGCCCGGCCGGCATCGGTCCCGCCTGGTACCCCCGTTTCAGAGGTTCGTTGAAGAGGTGGCGAGCGGCCATCGCCAACCTCTGATGCAAGGCACTAGTGTTGCTTGACCCGCCAGATGCGCCAGGCCAGCAGCCCGATGACCAGCACCGCCAGCGGGCCGAACACCCCGGCGGCGACGCGCGGCTCGATGGGCATGCCCAGCGCCCCGAGACTCTCCAGGGCGAGCTTGATCAGGCTGAAGATGTAGTAGCTGATGACGATGATCGACAGGCCCTCGACGGCCTTCTGGATCTTCAGCTGGCTGCTGGTGCGCTCGTTGAGGCTCTTGAGCATCTCGGCGTTCTGCTCCTCGATCTCCACCTGGGCGCGGGTTCGCAGCAGGTCGTTGAGCCGTGCCACATTCGCGGCCAGCTGCTCCTGGCGGCGGTCCACGGCGGCGCAGTAGCGTACCGTGGGCAGGAAGCGGCGCATCAGGAAGGTGCCCAGCCGCTGGCAGTCCCCGACCCGGGTCTCGCGCAACTCCTCCACCCGGGTGAAGACGATCTTGGCGTAGGCCTCGGTGGCGCTGAAGCGGTGACGGCTACGGGCGCCGCTGCGCTCCAGGCGAGCGGAGAGGGAAGCGATGGCACTCAGCAGCGGACGCGGTCCCTCGGGGTGGTCCTCGGCATTGCGATCGGAGAGCTCGCCCAGCTCGGCCTCGAACCCCGCCAGCTCGGCCCCGAGCTGCTTGGCCTGGGGCAGCGCCAGGGAGGCCATCATGCGGTAGGTCTCGATCTCCAGCAGGCGGCGCGCCATGCGCCCCAGGCGGAAGTCGTTGAGGGCGCGATTGACGATCAGCAGACGGTTGACGCCATGCGCGTCGAGGCGAAAGTCGCTCCACACCGTGGCATCGCCTCCGCCGATGCGCGACCCGGCCGGATCGCGAAATCCGCAGGCCTCGGTGTCGCCGCTCCAGGAGGCCTGCGACTCGACCAGGATCACGGTGGCGTTGATCAGCGCCTCCCGGTGGGCCTCGGCGATCTCGGCCAGGCGCGGCGGCGGCGGTGGCCAGATCTCGCCGTCGCCCGCCCGGGGCACCATCAGGGTCAGGGTGAAGAACTCGGTATGGCGCTCCCACTTCAGTACCTGCCCCTCCTCGAGGGTCAGGATGCCCTGCACCGCCCCGGGGGCGAAGCGGGTCCCGGCCAGCTCGCAGAGGCGCGAGATGATGCCGTCGCAGACGCCGTCGGTGTCCAGGAAGGCATAGTGGTGGAGATGGGCCGGCTCCGAGAAGTAGATCGACGGGCGGGCATGGAGCTCGTTGTGCAGTTGCTCTCGCTGGGGATGCATGGTCGGGTCCGAAAGGGGATGGATAGACCGAGACTAAGGTCCCATGCCCGTCGGGCCAACCGCCACCCTCACCGCGGCACGCCCCGCCGGACCGACCTTGCTCTCCGCCCAGGCTATGAAATCAAGGGGTTGCAACGCCGCGCCCAGGATTCCGACGCAGTGGCGACCACCTGGCTGCGTCCTTTTGCCTCACCCCGTCGCGTCGGGTGCGACTCATAGCCACTTGATTCGCCGGAACACCCACACCAGGCCGAGGCCGATGGCGAGCATCGCCAGCAGCACCAGGACGTAGCCGTAGCGATAGGTCAGCTCCGGCATGTGGGCAAAGTTCATGCCGTAGATGCCGGCGATGAAGGTCAGGGGCACGAAGATCGCGGTGATCACCGTCAGCACCCGCATGGTGCGATTGAGTTGATGCGACGACAGGGAGAGATAGCCGTCGATCAGGTCGCCGCAGATGTCGTAGTACATCTGGGTCAGGCTATGCAGCCGCTCGAAACGCTCGTGCACATCATTGATGGCGTGCAGGGTCTCCTCGTTATCCCGGGGCAGATGGGCGTAGTCGAAGGCAGTGAGCTCCTGAGTGATGCCGAGGTGGTAGTTGAATACCCGACGCATCTTGACCAGCCGCGAGCGTAAGGTGATGACCCGACGCATCAGGGCATCGCTGCCATCGTCGATCAGCGCATCCTCCAGATCGCTGAGCTGGTTCTCGAACTCCAGCAGGCTGTCCAGGTAGTAGCCGGCAGAGGCGTACATGACTCGCAGCGCCACGTGTTCGGGCGAGCGTTGGAGCAGGGTGCCGCCCTCCTGCTCCCGGAGGCGATCGATGCTCAGCGCCAATCCCGGGTGCAGGCTGATCAGGAAGCGCTCGCCGAGCAGGAAGGAAACCTGCTGGGGCACGTAGTTGAGCTCGGCGTCGAAGGAGGAGATGCCTCGGTAGAGAATCAGGGTATGCTCCTCGAATTCCTCGATCTTTGGCGGATGGCGTTCACGCTGGGCATCGTCGATGGCCAGGGGGTGGCAGCCGAAGGCCTCCAGCATGATTCGCTCGCGCTCCGGGGCCTCTCCCTGCAGGTCGATCCAGATACGGCTCTCTGCCGCGTCGCGCCAGTGCGCGATCAGCTCCTCGCCCCCCTGCACGACCCGGCCGTCGCCGCTCACCAGTAGCGTTCGTATCATCGCTTGGTCATCCTCTGACGAAACAATGCAGTCATGCTTCGACACCGGCCTTCGCCCCGGACGGCGCCGATGCCCCTTTCACCGACCTGGAGTCTGCATGACCAATACACACCGCGCCGGCGAGGTCTTTCGTGCCTTCCTGCTGCTGGGGCTGAGTGCCTTCGGTGGTCCCATCGCCCACCTGGGGTACTTTCGCAGCGAATTCGTCGCTCGTCGAGGCTGGCTCGACGAGCATGCCTATGCCGATCTCGTGGCGCTATGCCAGTTCCTGCCCGGTCCGGCCAGCAGCCAGGTGGGCTTCGCCCTGGGCCTGCTGCGCGGCGGCCCTCTCGGGGGCCTGGCCGCCTGGATGGCCTTCACGCTGCCGTCGGCGTTGCTGCTGATGCTGTTCGCCCTGGGCGCGGCCAGCCTGGCGGGACCGCTGGGCACCGGGTTGCTGCATGGCCTGAAGGTGGTGGCGGTGGCGATCGTCGCCCATGCGGTATGGGGCATGGCCCGCACCCTCTGCCCCGACCGGGCCCGTGCCACCATCGCCGTAGCAGCCGCCCTGCTGGTGATCGCGGCGGCCGGCCCCGGCGGCCAGGTGATGGCCATCGGGCTCGGCGGCCTGGCGGGACTCGCCTGCTGCCGCGGTGACGGCCAGGCGAGGCCGCCGGTGCTCAGCTTCGCCATCTCGCCTCGGACGGGACTCGCCTGCCTGACCGGCTTCGTGGGACTGCTGCTGGGGTTGCCGCTGGTGGTCCAGGCGGGTGCCGGCCAGGGCGTGGCCCTGGTGGATGCCTTCTATCGGGCGGGCGCCCTGGTGTTCGGCGGCGGGCATGTGGTACTGCCGCTGCTGGAGGCCGAGGTGGTGCAGCCCGGCTGGGTGGCGGCCGACGACTTCCTGGCAGGCTATGGCGCGGCCCAGGCGATTCCCGGCCCTCTCTTCACCTTCTCCGCCTACCTGGGCATGGTCATGGCGCCCGCCCCGGGCGGAGTGCTCAGCGCCCTGCTCGCGCTGGTGGCGATCTTCGTGCCAGGGCTGCTCCTGCTGATGGGGGTGATCCCGTTCTGGAATGCCCTGCGCTCCCGGCCGGCAATCCAGTCGCTGATGCGGGGGGGCCAATGCCGCGGTGGTAGGCCTGCTGGCGGCGACGCTCTACCAGCCGGTGTGGACCAGCGCCATCCTTGGCCCGGCGGAGTTCGCCCTGGCCCTGGTGGGCTTCACCTTGCTGTCGGTGTGGCGACGGCCGGCCTGGCTGGTGGTGCTGGTCTGCGGCCTGGGCGGGATGACACTGGGGCTGCCCTCACCGTCCTGAGGCCGGGGGACCGCTCGCGTCCGCCGCCGAGAGCCCGTCTCGGATGACGTCGCGGGTCAGGCCTCGGCCTCGTGGGCCGACTTGAGCCGGTAGAACTCCTCGACCACCTCGTCCATGGCCGCGGCGTCGTAGGGGCACAGGCCACTCACCACCAGCTTCTTGGAGCCAGTACCGACTTCCTCACCGCCGGCGAGGATGCGGAACTCCAGCAGGGCATCGCCGCGCTTGCCGGTCACCGCCAGGGAGGAATCGACCAGTTCCAGGCCCGGCTCGATGCCGTTCAGGCGGTCCAGGGAAAAACCCATGCTGTCGTAGATCACCAGCGGGCGCTTGGGATTGAACATCACGCCCCGCTCTTCCATCAGCGGCTTGAGATAGTGCGGGAAGTTCTTCCCCGAGAAGGCCACGTAGCACCGGGTAAAGGCCTCGACGACAGCTTCGTCGTGGGTCACCTCACCGCTGCGCTCCGCCTCGAGAAAGCACTTGCCGCTGTCGTCACGCACGCGAATCAGGCCATCGTCCTCTTCGGCGAAGGTCAGCGGGACGCCGTCACCGACCATGCTCAGGAAACGGAAGGTCATATTCTGGGAGAGACCGAAACGCGCCAGCACCAGGGCGAAGAGCAGATCTCCCGGTACGCAGAAGCGGCGCGCGTCCGGGTTATGGATGGGATTGAAGTCACCGGCGACACGCTTGGCGAAACGGCTGGCCTGCTCTGCGGAGATGCAGAGGCGCGAGCCCGTGCGCGAGTGGTAGTCATCGAGAAACATGCGTCTTGTGCCTGCCCTGAGTCATTGGCGTTGCGATGGTCCGCCCGGTCGCGACCGGAAGGGGCAGATGATGCCATAAATTCCCCGCCGACGGGGGATCGAATCGCGCCGAACTGCCCGGCGTCAGGGAACCGCCGAAATCTTTCCGCCCCCTACCAAAGAGGCAGGCCAGAAAGCGTTTCGATTCAGCACGATATGGTAAAATTCGTGCGTTTTCGAACCCTTTCATCCACTTTCTGCCCTTAGGATAACCGCCGCCATGCTGACCACCTGTTCCTCCCCCAGCAGGCCCAGGCACCCCGCTCGATGGCCTGGCATCCTGTTTCTTCTCCTCTCGCTCGTCGCTTTCGCCTCTCCCGCCGTCGCCGCCCAGGGCGAACTCGACCTCACTACCTCCTTCGTCGGCCTGCTGGCCGTGGTGATCTTCGTCCTCGCCTATGCCCTGGTCATGGCCGAGGAAAAGATCCATATGCGCAAGTCCAAGCCGGTGCTGGTGGCGGCCGGCATCATCTGGGGCCTGATCGGCTGGGTCTATGTCAAGGCGGGGATCCCGGCGGACTCCGAGCACGCCTTCCGTACCACCCTGCTGGAGTTCACCGAGCTGATGCTCTTCCTGCTGGTGGCAATGACCTACATCAATGCCATGGATGAGCGTCGGGTCTTCGATGCCCTGCGCGGCTGGATGGTGCGCAAGGGCTTCAGCTACCGCACGCTGTTCTGGATCACCGGCCTGCTGGCCTTCGTCATCTCACCGGTGGCCGACAACCTGACCACCGCCCTGCTGATGTGCGCGGTGGTCACCAAGGTGGCCGAAGGTGACAAGCGCTTCATCAACCTGGCCTGCATCAACATCGTGGTCGCGGCCAATGCCGGCGGCGCCTTCAGCCCCTTCGGCGACATCACCACCCTGATGGTCTGGCAGGCAGGCATCGTCCAGTTCCAGGAGTTCTTCGCCCTGCTGGTGCCGTCGTTCGTGAACTTCATCATCCCGGCCGTGGTGATGAGCGCTTTCATCAAGAATCGCGTCCCGGCGAGCCTGGAGGAAGACGTCTGGCTCAAGCGCGGCGCGCGGCGGATCATTCTGCTGTTCCTGTTCACCGTGGCCACCGCCGTGGGCTACCACACCCTGCTGCACCTGCCGCCGGTGCTGGGCATGATGACGGGGCTTGGCTACCTGCAGTTCTTCGGCTACTACCTGCGTCAGAGCCTGCCGCGCTCCCTGGAACGCAAGCGCAGCCGCTATACCCAGCGTGGTGACTGGAAGAAGCTCGAGCAGCTGGGCAGCGTCGTGCCCTTCGACGTCTTCAACCGGGTGGCCCGTGCCGAGTGGGACACCCTGCTGTTCTTCTATGGCGTGGTGATGTGCGTGGGGGGGCTTGGCTTCATGGGTTACCTGGGGCTGCTCTCCGATGCGCTCTACACCGGCTGGGACGCCACCTGGGCCAACGTCGCCCTGGGCGTGATCTCGGCGGTGGTCGACAACATCCCGGTGATGTTCGCGGTGCTGACCATGGAGCCCGACATGTCCCACGGGCATTGGCTGCTGATCACCCTGACCGCCGGTGTGGGGGGCAGCCTGCTGTCGATCGGCTCTGCGGCCGGGGTCGCGCTGATGGGGCAGGCCCGTGGCAACTATACCTTCATGGGCCACCTGCGCTGGGCACCGGTGATCGCGCTGGGCTACGCGGCAAGCATCGTCACCCATTTGTGGATCAATGCTGCCAGCTTTAGCGTCTTCGGCTGAGACATGCGCCCGGCGGCCCCAGCCGCCGGGCTGATTGGCCGGGTGTGAGAAACCTCGTTGAACTCCCTCCTGTACATTGCCTTCCAGTGATGTAGTTTATGAAGGTAAGCTATGCATAAACGTAAGGCTGGGCAGATCAAATCTGCCCCACCTTTGCCTGACGTGGATAATAACTAAGCCCGGTTCGGGCTGCAGGGAGAATGCGTCATCGACTCACCTATGCCCCTTATTCCGACTCGGTCCTGCTGGTACCGCGGGTCCTGCAGGCTGAGCGAGTGCTGCGCGCCATGCGAGCTCTATCACTGAGCCCTCCCCGCCGGCCGGCGCCCCTCCGCTATGTCGACGAGCGCAGGAGGCGTAGCGCATGGCGTGGCTGAGATTCATGGCCCTGCTGTTGCTGGGCCTGGGCGCCATGCCCTTGGCAATGGCCCAGGACCGTGACGTGCTGCTGGTGGCGAATGCCGATGTCGAGACACACCATCTGACACGGGACACCACCCGGGCCATCTTTGCCATGCGGCAACGCACCTGGCCCGACGGCCAGGCCGCCAGGGTCTTCGTATTACCCAACAGCCACCCGGTGCATGCCCGCTTCGTCAAGGAGCGCCTCTCGGTCTATCCCCACCAGCTTCAGCTGGCCTGGGACCGGGTGGTGTTCTCGGGAACGGGGCAGGCACCCAACCGAGTTCGCACTCAGGAGGGAATGCTCGAGCAGATTGCCAGCACTTCCGGTGCCCTGGGATATCTAGAGAGGGAGTATCTGGATGACCGTGTCCAAGTCATTTCGATGGAGTGAACCGCGACACGCCCTGCTCCTAGGTGCCGCGCTGCTCGCGACCGTCACCCAGGCACACGGCGAGGAAGAGAACGTACTGGATACGCTCCAGCTGCATGGTTTCCTGAGCCAGGCACTGGTGATCACCGACGACAACGATTTCTTCGGCCCCAGCAGCAGTGACGAGGGCAGCCTCAAGTTCACCGAGATCGGGGCCAATGTGTCATTGCGCCCCCACGAGGACGTGCTGATCGCTGCCCAGGTGCTCAGCCGGCGGGCCGGCGGGGATGGCAGTGACGCCAACCCCGAGCTCGACTATGGCCTGATCGACTACCAGATCCAGTCGAACCAGCAGCGCAACTTCGGGGTCCAGGTCGGCCGCTTCAAGAACCCGTTCGGCTTCTATAACCAGACCCGGGATGTGGCCTTCACGCGTCCAAGTATCCTGCTGCCGCAATCGATCTATTTCGATCGTACCCGCTCGCTGGGCCTGGCGGGTGACGGTATAAGCCTATATCACGAAGAGCGATTGCAGAGTGGCACGGTGCGGTCTCAGGTTGGCTTTGGCCGCACTCGGATCGAGGAAGATGTGGACAGGACACTGGGCCTCGATCGATTCCCGGGCTCGCTCGATGCCGATACGTCGGCCATCGGCCAAGTGCGTTACGAGCATGACGGAGGGCGTATCATTACAGCCCTCAGCGCCGCAAGCGCGAACGCCGATTACGACTCGCCGGGATCGATTCCTGGCGATGGGGAGTTTCATTTCCAACCATGGATTCTCTCGTTTCAGTACAACCAGGCCAAATGGAGCCTGACGGCGGAATACGCCTTGCGCACACTTGAGCTCGAGGGCTTCAACAGCTTTCCCGATACGGAAACGACCGGGGAAAGCTGGTACGTCCAGTACACCCGGCGGTTCCTGGATAACTGGCAATGGCTGGTCCGCTACGACAGTCTGGTCAATGATCGAGATGACCGCGATGGTGAGGCATTCGAGGCGAGCGGTGCCGGTCCGGCCTATTCGCAGTTTGCCAAGGACGTGACCTTTGGTCTCCAGTGGACGCCGCATCCCCGATTGATGCTGTCAGGGGAGTACCACCATGTCGATGGCACCGGCTGGTTGCCGGTCCAGGACAACCCGGCCCCCGACGAGACGAGCCGATACTGGAACATGCTGCTGTTCCAGCTATCGCTCCGTTTCTAACGTTCTCTCCGCCACCACACCCGACGAGACAGGGAACCGGAGAGATGAACTCCAGACCATTCTCCAAGAACCGCCACCGCCTGAGCCTGACCTGGCGCGTCATCGCGCTCAGCAGCCTCCTGCTGCTCGTGCTGGTCACGCTGTTCACCTGGCTGGGCCACCAGAACCTCACCCGCCAGTTCCAGGAAGGCCGGATGCAGCACCATGCACGCCAGCAGCGTGAAATCCAGCTGGCGCTGCGGCGCTCCGAGGAGAACCTGCGTCAGCTGGCCAGCCTGGCGGCGGCCTCCCCACAACTCGGCCCTTCGCTGCAATCAGGCGATGATGACGACATCCTCGCCGCCCTGAAGCCCCAATGGCCGACCTTGCAGCTCGATGCCGGGGTCGAGGAGATCATGGTCTTCAACCGCCAGGGAAGGGCGATGGGAAACTGGGGCGAGGACCTGGACAGCAATCAGCGTCCCATAATGGCCTGGGTGGATCGGGTGATGAGCACCGAGATGCCTCTGACGACCCTGCGCTGCTCCATCGACTGCCGGCAGTATGCGGCCGTTCCGGTGCTGGTGGATGGGCAGAGCGTGGGCCTTGTCATCCTCTCGCGCTCGCTTGCCGACGTCACCCGCCAGGCCAAGTCGGTCTCAAGCAGTGAAGTGGCCCTGCTGGTCACGGGGCCCATGGAAGCCAGAGGCTTACCTCAGGAGCGTCGCCTGGACGACTGGAACGGCCAGCTGATGGCGTTGACCGAACAGGAGGAAAGCCTGCCTTTGCTGCGCCAGGCCTCAGCCGCGGCCAGCCTGTCCGATCTGACCGCCTCCCCGTTCTACCTCCAGCACCAGGGGCGCCACCTGGAGCTGTCGGCATCGCGGATGGAAGAGGACAAGGACAGGCGCAGTACCGGCTACTTCCTGCTGGTCTCCGATATCACTGCCCAGATCCAGGCCATCAACCACGACACGCGCACCCTGATGTACGCCGGCGTGGCCGGCTGGCTGGCGGCCGAGCTGCTGCTGCTGATCATCCTGCTGGGCCCGATGTCGCGGCTGCGTCGCATCGCCAGTGTGCTCCCCGCCCTCGCACGCGGGGGCTTCGCCGAGGCACGAGAGGTCATACCCAGCAAGTCTCGCCGGCTGCCGGACGAGATCGACGTCCTCGAAGGCACCACCCTGGAATTGTCGCGTCAGCTTGAACTGCTCGAGGAAGAGGTCGAGGCCAGGGGCGAGCAACTTGCCGAGCGGGTCGATGAGCTGGCCCAGGAACGGGATTTCGTCGGCAGCCTGCTCGATACCGCTCGCGTCTTCATCATCGCCCAGGATGGCGTGGGTCGCATCAGCCTGGTCAACGCCTACACCCTCTCCATGCTGGATATCGCCGAAGACGTGCTAATCGGTCGCCATTTCGATGATATCTTCGATGCGCCCGGCCATTCTCCCGTGGCGACGACCGAGGCACCGCAGCAAGAGGAACGCACCTTGCTGACGCCCGATAGCCAAGTCCATACCATCGTCTGGTACCACGCGCCCCTGCCCAACGGCAACGATGCCAGCATGGCACGCATTTCCGTGGGCCTGGATATCACCGAGCGCAAGGCCGCCGAAGGCCGCCTGACCTGGCTGGCCGAACGCGATCCCCTGACCTCGCTCTACAACCGTCGCTTCTTCCAGGAGGCCATTCAGCTGTCACTGCAGCAAGGCCATACGGGCGCCGTGCTGCTGCTGGACCTGGACCAGTTCAAGGAGGTCAACGAGCTTAGCGGTCATCATGCCGGCGACCGCCTGCTGCGCGACGTGGCGGATACGCTACAGCTCAACCTCGGTCACCGTGGCATCATCGCCAGGCTCGGCGGTGACGAGTTCGCCCTGTTGCTGGAAAACGCCGATGCCGACCAGGCCATCGCCATCGCCCAGCATTGCAACCAGTTACTCGAGGGGCTCCGCTTCTCTGCTAGTGGTCGTCGCCACCGGGCCGTGGCCAGTATCGGCATTGCCCAGTTCCCGATCCACGGCGAGACCCCCGCCGACCTGATGGCCAGTGCCGACGTCGCCATGTACAAGGCCAAGGAAAACGGCCTGCAACGCTGGCACCTGCTCTCCACCCTGGAGAGCGCCAAGGACGAACTTCAGGAGCGGGTCTACTGGGTCGAGCGCCTGCGCAAGGCCCTGCAAGATGACGATTTCACGCTGATGGTCCAGCCCATCGTGCGGCTTGAGGACCGTGACGTGAAGCACTACGAGGTGCTGATCCGGATGCGCGAGACCGATGGTCGGCTGGTATCCCCCGCCCACTTCATCCCCGTCGCCGAGCGCAATGGGATGATCGTCCAGCTCGATCGCTGGGTCCTGCATCACAGCCTGCAGGCCCTGCGACAGCTGCAGGAGCATGGGATCAGCCTGGCGGTGAACCTCTCGGGTCAGTCCCTCCACGACAAGGGGCTCGAGTCCTTCCTCGCCGAAGAGCTGGCCAGCAGCGGCGCCGATCCCCATCATCTCATCCTGGAGATCACCGAGACGGCCGCCGTCACCGACTTTTCCACCGCTCGCGGGGTGCTCCAGGCCATCCGGGACCTGGGGTGCCGCACCGCCCTGGACGACTTCGGCGTCGGATTCAGCAGCTTCCACTATCTGGGCCAGTTGCCCGTGGATTACATCAAGATCGACGGCTCCTTCATCCGCAGCCTGACCCTTAGTCCCGATAGCCGTGTGATCGTACGCGCCATCGCGGATATTGCCGCCGGGTTCGGCAAGCAGGCCATTGCCGAATTCGTCGATCAGGAATCCTTGATCCCCATCCTGCAAGAGTATGGCATCACCTATGGGCAAGGCTTCCACCTTGGTCGACCCAAAAGCCTTATGGAAACCTTTGGAGAAGAATTACGCCGTGGCATCGGATAACAATGACGCCAAAGGCGTGCTCCACCGATGATGCTGCCGACGCCCAGGCCTTGGCAAACCAACTAAGCCTCAAGGAAAAGTGCATGAGAGCCGAGCCGAAAAAGCAATCCAAGAGGGCCGCTACCCAAGCCCTTTTCGAAAGTTTCGAGCGTGACTATGAGTTCATTCTCGCCACCAAGGACCAGGACAGGAAAAAGGTCTTTGCACTTCGCCACGAGGTTTTTCTCCGCGAGTTGCATTACAACATGCGGGAAGACAGCTCCCACCACCTCGAGCAGGATGAGTACGACAGCACGTCGATACACTGCCTGATCAAGCACAGGGCTAGTGGCCTGTCAGCGGGTTGCTTACGTCTGGTCATGCCTTCCCAGGAGGAAGATTCGCCGCTAAGGCGGTTGCCGGTGGAGATCCACGGCCGGGATCATTTCAATCATCCCGACATCACTCCCTACGACCTTCCAAAAGAAGAGCTGTGCGAAGTCTCACGTCTTGCCATTGCTCGGCCGTTTCGCGCCCACCATAGCAAAGAGGAACCACTGCCTTATGGCTGGGATGGCTATCGGTTTTCCGAGGCTGAGGCGAAGACGTTTCCACTCCTGGCCATTGGACTGTTCCTCTGTACCTATTCCTTGGTCGGCCTCACGGGACGTCGCCATGTCTTCGCCATGATGGAACCAAGGCTGCCCAGGCTGCTGGCTCTCTCGGGGTTCCATTTCACCAAGGTCAGCGAAACTATCGTCTACCATGGGATTCGCAATGCCTATTACATCGACCATAGAAAAGCAGAAAAGGAAATGCACGAGGACCTGATGCCCCTCTATCTGCATATCCAGAGAGCCCTGGCACCGCAGCTCGATGCGGCCATGCCGGCGATGGCGGCCGACTCCCTCTCCTGAGCCGGCAACTCCAGCATCGGTCCGGGATGCAGGCGACCCGGCCAGCCGAGCAGCATGATCGCCAGCACGTTGCGGTGCTCGCCAAAACTCAGGTCGGTACCACCGCTCTCCGATGGCACCATCCTCGCCCTGGGATCATAGGCCCTCACCAGCGCCTCGCGCAGCCGCTGGACCGCCGGATGATCCTCGCGGCCCGCCAGCAGGAAACTGATCCCCACCTCGGTATAGATATCGGCCTTGGTCTCGACAATGATGCGGTCCAGGTGGGACGCGAAGTAATCCAGAATCCACTCGACCTCGCCCTCCGGCACCCGTCGCTGATAATAGTCGCTCGCCGCGATCACGAAGTGGGTCATGCCATAGATCTTGTTACGGTATGAGGCACGGGACAGCTCGCCATCCCGCGCCACAGGGTAGTGGCGACGAAAGGCCGCGATGACGGGGTCACGCAGGTCCGCCACCCCGAGATGGTGGAGGTAATACACCAGGTTGGCCACCTGGGCAGCATAGATCTCCATCACCTCGGGATCGATCAGGAAGGGGCGGAAGTCGAGGCCCTCCAGATAGGCAAGCGCCCGACGGTATCCCGGCAGGTGCTCCTCGTCGAGCAGGCCATGGTAGCTGGCCTGAGTCAGCTGAAAGGCCAGGCTCTTGGCATAGACGATCTCCCCCCACTCTCCGAGCATGTGCTTGCGCCGCTGCTGCTTGAGCGAGCGCGCGGGATAGTCCGCCACCTTCTCCCGGGCCCGTCGTGGCGCATAGCCGGGCTCGGCCAGCCCGTCGATCTCCTGGCGCAAGGAGGTCAACAGGCGCAGGCCATAGGCCCGGTTCAAGGGCAGAAAGCGCTCATCCCCGGTCACTCGATAGAGCCGCTGGGCATAGTGGCGCTGCTTGCTGGCCGGCAGCCTCGGCAGGGCCTGTTCGTAGTTCGCGCGGATTTCTGCTGCCACCTCGCCGGGGAGCAAGGCGGCCGTCTGGCCCTCGAGGGCACAGCCGACCAGCAGGGCCATGACCCACAGCCACAGGATCGCCGAGCGGTACAGCGAGACACTCATGGGGTTTTCCCTTTCCGACGCCGGGAGCGCTCCGGCGGGATGAGTTTCACGCGGGCCTTGGGACGAAGCGGCTTGGGGGGTGGTTCCCCCGGCGTGGGTGACTGCGCGGGTGGGGGTGGCGGACGCGATACCACCACCCAGGCGAATACCGGCAGGGCAAGCCGCCAGTAGATGGCGGCCAGGCGCAGGCCCAGGGTGATGGCGAGCGATGCCGCGATGGAGACCCCGAAGGGGCTGTCCAGCGTTTCGAGAACCACGAAGGTCACGCCACCGGCGATGGAGGCCGTGGCGTAGACTTCCTGGCGCAGCACCATGGGCACCCGGCGGGCCAGGACGTCGCGCACCATGCCACCGGCCACCCCGGTCAACAGGCCCATCAACACCGCGACCACGCCGGGAGCCTCCAGCGTCAGTGCCTTGTGGGTACCGATCACGGTAAACAGCGCCAGGCCAAAGGCATCCGCCACCGGCAGGAAGACCCGCGACAGGCGATGGATGTAGTGGAAACCGAGGATGGAGAGCGCCACGGTGGCAAGGATTACCCACAGGTAGGCCGGATCCGTGACCCAGAAGACCGGTCGTACGCCGAGCACTAGGTCACGCAGGGTACCGCCGCCGATACCGGTCACCGCCGCCAGCACCAGCATGCCGAAGGGGTCCATCCGCGAGCGACAGGCAAGAATCACCCCCGAGAGCGCAAAGACGATCACGCCCGCCATGTCCAGCCAGTAGACCAACCCTGTCACTGTCATCCTCCCCATGTCATTGCCGCCAGCATAGCAGTCCGACCGGGGAAGACCCGCCAACGCAAGCGGGCGGCCCGCAGGCCGCCCGGAAGCACTTGATCCCAATGAAAGAAGAAAAGGGCTGATTGACGTTGCGAGCAACGATAGGCTGGCCGCCGCCGGAGCGGAGCAGACAAGCAGCCTTTTCTCAGCCGATGGTGCCGCCGCCGTGTCGCGTGATTGCCACCACGGAAGGTCGCGGCGGCACCCCTTCCTCGAAATCCGGCCAGCGAGTGGCGGGTGTCTCGAAGCTGGAGCGGCCCGAGTGTCCCGGGAAGGCTTCGGCACCATCGGCAGCGGGGTGCTGCACCGCCACGAACAGCGCGGTATCGTCGGGCGTGAAGCAGGGGCCGCACATCTCGGCACCCACCGGCACGCGGAAGAACATCTTGCCGGTCCCGCGTCGCTCGCCCTCGGTCTCCAGGGCCCAGACCCCATCGGCGGTACCCGAGTTGGGCCACTTGTCGCCCTGGTCGGTGGTCACCCAGAGGCGGCCCCGGGCATCCACCACGCAGTTGTCCGGCGAGGCGAACCAGCCGTTCTCGCTGGTCGCCGGGTTCCACATCGCCCCGACCTCGCCCTTCGTCGGATCCCCGCAGCGCACCAGGATATCCCAGCGGTTCTCGGTGGCGGTATGGCGTCCCTCGGTGATGATTTCCAGCACATGGCCGAAGAGGTTCTCGGCCCGCGGGTTGGCCGCATCGACCTGCTCTTCATCACGCTTGTGGTTGTTGGTGAGCATCACGTAGACGTCGCCGGTGACGGCGTTGGCCTCGATGTCCTCCGGCCGATCCATGGGGGTGGCGCCCAGGGCATCGGCGGCCAGGCGGGTATCGATCAGCACGTCGGCCTGGCTGGCGAAGCCGTCCTCGGCGGTCAGCGGCCCCTCGCCGTGAACCAGCGGCAGCCAGGTCAAGCGACCCTCGGCGTCGAAGCGGGCCACATACAGGGTGCCGTGATCGAGCAGGTCGCGATTGGCAGCCGGCTCGGCGGTGTTGACCACGTCGCGGCTGACGAACTTGTAGACATAGTCGAAGCGCTGGTCGTCGCCCATGTAGACCACCAGGCGGCCGTCCTCGGCGATCAGCGTTGCCGCCCCCTCGTGCTTGATACGGCCCAGCGCGGTGCGCTTGACCGGCGTGGAGGCGGGGTCGAGCGGGTCAATCTCCACCACCCAGCCGAAGCGGTTGGGCTCATTGGGCTCGCGGGTGATGTCGAAGCGGGCGTCGTGGCGGCCCCAGCTGTAAGACGCCCCCGGCACCCCGTAGCGGGCCAGCTTGTCCTTCTCCGGGTGGTGGGTCGCGTCCCCCAGGAAGTAGCCGTGGAAGTTCTCCTCGCAGGTGAGGATGGTGCCCCAGGGCGTCATGCCGCCGGCACAGTTGTTCAGGGTGCCGATCACGCGGCGTCCTTCCGGGTCGGCGTCGGTGCGCACCCGGGCATGGCCGGCCACCGGGCCGCCGATGGCGATCTCGGTGCTGCGCGGGGTGATGCGGCGATTGTAGCGACTGCCCTGCACATAGCCCCAGCGACCGTTCTCGCGGCGGATCTCGACCACCGAGAGGCCATGTGCGGCCTTCTCGATCTCGGTCATCTCGGCGGTGATGCCGCTGAAGTCGTGCGCGTCCTGGGGGCCGGGCAGGCCGGGGAACATCAGTTCCTCGTTGGTGTACTCGTGGTTGACCACCAGCAGGCCGCGGTCCAGGCGGCCTTCCAGGGGCACGAAGCCGACATAGTCGTTGTTGTAGCCGAACTGGCGTTCCTGGGCATCGGCCCTCTGGTTGTGCGGGTCGAAGGCCGGCGCATCGGCGAACAGCGGGTCGCCCCAGCGGATCAGTACCTCGGCGTCATGGCCAGGAGCCACATGGTGGGTGGTATCGACACCATGGCGGATCTCGTCGAAGGCGAAGCGGTCGAGACTGCCCCCCTCGGCGGCGATGGCGGCGGCCAGGGGGTTCATGGCACCGATGGCCGCCGCGCCCAGGCCGGCCGACCCAGCCCCCTTGAGAAAACCGCGACGCGAGAAGCGACGCTCGATGATCTCGCCGATGGGCGAGCGAATCTCGGGATTGCTGGGCGTGTTCTCGGCGTTCTCGTAATGGGCTCGACGATTGAAGGCCATGACAGCTTCCTCTGATGATCGGTGGTGACGGGCCACAAGTGATACGCCCCAAAGGTGTCAATCTGGTTAAGCGGACGTGGCGGGGACAATCCCGCAGGCCTAATGCACCGCTTTATGCTAATAATGGCCTGTAGGCCACCCGACGAACGGCCTTTTCCTTGCAGCCGGTGCCACCATACCGCCTGCACGACACCACGGAGCCCACATGGACTGGAATCCCGCCTATACGTGGCTGGCCATTGCCCTGCTGCTGGGGCTCGCCGAGCTGACATCCGGCGCCCTGCTGCTGCTGGCCCTGGGGGTGGCTGCCGCCCTGACCGCCGCCCTCGCCGCCCTGGGCCTGTCCCTGTCATGGCAGCTACTGGGAATGGGGGTGTTCTCGGGCCTGCTCGCGCCGCTGGCGATCATGGTGATTCGCCCCAGGTTCTCGCCCAAGGGCGTGGCCTACGGCACCACCGGCACCGGTGTGGAGCAGGGCCGCGACTTCACGGTCCTGGCGCGGGACTTCGACGACGCCCGCGGGATCAAGATCAATGGCGACTTCTACCGGATCCGCCTCGCCGGCAACGGCGATACCGACCTGCCGGTGGGGACCCGCGTGACCTTCAAGACATTCGATGGCACCACCGCCGTCGTCACCCTCGCCACTGCCAAGGAGCAATAAGCATGGACCTGCCCATCAATCCGGGACTGATTCTCAGCCTGATCATCGTCGTCATCGGCATCCTGATCATCGCCAAGGGCCTGGTGGTCGTCCGCCAGTCCGAGGTCATGGTCATCGAGCGCCTGGGGTCCTTCAACCGGCTTCTGGAGAGCGGCATCAACATCATCATCCCCTTCATCGAGCAGCCCCGCGCCATCACCATGATTCGCTACCGCAAGCTCGGCGAGGACTACCAGGCCATCACCAGCGACGAGGTGCGTATCGACCGCCGCGAGACGGTGATGGACTTCCCTGGCCAGCCAGTGGTGACCACCGACAACGTCACGGTCACCATCAATGGTGCCCTCTACTACCAGATCATCGACCCCAAGCGCGCCGTCTACGAGGTGGAGAACATGAGCCAGGCGGTGGAGGTGCTGGCCAAGACCACCCTGCGCTCGGTGGTCGGCAAGATGGAGCTCGACAAGCTGTTCGAGTCACGCGCCGAGGTCAACAACGAGATCCAGTCCTCCATGGAGGAGGCGGCTTCCAAGTGGGGGGTGAAGATCTCCCGGGTCGAGGTCCAGGACATCGCCATGCCCGAGGAGGTGGAATCTGCCATGCGCCTGCAGATGGCCGCCGAGCGCCGGCGCCGGGCCACCGTGACCGAGGCCGAAGGCGAGAAGGCGGCGGCCATCGCCATGGCCCAGGGACAGCGGGAATCGGCGATCCTCAACGCCGAGGGCGACAAGGAGTCGGCCATCCTGCGCGCCCAGGGGGAGCAGGAATCGATCAAGCTGGTGCTGGGCGCCATCGGCGAGAGCGAGGAAAACAAGCGCACCGTGGTGGGCTATCTGCTGGGCCAGAGCTATATCAAGGCCCTGCCCACCATGGCCCAGCAGGGCGAGCGGGTCTTCGTGCCCTACGAGTCCTCTGCCCTGCTCGGCTCCATGGGCATGTTCCGCGAGATGGCCGGCTCGCCCGAGGACGCCGTGGCCAGTCACCTCCGCTCGCAGGCGCCCCGGGAGGGCCTGCGCAGCGGCATGGTCGGCGGGGCGGCCTCGGGCTCAGGCTCGAGCAGTTGAGGCAACCGCCAGGCCGGCTCAGCGCGAGGGCGCGGGCCGGGGACTGACGGTGATGGCCTCGCCGTGATCGGCGAGGGACTCGTGATCCTACCGCGCCGGCTGGACCGGGATGACCGGGTACAGCCGGTCAATCCCGTGACGCCAGGCCTCCCCCGGACCTTCGTCGTAGCCATCACCGGCTCCCGCGGCCTGTCGGGCATAATACCAGGCCAGCCATGCTCGTCTCGGGAGCCCCGATGCCACTGATCCAGGAAAAGCTCGCGCCGCCCCCCCTGCCCGTGTCGCTGGTGGCCCGCCCGCGCCTCAACGACCAGTTCGTCCTCGATGAATGCGTCCGGGTGCTGCTGGTCAAGGCACCGCCGGGCTACGGCAAGAGCACCCTGGTCGCCGAGCGGCTTCCCGCGCTCGAGCAGCGAGCCGCCTGGCTATGCCTGGATCGCCGCGATGACCAGCCGGCGCGCTTCGCCGCCTATTTCGCCGCCGCTCTCGCGCAGCTGTGCGGGGAGCACCTGGCGGTCTCGCTGCCGGCAGTGGATGACGCCCTCTCCCTCGAGGCGCAGCTGGAGGCCTGGCTGGCCAGCCTGCCTGCCGAAGCTCCGCCCTGCCGGCTGGTCCTCGACGAGTTCGAGCACATCCGTCACCCGGCGATCCTCGAGGGGCTCGCCTACTGGCTGCGCCACCAGCCGCGCTGGCTGACCCTGACGCTGGTGTCGCGCACCCGCCCGGCCCTGGGCCTGCCGGCCATGCGTCTGCGTGGCGAGCTGGAGGAGATCGGCGTGGACCAGCTGGCACTCGAGCTGGAGGAGGCTCAGACCCTGTGCGCCGAGCAACTCAGCTTTCCGCCGACCCGGGTCAGCCTGGAGCGTGCCCTGCGCCTGACCGAGGGCTGGCCCATGGCGCTGACCTGGCTGATTGAGCGCACTACCACCCGGGCCGGCTTCGATGCCCTGCTCGAGCGCCTGTCCGGGGCGCATCCGGATTTCGTGGCCTGGTTCGACGACCTGCTGGGGGAGACCCTCGGGGAGCGCGACCGTCATCTGCTGCTGCAGCTCGGCGTGCTGGAACGCTTCTCCCCGCCGCTGGTGGCGCGACTGCTGGAGGGCGAGCGGATCACCCAGCGGCTGGAGGCCCTGGACCAGGCCGGCCTGTTCCTGCATCGTCCCGACCCCCATGACCAGTGGTATCGCTTCCACGCCCTGTTCGCGCAGTACCTGCGACACCGCCGCCACGAGCTGAGCCTGGACTCCCAGCGACGGCTGCATCGCCGCGCCAGCGAGGCCTGGCTGGCGCTGGGCGACCCCGCCCTGGCGCTGGCCCAGGCCATCGAGGCCGACGCCCCCGAGGCCCTGGCAACCCTGATCGAGGGCCAGGGCCCCCACCTGCTGGCCCACGGCCACTTCGCGCTGCTCGCCCGTGGCCTGGACACCCTCGGCGAGCCCCGCCTCGGTGCCTCGCCCCGGCTGACCCTGCTGAACGGCTGGGTCAGCCATGCGCAATATCAGTTCGAGCACACCGAGCGCGCCATCGGCTGGATCGAGGCCCAGCTCGACGAGCCGGCCTGGCAGGAGCTCGCCGCCGAATTCGCCACCCTGCGCGCGCAGCGGGCGATCAACCGTGGGGATGCCGAGCGGGCCGCCCCGCTGGCCGAGCGGGCCCTCACCCTGCCGGCCCGCTACCTGGCCGCCACCCCCGTCTCGGCCGGCGCCATCTTCTGTGAGGCACGTTTCGTACAGGGCCATCTCGAGGAGTCGCTGGCCCGCATCCAGACGGTGGAACAGGAGGCCAAGCGCATCGGCGACGACCAGCTGATGCTGTGGGCGCTGTGTCACCATTCGGAAACCCTGGTGGCACAGGGGCGGCTGCAGGCGGCCTTCGACATCCAGGAACGCGCCTTCGCGCATATCGAGCACAGCGGCCTGGATCGCCTGCCGGTGGCCGAGTTCCTGTATCGCATCCGCAGTCAGTTACTCTGGGAATGGCACCGACTGGAAGAGGCCGAGCAGGCGGCCCTGGCGGGCATCGCGCTGCTCGACCGCCAGGGCGAGTCCTGGACCCTGCAGTGTCACGTCAGCCTGGCCAAGGTCGCCCTGGCCCGCGGCGACCAGGCCCAGTGCGCCGACCATATCCGCCGCCTGCGCAAGATACTGGCCGAGGGCGACTACCATATCGACTGGCGCGCCAATGCCCACGCCACCCTGCTGGCCTGGTGGCAGGCCAACGACGACCGCGATGCCATAGCCCGCTGGCTGCAGGAGGCGCCGCCGGCCGAACCCGACACCGCCAGCAACCATTTCGCCCAGGCCAACGCGCGCAATCAAGCCCGTGCGCTGATGCTGCTCGGTCACACCGAGCAGGCCCGGGCCTTGCTGGAGGCCCTGGAACAACAGACCCAGCGCTTCGGGCTGGTCACCGATGCCAACCGCAACCGGCTGTGCCTGGCGGCCCTCGAGTGGCAGTGCGGCCATGAAGCCACGGCGCTGGCGCACATGACGGGTGCCCTGGAGCTGGCCTCACGCACCGCCCTCACCGGCAGCTTCCTGCGCCTGGGCAGGCCGCTGGTCGACCTGCTCGGCGCCCTGCTCGAGGACAGTGGGCTCGATGACCTGTCCCGCGCACGGGCCGAGCGCCTGATCGAGCTGGCCGGCCGCCAGCGCGATTTCGGCCGGGCCGTGCGCCTGATGCTCGACGACACCGTGATCGCCGACATCGTCGCCCGCCCTGATGTGCCGGAGCTGATCCGCACCTCGCCGTTGACGCGTCGCGAGTGGCAGATCCTGGGCCTGATCCATGCCGGACTGTCCAACGAGCAGATCGCCGAGCAGCTCTCGGTGGCCCCCACCACCGTCAAGACGCACATCCGCAGTCTCTACCAGAAGCAGAACATTCGCCGCCGCGAGGAGGCCATCGCCCTGGCCGGCGACCTGCTGGCCCGCATCCAGGGGGAGTAGTCACCGGCTCACTCGTCTCCTCCTCCCCCCGCCTACGCCTGCCTCGTCTCCGACGGGAGGATTTCTCCCGTCGGCGCTCCCGCCACCATGGCTCGACAGCTCTTCCCGTGCGGTTGACGCCCCGCGGACCGGCGCGTGACCTCGAGACCGACGACTAAGGACAAGGCCCATGACCACAGACACTTCGCGATATCTCGGCAAGCAGGGCGCCGACTGGTGGCGCGGCGCGGTGATCTACCAGATCTATCCGCGCAGCTTCATGGATGCCGGCGGCGACGGCATCGGCGACCTGCGGGGGGTGATGGACAGGCTCGATTACATCGCCTCGCTCAACGTCGACGCCATCTGGCTGTCCCCCTTCTTCACCTCACCGATGAAAGACTTCGGCTACGACGTCAGCGACTACCGGGGCGTCGACCCGATGTTCGGCACCCTCGAGGACTTCGACCGCCTGGTCGAAGCCGCCCATGCCCGAGGCCTGAAGGTCACCATCGACCAGGTGCTGTCGCACACCTCGGACCAGCACCCCTGGTTCGTGGAAAGTCGGTCGAATCGCGACAACCCCAAGGCCGACTGGTATGTGTGGGCCGACCCCCGACCCGACGGCGCCCCGCCCACCAACTGGCAGGCGATCTTCGGCGGCTCCGCCTGGCAGTGGGACACCCGGCGCTGCCAGTACTACCTGCATAACTTCCTGGTCGAACAGCCGGACCTGAACTTCCGCAATCCCGCCGTGGTGGAAGCCATCCTCGGCGAGGTGCGCTTCTGGCTGGAGCGCGGCGTCGATGGCTTCCGCCTGGATGCAGTCAACTTCTGCACCCACGGCGAGCTCAAGGACAATCCGCCGCGGGAGGAGATCACCGAGGGCTTTATCGGCGTGCGCCCCGACAACCCCTACGGCTACCAGCAACATCTCTACGACAAGACCCAGCCGGAGAACCTGGCCTTCCTGGAGCGGCTGCGTGCGCTGCTCGACGAGTATCCCGGCACCACCAGTGTCGGCGAGGTGGGCGACGATGACTCGCTGGGGGTGATGGCCGAATACACCCAGGGCGGCAGGCGGCTGCACATGGCCTACTCCTTCGACCTGCTCGGCGAACGTCATGACCCGACCTTCCTGCGCGAGACGCTGGCCACCATGGAGGCGCGCATCGGCGACGGCTGGCCGTGCTGGGCGCTGGGAAACCACGACGTGACCCGGCTGGCCACCCGCTGGGATGCCGAGGGCAATGCCGCGGCGCTGCGTCTCTACCTGGTCTTCCTGCTCACCCAGCGCGGCAGCGTCTGCCTCTACCAGGGCGAGGAGCTCGGTCAGACCGAGGCCGAGCTCACCTTCGAGCAGCTGGTCGACCCCGCCGGCATCACATTCTGGCCGGCCTACAAGGGCCGCGACGGTTGCCGCACCCCCATGCCCTGGCAGGCCGACGCCCCACACGGCGGCTTCTCGACAGCCACCCCCTGGTTGCCGGTGCCCGACGCCCACCTGGGCCTGGCCGTGGACCAGCAGGACGGCGACCCGGACTCGCTGCTCAACGCCTATCGCGCCTTCCTGGCCTTCCGCCGCACCCAGCCAGCGCTGGTCAAGGGCGAGATCCGCTACCACCCGGTGCGCGACGAGGTGCTGTGCCTCGAGCGCGCCCACCAGGGCAGCCGCCTGCTGGTGGCACTGAACTTCGCCGGGGAACCCCGCGAGCTGACGGCGCCGCGCGCCGCTCGGGCCCTCGAGAACGCCCCGGCGATGGTCAACGGCCACTGGCAGGACGGCACGCTGCGGCTGCCAGCCAGCGGCATCGCCATCGCCCGCTGCACCAGCGATTCGGAGGAAGCCTCATGGGACGTCTGACACTCGACGGCATCGGCAAGGACTATGACGGCGTCGAGATCTCGCGGGATATCGACCTGACCATCAACGACGGCGAGTTCGTGGTGTTCGTCGGCCCCTCGGGCTGCGGCAAGTCGACCCTGCTGCGCATGGTCGCCGGGCTCGAGGACATCAGCCGCGGCGAGATGTGCCTGGACGGCGAGCGGATCAACGAGACCCCGCCCCAGGAGCGCGACATCGGCATGGTCTTCCAGTCCTACGCGCTCTACCCGCACATGACGGTGGCCGAGAACATGGCCTTCGGGCTCAGGCTCGCACGCACCGACAAGGCCGAGATCCGCCGCCGCGTCGAACACGCCGCCGACATCCTCCAGCTCACCACGCTGCTCGAGCGCAAGCCCAAGGACCTCTCCGGCGGCCAGCGCCAGCGGGTGGCGATCGGCCGTACTCTGGTCAAGGAACCGGCGGTGTTCCTGTTCGACGAGCCGCTGTCCAACCTCGATGCCTCGCTGCGGGTCGAGATGCGGGTGCAGATCGCCGAGCTGCACAAGCGCCTCGGCGCCACCATGATCTACGTGACCCACGACCAGGTCGAGGCCATGACGCTGGCCGACCGTATCGTGCTGCTCTCGGGCGGTCGCATCGCCCAGGTTGGTGCCCCGCTGTCGCTCTACCACTTTCCGCACAGCCTGGAGGTGGCGGAGTTCATCGGCTCGCCGCGCATCAACACCCTGCCGGTGACGGTGGTCGACCCGGGCCCGCGGCGCACCGGCGTGCGTCTGCCCTCCGGCGAGACGCTGGCCGTGGCGGTGGACGGCCGGGACCTGACGGCCGGCGAGACCGCCACTTTGGGCGTGCGGGCCGAAGACTTCGTGTCCCCCGACCAGGGCGAGGCACGGCTGGCGGCCCGGCTGATGGTGGCCGAGAAGCTCGGCTACGAGACGCTCGCCCACCTTCAGGTCGAGGGCGTCGAGGGCACGATCACCCAGCGCCTCGATGGCCTGGCCCACCTCGAGGAGCACCAGGCCGTCGTGTTGGGGCTGGCCGGTGACCACTGCCACCTCTTCGCATCGGACGGGACGGCCTGCCCACGCCAGGTGGAGATCCCCGGCATCGCCCACTGAACGACACTCCCCCCTGACCACACCGCCCCGGTGCGCCTTGCGCCCGGGGCGGTGTCGTTGCCAAGCCTCCTCATCGGGATGCATGAACAGCCTGTTCCCGTGCAGGCTAGCTGGCGATGCCGGCATTGCCCTCGGCCCACGACCACACCCTGAGACGGGACGACGTCATAAGCTTTTCCACCCTGCGCAACCTGCCCCTGGTCAAGGGCCTGAGGAGGCCGGCAGGACTGCGCGACTACCTGGGTAGGGTCTGGCGCCTCACCGGTGTGGCACTCTACGACGATCGGACGATCCGATCCCCCACTGCTCCGATCCCGACTGGCCGGAACCAGCCATGGCCTCGGCCACGGCATGAAAAAACCCCGGCGACGGCCGGGGAAGCGGGAGTCCCTGTCGGGACGAGGAAGTCCGGCTGGGGGTCAGCCCTTCACGCCCCCCGAGGTCAGCCCGCCGACGATCCAGCGCTGGCAGAGCAGGAAGACCAGGGTGATGGGCAGGCCGGAGAGCACCGCCGCCGCGGCGAAGTCACCCCAGCGCTGGTTGTGCTCGGCGAGGTACTGCTGGGCGCCGACGGCCAGGGTCAGCTTGTCCTCGTCGAGCAGCAGTACCGAGGCCATCGGGTACTCCATGATCGACATGATGAAGGCGAGGATGAACACCACCATCAGGATCGGCACCGACAGCGGCAGCAGGATGTGGCGGAACGCCTGCCAGGTGCTGGCACCGTCGACCATGGCGGCCTCCTCGAGAGAACCGTCGATGGACTCGAAGTAGCCCTTGATGGTCCAGATGTGCAGCGCCACCGCGCCCAGCGAGGCCAGGATCAGCGCCCCGTGGGTATTGATGCCCAGCCAGGGCACCAGTTGCCCCAGGCGGTCGAACAGGGCATAGAGGGCCACCAGCGAGAGCACCGCCGGGAACATCTGGAAGATCAGCATGCCCTTGAGGATCGGCGCCTTGCCGGCAAAGCGCATGCGCGCAAAGGCATAGGCGCTGGTGGTGGAGAGCGCCAGGATCATCAGCGAGGACACCACCGCCACCTTGATCGAATTCCACAGCCACAGCAGCACCGGGAACGGCGGCTGGACGACGGTGCCGTCGGGGCGCTCCCAGGGGATGCCGAAGGCCAGCGCCCAGTGTTCGAGCGAGAAGCGCTCGGGGATCAGGCTGCCGGTGGCGAAGTTGCCCTCGCGGAAGGAGATCGAGATCACCAGCAGCAGTGGGAAGACCACCATGGCGACGAAGCCCAGCAGGGCGAGGTGGGCACCCAGCTTGCGGGTGCGGATGGAACGGGGTTGAACCATGGCCATGTGAAATCTCCTAGACCGAAACCTTGGACAGGCGCAGATTGAGCACCGACAGGCCGACCACCAGCAGGAAGATCAGGGTGGCGATGGCTGCCGCCAGGCCGAAGTTCTGGCCGGCATCCTGGAAGGCAATACGGTAGGTGTAGCTGACCAGCAGGTCGGTGGTGCCCGCTGGCGTGCTCGCGCCGAGGATGTCCGGGCTACCGCCGGTGAGCAGGGTGATCAGCACGAAGTTGTTGAAGTTGAAGGCGAAGGCGGCAATCAGCAGCGGCGTCAGCGGCTTGAGGATCAGCGGCAGGGTGATCCGGACCATGTTGGTCAGCGGTCCGCCGCCGTCCACCGCGGAAGCTTCGAAGAGGTCGCGGGGGATCGACTGGATCAGCCCCATGCACAGCAGCAGCATGTAGGGGTAGCCCAGCCAGGTGTTGACGATCAGCAGCATGGTGCGGGCCATCGCCGGGTCGGTGAACCAGTCGGGGCTGATGCCGAACAGGTTCTCGAGGATCAGGTTTATCTCCCCGTAGTTCTGGTTGAACATGCCCTTGAAGATCAGGATCGAGATGAAGGCCGGCACCGCATAGGGCAGGATCAACAGGGTGCGGTAGATGGCCTTGCCCCTTAGCTGGTCCCATTGCAGGAGGGTGGCCAGGAAGAAGCCCACCGCCAGGGTGAACACCACCGTCAGCCCGGCGAAGACGAAGGTCCAGACGAAGATCTGCAGGAAGGGCCCGCGGATGTCGGGGTCGGTGAAGATCTTGGTGTAGTTGTCCAGGCCTACCGCCACCGGCCAACCGGGGGTGAGCCGCTCGCCGTCCTCGGTGACGAAGAAGCCGGTCTCGTGGTTCGGTGTCAGGGTAGTGCCGTCGCGCAGGTCGGTCAGGCTGCCGTCGGGGTTCTCCGCGAAGCGAGGCAGGATGGGCGCGAAGCTGCGCAGACCCGCCAACTGCAGCTCGGTGCCGGCCGGGGTCACCAGGGCCAGGGCCTCGAGGGTATCACGCCGGGCGATCACCTCGCGGATACCCAGCACCTCCCCCGGCGGGATCGCCCGGGCCGGCTCGACCGTCAGGGGTTGTCCGTCCACGGCCAGCGCCAGCGGGCGAGATACCAGCCGCCTGACCTCCCCCGCGACCTCGGCCTCCAGGTAGAGGCGCGTGCGCTTGCCCTCGCGGATCAGCTGGAAATCGAAGGCCTGGCCCTCGGCCTGATAGGTCTGGTCGAGGAACTGGACACGCACCCGCTCCTCGCTGAGCAGATTGCTCGAGCTGTAGTTGCTGAAGCTGATACCGATGGTATAGACCAGCGGGAAGATCACGAACACGCCCATTCCGGCGAGTGCCGGATAGATGTAGCGATGACTCATCAGCTCACGCTTGCCGAACACGATCGCCAGGCTTGCCCCCAGCACCAGGAACAGCAGCGCGAACATCCATTGGCCACGGAGATGAAAAGCCATCACCAGCCACAGAGTCGCCAGCACCAGCAGAGCCGTCAGGGCCCGCAGCATCCAACGGGTGTAGCGTTCAGCGGGGTAGCGGGAGCGATGCCGCGGGAGGCCGCGGGAGGCCTCGCGAGGCATTGGTCACAAACATGGGGGTCACCTGCGATCTGCCCCGGCCTGGCCCTGGCTCAGGGCCGGCCGGGTGCCTGCACACTGGAAGGGAAGCGTTACTCGATGGCGTTGCGAATGCGCTCGGCAGCGGCATCCAGCGCCGCCTGGGGCGACTGTCGGCCACTGCCGATGTTCTGCAGCGCCGGTTCCATGGCCGACCAGAAGGCCCCCATTTCGGGGATGTTCGGCATCGGCTCGCCGAGTTCGGCATTCGCCAGGGTCGCGGCGATCCGCGGATCGCTCGCCAGGTCCTGCTGATAGGCCTTGTGGGCCACGGCCCCCAGCGAGCCGTTGCCGTTGAAGGTACGCAATCCCTGCTCCTCGAGCAGGTAGCCCTCGAGGAACTCGGTGGCCAGGAAGTCATTGGGCGAGGCCGAGTTGATCATCGCGGCCATCACCCCGAACATCGGCTTGGCCCGCTCGTCGCCGACTTTGGGCAGCAGGGCCACGCCGAAGTCGATCCCGCTCTTCTCCAGGTTGCTCCAGGCCCAGGGGCCGCTGATCATGGCAGCCACCTCGCCCTGGTTGAAGCGGGTGTCGGTGACGCTGTAATCGGTGCCCTCGGGCAACACGCCGGACTCGATCAGCTCGCTCAATACCCGAGCGCCCTCCACGGCACCGTCGGTGTTGACGCCGATGTCGCTGACGTCATAGCCGGACTCGGTGCTGCGGTAGGGATAGCCGCCTTTGGCGGCCAGCAACGGCCAGCTGAAGTAGGGTTCACCGTAATTGAACAGGATCGCTTTCTTGCCGTCCTTCGCGAGCTCGGCATCGAGCTTGGCGAGTTCGGTGAAGCTCTGCGGCGCTTCCTCCACCAGGTCCTTGTTGTAGATCAGGCCCAGCGATTCCACGGAGATGGGGTAGCCATAGGTCCCACCGTTCCACTCGACGGCGTCCCAGGTGAAGTCGAAGTAGCGCTCTCGGTAGGCATCGGAGGGCGCGACGGCCTTGAGTAGCCCGCTCTGGGCCCATTCCCCCATGCGGTCGTGGGCGAAGATGACGATGTCCGGCCCCTGGCCGCTGCCCGCCGCCTGCTGGAAGCGGTTAGTCACATCGTCGGGATGGACGATGTCGACGGCAATCCCGGTGTCGGAGGTGAAGCGGCTGGCCACCTCGCGGATGCCCTGGGGTCCCTTGTTGTCGCCGATCCAGACGGTCAGGGTATCGTCCTCGAAGGCCATGGCCGGAAGGACGGCGCCGGCGCCCAGGGTGGCGGCGAGCAGAGAGGTGAGGAAGGCGTGGCGTCGTGTCATGTCGATCCCCTTTGTTGTTGTGCAGAGTCGTGGCGCGATGGCCCGGCCCCGTCATGCCGGGCCGGGCGTTTACTCCGGTCAGGGTCGCCATTCGGCCGCCCGGGCGCCTCCTCCTCGAGGCGAGAGGAGGAGGCGTAAGGCCAGGGCGTAGGCGGAAGGGAGAAAACTCGCGAGGCGCCCCTCGATCGGGGCGTCGGGAAACTGTCAGTCGCGGCCGAAGCGCGCCAGCTGCATCTCGCGCAGCCGACTCAGGGTGCGCTGGAAGGGAAAGGCCAGGTGGCCGTCGCGGTAAAGGGACTCGAGTGGCACATGAGCCTCGAGGTACAACGGCACGCCCCGGTCGTAGCATTCGTCGACCAGGGCGATGAAGCGCCGCACGCCGTCGTCCTGGCGGGTCAGCGCCGGCAGCTCGCGATCGCCGGTGGCGACCCGGGCACTGGCATCCTCGGTGCCCCGGGCGATGCCGCCCGCCAGCGCTCCGCCGTCGAGGCGCGGGACCTCGCCGATCAGCAAATGACGATAGCGGTCGCAGAGGCCGATGAAGTCCAGCGCCGAGAGGGGCTGCTCGCACAGCGCCGCGAAGTGGCACCACAGCACGTCGTCGCCGTGCGCCTGTACCGGGATGTCACGGTGGCCCAGCTCGATGGGCGAGGTGCCTGTCGCCTGGCCGTCGCTGAGTCGCGCGAAGACCTCGGCCAGCGGGGAAGGCTGGCCCGGCGCGTGAATCCAGTAGCGGCGCTGCTCCTGCCCCGGATGCCGGCGGTGGTCCTGGTCGCCGTCCAGGTGCACCACCCCCATGTGATGGATGATCGCGTCGATCGCCGGCAGGAAGCGTTCGCGGTTGAAACCGTCGGCATAGAGCTGCGCCGGCGCCTGATTGGAGGTGGCGACCAGCACCACTCCCTCCTCGAACAGCGCCCCCAGCAGGCGCCCCAGAAGCATGGCATCGGCGATGTCGCTGACGAAGAGTTCATCCAGGCACAGCACCCGAACGTCCGCGGCGAGTTCCGCCGCCAGACGACGCAGCGGGTCGGGGGTGCCCGAGAGCTGAAACTGCCGCCGATGCACCCAGCGCATGAAGTGATGGAAATGCTGGCGCCTGGCCGGGACCGTCAAGGTGCGGGCAAAGCGGTCCATCAGCCAGGTCTTGCCGCGACCGACCGAGCCCCACAAGTAGACGCCGGCCACCGCCTCCTCCCCCCTCTGCAGGGCCTGGAAGGTTGCCTCCAGCGCCTCGACCGCGCGCCACTGGGCGGCATCGGCGACAAAGCTGCCGCACTCGATGGCCTCGCGATAGTCGTCGAGCGGCGATCCGGGAGCCACGGCCACGTCCACCGGATCGCGCGAGGCCGCCGCGCCCGACGACGCCGAGGTGTCGCGTTCATGATTCCCCACCATGTCAGCCCCGGCGCAGCTTCTGGACCAGCGTCACCCCGCCCAGCACCACGGCGCCAACGGCGAGGCCGAACACCAGGTTGAGCAGCATCGGGCCCAGGCCATGGACAATGGCATCGAGTCCGGGCACCGCCAGCTCGACCTCCGCGACGCCCTCGACGACGTGGTGCACGGCGGGAATGCCGTGACTGAGGATGCCGCCGCCGACCAGGAACATGGCCACGGTGCCAACCACCGAGAGCAGCTTCATCAGGTAGGGGGCACCGGCCACCAGGGCGCGCCCCAGCCCGGCCACAGCACCCTCGCGATGGCTGAGGTAGAGGCCCAGGTCGTCGAGCTTGACGATGCCGGCGACCAGCCCGTAGACCCCGACGGTCATCAGCAAGCCGATGCCGACCAGCACCGCCACCTGCTGGCCGAGCGCCACCCCGGCGACCGTGCCCAGGGTGATGACAATGATCTCGGCGGAGAGGATGAAATCGGTGCGGATGGCACCCTTGATGCGCTCCCGCTCGAACTCGCGCATGTCGACATCCTCGGTGGCCAGCGCCTTGACCCTTTCGGCATGCTCAGCCTCGTCCTCCTCGCCGTGCAGGAACTTGTGGGCCAGCTTCTCGGCCCCCTCGAAGCACAGGTAGGCCCCGCCCAGCATCAGCAGCACCGTCACCAGGGGCGGCAGGAGGGCGCTGATCAGCAGCGCAGCGGGAATCAGAATCACCTTGTTGCGCAGCGACCCCTTGGCCACTGCCCAGACCACCGGCAGCTCGCGGTCGGCGTTCACGCCGGTGACCTGCTGGGCATTGAGGGCCAGGTCGTCACCCAGCACCCCGGCGGTCTTCTTGGCCGCCACCTTGGTCATCAGGGACACGTCGTCGAGGATGGTGGCGATATCATCGATCAGGGTCAGCAGGCTGCTACCGGCCACGGAGGCCTCCTTGGGTAGTGAATCGGCGGCCACCAGCATAACCGCCGCCCTGCCCCGCGCCGAGCCCCCGGCGCGTGAACCTGTTCCCGGTAACGAAAAAAGCCCCGCCGACAGGCGGGGCCAGGAGGGCTACCTCCACGCCATCGGGCTCAGCAGCGCTGGAAGGGATAGACGTCGCCCAGCCGCAGGATGCGGGTCAGCTCGTCCAGCGCGGCCAGGGTCTCCTCGGCCAGCTGGGGGTCGGCCAGGTCGGCCGGCGCCAGGCGGTCGCGATAGTGGCGCTCGACCCAGGCAGTGAGCTCGCCGTACAGGGCATGATCCAGCAGCACCCGCCCGGAGACTGCGGCCCGCTCCGCTTCGGAGAGTGCCACACGCAGCCGCAGGCAGGCCGGGCCGCCACCGTTGCGCATGCTCTGCTTGACGTCCTTGACCACCACCTCGGCGATCGGGTTATGGCCCGCCAGCAGGTGGTCCTGCAGGCAGCGCCATACCGCCTCCCGCTCCTGGCACTCCCCCGGTACCACCAGGGTCATGGTGCCATCGGGGTTACTGAGCAGCTGGGAGTTGAACAGGTACGAGGCCACGGCATCGTCCAGGCTCACCGCCTCGGTGGGCACGCGCACCGGGATCAGAGGCGTGGCCATCTTGGCCCGCAGTGCGTCCAGGGTGCCCTGCTCGTCACGGAAGGCCATTTCGTGGTAGAGCAGCACCGGGCCGTTGCCCACGGCGATGACGTCGTTGTGGAAGACGCCCGCGTCGATGGCCTCCGGGTGTTGCTGCGCGAACACCGTCTGGGCCGCCTTGAGGCCATGCTGGCGGGCCACCGCCTGGCTGGCCTCCAGGGTCTGTCGGGCCGGGAAGCGGCGTGGCTCGACGTCGTCGCCACCGAAGGCCTGGCGGCCGTAGACGTAGAGGTGCACGCCCGCCTCGCCGTGGTCGGCACACAGTCGGGTATGGTTGGCCGCCCCCTCGTCGGAGAACGCCGGGGTCGCCGGCAGCACCGGGTGATGGGCGAAGTGCGCCTCGTCACGGAAGATCGATCCCAGCACTCGGGCGGTGGTCTCCGGCTCCAGGTAGCGGTGAAAGCTCGACTGCAGGTTGGCCGGGGTGAAATGCACCCGACCGTCCACAGCGTCGACGCTCGGCGTCACCGTGCCGGCATTGGCGGTCCACATGCTGGACGCCGAGCACACCGCCCGCAGCAGCTGCGGTGCCTCGCCGGCGGCCCGGGCCAGCACCTCGGCATTGCTGCCGGAGAAGCCCAGGGCGCGCAGGGCGCCCAGGTCGGGACGCTGCTGGGGCGGTAGCACGCCCTGGGCGTAGCCGGCATCCATCAGCGACTTCATCTTCTCGAGGCCCTGCAGCGCGGCCTCCCGGGGGTTGGCCACCAGGCCCTCGTGGCTCATCGACGCCACGTTGCCGTGGGCCAGCCCCGAGTAGTTGTGGGTCGGTCCCACCAGGCCATCGAAGTTGACCTCGCGCACCGTCGGATTGGTTTCCTGGCTCACAGCGACACCCCCGGCGGCAGCTTGTCGGGCAGGTGCAGGTCTTCGCTCTCCATGGAGGCCACCGGATAGGCACAGTAGTCCGCGGCGGTCTTGTAAGAGCGCGCTCGGAGCGCCTCGGTCGGGCTCGGCATCATGTTCAGGCTCACAGCGACACCCCCGGCGGCAGCTTGTCGGGCAGGTGCAGGTCTTCGCTCTCCATGGAGGCCACCGGATAGGCACAGTAATCGGCAGCGTAGTAGGCGCTCGGGCGGTGGTTGCCGCTGTCGCCCACGCCGCCGAAGGGCGCGTCGCCGGAGGCGCCGGTGGTCTGGCGGTTCCAGTTGACGATGCCGGCACGGATGCGCAGCAGGAAGTCGTCCCAGTCGTCACGCTCCCCGCCGATCAGGCCGGCAGACAAGCCATAGCGGGTATCGTTGGCCAGGGCCAGGGCCTCGTCCCAGTCACGGTAGCGGTAGACCTTGAGCAGCGGGCCGAAGTGCTCCTCGTCGGGAACCGCCAGGCCGGTGACGTCGATCAGCGCGGGCCTGAGCAGGCTGGTGCCCTCCTCCAGGCGCTCCATGCGCGCGAGCACGGTGCCGCCCATGGCCTCGAGGGCGTCCTGGGCCTCGAGCAGGCCGTCGGCCGCCGCCGGGCTCACCAGGCCGCCGTAGAAGGGCGCCGGTTCGCTGAACTGGTCGGCCACGTGGAGACGCGAGATGGCGTCCGACAACGCGTCCAGTAAGTGATCGCCCACCTGCCCTTCCGGCACGATCAGCCGGCGCGCGCAGGTGCAGCGCTGGCCACCGGACAGGAAGGCGGACTGCAGGATGGTCAGCACCGCGGCGTCCTGGTCGGGTACGTCCTTGATCACCAGCGGGTTGTTGCCGCCAAGCTCGAGAGCCAGGATCTTGTCGAGCTGATCGGCGAACTGACGCTGCAGCAGGCCGCCGACCTTGGCGCTGCCGGTGAACAGCAGGCCGTCGATGCCGGGATGGGCCGACAGCACCTGGCCCACCGGGGCCGCGCCCTGCACCAGGTTGATCACCCCCTCGGGGAGGCCGGCCTCGCGCCAGCACTGCAGGGTCAGGTCGGCGGTCAGCGGGGTCTGCTCGCTGGGCTTGAAGACCACGGTGTTGCCGGCCAGCAGCGCGGGCACGATGTGGCCGTTGGGCAGGTGGCCCGGGAAGTTGTAGGGACCGAAGACCGCCATCACGCCATGGGGACGATGGCGCAGCACCGCCCGGGCGTCGCCCAGGTCGCGCTCACGCTCACCGGTACGCTCCTGGTAGCTGCGGATCGAGATCGCCACCTTGCCGATCATCGCGCCGACCTCGGTGCGGGCCTCCCAGAGCGGCTTGCCGGTCTCGCCGGCGATGGCCGTGGCCAGGTCCTCGCGGTGGCTCTCCAGCACCTCGCGGAAACGCTCCACCAATGCCTGTCGCTCGGTGAAGGGCTGGCGCGCCCAGGCCGGGAAGGCGGCGCGAGCCGCGTCCACGGCGGCGCTCACCTGGGTTTCGGAAGCGGCGGCGCCCTGCCACAGCGTCTCGCCCGAGACCGGGTCCTGCTTGGCGAAGCCCTCGGCCTCGCCGTCCTGCCACTGACCGCCGATCAGCAGCCGTTGTGTCGCCTTCATCACGCCTCCTCGTCGCTATCCAGAATGCGCAGGGTGTCCCCGGCGCCGACCTCGAGGCGTGCCGCCTCGGCCTCGCTCAGGGTCATTACGCCGTCGTCGCCGGGGCCGCGGCCCAGCCAGGCCGCGCGGAAACCGGCCATGGAAGTGGTGGCGGCCAGCCAGCGTGGCCGCTCGGCCTGCGCCAGCTCACCGGCCTTGACCTCCACCCGGCAGGTTCGCGACAGACGCACGCCGCGCACGTCGTCGATGTAGGCTTCCACGGTGGGGCCACCGTCGAAGATGTCGATGAACCCTTCCCAGCGCAGGCCTTCCTTCTTGAGCATCGCCAGCGCCGGCCGGGTGTGCTCGTGAACCTGGCCGATGCAGGCCCGGGCCTCCTCGGAGAGGAAGGGGGTATAGATCGGGAACTTGGGCATCAGCTCGCCGATAAAGCTCTTTTGTCCCAACCCCGTAAGTCTGTCCGCTTCATTGAAATCCAGCGGAAAGAAGTTGCTGCCCAGGCATTCCCAGAAGGGGCTCTTGCCCTCGGCGTCGAACACGCCGCGCATCTCCGCCAGCACCTTGTCGGGGAAGCGGTCGCGGAACTGGGCCATGAACAGCCAACGCATCATCGACAGCAGGGCGCCGTTGCGCTCGTGGCGACGGTCGCGCCCACGGTACTCGGGGCGCAGGAACAGCGAGGCCACCTCGGCGTCGCCGGTGTGGTCGGAACTCAGGAACAGGGTATCGATGGTGCGGTGCAGGTCGAGCTGCACCGAGGAGTGCGCCAGGGTGCCCACCCGGTAGTGGTAGAAGGGCACCTCGCGGCCCACCTGCCCCTCGATGGCGCAGCAGCCGGCCAGCCGGCCGGTGTCGTCGTCCTCGAGGACGAAGAAGTAGAGCCGCTGGTCCACCGGCGTGCGCTCCTGGAAGGCGCTCACCGCGGTATCGATCTTCTGGGCCAGGAACTCGCGGTTGTCGGGCAGCGAGGTGAAGCCCACCCCGGTCTCCCGGGCCAGGGCCTGCAGCTCGTCCAGGTCGGACGGGGCAATGGGTCGAATGCGCATCACAGCTCTCCCTCGTCGTAGCCCGGGTCATGCGCGTCGCCCGGCAGGGCGAGCGGCGCGGCCAGCACGGCGCGGCCTTCCTCGACGCCGAGCAGCTCGGCGTGCTCCGGCGACAGCATCAGCTGGCCGGTGGGCGACAGGGCATAGCGCGCCACCACGCAGCGAAAATCGTGGAGCCGCTGGTTGGCGATCATCGCCGGCTCGGCATCCGGCAGCGAATGGGCCGGCCGGATGCGCACCGGGTGCCAGGCGGCATGCCGGAAGCTCTCGAGCCGGTCGCGCTCGCCCTTGATCACCGGTCCGGCATCGAAGATATCGACGTGACGGGAGCGCAAGAACCCCTCGGCGAGCATCTCGTCCATGGCCGTCTCGTGGTCCGGGTGCTCGCGGCCGATGGCCGCCCGGGCCTGGGGCGTGAGCAGCGCCAGGTAGAGCGGGAACTGGGGCATCACCTCGGCAATGAAGCTCTTCGAGCGCACCCCGGCCACGTAGTTGATCTCCTGGTAGTCGCGCACGAAGAAGTGGCGGCCCACGCTGTTCCAGAACGGCGACTGGTTGTCGTCGTCCAGGTAGCCCGGGAAGGCCATCGCCAGGATCTCGGCGAAGCGCTCGGGGTACTGGGCGATGAACATCAGCCGCGCGCGGCGCAGCAGGCTCTCGGCGCTGGTGCCCCGGTAGCGGGGGTCCAGCGAGTAGGCGCACAGCAGGCTCGCCTCGGAGACCTCGTGGGACAGCGAGAGGGACTGTACCTCGCGGCGCACGTCGAGCTGCTGCGAGGCATGGATGAGGGTCTCCTGCCGGTAGGTGTAATAGGCCTCCCGGGCGCCGGCCTGGGCGCGGATGGTGGCGGTCCCCACCACCTCGCCGCGCTCCAGGTCCTCGAGCACGAAGGTGTAGTGCTCGTCGCCGGGAAACTCCACCTCGGCTTCGAAGGCCCGCTGGGAGCGGGTGATGCGCTCCTCGAGGCGGTCCCGGTGGGCCGGCAGGTTGGTCAGGCGCGGCGTGGCACTGCCGGCCAGCCGCTCCAGGGCCGGCAAATCCGCCGGCCGGGTGGGACGTACGACCAGCATGGCATGGCCTCCACTGGATGATTCAGGGTCTCGCTGAGCGCGGCCGAGGCTCACTGGGCAGCCACCATCCGGGCGATCGCCCGCTCCAGGCGCGCCATGCCCTCGGCGATATCGGCCTCGGGGATCACCAGCGACGGCGCCATGCGCAGCACGCTGGGACCGGCGACCAGGGCCATTACGCCCTCATCGATGGCCAGCGGCAGGATATCCTTGGCGCGGCCCTGGTAGGCGGGGCTCATCTCGGCGCCGACCAGCAGGCCCATGCCGCGGATCTCCTGGAACACGCCATGCTTGCGGTTGATCGCCTCGAGGTGCTCGCGGAACAGGTCGTGACGACGCTTGACGCCCTCCAGCACCTCGGGGGTGTCGATGTGCTCGATGGCGGCCAGGGCCACGGCGGAGGCCAGGGCATTGCCGCCATAGGTGGAGCCATGGGTGCCGATGCCCATGGCCGGGGCGATGCGGTCGGTGGTCAGCATCGCGCCCACCGGGAACCCGCCGCCCAGGGACTTGGCGCTGGTCAGGATGTCCGGGGTGATGCCGTAGTCCATGTAGGCGTACAGCGAGCCGGAGCGGCCCACGCCGGTCTGCACCTCATCGAAGACCAGCAGGGCGTCGTGCTGGTCGCACAGCTCGCGGAGGCCCTGGAGGAAGGCGGGATCGGCGGGAATGATGCCGCCCTCGCCCTGCATCGGCTCGACCATCACTGCACAGGTGTCGCCGTCGATCAGGTCGCGCACGCTGTCGAGGTTGTTGAACTCGCCGTGGACGATGCCGCCCGGCACCGGACCGAAGCCCTGGGAGTACTTGGGCTGGCCACCGACGCTGACGGTGAAGAAGGTCCGGCCATGGAAGGACTGGGTGAAGGAGACGATGCGGTGCTTGTGCTCGCCATGGGTGTCGTGGGCCCAGCGGCGCGCCAGCTTCAGTGCGGCTTCGTTGGCCTCGCCACCGGAGCTGCACAGGTAGACCTTGTCGGCGAAGGTCCGCTCGACCAGGGAGCGGGCCAGCTTGAGGGCCGGCTCGTTGGTGTAGACATTGGAGAGGTGCCACAGCTTGTCGGCCTGCTCCTTGAGGGCATTGACCAGCACCGGATGGCAATGGCCCAGGGAGTTCACCGCGATGCCGCCGGCGAAGTCGATGTACTCCTTGCCCTCCTGGTCCCACAGGCGGCTGCCCTCGCCGCGCACCGGAATGGCTTTCTGCGGCGCATAATTGGGCACCATGTACTGGTCGAAATCGGTGCGGGTCGGGGTCTGGGTCATGTCACTCTCCGTTGTCGCGAGCCAAGGCTCGTCAGGATGAATCCAAGTTCACTCGAGTATAGGGACCCCCCACCAGGGGGGCTTTCAGCAATGGGACGGCGAATTGTGAAAAAGGCAGGGCGAGGGCCGTCGATACGCGCCACCGCGGGATCGGCTATGGTAGGGGTCTGCTCGAGGAGGATGCCCGGATGCTCAACACCACGGCCTGGAACCGCCTGCGCTACGGCCTCTACGCCCCGCTCTACGACCACGTCGCCGAGCGCGCCTTCCGCCAGGCGCGCCGCCAGGCGCTAGCCCAGGTGCACTGGCGACCGGGCATGCGGGTGCTGCTGGTCGGGGCCGGCACCGGCCTCGATCTGCCCTGGCTGCCCCGGGACATCGAGCTCCATGCCACCGACCTGTCCCCGGCCATGGTGCAGCGCCTCGCCGCCCGCGCCGAGGCCATGGAGCGGGACCTGGAAGCCGAGGTGATGGACGCCGAGGACCTGCACTACCCCGATGGCCACTTCGACGTGGTGGTGATGCACCTGATCCTGGCGGTGATGCCGGACCCGGCGCGCGGCCTGGTCGAGGCCCACCGGGTACTGGCCGCCGATGGCCAGCTGTGCGTGATGGACAAGTTCCAGGCCGACGAGCGGCCGGCCGGCCCCGGCCGGCGGGCGCTGAACCTCGTCACCTCGGCCATCGCCACCGATATCACCCGCCAGGCCCGGCCCCTGCTGGAAGGCGCCGGCTTCGTGATCGAGGCCGACCGGCCGGTGCTGATGGGCTCGCTGTTCCGCGCCCTGCTGGCGCGCAAGGCGTCCACGCCGGGCTGAGCCGGCCTCAGCCGGGGCGTGGTGGCGCCAGGGTGCACCAGACGCCGACGATCACCACCAGGCTGCCCGCCACCTCACGGCCGAGGATGGGATCGCCCAGCCACAGGAAGGCCCCGAGCATGGTGAAGACCGGCAGCAGGTTGAGGTAGACGGCAGTGCGCGTCGGCCCCAGCGCGGCCAGCGCCTGGTTGTAGAGCAGCAGGGCGATCACCGAGGGGAACACCCCCAGGTAGGCCAGCCCGGCCAGTTCCTCGCCGGACAGCCGCGGCAGCACCCGCCAGGCCCCCTCCAGCAGGGCGATCGGCGCCAGGGCGAGGTTGGCGATGACCAGCATCACGAGCAGCCCGCCATAGCGGGGGAAGCGCGCCATGTGCCGCTTGACCAGCAGCGAGTAGCCCACCCAGACCAGCACCGCCAGCAGCATGATCAGGTCCCCCGGGTTGACCCCGCCGGGCATGGCCAGCTCGCCCTGGCCGGCGGTGATCACCGCCAGGGCGCCGGCAAAGGACAGTGCCACGCCCAGCCACTGCCGCCCGCGATAGTGCTCGCCGAACAGCATGGCGCTCAACAGCAAGGTGACCACGGGGATGAGGCTCTCGAGGATGGCCACGTTGGCCGGCGAGGTGAACTTCAGCGAGGCATAGATCAGGGCGTTGAAGAAGGCCACACCGGACAGGGCCAGGCCCAGCAGCGGCCGCCAGTGACGCCGGAAGACCGGCCAGGCCCGCCGCGCCTGGCGAAGCCCCAGCGGCAGCACCACCAGCAGCGCGATGGCCACGCGCCCCAGGGAGATGGTGAAGGGCGGCAGCCCCGCCAGGGCCTTCCCGACCAGGATATTGCCGGCAAAGATGGCCACCACCATCAGCAGGAAGAGGTGGGGTCGCAGCGCGCGCATCGTGTCTCCCGTCCATGGGCCGCCGGCACGCTGGCCGACGGGCCGGTGTCACCCCAGGCGCTCCTCCCGCGGGGTGATGCCGAAGTGGTTGCGGTAGGCGGTGGAGAAGTGAGCCGCCGAGGAGAAGCCGGTCTGCAGGGCGATCTCGCCGGCGGGCCGGTCGCTCTCGCGCAGCAGCCGCCGCGCCTGCTGCAGGCGCAGGTTGAGGTAGTAGCGGCTGGGCACCGCCTGCAGGTGCTTCTTGAACAACCGCTCGAGCTGGCGACGCGAGATGCCGAGATGCTCGGCGAGCTCGTGGGTCGTCAGCGGCTCCTCGATGTTGGATTCCATCAGCGCCACGGCGTCCACCAGGCTCTGGGGGGCATGGCCGAGCCGGGTGCGTAGCGGCACCTGCTGGGGCTCGTCGCCCATGCGGATACGCTCCAGCACGAAGTGCTCCGAGATCCGCTCGGCCAGTTCCCCGCCGTGCTGGCTGCCGACCAGGGTCATCATCATGTCCATGGCCGCGGTGCCGCCGCCACAGGTCAGGCGGTCACGGTCGATCTCGAACAGCTGCTGCGACAGGCGGACCCGCGGATAATCCCGGGCAAAGGCCGCGAAGCGCGGCCAGGGCAGGGTCGCCCGGTAGCCATCGAGCACCCCGGCCCGGGCCAGCACCTCGGTGCCCCCGCCGATCCCGCCCAGCACCACCCGGGCGGCGGCCAGGCGCCGCAGCCAGTCGAGCAGGCCCGGCGGGACGCTGCCCGCGAGCGGTCCCGGGGCGCAGACCAGCAGGATGTCCAGGGCCTGGTCGGGCTCACCGGCGACGGCCTGGGGCATCAGGGCCTGGCCCGAGGCGCTGGCCACGGGGCGCTCGTCGACGGCGAAGGTCGACAGGCGGTAGAGGCTCCGTCCCTCCAGGCGATTGGCCACGAACAGCGGCTCGGTGGCACAGGCCTGGGCCAGCAGCGAGAAGCCGGGCAACACCACGACCCCCACATGCCGAGACAACGGCACGGGCGATGACGCGATCGGGGAGTCGGGCATGGAGCGCTCTCGTTGCGGGAGGAAAGCTTCATTCTATCCAAAGGCGGCCGTGACGACAGCCGCCCGGACACGACGACGCCGGGCCCAAGGCCCGGCGTCACGAGGCCGGCACGGCGGATCAGTCGCTAAGGCCGATCACCAGCAACCCGATCACCACCACGGCCACCACCACGATGAGCACCGGCAGCAGCCAGCGCAGCCCTTCGGGCGACTGGCGCGCCTCGGGCTGGTCCTCGTCGGGCTCGGGGTGCTCGTAGTCCTCCGGCTGGCTGACCTCCTTGAAGTGCTTCAGTTCCTCTTCCGGCGTCTTGCTTTCCCTGGTATCCATACCGACCTCCTGGGTTAGTGGATCTCGGGGCAGGCCGCCGGCGAACCGGGGCCCTACGGGTTTACGACATCGAATTCCGCAACGGGATTCACGTCGGCGTCGTAATCGACGTCGTCCCGCTCGAAGCCGAACAGCTTCAGGAACTCGTGCTTGTACCCAGCGTAGTCGGTGATCTCGAACAGGTTCTCGGAGGTCACCCGGGGCCAGAGGTCCTTGCAGGCCTGCTGGACATCGTCACGCAGCTCCCAGTCGTCGAGGCGCAGGCGGCCCATCTCGTCGGTCTCCCGGCTGCCGCCGTAGAGGCGCTCGGCGAACAGGCGGTTGAGCTGGTCGATGGTGCCCTCGTGCAGCCCCTGCTCCTTCATCACCTTATAGACCATGGCAATGTACAGCGGCATGACGGGGATGGCCGCGCTGGCCTGGGTGACCACGGACTTGAGCACCGCCACGTTGGCGCCCCCGCCCTGCCCGGACAGGCGCTTGTCGATCTCGCCGGCGGCACGGTCCAGGTCCTCCTTGGCCTTGCCCAGGGCACCATGCCAGTAGATCGGCCAGGTGATCTCGGTGCCGATGTAGCTGAAGGCCACCGATTTCGCCCCCGGGGCCAGCACGCCGGCCCGATCCAGGGCGTCGATCCACAGCTCCCAGTCCTCACCGCCCATCACGGCGATGGTGTCCTCGATCTCCTGCTCGGTGGCCGGCTCGATCTCGGCCTCGATGATGGCATCCTTGTTGGTGTCGATGGCGGTGGCCCGGTAGGTCTCGCCGATGGGCTTGAGGACCGAGCGCTTGAGCTCGCCGCTGTCCGGCAGCTTGCGCACCGGCGAGGCCAGCGAGTAGACCACCAGGTCGACCTGGCCGAGGTCCTGCTTGATCAGCTCGATTGCCTTCTCGCGCGCCTCGTGGGAAAAGGCGTCGCCGTTGATCGACTTGCTGTACAGGCCCTCGGCCTTGGCGAACTTGTCGAAGGCGGCGGCGTTGTACCAGCCGGCGGTGCCCGGCTTCTTCTCGGTGCCCGGCTTCTCGAAGAACACACCCAGGGTGTCGGCGCCATAGCCAAAGGCGGCGGTAATGCGCGCCGACAGGCCATAGCCGCTGGAGGCCCCGATCACCAGGACCTTCTTGGGCCCGGCGCTCTTGTCCAGGTTCCGCGCCCGGGTCGCCTCGATCTGCTCGAGCACGTTCTTCTCGCAGCCGACGGGGTGAGTGGTGGTGCAGATGAAACCGCGTACCTTGGGCTTGATGATCACGACAGACCTCTTCTTGGCTTCGGGGCGCGCCGCGGCGCGCCCCTGTTACATGGCTTTCGTCAGTGGCGACATTCTAGCGGCCCCGGCCCGGGCTGTCCGCCCTTGAGCGATGCGGGCGGCTGGGGCAGGATGCTCGGCACGCCCCCTAGCAGGAGAACCCCATGGACGCGCAGACCCTTGTCGACGAGCGCGGCGAGCTTTGGCTGGCCCTGGCGCCGCTGTGGCTGGAGCGGGAACCGCGGGAGACCGACTACGCGCGCATGGTCGAGGTAATCCAGCGCCACGACCTGACCCTGCACGAGCTGGAATGGGTGTTCCGTCTGGAGCTGGCACCGGTACTGGCACGCCACCAGATGTCGGTGGCCGGGGAGTGGCGACGCTTCGACGACCACAAGCTGATGCGCCAGCTGGTGGCCCACAACCTGCGTCTCACCGGCTGGCGGCGCAAGAGCTGGGCCCTGTTCTCCGGGCTGACTACCATGATGGCCCGGCATCGCTGGAGCGAACTCATGGAACGGGTGGCGGTGGCCCGGGGCGAGAGCGGTTACTGACGGGACGTTACCCCCTCAGGACTCGTCGAGGGCCTGCTCCAGGGTCTCGATCAGCGCCTCCGCCCCGTCGCGGGGCGAGAAGCGCCGGATGACCCGGCCATCCCGGCCCACCAGGAACTTGGTGAAGTTCCACTTGATCATGCCGGTGCCAAACACGCCCGGCGCCGCCCGCTTGAGCTCCACGAACAGCGGGTGGGCGTCCGCTCCGTTGACCTTGACCTTTTCCATCAGCGGGAAGGTCACGCCGTACTCGCGCTCGCCGAAGGCGCAGAAGGCCTGGGCCGTCTCCGGCGACTGGCCGGCGAACTGGTTGCAGGGAAAGGCCAGCACCATGAATCCCCGGTCGCGATAGCGCCGGTAGAGTTGCTCGAGATCCCGCAGCTGGGGAGTGAAGCCGCACTTGCTGGCCACGTTGACGATCAGGAGCACCTGGCCGCGCAGGGCGCGGAGGTTGAAGGGCTCGCCGCGGTGGGTGCGGCAATCGTGATCATGGATGCTCATGGCGCGTGCTCGCTATCTGTCCCCTCACGATGCCACTTCCGGCCCCGTCGCGCCAGCCCCGGGCCTGCTGCCGGTGCCTCGCGGCAAGCCGCGGCGCACCTCACGGAGGTGGTGTCGCAACCTTCGGCGCAGGCGGCGGCGCTCGCCGGGCCCGAGAGGGGCGTAGACCAGCTGCTCGAACGCCTCGGCAGCGGCCAGCAGTGCCGGCCCGGCGGCGCCGGCCTGGGGAGCGAGGCGCCGCAGGTGAGCAGCCGGCGACTCCCCCGGCTGGGCCGGCCGCCCCCGTCGGGCCAGCCAGGCCTGAAGGCGCTGAAGGCGCCAGGCATCGCCCCGCCGCCCGACGGCCCAGCGATACAGCTCGCGCAGGCCCAGCGTGGCGAGCAGCGCCCCGCCCAGGCCCGAGACGAGCCCCAGCGCGAGCGCCCAGGCCCCCAGCGCGGCCAGGGCCGCCAGCCCCCTCTCCATCGTGGCCAGCAGTCCCGCCAGGAGGCGGTCGCGTGCCTCGCGGTGATAGCCGATCACTCCGCGTTGCCAGCGGTACTCCAGCCGCTCCCACTCCAGGCGCAGCTGGTTGGCCCAGCCGATCTCGCGCAGGCGCAGCGGCGAGAAGGGCGCGTCCGCCAGGAAGGCCTCGCGCCCTTCGCGCACGGCCCCGGCGCCTTGCTCGATGCGTTCCGGGGCGATCGCCGCGGTGGGGTCGAGACGCCGCCAGGCCCCGTCCCGCCAGACCTCGACCCAGGCGTGGGCATCGTACTCGCGTACGGTGAGGTGGCCGTCGGGGTGTCGCTCGCCGCCCTGGAAGCCGGCCACGACCCGCGCCGGGATACCCACCGTGCGGGCCATCACGGCCGTGGCCGAGGCATAGTGGGAGCAGTACCCCGCCCGGGTCGTGAACAGGAAGTCATCGACGCGGTCACGGCCGGTCAGTCGCGGCGGCGACAGAGTGTAGCGGAAGGGCGCCTCGCCGAAGCGCGCCAGCACGGCACGCAGGTAGCGTTCCGGGTCAGCCCCGCTCTCGCGCCACAGCCGCTTGGCCAGCGCCCGCGTGCGGGGGTTGGTGTCGGCCGGCAGCAGGGTGTGCCAGGCCGCGCCGGCGGGGTCCGGGTAGGCCGGCGGCGCCCCGCTGCTGGCAAGTCGCAGCAGGCTGCGGGCCCGCAGCGGCTCCCGGCCCTCCAGGGTGCCATCGACGAGGAAGCGCTGGGTCGAGTCCACCGAGCGAGGGGCCCCCAGGGAGGGTCGCCAGGGACGGCTATCGGGCTCGAGCAGCAGCTCTAGGTTGTAGGGGGCCTCGCCGCCGCTCGCCCCCCAGGCGGTGCGGCGCCCCTCGCGCACGAAGCGCGACAGGGGCAGCCCCAGGGCCGCCGAGAGTTGCGACGGCGTGGCGCGGGTCCAGCGCACGCCATCGAAGTGCGACAGGGTGTAGACCCGCCAGTAGCGCTGGCTGGGGGGCGGCGGCGGCCCCGCGAAGTCGACCCGGAAGGCCCGGGCATCGCTGCGCGAGAGCTCGGCGATGTCGCCCGGGGCAATCTGGTCACTGAGCCCGGTGGAGGCCCGGCCCATCTGCGGCATGCTCCACAGCGGCTCCATGCGCGGGAAGACCAGGAACAGCACGGCCATCAGCGGCGCCGAGAGCCCCAGTAGCCAGGCGGTCTCGCGCCAGGCGTGACGGGCGTCCCGGGCGCCCGACAACCAGACCAGCGATTGCAGCAGCCAGGCCACCGTGCCCAGGGCGGCCAGGGCCATCAGCATGCCCTGGTCATGGAGGAAGGCCACGGTCACCGTGATCAGGCCGATCATCACCACGACCCGGGCATCGCGACGATCCTGGGTCTCCAGCAGCTTGAGCAGGTAGATGCCCAGCAGCAGGCCGATCAGCGACTCCATGCCGCCGAAGCCGTCGTAGTGCGCCCACAGTGCCAGGACCAGGCCGGCCACCGCCACCAGGCGCAGCACCAGGCTGGCCCGGGGCAGATCGCGTCGCAGCTGGAGGTAGCGATAGCCGGCCACGGCGACCGCCATCGCTGCCAGCCAGCCCGGCACCCAGGCCAGGTGCAGGCCCAGCACCAGGCACTGGCCGAGGAACAGCTGGCGCAGCATGACGCCACCGAGGCGACGCCCGTCCGCCAGCAGGACCGGCGAGGCCGGCCGGTGGGCCCGGCTCAAGGCGCCAGCTCCGCCAGTCCCGGCGGCTGACAGCGCGCCAGGGCATCGAGGGCGGCACGCCGATGGGCCTCGCCCTCTCCCGGCGCCAGCACCTGGCCGGGCAGGCGCAGCCCGTAGCGGTCCCCGGCCCGGTGGTGGGCCAGCACCCGCCCGCAAAGGACCGAGAGGCGACGCTCGGCATCGCCGCGGCAGGCCTGGTAGTCGAGCCACAGGCTCTCGCGGGGCGGGGCCTCGAAGGCCTTTGTGGCCAGGGTGCCGGTGCGGCTCCACTGCTTCCAGGCCATCCGGGTCGGGCTGTCGCCCGGCACGAAGCGGCGCAGGCCGGCGAAATCCCCGCTATCCAGCCCCTGCCCTTCGGGCCGGTGGGCGGACGCCTCCTCCATCAGGGGACGGGGCCAGACCAGCAGCTCGGTGTCGTGATCCTGCCAGGCCATGGCCCGCACCAGGCCCAGGGGCCAACGGCTCTCCAGACGCAGCACCGGCAGCCGGACCACCCCGCGCCGCGGCACCGGCATGGCCAGCTCGGTCTCGCCATGGCCGGCGCGGATGTCCAGCCGTGCCACCCCGCCCGTGGCGCTCACCCGCAGGGCCGTGCGCGCTCGCCGGGCGCTGGCGACGATGCCCAGGCGGGCCTCACCGCCGGCGAACACCTCGGCGGGCAGGCGCAGGGCAAGGCGCACCCCCAGCAGGTTGCGCCAGGCGCGAACGATGACCACCACGCCCAGGGCGAAGAGCCAGAAGGCCAGCGCATGGGCCAGGCTGTTCTGATAATTGATGCCGAACAGCACCAGCACGGGAATCAGCGCCGCCCAGCCCAGGCCGAAGCGGGTGGGCAGCAGGAAGAGGCGCTTCTGTGGCAGGGGCTTACCCAGCGGCGAGGACAGGCGGCCTTGCCAGTGCTGGCGCAGGCGCTCGCGCCAGGAGACGGAGCCGGACCGCGACAGGGTCATCGCACCACCGGCACTCGTTCGAGCAGCTGCCGCGCCGCGGCCTCGCCCGTCTCGCGGCGCCCGCTGCTCAAGCGGTGCCCGGCTACCGGCACCCATACGGCCTGGACGTCGTCGGGCAGCACGTGATCACGGCCCGCCAGCAGCGCCCAGGCCCGTGCGGCCCGCAACAGCGACAGCACGCCCCGGGGCGAGAGCCCCCAGGACAGTTCCGGATGCTCACGGCTGGCCGCGGCCAGGGCCTGGAGATAGTCGAGCAGCGGGTCGGCTACGTGGATGGTCTCGCAGCGATCCTGCCAGCGCCGCAGGGTGCCGGCATCGAGCAGCGGCGGCAGCATCTCGAGGGTGACCCTTCCGGCCCGCCCACGCAGGATCTCGCGCTCGGCCCGGGGGTCGGGGTAGCCCAGCGAGAGCCGCATCAGGAAACGGTCCAGCTGCGACTCCGGCAGGGGGAAGGTGCCGGCCTGCTCCTGGGGGTTCTGGGTGGCGATCACGAAGAAGGGATCGGGCAGGTCACGGGTCTCCCCTTCCACCGTGACCCGGCTCTCCTCCATGGCCTCGAGCAGCGCGCTCTGGGTCTTGGGGGTGGCCCGGTTGATCTCGTCGGCCAGCACCAGACCGTGGAAGATCGGGCCCGGGTGGAAGCGAAAGCGGGCCTCGCGGGGGTCGAACACCGAGACGCCCAGGACGTCGGCAGGCAGCAGGTCGCTGGTGAACTGCAGCCGCTGCATGTCGAGGCCGGTGACCCGAGCCAGGGACTGGGCCAGAGTGGTCTTGCCCAGCCCCGGCAGGTCCTCGATCAGCAGGTGGCCGCGGGCCAGTAGGCAGCACAGTGCCAGGCGCACCTCCCGGGACTTGCCCAGCACCACGCCCTCGAGGCCGGCGATCACCGCCGCCAGGCCCTCCCGTGCCACCGGCCGGTTCACGCGCTCCCCTCCAGCCAGCCCGCCGCGACCATCGCCTCCACCGCCTGGCGGGTGTCCGGCGTGGCCCCTTCCAGGGCCAGGGCCTCGGCCGGCGGCAGCCAGAAGGCCGCGGCGACCTCCTCCGCCTGCAGGCGCAGGGGTCCGTCGTAGTCGACCAGGTAGGCGCTGCCGAAGATATGGTTGCCCTCCCCGACATAGGTGAAGTCCAGGACATGGCGCAGCGGCACGCCCTCGATGCCCAGTTCCTCGGCCAGCTCGCGGCGGGCGGCCAGGTGCACCGCCTCCCCGGCCCCGACCACCCCGCCCGCGGCCAAGTCGAGCCCGCCGGGAAAGACCTCCTTGGTCAGGGTGCGCCGCTGCACGCAGAGCTCGCCCCGGGGGTTGCGCACGACGATGTAGGTGGCGCGATGCCAGTAGCGAAAGCGCCGCATGGAGGCCCGGGAGGCGCTGCCGCAGGGACGGTTGCGGGCATCCACCAGCTGGATGGTCTCGTCGGCGATCTGCGGGGCCGGCAGCGGCGGGGACGCCAGGGCGTCGTCGGTCATGACGGGTCTCCGGGGAAATGTCTTCAGCCTACTCAGTCAGGCCCGAAGCGTCACGTTCGCCGTGAGACTCACCGCCGGGACAGCTCCGCTCGCGACAGCGCCGCGGCCAGCACGGCCGCCGGCGAGTCCTCCGGCTCGTCCTTGCGCAGCACCACCTGCCAGTCGATGTCGAGCCCTTCGTCGGTAACCCCGGCGGTAACCAGCCCGCCCTGGCGCAGGTAGGGGCCGAGGGTCCAGCGCGGCATGATGGTGATGCCCTGCCCGGCCCGCACGAAGGCCACCACCGCCTCGGTGACGCCGGCGCGCAACACCCGGGTCGGCAGCACCTGGTGCCGGGTGAACAGCTGCTCGTACTCGCGTCCCCCCGCGGGGGTGGTGTGGTAGGTGATGTAGGCCTCGCCGGCGATCGCCTCCGCGCTCAGCCAGGGCTGCCCGGCCAGCGGATGCCCCTCGGCCATCACCGCCACCAGCTCGTCGGTGAACAGCGGCACGACCCGAACGCCGGGCCGGTTGACCGGTCCGGAGACGATCGACAGGTCGATGGTGCCGTCGCGCAGGGCGACGAAGGGCGTCATCGAGACATCGGGAATGATCTCGATGCCGATGGCCGGATGCTCGGCGCGGAACGCCGCCAGGAAGCCGGGCATCCAATGGTAGCCGCCATAGGCCTCGTTACCGATCCTGACCACGTGCTCGATGCCCACCGACAGCTTGTCGATGTCGTGCTCGGCGCGCTGCATCTCGCCCAGTACCACCCGGGCGGTGTGCAGCAGGCGCTTGCCGGCGCTGGTCGTCACCAGCCGCTTGTGCTTGCGGTAGAACAGCGTGGTGTTGAGCAGCCGCTCGGCCTCGCGGATGCGATGGCTCAGCGCCGACTGGGTCACGCCGAGCTGGCCGGCCGCCGCCGAGACGTTCCCGGTATCGGCGATGGCGCGGATCATCAGGAGGTGGCGAATACTGACCTTGGGACTCATCAGGGTATGCAGAAAATTAATCACATCAGAGAATTTTATGAAATATAAATCCGCCCAAGGCTTGCGTACAGTCTGAGTGCTATCCCCATGACGGCCCCACCCACATCATCCGGAGGCGACGATGCACGACGAACCGACCCGGGAGACCGAACGCAAGCGTCAGGTGGACCTGGAGGGCGAGCGCGTCCACTGGGACCAGGACATGAGCTACGGCCAGTACCTGGCCCTGGAGACATTGCTGGATTGCCAGCATCCGGTGTCCGACCAGCATGACGAGATGCTGTTCATCGTCATCCACCAGGCCTCGGAGCTGTGGATGAAGCTGTGCCTGCACGAGGCCCACGGTGCCGCCGAGCACATCCGCCAGGACAACCTGCGTCCGGCCTTCAAGATGCTGACCCGGGTCGCCCGCATCCAGGAACAGATGATCCAGGCCTGGGAAGTGCTGGTGACCATGACCCCGGCGGACTACATGAGCTTCCGCGACGACCTCGGCCAGAGTTCCGGCTTCCAGTCCTACCAGTACCGGGAGCTCGAGTTCCTGCTGGGCAACAAGAACGCGCGGATGATCGAGGCCCATCGCGCCCACCCGGGGCACTACGCTCATCTGAAGGCGGTGCTCCAGGCGCCGAGCCTCTACGACATCGTGCTGCAGCGGCTCGCCGCCCGCGGCTTCGCGATTCCCGCGAGCCACCTCGAGCGCGACTGGGCCGAGCCCTACACCGCCTCCCCCGAGGTCGAGGCGGCCTGGGCCGAGATCTACGGCGACACGGCGCAGCACTGGGACCTCTACGAACTGGCCGAGAAGCTGGTGGACCTGGAATACAACTTCCAGAAATGGCGCTACAGCCACATGAAGACGGTGGAGCGCATCATCGGCTACCGGCGCGGCACCGGTGGCACGGCCGGGGTGAACTACCTGGTCAAGGCGCTGGACCTGCAGTTCTTCCCGGAACTGTGGTCGGTGCGCACCTCGCTCTAGGGCCGGGCCCCTTCGACGTCGCCCAACGACGGCCCCTACCGGCCTCGGGTCGGGGGATTTTGACCGGGCCGCCGGCAGCCACCATGCTCAAGGCAACCCGTGCATCGGAGGCGCGCCATGCAGGACCATGCTCCCCGCGACCGGCTGGCCACCCATCAGGTGATCAACCAGCCCGGCCCGGCCGAGGACCGCGACACCCTGGCGGACGACCTGGCGCTGCAGGAGGCCCTGCGCCGGGAGGCGCCGGACTGGGTGGCCCGGCGCCTGGCGCCCCTGGGCCGGGAGGTCGGCAGTCGCCGCGTGCAGGCGCTCGGCGAGGCGGCCAACCAACACCCCCCCGAGCTGCGCCTCTTCGACCGCCATGGCCGTCGCCTCGATGAGGTGATCTACCACCCCGCCTATCATGAGCTGATGCACCTGGCCATGGACCATGGCTGGCAGGCGGTGGCCTGGCAGGAGGAAGGCCGCGGCGGCCACCAGGCCCATGTGGCCGCCCTCTACCTGCTGACCCAGGCCGAGCCCGGCTTCTGCTGCCCGGTGACCATGACCCATGCCGCCATGCCGGTGCTGCGCGCCTCGCCGGACGTGCTGGCCGAGTGGTCGCCGGGCCTGCTGGCCTGGGACTACGACCCGCGGCCCCTTCCCGCTCCGCGCAAGAGCGCCCTGACCTTCGGCATGGCGATGACCGAGAAGCAGGGCGGCAGCGACGTGCGCGCCAACACCACCCGGGCCGAGCGGGACGAGGACGGCTGGCGGCTGACCGGGCACAAGTGGTTCTGCAGCGCGCCCATGTCGGACGCCTTCCTGACCCTGGCCCAGACCGACGACGGCCTGGGCTGCTTCCTGGTGCCCCGCTTCGCGCCGGACGGCAGCCGCAACCCCATCGAGCTGCAGCGCCTCAAGGACAAGTGCGGCAATCGCGCCAATGCCTCGGCGGAGATCGAGTATCGCGGCGCCTGGGCGGAAGCGGTGGGCGATCCCGGTCGGGGCGTGGCCACCATCCTGGCGATGGTCCAGCAGACTCGCCTGGATGCCGCCACCGCGCCGGTGGGCATGATGCGCCAGGCCCTGGTCGAGGCCTGGCGCCACGTGCAGGACCGCCAGGCCTTCGGCAGGCGGCTGGCCGAGCAGCCGCTGATGCGCACCCTGGTGGCCGACCTCGCCCTGGAGGTGGAGGCCGGCGTGGCCCTCAGCCTGCGCACCGCCCGGGCCTTCGACGGCGCGGCCCGGGACGACGCCCACGAGAAGGCCCTGGCTCGCCTGCTGCCGGCCCTGGCCAAGTACTGGCACAACAAGCGCGCGCCCGGCTTCCTGGCCGAGGCCATGGAGTGCCTGGGTGGCATCGGCTATGTGGAGGAATCGCCGCTGGCACGGCTCTACCGGGAGGCCCCGGTGAACTCCATCTGGGAGGGCTCGGGCAACGTGATCTGCCTGGACGTGCTGCGGGTGCTGGGGCGGCATCCCGAGGCCCGGGAGGCGATGACCCAGGAGTTCGCCACGATGAAGGGCGAATCCCCCGAGCTGGACCGCGCCCTGGCCGAGCTGGAAGGCCAGCTCGGCGAGGCCCCGGAGGCGCTGGAGCCCCGCGCCCGCTGGCTCACCCAGCGCCTGGCCCAGTGCCTGCAGGCCGCCCTGCTGCTGCGTCATGCCCCCGCGCCGATCGGCCAGGCCTTCTGCCGCTCGCGGCTCGGCGAGGCGGTGAGCCCCGCCTATGGGGTGCTGCCCCGGGAGGCGCCCCTCGAGGCGATCCTCGCCCGCCTGCCGAGCTGATTCCCGCCTCCTTGCGACAATGCGCCCCTTGCCGGCTCCGGCCAACTCGCTACCCTGAGGCCCGTTCACGGCCTCATACAAGGATGCCCGCATGACGCGTCACCCGCTTCGCCTCGCCGCCGCCTGCCTGCTGACCATCGGCCTTCTGCCGCCCCTCGCCGCCGCCCACGAGCAGCAGGCCGAGGACCTGCGCATCGCCCATCCCTTCGCCACGCCCACACCGCCGGGCGCGATGAGTGGCGGCGCCTATCTCGACATCGAGGTGACCGGCGACCGCCCGGCAGTGCTGGTGGGCGCGCACTCTCCGGCGAGCGACGTCGTCGAGATTCACAACATGACCATGACGGACGGCACCATGCGCATGCGCCCGGTACCGGAGCTGCGCATCACGCCCGACGCACCGGTACGGATGCGCCCCGGCGGCGGACACCACCTGATGCTGATCGACCTTCGCGGCCCGCTGGCCGAGGGCGACCACTTCCCGCTGACCCTGGAGTTCGCCGAGCGCGGCGAGGTCGAGGTGGAGGTCTGGGTACAGAACGCCGCCGAGGGCAGCGCCGCCGCCGACGGCCATCACGCTCATTGAGCCGGGCCGTCCCGGCCTCAGTAGTGCACCGCCAGCCAGACGGTCTCGGTGTCCGGCGTCGTCCAGGCCACCCGATGCCGGCGGTGGGCGGGAATCACCAGGTGGTCGCCCGGGCCGAGCGGCACCTCGTCGCCCCGCTCGAAGGCGAGCCGGGCCTCCCCCTTCAGCACCAGGATCCACTCGTCGTGGGCCTGGTCGTACCAGCCACCGCCGGCCGGCGAGGCCTGGCCACGGGACACGATACGCTCGATGGTGACATGGTCGTCGCGGGCGAGGACCTCGAAGACCTCATCGTCGAGGGCCGCGGGCAGGTCGTCGAACAGGTTGTTCATGGCGCCTCCTGCAGCCAGGCCTCGGCCTTTTCACCCTCGTCCGGCCCGAAGGCCTTGATGGTGAGCCCGGGAATCAGCCAGCCCTCGAGCTCGCTGGCCCGCCGGATCCAGTCCTGGCCGGCGATGACCGCCGCCCGGTCGAAACGGCCGATGAAGCGGAACAGCCCCGGCAACCGCGACATCTCGATGCCGATGGCGCCGAGGGTCGGCAGGTGGAAGTCCTCGACGCGATACAGCATGCGCCCGTGCTCGATGCCCTCCGACTGCGCGATGAGCTCATCCAGCGCGGCGCGCATGGCCTCGCTGTCGAGCTTGCCGCCGAAGGTGATATCCAGGCGATCGTCGCCCTTGCGCTCGACGTGAAACATCTCTGCCTCCTTGTCTCCGAGGTGAACGCTCTCCTGGGCCAGCCTAGTCCAGGCAACAAGCACCATCCTCCTGACCGAGCCCTGCCTCAACGGGCCAACTCGCGACGCTTCTGGGCCAGGTAGGTCGCCTCATCCAGCTCGTGGAGCTGTCGCGGGTAGCGCTCCGTCGCCGCGAACCAGCGCCGCAGCCGGGTCTCGAGACGGCCGGGCTCGGGCAGGGAGAGCGTCGCGAGGTGGACCTCCAAGGCCAGGTAGAAGCGCATCACGTTGCGCTCGATCATGCCGCGCACGCCCCCCACATAGCGCGGGGCGCCATCCGCCTCGCGCCCCACCACCGTGAAGCCGACCCGGTCCCGGCCAATGGTGTTGAAGTAGGCCCACAAGGCGAGGCGCGCGGGCGTGCCATAGGCCAGGGAATAGCGCAGGTGGACCAGGCTCGCCGCCTCGCCGTCCGTCATCGCCTGCAGCCTCAGCCGGAAGTTGCGGGTGCCGTAGGGCCCCCGGTCGCCCTCCAGGCCGAGGGAGAGGTAGCGGGGAAGCACCGCCCGCACCTCCAGGGTCAGGTCGATCCGCTGTGCCTTCTCGAGAGGCTGGAAGCCTCGCCGGCCCACGTGGACGCTCAGGGCCTCGGCCCCCTTGGCATGCGGCTCGTGCCGGCAGGCCTCGACGTTGAGGTGCAGGAACAGGATCTCGCACCAGGCCGCCGCCGAGGTGAGCTCCTCCGTCAACACCGGCAAGGGCCGGGAGATGCGGGCATGGATGCTGCCGCTGACGCCGTAGTCGCGCGCCTCCGAGACGACGCTCAGCGGCGCCTCGAAGGACGAGGCGGCGATGGCCTCGCGCCAGCGCTCGCGCGTCGCCGCATCCTGGGCCGCGGCCGGCCCCCCCACCAGGCACGACAGCGCCAGGCAAAGGACGATCCGGGTGAGGTGGCGCCAGCCCGGCGCGGAAAACATGGGCGGCGGGGCAAGGTGGAAGTGGGGCATCGCGGGGGCCCACGACGGGGAGATACCCTTATCCTAGCCAAGCCCTTGCCCCGGCGGCGTGTCGGATCCGCATGCCCTCATATTTCGGCGAGAGATGGCGAGCCGCGTTCCTCCTCTCACCCATCAGGCGGTCAGCCGTTCCTTCCCTGCACAGACCTCGGCGAAGATGGCGGTGATGGGCCGGTTCGGTTGCTGGGCCTGGCGCCGGCGAACCTCCGCCGAGAGGCGCTCGAGCTCTTCGCTAGGCTGGGCCCACTGCTCCCTGGGCAGCGGCTGCGACCATGCCTCTAGGCTCGCCGGCAGGGTCTTGCGCCCAGCCTTCCGGATGGCGCGGATCTCCCACTCGGCGAGGTGGTAGGGAATCGTCCACAGGACGAGGATGTGCCACAGGTACCACATGGAGACCTTGAACAGGCCGATCTCGCCATCGCGATGGCGGCGATGCAGCCGGCGGCGGGCGTTATGGAAGGTATGCACGCCCTCGTAGGGCGGGTCGCCGGGGCGATGCAGGCCGTTCGGGTCCTGAATTTCCTCGCGGGTATGCACCTCGTATTCCATATAGGCCCGCACCGACTCCCACAGCCCCATCGCCAACGGCAGGCCGGGCTGCGGCAATTCGAGGAAGTGTTGCTGCCCCGTCTCGGGGTCGATAAAGCCGAGCCCCAGGCCATACTGGCGCTGCACGCCGTACTGGGTCGCCCCCTGCGCCTGGGTCACCCAGGCCGCCACGCTCTCCCAGGGCACGATGATCGGCGGCTTGCCGCCGCCCGGCGCGAAAGCCACTTCACGGCGCTGGCGGTGGAAACGGGTGGGGACGTCATTGCGGAACTTGAAGTGGTATTGGAGTTTTATCGCCAGGGCAAGAATTAGCGTAAACACTCCCCCCCCACCCCTAAACCGAACATCCTTTGAAACAGGCCATTCCATCCCACAAAGAAAAAACCAACATCGTTGCTGACAACAAAGAAAACAGCTGCCCCAAAAAAAGGAAACAAGAATGCGACAATCAAAAAACTAGTAAATGGCCCTCCCAAGGCAAGCTGCCAAGTGAAAGGCGTTGGCAGGCTGCCCCCGAGGTCCAGATAGACATCATTGACCTCACCGATGGCCTGATTGAAATCCACGGGCGCCGCCCCCGTGGGCAAGGGACCAGGCGACAGGTAGCTGACCTTGCCGCCTGCAAATGACTCGCTATCTCCGGCCCGGTGGGGCGTGGCCATATCGGGCCTGGGTGGCTGGTTTTCTTTAACCATCATGGCACTACTTCTCTCTCACCCGACATTGGTGGCGAAGGGCACGCTGCGATAAGCCGGCTTCGGCGCCTCACCGACGTTTGACTGCCCAAAGCGCGCTTCCACCGGCCCCAAGTCGAGGAAGGTCTCGCCGCGCTCGTAGGCGGCCGTCACCTGGCGGCTCAGCTCGGTGAGTTCGGCCGAGGGCTGGGTCCATTCGGATTCGGGAAGCGGCCGGGACCACTCCTGCACCCAACCCTTGGGAATGGCCTTGGGCAGTACATGGTTGACCCGATACTCGGTGTACCAGCTGGCGAAGTAGGCGAGCTCCATCCAGCGGCCCAGGCGATAGTGTCAGAACGGCTTGCCTTCTCGCTCGTAGCGTTTTTTCTGGCGCGCCATCTCCTCCTTGTACCAGGCCACGCTGTAATCGTCGGCGCGTTCGGGCACAGCGCTCGGGGCCCTCCTCCATGTAGCGGCGGATCAGCTCCCACTGCATCATCGCCATCTGCAGGCTCGTCACGCTGACCTCGATGCCTGCCCCGGCCAGGCTATAGCCCGGCCGCTCCGGGTCCGGCGGCAGGATATGCAGCTGCCAGCCGATCCCCGCCGGGCCGCCGACGGTGACGGCCATGTTGCGCGTGGCCACCGCCACCACGTCCTCCCAGGGCACGAAGACGGTCTCCTTACGCCAGCCGGCCAGGCGACGAACCCCGCGATACAGCACCACATAGCCAATAGCCAAGGCGGGAGTGATAACCAGATGGGTGATCGCCATCCAGACAATACCCGTTGCCCCCAGCAATTCTTCTTCCCCTCCCACGAAGCCAAGGCTGAACACAACGAAGCCTCCACTTATAGAAAAAAGCGCAAACCAGAAGCCATACATCAGGTGCGCGCTGGGGGAGGGCAAGAAGACCCTTCGTCCTGGATGTTCCACCACGAAGGCCACCTCGCGACGCTGGCGATGAAAACGCACCGGGGTTGTGCTACTAACCGGAGCCTGTCAACATAGTTGGCACATGAAATGACTTCGGCTCTTTAAAATCCTGATGCCTGTGACATCGGGACCCGCTCGGGATTCAGGTGCACGATTTCTGGCAAGCTGAGGTTTCGG
>NZ_RXNS01000019.1 GCF_003966155.1 Halomonas nitroreducens
CCGCGCTGGAGGAAGCGCTGATCTATCGGCTGGGAGCGCTGGGACGCGTTCAGCAACCGTTGGCACTGCGCTCCGACAACGGACTCGTTTTCAGCAGTCGCCACTACACGGGCACGGTGAAGGCCTATGGGCTCAGCCAGGAGTTCACGACACCGTATACACCGGAGCAGAACGGGCTCGTCGAGCGCTTCTTCCGTTCCTTGAAGGAGGAGTGCATCTGGCTCCATCGCTTTGAGTCGCTGGGCCAAGCCAGGGTGGTGATCGATCGCTGGATCCGGTACTACAACGAAGAGCGGCCCCATCAGTCTCTGGACTATGTGGCACCCCGAGCACACCCGGCATTAGCCGCGTAGGGTGTGCAGAAACCAGGGGGTCATTACAGGACGGCCACGACGTTATCTCACCAAGGTGTGATAAGGCGGTCTCAAGTTCCTCCTGCATCCAATGAAGCGGAGTATGAACCCCTGTGGGCCCACCCATCCAGCCCTCCAGTTCTGTTATAGGGGGCATGAAAGGAAAAGAGCTATCGGGGATATCGAACTTGATTTACTCGCTGGCCATGTCGCACTCCTTGGTGCCTTCAGTATAAGGCCTGGAGGTGTCTACGAAACCCGAGGCGATTCAGTTGGCGATGAGGTGGGAGGCATGAGTATGAGAGCTCGAGGCTTGCGAACGAATCTCAGGTGACCGAGGTATCGCTACCGATAACCAAGGGACAAAGAGAAAAACAGGCCATGTGCAAGAGCCAAGGCTTCGCTCTAGTGCGTCGTCTGAAACTGTGGCAGGCAGGGCCGATAAAAGTTATCCGGTCTTGGAAATATCTGAGATATCGTCCTCATAGGTTTCTTGAGTTCGACCGATATGCTTGTCGAGCAATAGCTTCAGGGTATCAAGATCTCTCCTGAAGACGGCATCGACGATCTCGCCATGTTCCTTTAATGACATGCGTGTATGGTTGGGCTTTGCGGAAAGATGTGTCCTTAGCGCCGCAATCTTTCCCACGTGCTGAGAATAAGACTCTTTCAGGTAGGCGTTGCCGCAGTGCTTAAAAAAGCACATATGAAACTCGGTATCCAGGTTCAAGTATTCGACGACTTTCCCTGAACCATGCGCCACCTGCATCTGGTCTTCAATGTGGCGTAAATCCTCAGCGAGACCTTCATGGTCATGCTCGATGGCCAGTTCCAAGGCATCGAACTCGATGGCACGGCGGAACGTGCACATCTCCTGAACTTCCTGCGCACTGAGGGTGAAAACTCTGGCACCGGACTGTGGTACGATGGTTACCAGACCCTCGTGTTTGAGACGCGTCAAGGCTTCCCGCACGGGGGTCTTTGAAACATTCAGTTGCGATGAAATACCGCGCTCGGAGATCGATTCTCCAAGGGCGAGCTCACCGCTGACTATCATCTGCCTGATATGCTCGGTAACTAAGGTTCCAAGAGACGGAGGGCGGGCGAATTCAGACATTCGTGGTTCCATATCATTGAGAATACGGTTTTGAGATACATTTTACTAATCCAATAGCTCTTCTAAGTATAGCAGGGGTTGACAATCATAGTAAAGCTTTGCTTGGGCAGCATAGTGGTCAATAATGGTCAGTAAAGTGTTGCATTTTCTTTCAAATAATCTTCGTTTATTACAAATCCATGTCCGTTTTTTTGGGGGATAAGTACTTTCCCTTGGTGCTGCTCAATCGGTTGATGGACGAGTTCTGAGCGTAATGGATGTGCCGATGTATCGTATTCGAGGATGGGATCCGCATCGAGAAGAGTTGGATTCACCGTTGGCGTTGCCGCGATGGCGTGAAGTGAAGCATATTGTCCAATGGCGGTCCCCCATACATGAGGATTGACCTGAATGCCGTTGGCCAATGCCAGGGTGGTGATGTGCTGCAGTGCGGTCAGGCCTCCTGCCATCGCGACATCCGGCTGAGCGATATCTATACAACGAGTGTTCAGCAACTCCCGGAACCCGTACATGGTGAATTCAGCCTCGCCTGCTGCCAGGGGGATGAGGGTTTTCTGTTGCAGGAGACGGAAACCCTCCTTGTCCTCGGGGTTGACCGGCTCCTCGAGCCAGCGTAGTTCGAAAGGCCTGAGGCCTTCCGCCAGGCGGGCCGCTTCACTGACGGTGTAGGCGTGGTTCACATCCACCATTAGCTCGATATCGTTACCGATTGCATCACGGATATCCGTCATGACCTGGATGTCATTCTCGATACCGAAACCCAGCTTGATCTTCATCTTCAGGAATCCTGCATCGACATGGCGCTTCGCCTCGTCGACAAGCGCTTGTGTATCTTGGTCGAGGCTGGATCTGAAGAAGCCCGTCGCGTAGGCGTCGATGTGATTGCGGAAGGCGCCACCGAGAAGGGTGTAAGTAGGCTGCACGGCATATTTGCCTTTGAGATCCCACAGTGCTATGTCGATGGCGCTGATTCCGGCGATCACCACGCCCTTCCTGCCGTAGTCGCGCGTGTGGTTATAGAGTGTATGCCACAGCACCTCTGTCTCGCTGACATGACGACCAATGACCAGTGGTTTGAGCACATGCTTGATGACGGATGCGGCGAGCTCAGGTTCGAGCAGGCCCGCACATAGCGCCTCACCCCAGCCACTGGCACCATCCCTGGTCACCACTTGGACGATGGTTGCCGACCTCCTCTGGACCCACTGTTGTGAAAAGGCAAAGGGCTGAGGCAACTCTGATGACATGGTGTAAACGTGGATATCTTGAATGATCACTTGGAGTATCCTCTTGAATCGTTGCCTGCAGGAGGGAAGGGGGGTGCTGGCACCTGTGTAGCTCTCCGTTCATAGGAATGCCGGTGACCTGATCAGGGCATATGGTCCTGGCTACCGATCCAGCGCAGATCGATAGGCGGCCACGAATCGCTGTGCACGCTCGGCTACCTGGCTTGCACTGGTGCGTGGCGAGTAGAGGTTGGAGCCCAATCCGAAACCGCTTGCGCCTACCTCTAAATATACATTCATCTGCTCGTTCGTTATTCCGCCGACCGGAAGAAGAGGAATCTCTGGGGGCAGCACGGTGCTGGCGGCCTTCACGACAGCCGGCGGCATGGCATCGGCAGGGAACAGCTTGAGGAAGTCGGCGCCTGCCTCAATCGCCATGAAGGCTTCGGACACTGTGGCCACACCTGGCCCGTAGGTGAGGCCGGCATCCCTGGCTGCGCGAGCGACCGCCAGATCGATGTTGGGTGCTACGATCAACCGGCCGCCGGCATTGGACACTGCCTCGACATCACCACCGGTCAAAACGGTCCCCGCGCCGACCAGGGCTTGGTCAGAGAACGCCTGAGACAGTCTGCTGATGCTTTCCAGGGGGGAAGGTGAGTTCAGTGGCACTTCTATCAGGGTGAATCCCTGGTCGATCAGCGCATGGGCAACATCGAGTGCTTCATCTGGCCTGATGCCCCGCAGGATCGCCACCAGCGGACAACGGTGGAAGGCTTCTTGCCAAGTGATCATGGTACTAACTCCGCAGATCGTGCGATGGCCAGTTGACCGCGTTGAGAAAGGCCTGGTGTCGCGATGGTGGATGGAATACCGAAGAACTCGGCGGCTTTCTGGTAGCGAAGTGACAGATCTTGCCTGCCGATGATGGTGAGCGAAGGTGGAGATCCATCGACGCGAAGGCTGCTCAGGAATTCCTCTCCGATCAGGACCCCTGAAAGATAGTCGGCAGTGGCCTCTTTCGTTATGTTACCGAACAGTGAAAGCGTTCGCGTAGTGAAAATGTTGCTGAGCAGAGAGCCAGGGCGCTTCTTCACGGCCGTCAGCCCCCTGAGGAATGCATCCTCACAGAAAGGCGTCGTTTCCTCTCCAAAGGCAAGGATCGAGTGCTTTCCGAGGAGTGAATACACCTCGCCCGTCATGTGAGTAACGAACTGAGTGATCCTGCCGTCTTCGACACGGAGCCATTTGTTGTGTGTCCCGGGTAGTAGAAAGATACCGGATTCGAGTCCATGGGCAGTCAGATACCCTATCAGCTCCGTTTCCTCGCCGCGGATCACATCAGGCCTTTCCCCATTGGGATCCTGGCTGCAGCCGGTAATGAAGTGTATCGTGCGTCCGTCCTGAGTTCTGTGCTTCACCATCTCGCCCGCCAGTTCTTTGATGCCCAGCGGCAACGAGGCATAGGGGGTCTCGAGCCAGCCATTCCGGCTCGTGATCATGCCAGAGGCGATGATAGGGGTGTCGGGAAAGTCGCACATCCAGTCGTCGATGGCTTCCTTGAGAAAGCCTTCGAAATCTCGGTTCTGGATCGCGAGGATCCCCGAGGGATCCTCGCGACTTTCAAGCGTTCCACCATCTGCATCAATCAGGCTTGCACGAAACGATGAGGTTCCCCAGTCAATGCCGATCAGAGTGGGTGTTGTCATGGGTCAGATCCGTCCAAACTCTGCAAGCAAGTCTTCAACAGTCTTGCCCTTTTGCACCCACTCCCGAGTGGCTTCCTCTCGCTGCGCCTGCTCCAGTGCGAGTTCGACGATTTCCTCGGCCTTGGCAATCGGGACAACCGTGACCCCCATCACATCTGCGATGATGAAATCACCAGGGTTGACCGGCACACCCCCACATGCAATCGGGACGTTGATAGACAGTTCGTCCTTGCGCTGCGAGAACATGGTGTGGGTTCCGCGCGGGGTGATGGCGCGCGTCCAGATTGGCCACTGAATGTCCAACAGCTCATCGGTATCACGACCGGCGCCGTCAACGACCATCCCCCGGATGCCGCGGTTTTGAGCCAGTGCCCCCATCAGGCCACCGCATACCGAAGTGTTGGGATCGCCGCCAGCGTCGACGACGATGATGTCGCCTTTCTGACCCATTTCCAGGGCCTTCAATGGATCTACCAGATCACCTTTCGAAAGTTGGACGGTGATGGCCTGACCACAGGTCTTAGCCCGGAATGCGGGCTTGATGCCACTGTCCATCACACCCGTGCGGTACTGGGAATCAGCAAACACCGCCGAGGCTGAATAGTAAGTAAGTACCTGGTCGAACTTTTCGAGCAGGTCGGGGCGACGAGAAAAGTCATTGAATTCCTGAAGCATGATGAGACTCCTATTGGTATGAGTGGTTGGAGATATTGTTAACCTGGTACAGCGGTGCCTGTTGCGACAGTACCCTCGCTACCTCCTGAGCGGCGATGGTACGGGCTGCCCGGATCGACTGCTCCGAGTAATAGGCCGCATGGGGGGTCACGATGACGTTGGGGAGCGAAAAAAGAGGATTGTCCACGGGCGACCAGTTCTTCCGCTTCGCTGGTTCCTCTTCCGGATCATCCAGGCTCGCACCCGCAATCCAGCCTTCACTGAGCGCCTTGTACAGCGCCTTGTTGTCGATGGTAGGACCCCGCCCCGTGCAAACGACGAAGGTGTTACGCTTCATGACACGAAACTCGTCTTCGCCGAGGAAGTGATGGGTGTCGGGTGTCATGGGAACCTGCATCATCACCACATCGGAGCGCTCCAGAAGTTCGGCCTTGCTGACCTTGCATGCGTCATGGGCCCGGATATCTTCGCTCTCGAGGTAGGGGTCGAATACCACGACGTCGACACCAAAGGCCTGGGCACGTCGTGCGATGGCCTGACCGATCATGCCGAAGGACACGATGCCCATCGTCTGCCCCCTCAGGCGATACAGCGGTGAGGCAGACTGCCAGTGCCATACGCCCTCATGGGTTGCCCTGTCGTAGGGGAAGAGCCCGCGTGCCTGGGCAAGCCACAGGCTGATCGCATGATCGGCGACCTCCTCGGTGCAGTAGTTCCGCACATTGGTCACCAGGATGTCCTTTTCCGTGGCCGCGGCGACGTCGACGATGTCGGTCCCCACGCCATACCTGGCGATGACCCGGCATTGCTCCATGGCCGAGATGGTCTTTGCGCCAATGTAGGCATACTGATTGATCATGGCCGCACAGTCGCGGGCGTGTTCCAGCAGTTCCTCCTCGGATTTGGCCTGCGGGGTCACGACTTCAGCGCCGGCAGCCTCGAGGATGCCTCTCTCGATGTCGACGTCATCGAAGTCGTAGTCGGTGATGACTACCTTGGGTTTAGCTGTCATGCCGTCTGCTGCCTCTTTTTATCGCCATGTGCTGATGGATGATCTAACTGGTACACCAGGCACCAGATGGGCTGAGATTAGTTAGGTGTTTGATGGCTTGTCAAGTCGCCGCTGGATTGCCCAGGAAGCGATCCCGGCGCCCAGGATCGGCGTGGCAAACCGGCAGGGGGTAACGGTGACGGGCGAGGTTCCAGTCAGTCCAAATGGAAACTTTAGTTAGTAAATACAAGATAATGTTTCAATATCAATAGGATGGTGTGAGGGGGAGAGAATCGGCGCTGAAAGTGATCTGCGCAACGGTCATTATCCATTGGTCTAAGGCAGGGCTGTCGTGGGGCGTGTCGCCTTGACAAGGGTTAGGTGCTCGGCCAGATTGACCATGAAATCTGGAATACCAGTTGTTGAGTCCAGACATAATAACAGTGAACATACGGAGCGAAATACGATGAACAGCAAATGGTTACTCGTTGGACTGCTTGCCGGAACCTTGCCCGTCCAGGCGGCAACGGTCGTCAAGCTCGGCCACGGGGCGAATGAGAACTTCCATATGTCCCGTGCCATGCAGGAGTTCGAGCGACTGGTTGAAGAGCGGTCGAACGGCGAGATCGAGGTGCAGATCTATCCCTCCTCGCAAATGGGACCCGACCGGGAGATGATCGAGAGCGTCCAGACCGGCATTCTCGAAATGGCGGTGTCGCCTTCCTCAATTTACGAGAACTGGGATCCTGCGTTCGGAATCGTAGAGTTGGCGTATATCTATCCGAACAAGGCAACGGCGCTTAAGGTGCTGGATGGGCCAGAAGGGCAGGCCCTGCTTGACAGACTCGAAGCTCTCAACCTTGTCGGTCTGGGCTGGGTGGAAAGCGGCATGCGCCACATCACCAACAGCGTCCGGCCGATCTCGACACCCGACGATCTGGAAGGGATCAAGCTGCGCACCATGAAGGTGCCTGCACATGTCGATACCTTCGATGCACTCGGGGCCAATCCTACACCCATGAACTTCGGTGAGGTCTATTCAGCCCTTCAGCAGGGGGTGATCGATGGCCAGGAGAACCCCCTCTCGCTGATCGATACCCAACGCTTCTATGAGGTTCAGGACCACCTGACTCTCTCCGGGCATGTGTTCACCGCCTACATTCCTGCCATTTCCAAGCCCTTCTATGAATCTCTCCCCGAAGCGCACCAGGAAATCCTACAGACCGCAATGGACGATGCCGTGCAGTATGACCGGCAGCTCGTGGATGAGCAGGAACAGGAGCACCTAAAGGTCATCAAAGATACGGGTGTCGAAGTGACAACGCTGACGGATGAGCAATATGAAGCCTTCGCCGAGAAGGCTGAGGATGTCAACCTCGAATATCGAGATCGAATTGGTGCTGACGTGTTCGACGCGTGGATGGCTTCCATCGAAGCGCAGTCCGACCAATAGGCGTTTGGTGAGATGCGTCGTGGAAATATCCTCTGCGACGCTTCTCATCTCAAATCCAACTGGAGCTGATTAATGATGGTCATGCGATGGCTGGACCGTTACCTAGAAGAAACCTTGTCGGTCGTCTTGCTGGCCACGATCGTCTTTCTCGTGTGTGCGAACGTTGCGGCTCGTCATGTATTTGAAGCATCCCTCCCCTGGGGTGAAGAGTTGATCGGTTGGGTGTTCATCTGGTTTATCTGGGTCGCAGTAAGTTATGTTTTTCGCCTTGATCAGCATATCGAAATCACACTGCTAAGAGATCTCTTTCCGCTGTTCTGGAGTCGTGTTCTTCATTTGGTGGTTAGACTCATGGTGGTGGTTTTTCTTCTGGCCGTGAGTGTCTATTGTATTGATCTTATTATGAATCCTATGGTGAGAAATCAGGTCTCTGTCGTCCTGCAGATGCCTATTCCGGTCTATTATGCCTCTGCTCCCTTTGGCGCTCTCCTGGCATCTATTCGAATACTGCAGAATTGTTGGCGGTCTGTGCATACGCCCGACAGCAATGTTTCGGGAGGCACATCATGATTGCTGTAACCTTAATCGGTCTCTTGTTTCTATTTATTGCTCTGAGCATGCCGATCGCCATGGCCATGGGGCTTGCGACCCTGGTGACCATGCTGTTTGTAGATGGTGCGCCGCCGGTGGCGCTGTTGGCTCGCTCGCTAGTAACCGCGGCGGATTCCTTCCCGCTGATAGCGGTACCCCTGTTCATATTGGCCGGAGACCTGATGCAGGTCGGAGGCATTTCAAGGCGTATCGTCGAATTTGCCTTTTCACTCGTGGGGCATGTCAAGGGTGGTCTCGCTTACGTCAATGTGCTGGCATGCTGTTTCTTCGCGGCCATATCCGGGTCATCGCCGGCGACCGTGGCAGCCATTGGTTCCAACTTGATTCCCGAGATGGAGAAGGTGGGCTACCCCCGCGCGTTTTCCTCTTCACTGACGGCAGCGGGAGGGATGGTCGGTGTGATGATTCCCCCGTCTATCCCTTTCATCATCTACGGCGTGACGGCGGAAGTCTCAATTGGAAAACTTTTTATGGCGGGAATAGTGCCGGGCGTACTGTTTGCCATTGCGTACATGGCTACCGCTAGATTGCTACTTCGCAGAAATGCCAAGTTGAAAGAAGAGAAGAAATCGTTCTCCTATCAAGAAGTGGGGCGCAGTTTTGGTAGCTCCATCTGGGCTCTGCTTGTTCCTGTAATTATTCTTGGCGGTATCTACGGTGGCATCTTCACCCCGACCGAGGCGGGTGGCGTCGCAGTCTTCTATGCCATCCTCGTGGGCGTGTTCGTCTATCGGGATATACGTCTTGCAGACCTGCCTCAGATCTTCGCGCACAGCTCAAGGACCAGCGGCCAGATATTGATTCTGGTGGTGATGGCCGGGGGGTTTGGTCGGCTATTGACCATCGCCCAGGTACCCAACGACCTGGCAGCCGCGATATCCGGCATATCCAATGATCCCCTGGTGGTGCTGCTGTTGATCAATCTTCTCTTGATCGTCATCGGCATGTTCATGGAAACGATTGCCTCGATCATCATCCTAACACCGTTGCTGCTTCCGGTTGCCATGGCGGTGGGGGTCGATCCTGTTCACTTCGGGGTGGTCATGACGGTCAATCTCGCCATCGGGTTCTGTACGCCACCGCTTGGCGTGAACCTCTTCGTGGCCTCTTCAGTGTCCGGTGTCAAGATACTTCAGCTATCTCGAGCGATCATTCCCTACTTTGTCGCCATGCTGGTGCTGCTTGCGGCGATTACCTATATACCGGAAACCTCGATGTTTCTTCCAGGCTTGAAATAAGGGTGAATAAGTATTCTGGGCTTCTGATAGGAGGTATGGAATATGATTAATGTATAATATTCTGTTTCAAGCCCACTGCCATATTCGGTCAATTGTAGGCGACTATATCTATAAAAAGAGGAAGGTGATATGGAAAACGCGGACTTTGAGTCGAGTTTCGTTAAGGCGTCAATGTCACGACGTGGCCTTGTGAAATGCCTTAGCTTCTCACTAGGGATTGCATCGATAGCTCCAGCAGTTTTTTTAAAAAAAGCAAATGCCACTCAAGCTATTGGAAAACCATCTATGGCTAGATTTGTCTATGTGGGCACTTATTCAGCTCCTAACTTTGCGCCTGGAGGAAAGGTTCCAAGCACCGCAGAGGGTATTTATGTTTACAAAATGGAGCAAGACGGAAGTCTTTCACTCATGCAAGTTATGCCTGCAGAAAATCCATCATTTCTAGAAATAGACCAAAGTAAGAGCTGCCTTTATGCCGTTAACGAGCTTGGTCAAGACAGCGCTGGAAAGCCCATGGGGCGAGTGAGCTCGTACAAGATAGACCAGAAAAGTGGAGAGCTCACGTTTATTAACACTGAGCCGACAAATGGTTCTTGGCCATGTCATCTCGCGTTGCATCCGTCTGGGAAATTCCTGTTTGCGGCTAACTACGGTTCTGGAAGCTTTCCTGTCTACCCCATTCTTGAAGATGGAAGCATAGGTAAAGTGACTGATATTTTTCAAAGTGCTGGCAACGGATTAGGAGCTGATGAGTCCAGGCAAGGTGGTCCCCATGCTCACATGGTATTAACCAATCCAGGGGGGGAGCATGTGTATGGAGTCGATTTGGGGGCTGATAAGGTCCTCGCATTAGATTTCGACGAGTCCACGGGTCAGCTTTCACCAAATAGCGTTCCATATTTGACTACAGCAAGTGGTAGTGGGCCACGGCACATGGTCTTCCATCCAAATGATCAACTTGCCTACGTTCTCAATGAGCTATCTTCGTCTATCGATGTTTTTGAGTTTAACTCTGAGCGTGGCTCCTTTACGTGGGTTCAGACTGAATCTACTCTTCCCGTGAATTCACAGTTTGGACGACCAGATTTCGATCCTGAAAATCCTGGTAAAGTTCCTGAAGGAAGCAATACTACGGCTGAAATTAGAATTCACCCATCTGGTAAATGGCTTTATGCTACCAATAGAGGTATGAATGCCATTGTGGTATTTAAGGTTAATTTAATGACAGGGGGAATTTCCGCAATTGAATGGAAGGATACTCTTGGGGAGATTCCTCGAGGTATGAACATTGACCCTGAAGGTGATTATCTCTATGTGGGAAATCAAAATTCTGACTTGATATCGGTGTTTGGGATTGATCAAAGTACAGGAGGTCTGACAGAGTCTTTACATGAGATAAACAGTCCAGTGCCTGTGGATTTCGCCTTTGGTCCAATTATCACATAAAAGATAACGTTCCGACCTTCGGCTTGGTATTGAGTTGGTGTTTTTAGAGTCTCTTGCTTGTGATTGTTATATCCCGGAAATCTCGGTGTTCCTTCCTGGTTTAAAATGAGACGAGCGTATATGAGATGTTCGGTTAAGTAATATTTTCATAGGAGATGTGAGATGGCTCAGTTGGACGATGATCAAAAGCGGATGCCATATCAGTATGCACACCCTGTCGACGCTGGACATGAAATTGTTGTGCCAAATGCCATACCCGAGGATGAACGAATCTGGGTGCCTCAGGGGGAGAACGTACACTTTCGTCCGTTATGCCTGAACGCCTCCCAAGGCTACTGGGTGAACCTTCTGAGGGTGAGAAAGTCGGGCGTACTCAGCCGTCATCGGCATCCCAATCCTGTGCACGGAATCGTCTTGAAAGGCAGGTGGCGATATCTGGAGCATGATTGGCTAGCAGAAGAGGGGAGTTATGTCTATGAACCGCCCGGGGAGACCCACACCTTGGTAGTGGACGACGATGTAGAGGAGATGATCACCATGTTCCAGGTCAATGGAGTTATGTACTACGTCGACCCCTGGGGAAAGCACATGGGCTTCGAGGACGTCTTCACCAAGATCGAAATGTGTAGAAAGCATTATGAAGCATGTGGTCTGGGAGCGGATTTCGTTGACCAGTTCATTCGATAATGTTTTCGGCACTCACCCGCCGCAATGATCGATGCGGCACCAAGTAAGTAATAATCACAAAGAGAGGAAAGACGGATGATAATGTACAAAAAAAAGATCGCTGTTTCTGTTGGTATCGTCGCGCTTGCTCTGGGCAACGTAGCCCTGGCTGACTATCCAGAACGTCCGATCGAGTTGATCGTGCCATGGTCAGCCGGTGGAGGGACCGACGCGGTTTCACGTCAGCTGGCGGAAGGCCTGAAAGAGGAGCTCGGTCAACCTGTCAACGTGGTCAATCGAACGGGGGGCGGTGGTATCGTCGGCCATACCCTGATTGGCAGTGCCCAGCCGGACGGTTACACCATCGGCATGATCACCGGTGAATTGGGGACCTATGAAAACATGGGCCTCGCCGACGTGAGTCATGAAGACGTCACGCCGGTGGCGCTGATCAATTTCGACCCTGCCTCCTTTACCGTCAGCGCTGACTCGGCGTGGGAGGATCTGGATGATGCCCTGGGAGATATCCAGGCCAACGCCGGTACCTATACCGCCTCGGGCACGGGACCCGGTGCCCCCTATCATCTGGCGTTTAGCGGCTTCCTCGATCAACAGGGCATCGATCCTGCCAGCGTGACGCTGGTTCCCAGTGAGGGGGCCGCTCCTGCCCTGCAGGAAGTCGCAGGCGGCGGCATCGATATCGTCTACTCCTCGTTGCCGGAAACCGAAGCCATGCGCAGCTCGGGGCGTGTACGCACTTTGGCGGTTTTCGCCGACGAGCGGATAGAGGCCTTCCCGGATGTGCCTACCGCCAAGGAAGTCACCGGTGATTCCTGGAGCGGAGGGACCTGGCGGGGGATCGCTGGGCCTGAAGGCTTGCCCGAGGATGTTGTGCAGACCCTGGCAGAGGCCACGCAGAGCGTCTACGACTCCGAGGAGTTCAAGGCCTTTATGGCAAACACTGGTTTCGGCACGGTGTGGCGGGGGCCGGAAGCCTTCGGTGAGTTCCTGATCGAGACAGATGCCACCAACGCTCCGCTCATCAACAAGCTCGGTCTGGCCCAGTAACCCCCTGCACCTGACCAGAGCTAGAGGTGGCAACATGCTTCTCAACCCTCTCTTGCTGGGTGGGCTAATGGCGCTTACGGGCGCCATTACCGCCTGGACCTCACGCAATTTTCCCACCATGCCAGGCCAAGACTACGGTGCGGGCACCTTTCCCATGCTGATTGGTATCATGCTGGCGGTGCTCGGGACACTGCTGGCCCTCAGGGGAATGCGTCAACGTGAACCGCTGTTTGCCTGGCACGGAGCGGTTTCCGCCTCGCGTGTCTGGCTATGCCTCGCGGCTGTCTGCGCGTCGGTGGCGATCTACGCCCTGGTCACGCCGATATTGGGCTTTGCTATCGTCGTCCCCGTGATTATCGCGCTACTAATCGCCTGGCTCAGCCAGGGCCGCTGGCTTCTTGCGGTGATGACCGCTTTGATCTCCTCCTTGTTGGTGTGGCTGATCTTTTCAGAACTGCTGCATGTGCCGCTGCCACTGGGCGTACTTGAAGAGGTCGTGTACTGATGACAACACTCCTGGAATCCCTCGGCATGGTGTTCCGAGGGGATGTGCTGCTGGTGATCCTGAGCGCTTCCCTTTTTGGCCTCTTCATCGGTGCGGTGCCTGGGCTGACGGCTACCATGGCCGTTGCGCTGCTGGTGCCGCTGACGTTTTTCATGGACCCGCTGCCCGCCGTCGCTGCTATTGTCTCGGCGTCCGCGATGGCGATCGTGGCCGGCGATATCCCCGGCGCCCTGTTGCGTATCCCCGGTACACCGGCTTCGGCTGCCTATTCAGAAGAGGCGTATCTGATGGGGCGAAAGGGTCGCCTTGGTCAGGCGCTGGGGCTCAATCTCGCTTGTTCCGCCATAGGCGGCGTGGTCGGGGTCATGATTCTAGCCCTCTGTGCTCCGATCATTGCGGAGTTCGCCATTCAGTTCACCAGCGATGAATACTTCTGGCTGTCGCTGCTGGGACTGTCTTGTGCGGTCATGGTCTCAGGCCCCGATCCGCTGAAAGGGGCGATTTCTATGCTCCTGGGACTTTTGATCGCCATGATCGGCATGGACTCGGTGTCCGGGCAGATCCGCTATACGTTCGGCATCACGGAGCTGCTCAGTGGCGTCTCCATCCTGCCCGTCATGATCGGCCTCTTTGCCGTGGCCGAACTGCTGCGTCGCCTGCCGGAGATCGGTCAGGTCTCGATGCCCGCCCCGCCCCAGGCCACGAATACGTTCAACGGCGTCGGGGGGGAGATGTGGCACAACAAGCGCAGCATAGCGCGTAGCGGTGTTCTGGGTACGCTGATTGGCGCACTGCCGGGAGCGGGTGCCGATATTGCTTCATGGATCAGCTATGCGCTGTCGCGTCGTCTCTCCCGTTCTCCTGAAAAATACGGTACCGGTCATGCCGAAGGGCTGGTATCGGCCAGTGCGGCCAACAATGCGTCGCTGTCCGGTACCTACATTCCCGCCCTGGTTTTCGGCATCCCAGGCGATACTATCACCGCAATCGTGATTGGCGTCCTGATGATGAAGGGGATTACGCCTGGACCGGACGTGTTCACCACGGACGCTACGTTGGTCAACGCGATCTTCATCGTGTTCCTGCTCGCGAACCTGCTGATCGTGCCACTGGGCTGGCTGGCGGTTCGCGGTGTTCGCCATATCCTGGCGGTTCCGCATTGCGTTCTTTATCCACTGATCCTGCTGTTCTGCATCGTCGGCGCCTATGCCGCCAATAATAGCCTGTTTGATATCTGGATCATGCTTTCCCTTGGCATTCTTGCCTATTTTCTCGCGGAGAATGACTTCCCGCTGGGTCCGATGATTCTGGCCGTAATTCTCGGGCCGGTTATCGAGGGAAACTTCATGCGCTCGATGATCAAGTCACAAGGTGATCTGTTGATGCTGTTCGATCGTCCCATCGCGGCGACACTAGGCGCCATAGCGCTTCTGGTGTGGGGAGCCATTCTGATCTCCACGTTCAGCGGGTCGCGGGAATCACCCTTATCACTACGTAAAAGGTTTACGAAAAAGACAAGGAATCAATCATTATGAAGACTGTCATCGTCATCGGAGGAAGTACGGGCATCGGCAGGGCCATTGGCACGGCATTTGCCGGCGAAGGTCACGACGTCCACGTGACCGGCATCGAGCCACTCGATGCCATGCCGGCTGATGGGGCAATCACCTGTCATCGACTCGATGTGCGTAGCGACAGCGAGGTCGTCGACTTTTTCGGTGGATTCTCGCGCGTCGATGTCCTGGTGAATTGTGCCGGTGTCATACAGCGAGGGGGGAAAGAGTTCATGCCTGAGGGTTTTGCGGCCGTCGTGGACATCAATCTCAACGGTTCTCAACGTTGCTGCCAGGCGGCCCATGACGCCCTGAAGGCAGCGGGTGGATGCGTCATCAATACCGCGTCCATGCTGTCCTTCTTCGGCAGTGGCGCGGCTCCCGCGTACTCGGCTTCCAAGGGAGGGGTTGCCCAGTTGACCCGCTCGCTGGCGATCGCCTGGGCAGGAGATGGCATTCGTGTTAATGCTCTGGCTCCCGGCTGGATCGCCACCGACCTGACCTCGGCGCTGACCCAGGACCAGGAACGTTCGGCGGAGCTTGTGGGGCGTACCCCCATGGGGCGCTGGGGGGAACCTGCGGACCTTGCAGGCCCGGCCCTGTTCCTTGCCTCGCCCCAGGCGCACTTCGTGACTGGCGTGGTGCTTCCGGTGGATGGCGGCTACTCGATCCGCTGACCGTCACTGACAGAGAGGGTATGCCCGTGTGTTCAAGCACGTCTGTGGACGATGTCGCCGCCCCTGCTGCGGATCTTCCGCGTTATGATTTCCGGCACAAGGTCGCCGTGGCGATGGGCGACGGGCGACGGGCGACGGGCGGCGGGCGCGGATTGGGTCGTGCCATCGTCACGCGCCTCGCGCGTGACGGCGCCACCGTCTGGGTGCTGGATGCCGAGCCCGACAAATCGCTGTCTCGTCATCTGACGGTCGATGTCACCCGGCCCGCGGCACTGCGCCGCTGCGCCAACACCATCCTGGCGGAGAGTGGCGGCATCGACATCCAGATTCACTGCGCCGGCATGGCTGGTCCGACGCAGCCTCTGGTGGACAGCGATCCTGACATCTGGCGACGGGTCGTCGACGTCAACCTTATGGGGACCTTCGAGGTCTGCCGCTGCTTCGTGCCCCTCCTGCTGGAGCGGCCGACCAGCTGGCTGGTGAACATGGCGTCGCTGGCCGGCAAGGAGGGGGCACCCAATGCATCGGCCTATAGCGCGGCCAAGGCCGGTGTGATGGCGTTGACCAAGTCGCTTGCCAGGGAGCATGCCCACACGGGGCTGCGCATCAACGCGCTGGCCCCGGCAGCCATCGATACCGAGCTGCTCGGGCAGATGAGCCCCGGGCACGTGCAGACCATGATCGACAAGTCTCCTCAGGGGCGACTGGGGCGGCCCGATGAAGTGGGCGAGCTGGTGGCCTGTATGGTGTCAGAGGCCTGCACCTTCAACTCCGGGGCCGTCTTCGACCTTTCCGGTGGCCGGGCGGTGTACTGACCCTCCCTGGCATGGTCCCACAGAAAGGGACTGCTTACGTCTCTTCGACATGTTGGAGTGATGGGCGGCCATGGCTTGAGACACCTGTCTTGTAGTGAGTCGACACCGCTTCTTTTCCTGAAATCAGAGGTTATCTATGACCCACTCGGCGCCCCCTGAACTCCTCACGTTTGGGGAAGCCATGACGATGTTCGTGGCCGAATGCCATGGGGAGCTCTCGACGATCGAACGCTTCACGCGGCGCATCGCTGGTGCCGACAACAACGTTGCCATCGGGCTGGCCCGTCTCGGCTTTAAGGTGGGTTGGCTGAGTCGGGTGGGAGAGGATGTCTTCGGCACGTTCATTCGCCGCACCCTGGAGGCCGAAGGCGTGGACTGTCGCCACCTGGGGGTGGACCCGGAACATCCTACGGGGCTGCTGTTCAAGGAACGCGCCCAGGAAGGCACTGACCCAAACGTTACCTATTTCCGGCGTGGCAGTGCGGCCAGCCACCTGTCGCCAGATGATGCGGAGGCTGTCGATATCGCGGCATTGCGTCACTTGCATGCCACCGGTATCCCGCCTGCCCTTTCCGAAAGCGCTCGTGCACTCTCATTCCGCTTCTTCGAGCGCGCCAGGGCCGCAGGTGCGAGCATCTCCTTCGACCCCAACTTGCGGCCTAGACTGTGGGGCAGTGATAAGGAGATGCGCGAGACCCTGAACCGGCTGGCAGTCGGTGCCGACTGGGTCCTGCCGGGCCTGGCCGAGGGCCGGCTCCTCACAGAGCGAGAACACCCTGAGGCTATTGCCGATTTCTATCTATCCCGAGGAGTTAGCGCGGTTATCATCAAGCTGGGCCCAGAGGGCAGCTATTACCGTGGCATCCTGAGCGGTCAGGAGGAAAGCTTCATCGTTGCCGGCTGCCCAGTAGACCGAGTCATTGATACGGTAGGCGCCGGTGATGGATTTGCGGTCGGCGTCATCAGCGCCTTGCTGGATGGCCAAGACCCGCGCAAGGCCTTGTGGCGAGGCAACCTGATTGGCGCTCAGGCTGTTCAGGTGATCGGAGACATGGAGGGGTTGCCGACTTGTGAACGTCTGACGGTCCTGGAAGGCATACTGCCTGATATCTCATGAGCACGCCTACAGGAGGTCATAGGAAAGTTCTTTTCAAAGCGTTTGAATCCCCTCAGGCTTTGTCAAAATCTTCAGTACTGATACTGAGAGCACCTTAGAGCTTCTATCAGAAAACGGAAATGCCCGCTATAGAGCGGGCATTTTTACATGGTGAATGTCGTGTCGTTTCGGCAAGCCTAGGAGGCGTAGGCCCCAGCGGAATAGGTCAGCTCATAGCTGTGGCTGTAGATCTCGAGGATGTTGCCGAACGGGTCTTCCATGTAGATCATGCGGAACGGCTTCTCACCGGGGAAGTATTCACGCACCGGCATGCGCTGCTTGCCGCCGGAGGCGACGATGCGTTCGGCAAGGCCTTCCACGTCAGGGTCCTGGACGCAGAAGTGGAAGATGCCGGTCTTCCAGTACTCGAAGTTGTTCTCCGGTTTTTCCTGGTCCTTGAACTCGAAGAGCTCGACACCGACCCGGTCGCCGGTGGACATGTGGGCGATGCGAAACGAGCCCCAGCCGGGGCCGAAGACGTCGGAGCACATTACACCGATCGCAGAGTCGTCTTCGACGATGGTGGTCGGTTCCATGATCACGTACCAGCCGAGGACCTTAGTGTAGAAGGCGAGGGCGGCCTCGACGTCGGGAACCGAGATGCCGATGTGGGAGAAGGTGCGGGGATAGACCTGGCTCATGGCAAGCACTCCTGTTGGGTCGTGGGCGGTTGTCACGCTGGCCATGCTAGGCGTTGACGATCATAATCAGAACCATCCTGCCGTTATGATGACGACAAGAAATGCTTATGCTACAGCCGCAGTGGCTGCGCACCTTCGAGGCCCTGGTGGAGATTGGCAACTTTACCCGAACCGCCGAGCGCCTGGACCTGACCCAGGCCGCAGTCAGCCAACATATCAAGCACTTGGAGGCGCGGCTCGGGCCTCTGATGCTGCGCCAGTCTCGCAGGCTGGAACTGACCCCAGCGGGCCATGCACTTCTCGGCTACGTGCACGAGATGCAGGCCGCCGACCAGCGCCTGCAGCAGCGGCTGACCGGCGATGACGCGACGCAGGGCGAACTCAGCCTCATTACTCCCGGCAGCATCGGGCTTGCCATCTACCCGCACCTGCTGGCGTTGCAGCACGAGGCCCCGGGGCTTTCTATACGTCATCGCTTTGCCCCGACCGCGGAGGTCATCGATGCCGTGCTCGACAACCGCGCTGAGCTGGGGCTTGTCACTCAACGGCCGGAGGATCCGCGTCTAGCGGTGTCGCTGTTCGCACGAGAAGAGCTGGAGCTGGTGGTACCTGCCAGCGAAAGGGTGCAGGAATGGGATGACCTGGCGCGGCTAGGCTTCATCGATCACCCGGATGGGCACGATATGGCGACGCGGCTGCTGAGCCGCTGGTTCCCGGGGAATCCCGGTGTACGCCATCTGCCCTGTCGCGGCTTCACCAATCAGATCGGGCTGATCCTAGCACCGGTGGCTGAAGGGCTGGGGTTCAGCGTGCTGCCACGCTTCGCCCGAGAGGCGTTCGTGGCCTCCGAGGCGATTCGCGTCGTCGAGGGCTCACCGGAGGTGGTCGATAGCCTGTGGCTGCTGCATCGCGCCGAGTGGCCACTCTCGGCCCGTGCCAATCGAGCCCTCAAATGGCTCAATGCCCGTTTGGTAAGTCCCCAGTCAGGTTAGGGGCTTATGGGCGGCCAGTTGCGGATACGGTGCAGGGTCTTGCCAGGCAAGTCAAAGAATTGGTTTAGGATATTGAGCATTAACTGTCGGGATACTGAATCATTAGTCACGGCTGAATGAAATTTCCCCAGTCCTGCATCATCGACCTCCGTTTCTCGAAGAGGTCGCCGCGGCGATAGGCCGCCTCCACCTTGTTCTCGATGGTGTGAGCCAGCGCCATCTCAGCGACATCACGGGGATAGCTGGTGACCTCGCCCGTCCAATCTCGAAAGCTCGAGCGGAAGCCGTGGGGTACGTAGTTGCCACGTTCGCCACCGACGCCATACCCCATTCCGCGCATCAGCTGCAGCATGGCCATGTTGGAGAGAGGGCGACCATAACGAGCGCCGGGGAATACGTGTGTATTGCCCTGTACCTTCGGCAGCTGGGCCAACAGCTCCACCGCTTGCCGTGACAGCGGCACACGGTGTTCGCGGCGTGCCTTCATCCGGTCAGCTGGGATCGTCCAGGTTTCATTGTCGAGGTCGATCTCCATCCAATCAGCGCGCAGGACCTCTGAAGTGCGCGTAGCTGTGAAGATCAGGAATTGCAGTGCCTTGGAGGAGATGCTGGCATAGCCTTGAAGCTCGGCCATGAAGCTAGCGACATCCTCGTAGGGCATGGCGGGGTGGTGTGTCACCTTCTTGACCCTTGCCGGCTTGGCCAGCAGCTTGTCGAGGTGACCACGCCAGCGGGCAGGATTTACAGGGTCCCGGTAGCTGTGCGCTGCGGCGTAGTCGAGAACGTTCTCAATACGTCCTTGCACACGCTTCGCCGTCTCGGTTTTGCTGGTCCAGATCGGCGACAGGATCCTCAGGACGTCCTGGGTGGTGACCTCATCGACCGGCATGGAACCGATTACCGGTCTGGCATACGCCTTGAGCGTGCTGACCCACTGCCGCGCGTGCTTGGCGTTCCGCCAGCTACGGCGGTGAGATTTGATGTGGCGAGCAGCACAGCTGGTGAAAGAGGGCGTCGCCTCGCCAGCTTGTTCCTGCTCGACGTTGACTTCCATGGGGTCTTGACCGTTCTTGACCAGTTTACGGTGATCCCCAGCACGCTCACGTGCCAAAGCAAGGCTGACGTACGGATAGCTGCCGAGCCCCATGTAGCGCTGCTTGCCCTGTAGCTTGAAGCGATAGATCCAGCTTACAGACCCTCCGGCGGTGATCTGCAGGTATAGCCCCTGGCCATCGCCAGTCATGCCTTTCTTGCCTTCCTTTGCGAGCTTCTGTACCGCCTTGCTGGTGAGCTTGCCCATGAGCTGCCTCCTTGCACCGCTGCGTGATGCCGAGCAGATTAGCACACCCAGACCCACACTTTGACCCACACTCCTGGGCTGGTTTCAGCTTGACTGGATTGGACGTGTTTGGACAAAAAAGAAGGTTAATGCTGAATAATCAGTAGGTTGTAGGTTTGTATTGGAAGTGGTTGGAAGCAATGTATGCGGACTTCCACTCCGCCAAGAAGTTCGAAAAAGCCGCTGAGATCAGCGGCTTTTTCTTTTTCTATACTCCCATAACCCAAACGCAGTGAGTGGCTTTCACTGGCATACACCGGTCCTTTGGCTTGCTGTCTCTCTACTCGGCGGCTTCGATCCTGTAACCGCGTGGCCCCGTTGGCATCGCATCGATGAGTCTCAGGTCGGAAGGTGCCAACTCTCCGGGCACTGGTCGCCGGGGAAGAGTCGCTGGGCGGTATCCGCGTTGCGGCGCTCGGCCAGGCAGTCGCGCCCGGCGCTTAGGCCCTCGAGCAGGCCGTCATCAGGGTGGCGAACGGTGAGCAGGGTGAGGTTGTTCCGGCGCACCACCCGGTAGTCGGCGGAGAGTGCCTCGACCAGCGCCTCGAGCCGACCGGTAGGGCGGTCCAGGCAGAGCGAGACGCGCATGGCGGCGGAGTCGATCATGCTGGCATGCACACCGACCCTTACCAGGTGGCCGAGGATGTCGTGCTGGTGGGCTTCATCCATCAAGGCGAAGTCCCGAGGGTAGAGCGTCAGCAGAATTTGCGCCTCTCGCAGGATAACAATCGGGACGTCGCCGTCATGACGGGGATCGGCGTCGATGGTGCTGCCCGGTGTCCGGGGCGCTTTGAAGGAGCGCACCGTCAGCGGAATCCTCTTGCGCTGCAGGGGAGCCAGGCTCTTGGGATGAATCACCTTGGCCCCATGCCAGGCCAGCTCGATGGTTTCGGCGTAGGAAATGTGCTCCAGCTGAGTTGCATTGTCGAAACGTCGAGGGTCGGCATTGAAGAGCCCCGGCACGTCCTTCCACATCGTGACCCGCTCGGCCTCCAGACAGTGAGCGAGAATCGCCGCGCTGTAATCGGAGCCCCCGCGGCCCAGGGTGGTCGTCTGCCCGTCTTGAGTCCCGCCGAGAAAGCCCTGGGTGACCAGTAGCCGGCAATCGTCCCACGCCAGCTCTCGCAACCGTTCGGTGGTGGCGGCCCAGTCGACGTTGGCCGCCTGGTAACAGTCATCGGTGACAATCAGCCTTCGGGCGTCCTGCCACCGGGTGGCGATGCCGCTCGCCTCGAGCCAGGCGCTCACGATGGTCGTGGACATGAGCTCGCCGAAGCCGATGGTCTGGTCGTAATGGAAGGGACGAGCGTGCTTGGCAAGCGTCCGGTGGTGCTGATCCAGCTCGGCGATCAGCGCTTCCACTCGTTGTGCCACGGGGCTTGCCTTCGAGCCGAACAGCGCGCCGACGATCGCGAGATGGTCGCGCCGCAGGTTCTCGAGTCGTTCGCGGTAGTTGGCCTCATCGTTCCCTCGGGCCGCGTCGAGAAGCGCTTCCAGGGCATTGGTGGTCTTGCCCATGGCGGACAGGACCACGACCAGCGGGCGCCCGGGGAAATCGGCCATCAGGTGGCCAAGGTGGCGGATGTCGTCGGCATCCCGGAGCGAGGCCCCGCCGAATTTGAAGATCTGGGTCATGTCGCACCTGTGCATACTGGTCGAGTCGGGGCGGATGCGACGTTCGAGCCGCAGCCGTCACAGAGACGTTCAGGCCAGCGCCGGGCCCGTCGTCGAACACTCGAGGGGTACCATTTCGAGTGGCATCAGCTGTAGCAGACGCGCGTACTTCTGCAACAGCGCCTTCTGACTGTCGGCGCCGAGAAAGATAACCGCGATCTCGTAGCTGTAACTGTCCTGATCCTTCAGTTCCGAGAGTCTCATCCCCTCCTGGACATGCAATTGTAGCTGGGCACTGGGGAAGTGCTCTTGCAGGCGGCGCCATTCCGCGTGGTCAGGCACCCTCGTCACCCTGGCATTCCCGTACCGTCGCCACATGAACTTCGCGGCCAATCGCCAGGGACCCTGGCGGTGAGGGAAGTCGGGGTGCCGGCCGAGCCCCAGGTCCAGCATCACCTGATGATGGGAGAGGCCGTCGACATGGCGGAACAGCGGGCAATGGGACTTGGAGATCCGGTTGTTGATCTCCAGGAGCTGGATCCGATCCTGGTGGCGGTCCCAGTAGAACTCGATATTGAAGGGCCCGTGATCGAAGCCGATCTCACGGAGAAAGCGGCCGGTGACATCGCACATGCGCTGCTGGACGCGGGCCGGAATGGAAGAGGGGTACTGGTAACGGGAAAAGCACGAGCGGTGCTGGCCCTCGCGAATCGAGTCGACGGCGCCGTAGACCTGCACCTCGCCCCGGTAGGCGTAGCCCTCCAGCGTGCACTGCCTGCCTCGGGAGATGATGCCCTCGGCGATGCAGTGGGCTCCGTCGATCGCGGCGATCTCGGGTGGCAGGTCGGCGAATTCCAATAGGTAGTCGAAGGGCCGGGAAAAGCGAAACACCTTCGCTCTGATCGCCTCGATGGCCCCCTCCAGCTCCCGATCATTGCGCACCATGAAGCCTAGGATGGAGCTGGCGGCCCGTACCGGCTTGATCCAGAAAGGATAATCGAGGTCGATCTGATCCCGATAACGGTCCGAGAAGGGGTTCACCACACAGAAGGGGGGGATGCAGTCCGCAACGACACGCTGTTGCACGAGACGGCTCCAGTACTTGTGCTCGCACTTGAGCACGGCCTCGAACGAAGGCGTTGGCAGGTCGAAGTGGCGACACAGCAGCGGCAGCAGGGTGCTGACGGGGAAATCCCAGTAGCCGACGATGGCATCGATCGGGCCCGGGAAGTGTTCGAGTCGCTCGATCGATTCCTCGTAGAGTCGCCTGACCGGGAATTCGGGTCTGGCCTTGACCTCGTGGTGGCCGAACAGCGAGTGAAAGCGGTAGTCGGCGGCGGCTGGCAGCGCCCGCATCTCCGCCAGGTTGAAGTCATCAAGGCCCAGGACAAAGATGTTCTTCGTCATCGCAGTTCCCAGCCGGTGGCCCTTAGCACGGTCATCGCGGGAGGCGGCGGTTGCCCGGGGCGTCTCGGGGAAGTCATAAGCATCGCGCCATGGCGATCACGCCCTGGCTCATCAATCTAGGTAAGGGCTCATTGTCAGTATCAGGGTCGGGAGCGTGAGCACGGCCGCGACCCAGAAACGTCGGGAAATATCGACCAGCTCGGGATTCGGCCCTTCATCGCCGACTGCCTCCGATTCCAGCTCCAGCCCCATACCGCACAGTGGGCAGGCACCGGGAGTGGTCTGTCGCACCTCGGGGTGCATGGGGCAGGTGTAGACGCGCCGGTATGCCCGGCGGGCACCTTGTCGTACTTGCTGCCGCCGCGAAGCGGTTCGCTTCCCGCATGGGCGGTGCCATGACGTCTATGCAGCGTCGTCAACTCCGCAGATCGTGCCTGCGTTGCTCGTATTCCTCGCGGTCGATCTCGCCGCGGGCGTAGCGTTCTTGCAGAAGGTCCAGTGCCGTTGGCCGCTGTTGAGAAATGGCCTCCCCCCTGCCTCGGCTCAGGCCACGCACCAGCAAAACGGCCAAGGCAATGACGGCGCCCCAGAACACCACCATCATGAGCCCGCCGAAGAGCATATGCCCCCAGCCGTAACTCCCCATATACGCCATCATGTCGCCCCACATGGTCGGATCTCCTTTTGTGTTGAGTCACCCTGATGTCAGGATAAAACCTGTGGGTAGCACAAGGGTAAAGATAAGATAGAGATGAAAGCATGCGGTTCTTGATCCCGGTCAGCTTTCGGCCTCTTTGGTGGAATGGAATCAACGCCCCAGGCGTGGGTTGATATGTGAATACAGTAGGTTAGTGAACCCCCGGCTCATCGTGGGGGTTGCGAGAGGTATCCGCTAGCTTCCGCCACTGCCCCCAGCGAGGAATGAACATCGGTACTCGACGCTGATAGGTGCGATAGGCGTCACGAACCGGGCCAGCATCTGCCGTTTCTCGCGATGGGCCAGCCAGGTACAGGCAAGCACGATCACCGGAAACAGGCCAACCGAGAATAGCGTCGGCCAATGCACCACGCCTTCGCCGAACAAGGCGATGAACAACCCCCTGTATTGGGGATGCCGTACCAGGGCATAGAGTCCACTGGTCACCAGGGCTATCGTCGCCATGCTTGCTCCTGCCATGGCGATGCCCCATGCCGTGGGCACCACAGCCAAAGCGCATCATCAAGAAGAGGATCGCTGCCCAAAGCAGGAAGTCAAACAGTGCATTCATAAGTGCCTCATCGTGACATCCGCTAAGCCATAACCGGCACGAGGGGCGCGGTCGTGCCTGCGAATATGCATGCTCTTCTCTTGGCGGGAATCGCTTCACAGGCACAGGTGCCCCCCATGTCGGCGCCTGAGACGATGTGGGGCGGGGCATGAATGCCTATAGCGCGTCTATGTCTGGAATCGCAGGGCTAGGGAAACGGGGTTGACTTAGACCCTGAAGCGTTGAGTCAAAAGGTAGACTGCAACCGGCGATGGGGCGGGAAGGGCACTTGGCGTGCCGCAGGCAGTGATAAACCGAGGTGCCATGACGGGAAGCGCCATGGCTAATTCGTGGCGACATGGCTGCTGGGCCGCCATCGCGCCCACCACCTGGGCCTGAGCCAGGACGACATCGGTGACTTGATCTTCTACGGGGCATTGGGCGTGGTACTTGGCGGAGGCCTGGGCTATGTCCTCTTCTATGGCATGGAACAGTTCCTGGCCAACCCGCTCTGGCTGTTCAGGCTCTGGGAGGGAGGCATGAGTTTCCATGGCGGCCTGACCGGTGTCCTGGTCGCTGCCCTGCTGTTTGCCCGCAGGCACCGTCTCGGTTTTTTCCAGCTCACCGACTTCATCGCGCCGATGGTGCCGATCGGTCTGGGGGCCGGGCGTCTCGGTAACTTCATCAACCATGAACTGCCGGGGCGGATCAGCGACCTCCCCTGGGCCATGGCGTTCCCCCACATGGGATCGGCGCCACGCAACCCCTCGGCGCTCTACGAATTTGCCCTGGAAGGCGTGGTGCTGTTTGCGGTGCTCTGGTGGCTGTCGCGGCGGCTGGGGCGCCAGACGACTGGCCCAAGGGCCACTACCCGCTGCCCGAGCGGGGCGACCTCATCGGGCAGGACGATACCGTCGAAGCGGGTGCCGAGGAGACGCTGCTCGACCTCGCCCGCGAGCATAATCTGGGGTACGAGGAGATTCGTCGCGCCAATCCCGATGTCAGCGTCTGGATGCCCGGGGAGGGCACCGAGGTGGTGATCCCGGCGCAGCGCCTGCCGCCGCCGGTGCCCCGCGAGGGCATCGTGATCAACCTCGCCGAACTCCGCCGCTACTACTACCCGGAGGTGGAGGAGGGGGGCACCGCGTGTCGAGACCTATCCCATCGGCATCGGTCGTGATGGCTTCGACACTCCGCTCGGCAATACCGAGACCACCATGCGCATCGAGAACCCTGCCTGGTACCCGCCCGAGTCGGTGCGTCAGGAAGCGGTGGCGCGCGGTGAGGAGGCCCCCGCGGTGGTCCCCCCGGTGCCGGACAACCCCCTCGGCGACGACGCGATCCTGCTCGGCTTCGATGGCTATCTGATCCACGGCACCAACCGGCCGGACGGCATCGGCATGCGTGCCAGCCGAGGCTGCATCCGCATGTTCCCCGAGGACATCGAATCACTCTTCGCACGGGTCCCCGGCGGCACCCAGGTCAACATCATCGATCAACCGATCAAGACCGGCTGGCACGCGGGCATGCCCTATGTGCAGGCCTACCAGCCGCTGGAAGTACAGGAGAACGGCATGGCGCAACTGCTGGAGGCATTGATGTTGCTGGGTCAGTCTGCCGATGGAGAATCCATGGCCCTCGACTATCAACAGCTGCGCGGCGTGCTGGATGTGCCCGATGGCCAGGTCATCGCCATCCGACCGGTGCCGGAACCCGAACCCGTGGTGGCCGATACGGAGAGCGAGACCGGCAGCATCAACGAACACCTGGGGGGCCAGCAGGGCTTTCTCGAAGCCCCTGAAGTGTGACGCCCCGGCAGCGAACTGCCGCCAATCGTAGGACGGTTGGTTCTCTTAACCGGCGGCCATGGCCTTCAGCAACGTGTTGGGCGAGCCTGGCGCGGTAACATGGAGCATGCCGCGAATGTCGCCGCGGTGAACGGCGAGGCACCTGAGACGTCTCAGGTGCCTCTACGCAAGCGGGCCGTTCGGTGCCGTCAGCCGATCGTGGCCAGGGCCGGGAACCAGTCCACCAGGATGCTGGAGAGCCGAGTCAGTGTGCCCGAGACGATCAGCAACCCCATGAGGATAAGGATCACGCCGGCGACCGGTCGGGCATAGGCACTCCACTTGCCGAGATGACCCCGGTAGTGGCTGAACTTGTTGAGCAGCAGGGTGCTGGCCAGGAAGGGCAGCGCCAGGCCCAGGGAGTAGGTCGCCAGGTAGAGCATGCCGGCCTGGGCGTTGGCGGTGGTCGAGGTGGCCATCAGGATCGCCCCCAGGATCGGGCCGATGCAGGGCGTCCAGCCGATGGCGAAGGAGATGCCGAAGAAAGTCGCCGCCATGGGGGAGCCTCCTCTCAGCTCCGGCGACCACTGAAAGCTGCGCTGCAGGACGGGCAGTCGGAACACGCCCGTCATGAACAGGCCGAGCACGATGACGATGCTGCCGGTGATCCAGTTAAGCTCCTGGCGGTAGCCGCGAAGGAGCTGGCCGATACTGGTGACGCCCAGGCCCATCAGGATGAAGACCACGCTGAAGCCGAAGACGAAGAAGCTGCTGAGCAGCAACGCCTCGAAGCGCCGGTCCGTCTTGCCGGCACTGCCGCCGGTGACCACCGAGAGATAGGCGGGCAGCAATGGCAGGGTGCAGGGCGAGAAGAACGATAGCAGCCCGCCGAAGAGGGCGCCGATCAGGCCGATAGAGGAGAGCGTTTCCACGGGGACAGTCTACCTGAAGTGTATGGATGTCTGGCCGTTGGCCGCCGGGGGCCGGCCAGGGAGGCATGGACGGTGCCTGCTGGCCGGGCCATGCCTAGAGGTCCCGGGCGCGATTGGCCTGCTGGACGAGCCGCATCGCCTCGTGCTCCTCCATCTTCAGCAACTGCTGGATCAAGGTGCGTGCCTCGGGAATCTCGGCGCGGCCTTCCAGATAACGATACAGCTCGATGGCCTGATCATGGAAGGCGAACACCTCACGACAGATCTCGTCGAAACCCATTTCGGCGTAGGGCAGGTCACACTCCCGATGGGCAGAGATGGGGGTGTGGGACAGGTAGTCATAGACCCAGGTATGCAGAGCCTTCGGGTCGGCCTGCCGTTCGAAGCTTGCCACGGTGCTTTCCAGGCTCGCCTCATGGGCGGCAAGGTACTGAAGCAATGCCCTGGCACGGGGCTCCTCCTGCCGGTCGGCGCAGTGCCGCAGGCACTTGGCCAGGAAGCCATGGAGCTCCCGGGTCCAGTCGATGAGATCCTGGAAGGTTTCGACATGCATACTGCGTCCTCGTGGTTCAAGGGAAGATGCCTGCCCTCAAGGACAGGATATCGGTAATGATGGTGGCGTGTCTCCGCGCGAGTTTCGGTGTCGAGCGGATAACGGTTCCAGCTGGCTCAGCGCATGGTATGCCTCACTTCAATCGGCTGGCCGTTGGGTAACCCGGGAGGCGAGAACGGCTACCGGGAGGCCTCCCACGGCGGAGAAGCTGTGGAAGGCGTCCGAGAGCACGGCAATGGAGCCGGTCCAGAGGCCGATGCCCAGCTCGATCACGGTCAACCAGGCCGAGATGGCCATGCCACGCCCCTTCAGGGGCAGATGGCCCGCATGAGCGTGGCCTGTCGTGGCACTTTTCAAGGCCGCCTCCTGTCACATGCCACAGTCTGGTGAGACCTCGCGCCACCGCCGCCCGGGAATTGGCGCGCTAGCTGAAGCGTGCCTTGGGGGTGCTGCGGGTTCACCGGGAGCGCGAATCGCTGAGCGATATCTGGTGACCGATGCCCTCCAGTTCCACCGCCTGGAGTACCTCGAGGGAATCTGGGTCGAGGATCCACATCCGGGGCTCTTCCCGGCTGGTAACCAGCACCCGACCATCGGTGGGCGCCACGGCGAGATGGTAGGGGGCCGGCGCCAGCTCGGCGGCATGCCGTGCGCCATCCTCGAGGGATATCCTGACGAGGCGGTTATCGCCCTGACTCGTCACATAGAGTCTCCGGCCATCCGGGCTCAGGTCGATGCCGTGAGGCGCCGTGCCGATCTCATAATCGTCCGCCACACTGCCTGTCGTCAGATCCACCGCCAGGACGCTTCCCCCGGCATCATCGTTGACGTAGAGGGTTTTGCCGTCCTTCGAGAGCACCATGTGTTCGGGGTTCCCGCCGACGCGGATATTGCGTTGCACGAACCAGTGCTGGGGATCGACCTCGCTGATGGTGCCGTTACCGGCGTTGCTGACCAGTATGCTACCCCCCTCCTCGTGCTGAACCAGGTAGTTCGGGTTCGGCCCCGTGGCCAAGGAGGCGATCACCTGGCCGCTTTCCAGCGACACCACGCTGATGCCTCCGCCGGTGGGATGGGTCGAGACCGCATGGCTTCCATCGCGTGTAACCAGCACATGATGCACGGGCCCTGGCACCTCCAGTGTCCTGATGATTCGGCTCGTGGCCGTGTCGGCGACGTAAAGCAGGCCGGTACTCGCGGCCTTCGTGGAAGCTGTGCCGCCGTCGCCATGATGGGAGGCGTGCTCGTCTTCCGTCACCCCCTCGGGACGAGCGATCTCGCTACCGGCATCATGAGGGGAAAGGCTCCCCACGATGAGTTGTCGTCCGTCAGGCGTAAGGGCGGAGCCGTGTGTATTGATCGTATCGACTACGGTCGATACCACCTCCTGATGCTCCAGGTCGATGATGGCTACGGCATCTGCCGTCCCCATCGGCACGAATGCTCGGTCGCTCGCCGCCATGCCGGTCGTCGAGGCTCCGAGGGCGATGCCGGCAATGAGACTAGCCAGCCAAGGTCTGTGCAGAGAGTTCTTCATGAGATGCATGTCCTCGGTGTTGAGGTGTCGCAGGGGCATGGGTGACCGCCGGCAGACGGTCGGGATGTCTTGGAGATCGTCAAGGAGACCGTGACCGTCGGGAGACGCAGCGACCACGGGGGCTCCTCATGCGGCGCATCGATGTGGAGCTAGTGATCATCTTCGGTTGCCTGTTCATGCTCTCCCTCGGGCATATGGTCACCCATGGCCTCATGCGCGTCGCCGTGGGCATGCTCGCGGGGAGCTTCGCTTGGCTGGAGCTGATGGGGGTGGCGCATGTTCAGTGCCTCCGGGGGTTCAAGCGTGACTCGGATGAAGGGACTCCCTACTGCTTGATGACAGGCGTTGCAGACCTGGACCGTCTGCTCGAGCGCCTGGCCGAACATTTCCCGGTCATTATCCTCGATGTATTCCGCGAGTTTGTTCAGAGGTCCCGACATGTAGTTGTCGAGCAGGGCGCCGTTCTGGGGATCGAAGCGCTGCATCCGCTCGATGATCTGTTGCATCGTCAATAATTCGTGATTGGCCACGGCCCAGTCGCCGGCATCGCCGGCTCGGTGCATGACATGAAAACGCTCGGCGAAATCCGGCATGATCATGATCATGTCGGGCTGCAGTCTCTCCAGGCTCGCCTCGACTCTGGCCAGCTCTTCCTCGAGAGTGGCGACGCGCTGCTCGAGGGGCTTTGGCTCGGAAGACGCCGACGAGGATGTCTCACCAGTCTCCTGTCGAGCGGGATCATGATCCTCGTTCGCCACGGTGGCGACTGGAAGGAAGAGCATCACCAGCAATATGGTCATGTCGAGCCGATGGCCCCGATCGTTTGTCATTGTCCTGTCCTCTCCGGTGCAGTGCCCGGGCACTGTCCAGGCCCAGGTGCGGGGTATAAGCGTCTAGAAAGATCAAGCGCACAAATGCTGCTAGTGTCGCCGATTGGGCTTATCGGACAGGGGGGCTCAGGGACGCAGGCGCTGCGTCAGCAGGAAGAGAGGAAGACAGGCAGTATGGCCTGGACGAGATGGCTTGATGGATACCGTCGTGATCGGACGAGGGCAGGGGAGCGTGATGCTGATGGCGGGACCACTATCGCCTTGGGGCTCCTGGCGCTTGCCGTGGGCCAGCCTCCAGCCCGAGGCGACAGGGCCTTCATCGTGCTGGCAGTGATGGTCGCTTCGCTCCCCGACATCGGCCACGGTCGTGGCGGGAACGTTGTGCCGGACGACGCCGGCCGGGTCTATCGGCTCCATGGCAGCCAGGGTGTGCCCGCTCAGCAGCACGGCCAAGAGTACTGCCAACCCCACCAACGCGACCCTGATCCCCTTCAGGGACAGGAGAGGTCGGACATGGGGCGATGTGGAGCGCTGATACATGGATGGCAATTCCTGAGGCAAGAAGCAAGATGCCACCTTCAACAATAGACCACGGGCATGACTTCCGGCTTGACCCCTGTCAATCTGGCATCACCCGGGTGACGTTCGGTGACAAGCCACACTGCCTCGATCTCGCCTACGAAGCCTCACGCCATTGCCTCGACTGCATCGAGGTATCCTGACAGTCATGGGCACGAGATATGCCACGACTGGTGGATGCCCTTCAAGGAAGGGAAAGAGCGCTTTGTCGATCAGATTATCCAGAACCAGGCCTGCCATGAGCCCTGGCGCTGTCATGGCGGTCCATCCGGAACGGTAGGACGAACACCGTCTGACCGGCGCCGGGGTCGGCGTGAGCCCGCACAGGTGTATCGATGTCACCGTGTCTCACTGGCGCCGAAAAATGACCCATGCTGCACCATAGAGCGGGAGACCGATCAGGACCAGTGCCAGCATATGTGGCCAGAGAATGTCGACCCCCGTGCCCTTGAGGAATATCCCCAGGGTGATGTCCAGGTAATGGCGCAGCGGGCTGACCAGCGATAGCTCCTGGAGCAGGCGCGGCATGCTCTCCACCGGCACGATGGTCCCCGACAGGAACATCAGCGGAAAGAGCCCGAAGAAGGTCAACAACAGGGCCTGCTGTAACGTGCGGGAGATGGCAGCGACGAGGACGCCGAGGCCGATGGCGCTGATCAGGAACAGGGCGGTGAGGGCAAAGAACAGCGGCAGGCTACCTCGCACGGGAACGCCGAACCAGCCGACCAGCGCGAGGCTCGGGAACAATGCCGCCAGCCCGACCAGCAGGGTCGGTACCGTCTTGGCGACGAACAGCTCACCGGTGCTCACGGGCGTGACCATCAGCTGCTCGATGGTACCGGCTTCCTTCTCACGCACGATCGATGCCGCCGGGTGGGCGACGCCGACCATCAGTCCCGCCAGGGCGATCATCGATAGCACCACGAAACTGACGTTGGTCACAGCCGGGTTGTACCAGATGCGCAGCTGGGGGGGCACCCGCGGCGTCGGCGAATCGGACAAGGCCGCCCATTGACGCTGGAACGCTTCCACCGTCTGCAGCGCATAGCCCCGAGCGACGGCGGCGGTATTGGCATTGCTGCCATCCACCAGCAACTGCAGTCGCTGCTCGTCGCCTTCGAGCAGATGGCCGGCGAAACCGTTGCCGATCACCAGCACCGCGCGTGCCTGGCCGCGCTCCAGGTATTCTGCCGCGGTCGACGCCTCATTCAGCTGTGCCACCAGGCGGAAGTTGCCGCTCTCGGTGAAGGCCCGGACCAGGCTGCGGCTTGCCGGGGAGTGGTCGGCATCGGCGACCACCAGGGGCAGGTCGTGCATGTCGAGTGCCAGGGCATAGGCGCAGATGATGACCTCGACGGTGTAGAGCCAGAGGATCAGGAACAGCACCACGCGGTCCCGTGTAAACTGAATCCACTCCTTGTGCAGCAGGCTCAGCAGTCGCATCAGGCCACCTTCTTCTTGAGCCGCCAGGCGGCCAGCGCGAGGATCAGCAGGGTATAGACGGCCACGACGGCGATGCTGGGCCAGAGTATCTCGACCCCGACCCCCTTCAGAACCACGCCTCGCGCGATATCGACGAAGTAGCGGCCGGGAAAGAGCAGCGTGTAAAGCTGCAGCAGGTAGGGCATGGTGAAGATCGGGAACAGCATGCCGGAGAACAGGAAGGAGGGCATCAGGGTGATGATCAGCACGGCCAGCATTGCCACCAGCTGCGTACGGGTCACCGCCGAGACCAGCAACCCGATGCCCAGGGTGCAGAGCACGTACAGCAGGGAGACCGCCAGCAGCACGCCAGGGCTGCCGTGAAACGGGACCCCGAACCACAGCAGTCCTGCGATGATCACCATGGCCATCTGTACACAGGCGATGGCGCCATATGGCACCAGCTTGCCGCACAGAAACTCGGCAGCCGACAGCGGTGAGGCATAGATCTGCTGGATGGTGCCGGTTTCCTTCTCCCGCACCAGGGCGAGCGCTGTGAGCAGCGGCGGGAAGGCCATCAGGATGACGGCATAGAGGGCGGGCACCACGGTGTGCACGCTGCTCAGGGAGGGGTTGAACCAGACGCGGGTGTCCAGGGACAGCAGCGAGGCAGGGCTATCTCGACCAAAGCCCCGGGTCACAGCCAGCGCGCGTTGGCTGACGAGGGTGGCGGTGGCCGAATAACTGCCGTCCACCAGCAGCTGCACCGGACTCGCCTCCCCACGGGCCAGTCGGCGCTGGAAGCCAGCGGGAATGACCAGTACCAGCCGAGCCTCGCCGCCTTGCAATGTGCTCTCCACCTCATGGTAGTGGCGAAGCCGGGCCGTCAGACGGAAAGCGTCGCTGGCGGTGAAGGCCTGTTGCAGCTGGCGACTGGCGGGGCTGTGATCCTCGTCCAGTACGCCCAGCGCGATGTCGTCGACATCGAGGGTGATGGCATAGCCGAACAGCAAGAGCAGGACCAGGGGCATCATCAGGGCCACGCCGAGCGTGATCGGATCCCGAAGCACTTCGCGGGTTTCCTTGGTCGCCACGGCGGCGATGCGTTTTGCTTTCATGATGCTCGCCTCTGCTCGCGCTCGATCCCGGCCATGAACACCGCCTCCATGCCGGCATCGTGCGGCAGGCCCAGTGTCACGCGCAGTTGGTCCGGGGTGTCGAGGGCGATCAGTCGGCCCTGGTGCATCAGCCCCAGCCGGTGGCAGTAGTTGGCCTCCTCCAGATAATGGGTCGTGACGAACACGGTCATGCCCTGCCCGGCCAGGGTCAGGATCAGATGCCAGAAGTGCTGGCGGCTGAGGGGGTCGATGCCCGAGGTGGGTTCGTCCAGGAACAGCACCGCCGGGCCATGCAGGATGCTGCAGGCCAGGGCCAGGCGTTGACGCACCGCTGCCGACAAGGCATCGACGCGCTGCTCTTCCAGTCCTGTGAGGTGGGTCATGTGGCTGGCCCAGTCGATGGCCAGGCGACGCTGACGGCCCGCAAGCCCATAGATGCCGGCGAAGAACCTCAGGTTCTCGGCGACCGAGAGGTCCGGATAAAGCGAGAAATGCTGCGACATGTAGCCGAGACGTCGGCGGAGCTGACCCACCTGCTCGGTCACCGACAGCTCGCCGACCCAGGCCCGGCCGACGCTGGGCTTCTGCAGGCCACACAAGACCCGGATCAGGGTGGTCTTGCCGGCACCGTTGGGGCCCAGCCAGCCGATCACCTCGCCTGGTGGCACGCGAAGGGACACCTCGTGCACGGCCATGACGTCACCGAAATGGACACCCAGCCGTTCGGCGCGGACTTCCACGCCGGTCGCGGCGAAGGCCGGCGGCATCGGCGGGGGCAAGACGGCCGGCGCCGAAAGGGGCGACAGGGCGATGAACGCTTCCTCCAGGGTCGGCTCGACCGCAACGAGGTGGCCAAGCCCATCGAGCCGGGCCAGGGCATCTACTGGCACGTCTTGGTCGGGGGCAAGCTGGATGCGCAGCCGGTTTGCCAGACGTTGCAGGCTCGAGATGCCGGGCCACGACCTGACGAGAGCCTCCGTCTCGTCGAGATGTGACGTCGCCAGCTGGTAGATGTGGCCGGTTACGCGCCGACGCAATCTGGCCGGTGTGTCGAGCGCCACCAGCTGGCCGTCGTGGAGAAACCCCAATCGGTCGCAGTGCTCGGCTTCATCCATGTAGGGCGTGCTGATGACCACCGTGTTGCCCTCATCCCGGTGACGGCGCAGCAGACGCCAGAGATCACGGCGAGAGAGGGGATCGACGCCCAGGCTGAGTTCATCGAGTAACAGCAATGCCGGTGCGTGGATGAGTGCCGCGCACAGCGACAGCTTCTTGCGCATGCCGCCGGAGAGCTGCCCCGCCCGTCGATGCCGGGCATTCTCGAGGCCGGCCATGGTCAGCAGCTCCTCACTGCGCAGGCGAAAGTCTGACGCGGCGACGTCACGGATGCGGGCAGCGAACTGCAGGTTCTCGATTACGCTGAGTCGGTCATAGAGGGAAAATGCTTGAGTCATGTAACCGACACGCGCATTGACCTCTTCGGCGCCGTGGCGGGTATCGAAACCGAATACCGTGAGTTGCCCCTCGCTGGGGTCGAGGATCGCCGCCAGCAATTGCATCAGGGTGGTCTTGCCGGCCCCGTCGGGCCCCAGCAGGCCGAAGATCTCCCCGTCCCTCACTTCCAGGTCGATATCCGCCAGGACCCGGCGTCCGGCGAAGCGGCGCCCCACGCCGTCGGCACGAATCACCGTCGTCATGGCGGCACGACCAGGGTGGCGGGCCAGGGGGCCTCGTTCTGCCAGCGAATCCAGGCATCGGCCGGCATGCCGGGCTTGAGGATGCCGTTGGGGTTGGCAACCTGCAGGGTCACGCCGAACACGGTGCGAGCGCGTTCCCGCGGCAGGTGGACGTCGCGCGGGGTGAACTGGGCCTGGCTGTCGATGGCCGTGACCTCCGCCTCGAAGTAGCGGTCGGGGAAGGCATCGACCCGCACCCGGGCGGGAGCGCGGAGGCGCACCTTGCCGAGCGAGCGCTCGTCGATGTAGAGCTTGAGTCGCGGGCGGGCCAGGTCGACCAGGACGGCCACGGTCTGTCCCGGGGTGACCACCTCGCCGACCTCGATGGCCTTGGTCAGCACCGTGGCCTCGAGGGGGCTGCGCAGCACGGTCTTGTCGCGCTGGTTGGCCAGCTGGGCGCGCTGCTGCTGGAGGGCCTCGTGGTGGGCGATGGCCTCGGCCCGCTGGGCTTCCAGGATATCGACCTCGCCCTGCGCCTCACGTAGCCGGTCTTCGCTGCGCTCCAGCTGCTGCTGGGGGAGACTGCCGCCCCGGCGCAGCCGGCGGGATCGTTCCAGCTCGGTTTCGGCGTTGGCGAGATGGTGGCGTGCCGTGTCGAGCATGACCTCGACCCGCGTCACGGCGTGTTCGGCGGCGGCCAGGCGGGCCGCCAGCTCGGCTTCCTCCAGTCGCAGCAGACTGTCGTCGAGGCGTATCAGCTCGCTGCCCTTGTCGACCGGCTGGCCCTCGCGCAGCCGGCTGTCAACCACCCGGCCTGATAGCTCGGCGGCAAGTCGGACTTCGGTGGCCTCGATACGGCCGCTGGCATACAGAATGCCTCGAGGCGGGGACGGCGGTTGCCAGCCCAGAAACGCCAGATAGCCGCCGGTGGCGAGTAGTACCAAGGCCACCAATGTCCATCGTGTCTGGTTCATCATCCTTCCTACCGGTCTCCCCGAGAGGCCGCGACATGGCAGATGGCGCATGACCCGATCATGAGGGCGTCTCGCATGCCACCCGCGGTCTCGCCTGGTCGGCGTCAATCGACGGGATGGCCCGCCTCGCAGTTGCCCCGATCTTCATAACGTGTGCATCCCGCTCTGGTCATGGCCTGATGTACCGATACGGCGCAGGTGGTGCGGAGCGGCGTGCGGCTGGCGTCGTGCATCCAGCCCAAGCCGAGCATGGCCAGGATCACGGCACCTATCAGCATGCCGACCGGTGCGATAGTCGTCCCGGTGACCAGCATCAGCCAGCTGGCCAGCATCGGCGTCAGGCCTCCGACGATGCCCAGACCGACATTGAACACGATCGAATAGCCGCTCAGCCGGTCGTCTTCCGGAAATAGCTCCGTGAACAGGGCGGGGGCGGCGCCGAGCGGCACGGCCAGGATAGCCCCCATGACGAGCTGGCCAACGATCATGGCCGTGAGGCTGCCGGTGCGCATCCAGACCAGGCTCAGGCTGCCGGCGATGCCCAGGCTCAGGAAAGCGGCCAGCAACAGGGGAGACCGCCGGATCCAGCGGTCCGACACCCAGCCGGCAATCGGTATGAGCGGCAACAGGAGGGTCATTGTCAGGGTGTTGGCCCGCATGGCTGTCCCCAGGGAGATATCGGTCACTTCCTCGAGCCAGGTCGGCAGGTAGACCAGGACAAGGTAGAACACCGCTCCATAGCCGGAAGCGAACAGGCCCCCCTGAACCATCTGGGCGCGATTACAGTGAAAGGCCTCCCTGATGGGAGAGTTGGGGCAGCGTGCCGCCTCGTAGCGGGCAAACTGCGGTGATTCCGGAAGATCCTTGCGCAGCAATAGGGCAACCCCGCCCAGCACCCCTCCCAGCAGGAACGGCAGTCGCCACCCCCAGGCCTCCAGGACAGTTTGCGTCATGATGCTGGTGGTCACGGCGGCGGCGGCCGATCCCAGCAGCATGCCGATCAGGCTGCCCATGTTGGCCCAGCTCCCCGCCAGTCCCCGGCGATGGGAAGGGGCGGTTTCGACCAGGTAGGTCACGGAGGTGGCGAATTCGCCACCCACCGACAGGCCCTGGATCATTCGGATCGCCGTCAGCAACACTGGCGCGGCGATGCCGATGGAAGCATGGCTGGGCAGCAGTCCCAGCAGGAGGGTGGGAAGCGCCATCATGGCGACGGAAAGCACCAGGGTGCGGCTGCGTCCGATGGTGTCGCCCAGCCAACCGAACAGCACGGAGCCCAGCGGGCGCATGACAAAGCCCACCGCGAAGACCCCATAGGCCGCGATTAGCGAGATCAATGGATCCTCGGTGGGAAAGAACACTCTGGAAAGTATCGAGGCCATGAAGCCATACAGGGCAAAATCGTACCATTCCAGCACGTTGCCGATGATGCCGGCGGCCACGGTCATACTCCCCTGACCCTGTCCCAGATGAAACAGCATGCGCTCGCTCCTGCCCGTGCCCTGCCTGACCTTCTCCGGGCATCAGTTGAGACATTCGACAATTCGATAGCGGTTGTCAGTCGATCGGATCGGTGCCTTGCTTCAGTTACATTGATCGAGGGGGCGACGGCCCATCGTCCATCGCTGGGCGTCATCGACTCGTCGTGTCCGATGGCCGGCGGTAAGCCCCCTGAAATGCCATCTCGCACAGGCTGTCGCGCAACGTCCCGGCAATCGTCAATGCTGTAGTGATCGACTCGCTGAAGCGCGCCTCCCACTGACGGTAGGGGTTGTCGCGCTCGAGCGGCCGGCGCTGTTCTTCTGCCTGCTCGGCCAGCCACCTCACGCCCGCCATCCAGGGAGAGAAGCGTTCCGAGAACAGCAGCCGACTGGTGCGTGCCGGATGCAGCTGGCGCAGCGTCTCCGCCGTCCAGGGAGTGACCGCCAGGCGGACCCAGGGCCCGAGGAAGGTCTCATAGAGGGCCACGTTGTGCTCGGAGAGCGCTCGCACCCGGTCGAAGGCCGGCGTGTGACTCGGATAGTTCAGGTCTTCCACGCGGCGCTCCTCGAAGTGGACCCGGAACTGCGGCCTGTGACAGTCGGGGTCGCCGGTGGGATTGTCGATGCACAGCTCATAGAGGCCGGGTGCCAGATCGTCGATGTCCTCGAGGCTCTCGAGAATCGCCCGATGCTCGAGGCGCGCGACCCTGGAGGAGACGAAGAGCCCCAGATGGCCGACATGGGGGTTGAGCAGGTAGATGATGCGCTGACCGGCGGCCTTGAGCGCTTCCGTGTCCGGATAGACCGTCGGAATCCAGTCGAGTGCCTGGTGGGGCGGAGTGATGTTGTCGCCACTGGAGGCGAAGATCACCAGCGGATTGCGGATACGCTTGAGGTCGATGGTGCAGCCTGGGCAGACCCGCAGTTCGCCGCGCTCGAGCTTGTTGCCGACGAACAGGTTCTCGACGATGGCGGTGATCTCTTCCTTGCTCAGCGTGTAGAAGCCTGTCCACCAGCGCTCGAAGTCGAGGAAGCGTTCGCGCTGTCCCGCGACATCCGCGAACAACTGGTAGTCTTTCTGCCACAGGGTATTGGCCGGCTTGAGAGCCTCGAAGTTGGCGACCAGGTGGGCACCGTCGAAGCGGCCGTCGCCCAGGTCGGCGAGCAGGTGGGTGAGCCAGGCGCCGCCCAGCAGGCCACCGGCCAGACGCATGGGGTTGACGCCGGATTCGCCCGACCAGTAGGAGAGCGGCGAGCCGTTGAGCACTGCCGGTCCCACCAGGCCCTTGCAGTCGGCGGAGAGCAGGGCAATCGCCCAGCCCGCCTGGCAGTTGCCGTAGAGTACCGGCGGCTGGCCGGGATGCCGCTCGGTGACCGTCTCGACGAAGCGACGCAGGACGTGCAGCACGTCGTCCAGTGTCTGGCCGGGCAGGGGGGCCGGGAAGAAGATCACGAAGTAGACCTGATGGCCCTCGTGAAGCGCCATGCCCACCTCGGAGTCGCGCTTGAAGCCGCCGATGCCCGGGCCGTGACCGGCACGGGGGTCGACGATCATGACCGGCGGCTTGCTCGTGTCGAGGCAATCCTCCAGGCAGTCATCGCCGACCCGGATGATCCGCAGCAGGGCGTAGTTGGCCGGCCGCGCCAGTCGACGGCCATCGAGGATTGTCTCGTAGTCGAAGTCGAGCAGCGGAGGCTTGCCGGCCCGCTCATGCTCGAGCATGTTCTCTGCGCGCTGGCGCAGGGTATCCAGGTAGAGCACGCTGCGTTGCCACAGGTCGAGCTGATAGGCCGCCAGGCCCATGGTCGATGCCGGCGAAGGCAGGTAGGCGAGAGGCTCTGTCCCGTCCCTCTCAGGCGTGGTCGTCTGGTATGGCTGGTGCTCGATCGCTTCTCTCTCGGGGGGATCTACCATCATGGAGCCGTGTCTCCCGTCGTCGGCCAGCGGGATGAGACCGGTAGATGCGGCCCCATCGAAGGCGAATGTCGTCTGTGGGCCTGTCACATCGGTCGGCCGCGCTGACTGCTCAGCCGCAGGCGCGGCAGGAAGCGCGGGGTTCGTGCCGCATACGCCTGCCAGGCCTCGCCAAACCGGCGTGCCATCTCGCGTTCTTCGTGAATCGCCAGGCGCGAGTACATCCACACCAGCACCGGAAACATGGCCAGGGTCAACAGGGTAGGCCACTGCAGCAGAAAGCCGGTCATCACCAGCACGAAGCTGGCATATTGCGGATGCCGTACATAGGCATAGGGGCCGGTCGTCGCCAACAGGCCACTGCGCTGGGCCGCGTAGAGCACCCGCCAGCCCGCCGCGATGAGGGCGAACCCCGCGACGATGAACAGCATGCTCAGGACGTGGAAGGGGCCGAAGTGCGGGTTGGCCTGCCACCCGAACAGCATCTCCAGCAGGTGCCCGGCGTCGTGGCTGAACCAGTCCACCTGCGGGTAGCGTGACTGCAGCCAGCCGGACAGGAAGTAGAGGGTCAACGGGAAGCCGTACATCTCGGTGAACAGCGCTACCAGGAACGCGCTGAAGGCCCCGAATGAGCGCCAGTCACGGCGGGTCTGGGGCCTGAAGAAGGTGAAGGCGAAGAAGATGAAGATCGCCGAATTGAGCAGCACCAGCCCCCACAGGCCGTAAGCGGGTACCGGCTCAGTCATCCGGACCGTCTCCCGGCTTGCCAGGGCCCTTGTGGCCTCCATGGCCACCGTGCATGAACAGGTGCATTAGCGGGCAGGCCAGCACGACCAGCCAGGGCAGCGCGCCGAGCAGGTGTACCTTATGCTCCTCCCAGAGCAGGAAGACCATCACCGCCAGGGCAATCGCCACCATGAGCCAGAAGGTGCCCTTGCTCGGCCGTCGATCCAGCCAACCCTTTTCGTCATTCATGGTCAGATCCTCGTGTGTCGTAAACGCAGGACACCTGCCACCACCGACACCGAGCCATATGACAGGGCTGCGGCGGCGATGGTGGTAGCCATCAATGGCAGCTCCACGGCTCCTTGTTGGCATTGTCCTTGATGTTCTGGTCGATGAACCGGTAGTGGTCTTCCTTGAAACGCGTCCACCAGCCGTGGCTGATCTCGATGGCGTGCCGGGCGAGGATTGCCTCGATTTGGTCGATGCACAGCCGCGACGCATCATAGGCCATGCTGAGCCTGTTCTTGTCGGTGTCATAGGTGACGCGTTCGAGGCCGTACAGCGCATCGATCTCGCCCATGGCGAGGCGCAAAGCATCCGGATCGCAGGGCTCGAGCTTCAGTTTGCGAGTCACCAGAGTGACCTCGGAGACGCCGAGACGGTGCTGTTTCTTTGACATACGGAACACTCCCCTGTGTGCCTTGAGGCATGGTCAGATTCTCGTTTGGCGCAAGCGCAGGGCATTGCCCACCACCGAGACCGAGCTGAACGACATGGCCGCGGCGGCGATAATCGGCGACAGCAGCACCCCGAAGGCCGGGTAGAGCACGCCGGCGGCGATCGGCACGCCCAGGCTGTTGTAGCCGAAGGCGAAAACCAGATTCTGCTTGATGTTGCGCATGGTGGCGCGACTGAGCCGGCGGGCGCGCACGATGCCGCGCAGGTCGCCCTTGACCAGGGTCACCCCGGCGCTTTCCATGGCCACATCGGTGCCGGTCCCCATGGCGATGCCGACCTGGGCCTGGGCCAGGGCCGGGGCATCGTTGATGCCGTCGCCGGCCATGGCGACGAAGCGGCCCTCGGCCTGCAGCGCCTTGACCTTCTCTGCCTTCTGCTCCGGCAGGACCTCGGCGATGACCTCGTCGATGCCCAGCCGCCGGGCGACCGCCTGGGCGGTGGTCTGGCTGTCGCCGGTGAGCATCACGATACGGATGCCGTCTTCGTGCAAGGCGTCGATCGCCTCGGGGGTGGTCTCCTTGACCGGGTCGGCCACGGCGACAAGCCCCGCGGGCCGGCCGTCGACGGCGACGAACATGGCGGTCTTGCCCTCGGCGCGCAGGCTCTCGGCGCGCTGGGCCAGTGCCGCGGCCTCGATCCCCTCGGCCTCCATCAAGGCGCGGTTGCCCAGCGCCACCGCCTGCGCGCCGACGCGACCCTTGACGCCCTTGCCGGTGACCGACTCGAAGTCGGTGTAGCGCTCGGGCGAGACGCCGCGCTCCTCGGCGCCCTGGACGATGGCCGCCGCCAGGGGATGCTCGCTACCCCGTTCCAGGGTGGCGGCCAGGCGCAGCACCTGCTCCTCCTCGAAGCCCCCGGCGGCCACCACGTCCTGCAACCGCGGGCGTCCCTCGGTAAGGGTGCCGGTCTTGTCGACGATCAGGGTATCGACCCGGCGCAGCGTCTGGATGGCCTCGGCGTTCTTGAACAGCACGCCCAGCGACGCACCCTTGCCGCTGGCCACCATGATCGACATGGGCGTGGCCAGGCCCAGGGCGCAAGGACAGGCGATGATCAGCACCGCCACGGCATTGATCAGCGCATAGGACATCGCTGGCTCGGGGCCCCAGATCCCCCAGACGATAAAGGTGGCCAGCGCCGCGAGTACCACGGTGGGCACGAAGACACCGGCCACCACGTCCACCAGGTTCTGGATCGGCGCCCGGCTGCGACTGGCCTCGGCGACCATCTGCACGATCTGCGACAGCAGGGTGTCGCTGCCCACCCGCTGGGCCTCGATCACCAGTGATCCCGTGCCGTTGACGGTGGCACCGATGACGGTCTCGCCCTCGGTCTTCTCGATGGGAATGGGTTCGCCGGTGATCATCGACTCGTCCACCGAGGAATTGCCCTCGACGACCACGCCGTCCACCGGCACCTTCTCGCCGGGGCGCACCCGCAGGCGGTCACCGATCTGCACCTGCTCGAGTGGTACGTCTTCTTCACTGCCGTCCTCGTTGACGCGTCGGGCCGTCTTGGGTGCCAGGCCCAGCAGCGCCTTGATGGCGGCATTGGTCTGGCTGCGCGCGCGCAGCTCCATGACCTGGCCTACCAGCACCAGGGTGACGATGACCGCCGCGGCCTCGAAGTAGACTGCCACCTGGCCGGCCTCGTCGCGGAAGGAAGGTGGGAAGAGTTGCGGAAACAGCGTGGCGATCACGCTGTAGAGATAGGCGACGCCCACCCCCAGGCCGATCAGGGTGAACATGTTGAGGTTCCAGCCGACCACCGAGCGGTAGCCGCGCACGAAGAAGGGCCAGCCGCTCCACAGCACCACCGGGGTGGCCAGGGCGAGCTCGAGCCACACGCGGATGTCGTGAGGCACCAGGGCGTCCATGTTCACGCCGGGGATCAGGCCCCCCATGGCCAGCACCACGACCGGTATGGTGAGCACCACGCCGACCCAGAAGCGTCGGGTCATGTCGGCGAGTTCGGGATTTTGCTCCTCCTCGGCGGAGACCTGCCGTGGCTCCAGGGCCATGCCACACTTGGGGCACTCGCCGGGTTCGTCACGGACGATCTCCGGGTGCATGGGACAGGTCCACTCGGTCCGGGTCGCCGGTGCCTGGGGGGCGGTGGGTTCCAGTGCCATGCCGCACTTTGGGCACTCCCCCGGCTGGTCGGACACCACCTCGGGATGCATGGGGCAGGTGTATCGGGCGCCGGTCTGCTGGCCGGCTGTTCCCTGGTCTGTCGCTTCGCGGGCCCGGGAGCACTCCGCGTGCGAAGCAGCCTCGTGGTCATGGTCGTGCTGGTGTTGCGTCATGGCATCGTCTCCTCGCTTCCCTGCATGGTGTCAGTCTCTTGGCCCGTCTCGGAGCGGGTAACCGGTAAGGACGTTGTCCAGAGGGTGATTCCGGATCGGCAACCGCCAATTCGATGTCAGCCTAAAACCCTCGTGTTACCCAATGGTCAAGCGAGGGGGAGCTCCCGCTGGGGCGGATAGCCCTTACCCTTGATCGACGTCATGCAATTCCCGGTTTCTTGATGGCCACCCCTAGCCTGGGCGGCAAAGCTGAACCAGGGCTGAATGGGCGGAGCCTGTTCGTGGCGTCATGGAAGTGTCAGCCAGGCATACCCCGCTGACGTCTCGTATTCCCCATGATAGATGGCGTTAACGGGCATCTGGCGGGACATGGACCGGCTACGCGCGATGCAGCAAGCGCTTGAGGGCCCATCGGTAGCGCGCCGGCACCGCTTTCCAGGCCAGGGGGAGCAGGGTGATGGTGCCGAGTGCGAGCACGGTGAGGCCCGCGCGGCGCAGATCGTCGGAGGCGAGGTGGTCGCCGAAATGCGCCAGCAGGAAGCTCGCCGGTAACACGCCCAGCAGTGTCGCGACGACAAATCGCCAGGCCCTGAGAGGCGAGAGCCCTGCCGCGTAGCTGATGACGTCGAACGAGACGAACGGCATCAGCCGGGTGGCGAAGACGGCGGCCATCAAGGCATTCTGCGAGCCAAGGAAACGCTGCAGCAGGCCCGAGGATGGACGCACTCCGAGCCACACCCTCAGGGCGTCATACCCCAGCAGGCGGGCGATGCAAAAGGCGATCAGCGCGCCCGTACCGGAGCCGATGGCGACATAGAGGGTCCCCCAGGCATGGCCATAGACCGCGCCGGCGGCGAGTGCGATCGGGGCGCTGGGAATCGGGCTCATGACGATAGCCAGGGTCATCAGGCCGATGACCAGGACCGGCCCCAACGGGCCAAGGCGTATCACTGCCTGTTCGAGGGTGTCGCCTGTCTGAAGGGCATGCAGCATTCCGGTGCGCCACAGCACCAGGAAGGTGGCAAGGAAGGCGGCAAGCAGCACGATGCCCCACAGGATGCGGCGTCGGGAGGCGCGGGAAAGCCCAGGGGATGCGTTATTCTGTGGCATGTCGATTGCGCCCAACTGCGGTCACCCTCTGCTGTCGCGGGATCATGGCTCGGCACCGACGCGATGAAGCCTTGTCGTCCGGTAGACGTCCATCGGGTCGCAAGGCCGTCCTAGCGGTGTGTCCGCTTCAGTCGACGAAATCCCGGAACGGCGGCGGCAATCGCCAGTAGTACCATCACCCCGAGCACCCATGTCGGCACATAGAAGGTGGTATAGAGCTCCCAGCCCAGCAGGCGGGGCAGGGCGGAGAAGAAGGTGGGAGCCCCGGCCAGGTGACCGCCCAGGGTACCGGTCAGCGCGAACAGCCAGGCCCCCAGCAGTCCCAGCACCACCAGGACCAGGCCACGCAGGCCGCTGAAGGCGTCACGGCCCCCGACCCATACCAGCACGACCAGCATGAGATAGACCGCCAGGGACCAGAAGGCCATCAGCAGGTGGTTGCGCGTCAGCGGGCTGTGCAAGAGGGCCTCGAGGGACCAGACGCCATAGCCGCTGAGCATCGTGGCCAGGGCCCCCAGGACGCCGAGGATCAGCACCGGCAGGAGGGCGGCCTGGCAGAGGTCGGCGAGCCGTCCCCTGGCCAGCACGCCGACCAGGATCATCAGGCTGGCCAGTGCCCAGAAGGCGACGGGAAAGTGGGCGAGCATATGGTGCATGCCGGTCATGGTGTGCCTCCCGAATGATGGCGCCTGAAGGCGGGCAGCAGGCCGATGAACAGGCCGGCCAGCAACAGCAGGCCCGCGACCAGGGTCAGGGCCCACTGGCGCCGGATGGCGTCCTGGAACTCCATCTCCACCCCGTAGTGGGCCAACTGGCGCTCGTGGTGGTGAGCCCGCACCGGCAGCCCAGCCGCGATGTCCTCGGCGCCGGCGTGGGCCTCGCTGATCAGCAGTGGCCAGTCGACCTGCCCGGGGTAGTAGAGCGTCAGGTCGAACCACGGTTGGGACCAGTCCGGCGCGCCCTCCGTCACCCTCGAGGCGAGGATGTCGGCCTCGCGCCCCAGGCCCAGGGAGTAGGGGAGGGACACGTAGTGCCAGCGGCTGCCGGTGGCGTTGCGGTGTACGGCGAAGGCCAGATCATAGTGTCCCTGCGGGGCGAAGGCCTTGTCGTCCGGCTGGCCGGTGTCGAGGTCGCGGACCAGCGTCACGTCCCAGTAGCCGTCCGACCAGCGTGCGTCGCCGACGACCCGGATGTCACCCCGGGAGCCCTCACCCTCTCGAAGCAGCCGGCGGGGGATGACATCTCCCTCCTGCCAGTCGTGGTCGGGATCGAAGGGTACGGCGAAGGCCTCGGCGAGGTAGTAGAGGCCGTCGAAGTCGACGCGCTCGGCAGTGACATCCTCCCAGCGCAGGGCATGACGGCCGGTGGCCTCGGGGTCGAACATCCACTGGGGCCGGGCGTTCTCGGCATCCCAGTTGGTGGTGTAGGGCCCCTGACCGGCGTCGCTGTGGCGATGCTCACCGACCCACTGGTCGTCCGACATGCCCACCGCATTGGAGCGCCCCGCCCGCCAGTGCCAGAGATCGAGGAAGTAGCCGCTGGCCTGCTGGGCCGCCAGCTGTGGCGCGTCGACGACGCTGTCCCACTGGGCGACGTCGCCTCGGGTCTCGGGCAGGTGCTTGCGCACCTCGGTCTGGCCAAGGGTCTCGCCCAGGTAGGGATGGGCGGCCACTGCCTCGGCGGGGGCCTCGTCGCTGAAGAAGCGCATGCGGTCGCCCACGGTGATGTAGCCGCCATAGCGACCGAAGTCGGGAACGGAGCCGTCGTCGACCAGCATGGTCACCCGGTCCTCGTAGGTGCCTTCCGGCTGGGGACCCACAGGGGACGCGCCATGGCGGACCCACTCACCATCCGTGTAGCGCAGCATGTCGTGATAGACATGCGGTCGCTCGGTCGGCCAGCGATAGCGGAACCAGATGCGTTCCCCATCATGGGCCACCTTGACCTGCAGTGGCATGGTCAGCTGATCAGGGATATAGAGGTTACGGTCCGGATCGTTGTGGATCACGCCGCTTCCCTGGGTGACCCAGGCCAAGCCCAGGCCCACCAGGCCCCCGGCCAGAAGAAGAGGAATCGCCTTGTCGCGCATGCCGGGCATCCGTGGTGGAAGGAATGCTCTCAGCGTAGGCGCCCCCGCGGGCTAGCCCCTTGATCGTGATCAAATCCGAGCCAACGAGTCGCGGCCATGCAGTCTCTGGAAGATCCGAGTGCCTCTCTCTGGCTGTTTGCGAATCGAATCAACCGAGATCGATGGGGAGAAGACGGGAGTCGATGGGTGCCGATGGTCTGGGACCGCCGTCGGGTTGGGAACACGAAAGAACAAGGCCAGCTTTCGCTGGCCTTGAGCACGACAGGCAGGTCATCAACGTTAGAGCAGCATCATTCGACGTTGAGGTGAAGATTATAGCGGTTGGCGACCTCGTCGGCGCTTCCCATGGCGGTGCCACTCACCTCCAGAATATAGGTTCCGGGCCGGACCCGCTTCGAGATAAGAAAGTGACCGCGAGTGTCGGAATCCCTGGAGACGAGCTTGCCCGATTCGTCGTATAGAGCCCCTTCGATCATCGTGTTCGCGCTGGACTCGCCCGCAAAGTGCTCGCTGCTGATCTCGATCGTTTGATCGCGACTAACGTGGACTTCATAGCGCTTTGGCCCGGCGGCGCTCAGGATCTGGGTATCGGTCACTCCTGGCTCGAGCGTTATCGGCTCGCGTGACTGACCGCCGGTGACGGCGAAAGAAGCTGACGAGAAGAGGCTCAACATCGCTACACTCAGGAATACGGCTTGACGCTTCATGGGATACCTCCTTGGTTGGTTGACGATTCAAGTATGGAGGTGGAAGCTGAAATGACGCTGAAATAAAGAAAAGCGCCACATGAAGCATGTGGCGCAAAGAGGGAGTGGCGAGGCGGGAATCAATACCAGAAGCGCAATCCAGCGACGATGCCGGTATCTTCCACATCTTTCCCTTCAATGCGGGCGAGATCGGCCGTTTCGCCGTAGGCCTTCTCCCAGTAGACACCGAGGTAGGGCGCAAACTTTCGCGTCACCTCATAGCGGAGTCGTAGCCCTGTGCGTATGGAGTTCAGCCCCTCACCGACGCCGAACGCCGGGACATCATCACCCGCTACCGCGATCTCCACTCGAGGTTGGAGATACGTACGCTGTGTGAGCCGGAGGTCGTATTCACCCTCGAGTCCGGCCGAGATGTCGCCATCATCACTGACTCTCAGGTCAATGTCGGTCTCGAAGCGATGGGGGGCAAGCCCCTGCAGGTTGATGACCCCGAAGTAGCGTCCCGGGTGATCGTCGGTGGCGATACCTCCCTGATAGCCGATACCTCCCTGAAGCTCCCAGAATGGGGCGATCAGGCGACTATACAGCAGGTCGAGGTTCTCGAATTCGGCGGCTTCGTTATCCCCCTGGACGTTCTCTCCTTCGCCCTTCAGGTACAGCCGGTTGAGGTCGCCGCCATACCAGGCACGAAAGTCCCATGCCAGGGCGTCCTCACCCTTGTCGGCTGACGCGTATTCGAGGCGGTCGACGAGCAGCGATCCACGCGAGTGTTCGGTAATCGGCGAGGGCCAGTCGTGTGGCGCATCGTACCCGTCTTCGGCGTGTGATCCGGTGGCGGCCAGCATGACAAGGCTGGTGCCGATACCCACGGTGATGATCCTGGACTTCATGAACACTCCTCAGGCAACCTTGACAACCCGGAACATGCCGGCATCCATGTGATAGAGCAGGTGGCAATGGAAGGCCCAGCTCCCCTCGGCGTCGGCAGTGACCAGCGCGGAGAGGCGTTCTCCGGGCTTGATGTTCAGGGTATGCTTGCGGGGAATCAGCTCGCCGGCGCCGTTCTCCAGTTCCATCCACATGCCATGCAGATGAATGGGGTGCTCCATCATGGTGTTGTTGACCAGGATCAGTCTCAGGCGCTCATCTTTCGCGAAGTGGATCGGTCCGGTGACCTCGCTGAACTTCTTGCCGTCGAAGGACCACATATAGCGCTCCATGTTGCCGGTCAGATGAAGCTCCAGCTCGCGACCCGGCGGGCGCCGATCCGGCCAAGGACGAATCGCCTTCAGGTCGCGATAGACCAGCACGCGCCGCTCACGCGGGTCGAGACCGATGCCTGGCTGGTCGAGACGGGCGCCCGGTTGCACCGTGCCCGCGGGAAGTATTCCACCTGCCTGGTGGGCTGCCATGCCGGTCATGCCCGCGTGGTCCATGCCGGTCATGCCCGCGTGGTCCATACCGGCCATGCCCGAGCTATCCATGCTGATCATCCGGGCATGGTCCAGTTTCGGACTGTCGGGCTGGTTCGGTCCCATCATCCCGGCATGCTCCTCGGTTTGCATGCCGGACATGTCCATTCCCGCGTGGCTGCCCATGGCCTCCATGCCGCGATCGGCGATCCGGCGCCGCGCCGGGATGGCGGCGGCCATGCCGAGCCTGGGGGCCAGGGTACCGATGGCATAGCCGCTGCGATCCATGGACTCCGCGAACAGCGTATAGGCCGTATCGGCCTCGGGCTTCACCAGGACGTCATAGGTCTCGGCGATCCCGATCCGGAACTCGTCAACGGGGACGGGTTGGACCGGCTGGCCATCGGCGGCCACGACCGTCATCGTGAGCCCGGGAATACGCACGTCGAAGTAGCTCATGGCCGAGCCGTTGATGATACGTAGCCGCTGGGTTTCGCCGGGCTTGAACAGGGCCGTCCAGTTCTGATTCGGCGAGTGCCCGTTCATCAAGTAGGTATAGGTACTGCCGGTGACGTCGGCGATATCGCGAGAGCTCATGCGCATCCGTGCCCACATGGCCCGTTGGGTAGCGGTATCGGTGAAGCCGTGCTTCTCCACATCGGCAAAAAAGTCCGCGACCGTTCTTTCCTGGAAGTTGTAGTAGCCTTCACCGGTCTTCAGGTTGCGGAAGATGGTGGCGGGTTCCTCGAAGCTCCAGTCGGTCAACAGCAGGACATGCTCACGGTCGTAGCGGAAGGGCTCACGCTCGGCGGCATCGATGATCAGGGGCCCGGCATGGCCGAGCTGTTCCTGCAGCCCCGAGTGGCTGTGATACCAGTAGGTGCCACTCTGTCGAACCGGGAAGCGATAGCTGAAGGTGTCGCCCGGGCCGATGCCGGCAAAGCTGACGCCGGGGACGCCGTCCATGTCGGGGGGGAGGATCAAGCCGTGCCAATGGATGGAGGTGGGCTCTTCCAGCAGATTGGTGACACGAAGCACCGCATCCTGGCCCTCCTTGAGGCGAATGAGCGGGCCGGGACTGGTGCCATTGATGCTGATGGGGCGGGCATCCCTTCCGGCGACCGGGTAGGCTGCACGGCGAATGGCCAACGAGACCTCTGGGCCACTCTCGGTGCCTTGGGGATATGCCGTGGTCTGGCCCCAGGGGCTGGCCCAGGCCGGGGTGAGGCCCAACGTCATCGCGCCGAGCCCCAAGGCACTGGCTCCCTTGAGAACCTGACGCCGATTCACTGGCAGAGCAGGGTGCTTAGCCGTTGTCATGCATGACTCCTTTCCAGGACGATAAGACGGAGCCGATGATGCCGCGGCAAGCTGAACCCTTGCTGAATGCTTGATCAGTCGTCGGGAAGACGGATGGTGACCCTCAGCCCCGAGTCGGGAGGCGTCTCAAACTCGACGGACCCGGCATAGTGATCGAGGAGCTGCATGAGGATCGAGACCCCCAGTCCATGGCCCGGGCGCCCCTCGTCGAGGCGCTGCCCGCGCTGCCCCAGCCGGGTGATCTGCTCCGGTGGGATGCCGGGGCCATCGTCCTCCACCACCAGGAGCAGTCCGTCGGACAGGGTCGCACGAATGCGGATAGTGTGGCGTGCCCACTTGCCGGCGTTATCCAGCACGATCCCCACCATTTCCATGAAGTCCTGTCGCTCGATGGATAGGCACGATGTGTCGTCGAGGGGCGCGTCCCAGTCGAAGACCTTGTCGGGGTAGAGGGACCCGAACATCTCCAGCAGCCCTTCGATCTCACGCCGGATGAGAGTGTGCTGGCCGGAATCGGGGCCGGCGATTCTCGAGCGACGCAACTCGGCATTCAGATGAGCCTGAATGTCTTCCAGCCGGGCGAGTATCTTGGCTCGTCGCTTTGGGTCGATGGGGCGCGTGCCACGCATGACCTGCATGATCGCGGCCATGGGGGTCTTGAGCGCATGCGAGAGATCGGCGACGGCATGACGTGAACGCTGCAGGCGACTGGCCTGGGCATCCATGAACCGGTTGAGTTGATCGACCAGCATATCGAGCTCTGTCGGCACCGTTAGCTGCAAGCGCGCTCGCCGTCCCAGCCGAAGTTCGTCGAGTTGACGTTGCAGCTGAGCGATGGGGCGTAGTCCGGCGCTCACGGCCAGCATGTTCAAAACGATGAGTAGCAGTAATACCAGGCCAGCGATGATGCCGATCCACCAGTGCAGCCTGCTCAGTCCCGCCTCGACGCGGTCGAAGCCCTCGCCGACCAGCAGGACCCCCTCGTGACCGGCGATAGCGAAAGGGCGGCGATAGACGAGCAGATGGCTGTCCTGGCGATGCACATCCATCAGGGTGATCTCGTCACTGTCCAGCAGAGGATAGAGCCTCGCCAGCCAGGCGGGGTGCGAGGTCGTGACCTCACCGTCCAGACGTAGCACATACAGGTGACGAAAGACTTGCGCTGCCACGCTCGACGGGGCGGCAAGCGGCGGGCGATGTGTCGGCTGCTGGCGCAGCCTGTCGAGGGTATATTCGGCCTCCTGACGCAAGCGGTCACCGAGAAAGTCACGGGCCAGGTCACGGAGCAGTATCCCGTGCAGCAGCCAGGTCACGCCCATCACGATGATCGCCGCCCCACCCAGCCAGAGCAGCAACCTGACCCTCAGGCTACGACCATCAAGACGAGGCAAGGACATACCCCTGGCCGCGGCGCGTCGTGATGACGTCCTTGCCCAGGCGTCGGCGCAGGCGCCCGATATAGACCTCCACCAGGTTGGGGGCCGGCGCATCCTGTTCCAGGGTGTAGAGCTGGTCGAGCAGACGCAGCTTGGAGTGGACGCGGTCCGGGTGATGCATCAGGAAACGCAGTAGCCGGAACTCGGTCGACGTCAGGGACTGCCAGTTGTCCCCTTCGGTGCTCACTCGCTGCTGATGCTCATCGAGACGGATGCCATTGACGGTCAGGATATGGCCCGCATTGCCATGCTGGCGCCTGAGCAGGGCATGCAGCCTGGCCAGGAGTTCTGCCTCATGGAAGGGTTTGGTCAGATAGTCATCGGCTCCACGGCGCAAGCCAACCACCTTGTCTTCCCAGGTGTCGCGGGCCGTGAGGGCCAGGACGGGCTGCCGATAGCCTCGTTCTCGCCAGCGTTCGAGCAGATCGAGACCGGAACCGTCGGGTAGTCCGATATCCAGGATAACGAGCGCGTACTCTTCCGTTGCCATCAGTGAGTCAGCCACACGCAAGCGTGTGGCCGTATCGACGCGATAGCCTTCGTCGCTCAGGGTCTCCGCCAGGCTCTCGCCCAGCAGGTCATCGTCTTCGAGAAGCAGTAGCTTCATGGCTTATCCTTCGATCTGGATGTCACCGTTCATGCCCGCTTCATAGTGTCCGGGGATGTTACAGGCGAATTCCACTTCCTCGACGTTATGGGGCGCGGTCCAGACCAGGGTGGCGGTCTCGCCGGGGGGAATAGTCACCGAGGGCATGTTGCCAGCGTCATCCTGTCCACCGCCATGATGGCCAGCACTCATGTCGTGTCCACCGCTGGAGGCCATCTCGCGCATCATCTCGCGATGCTGCGCCTGATCCTCACTACCTCCGATCACGAATTCATGTTCGAGGTTGCCGGCATTCGTAATCTCGAACTTCACCGTCTCGCCGGGGGCGATCTCCAGCTTGCCGGGCGTGAACCACATGTCACCGGCCTCGAAGGCGAAGGTTCGATCGATTGACTGTTGAGCGTCGGCCTGCGATTTGCCGCTGCCGTGCCCGGCACCGGCCAGGGCGGTAGTGGACGCCAGACCGAGAACGGCTGCGAGTAATGTCTTACGCATGTTGATACCTCTAGCGGGTCAGTGGGCCGTCCATTTCTAAGCCATCAAGCTGAATCGTGGCTGAATGCCGCTTGACTCAGCCATGGACAACGATGATCCGCTCCCTGGTTCCGATGCCGGCGGCGTCTCTGTGCGTCTCATGGTCGCGACGGGCCGGAGGCGATCCCCCGGCCCGGACCGAAGCCACCGGATACCCGTCGATACCCGATGACCGCATGTCGGCAGGATATCCGCCATCTGGCGTCACAGCGTCATGAAGGGGGACTCCTGCCGGTCGCGGAACTGGTAGACCTCATAGGGCTCCCGCTGCGGCCCCGGCATCCCGGGCGTGCCGCTCGGCATGCCGGCGAGCCCGATGCCGTCGATGTCGGGCTGCTGATCGAAGAGGGCCTCGAGCGCTGCCAGGGGCACATGCCCCTCGATCACGTAGTCGCCCATAACGACGGTATGGCAGGCGCCGAGCCCGTAGGGAACGCCTTCGGCCTGCTTGACCTCGCCGAGTTCCCTGTCGTCGACGAGGGTCACATCGACGCCCATTCGCTCCAGGTGGCGGGCATAGCCATCGCAGCAGCCGCACTGGGGGTTCTTGTAGAGGGTGGCCTCGTCCGGCAGGGCGGCATGGGCCGTGGTGGCGCCCAGCAGCAGGCCGGTCGCCATCAAGAGGTGGGGCATGGTGAGTTTCATGAGCGATCTCCCTTGCTGGAGGTAAACAGATATTTGATGAGGGCGGCAATAGCGAGCCCGAGCAGTGACAGGACGGCGAGCGGCATCAGCCAACCCAGCCAGCCCATGTGGCCCATGGTGGCGAAACAATCGGTGAACATGGCGCGACTCTCCAAGAGCAGCTGTCGTGTACGGATGACGGTCTGACGGTGACAGGCAATGCCTCAGGGCCTGTCGGACTGGCTCAGGCTCTCGGGGGGCGGCGGGGGGGCTGAGGAGTGTGGTCATTCACGGCGATGGCCGCGATGGGAGGCAAGGCGCGCGGGGCGATGACCGCCGGCTGGGCGGAGGTGACGGGGGCCGCACAGGCAGCGCTGCAGGACTCATCCGTATCGAGAATCTCGCCCTGAAACTGGGCACAGTCGACCTGGCAGGCGTCGACGACCGCATGGCTGGAAAGGGTGGCGAAGGCGAACGACAGGACCAGAAGCAGCGCCAGCAGGCGTCGCCAAGCCGTGTGATGCGGCGATGTCCAGGTCCGTAGTGCCATGAGGGGCTCCTCGATATCTCGTCGGCTATTGAACCCCGATTGCCCCGGACGATGCAATCATCCGAGGTGGGGCCGGGGCAAAGACCGAGCCCGGGGCCTCAATGGGGGTAATCCTGGGTATCGGGATCAGCGACTGCTTTGCTTGGGACGACATGCCCGTCCTGTCCCGGGGCCACTCGCGAAAGGCGCAAAGGAGATAGACTTGTTCCAGAACCGGCCCGATTCTGGCCGGATCTGCTGCGTCGAGGGAGGGCTGGAGAATGTGTGGCCGCTTCGCTCTCTATAGCCCCTATCCGAGCCTCTGCAAGGCGCTGCGCCTGCCGCTGGAGCCTCGGGAGCTGGCGCCGCGCTACAATGTGGCACCGGGAACCTGGATCACCGTGGTGCGTCATCCCAGCGATGAGGCGCCACTGGTGATGGATGAGGTATGGTGGGGCTTTCGGCCGCACTGGGCCAGAGCGACGGCGCCCGAGCCCATCAACGCCACCGTCGAGAAGGTGGCCAGCTCCAATTACTTTCGCGGGGCCTTCGCCCACCATCGCTGCCTGGTGCCGGCGGATGGCTGGTACGAATGGCAGCCGCTGGATGGCGGGAAGCAGCCTCACTTCCTGTGCCGCCAGGATCGCGAGCCGCTCTGGCTGGCGGGCATCTGGAGCGAGCGGCCAGACGGCAGGCCCGGCTGTGCCATCCTCACCGAGCCGGCACGCGGCGTGGCCCGGGCGATCCACCCACGCATGCCGCTGGTCCTGGACGCCGAGAGCCTGGCGCCCTGGCTCGATCCCCGCCTGACCGACCGGGAGACGCTCCGCCGGGTGGTGCATCACCTGGACCCCGAGCGGCTCACCCATTGGCCGGTGAGTCCGCGCGTGAACCGACCCACTCAGGACGACGCCGCGCTGGTCAGCCCGGCGGCCTCCTGATGGGTAAAGTGCTCGGTAGCATGCCCGCAGTCCCGGCAGGTGATGCAGTAGCGATTGCTTTCCAGGGGGCGCAGGTCGAAGGCCGCCCAGACGGGGCCTTCCTGGGCCCGGATCTCCGTCGCACCGCAGGGGCACATCATCATCCAGCCGCCCGCGGGATCCGACATCAGCTCGATCTCTTGCATGCTCGAGGTCTCCTTGTGTTGTCCATCAGCATGCCGGATGGGGCCCCTGGCCGATGTAAGAGATCGCTTATTCCGGCTGTACGCCTGGGCATATTCTTTCCTGTCGGGCCCCCGTCGGGCGGCAGTATCGGCAGGGTGATCGCGGCCGCAGGAGGTGGCGGGAGGCTCGCAGGCGAGGAAGGCGTGCCATGATCATGCCGGTGATCGCCGACGCGAGATATCGGTGATCGCCTACGCGAGGTCGCGGCGATGGCCTGCAGCGCGGTGGCGCATCGGGTACCAGACTACAGGGGTGATGCCAGTCCCCCCGCGTACCGATGGATCTGGGTTCGATCCGCGTAGGGCATCATTCACCGAACACCCGGCCAGGGAGCCGGCCGGGCGTTCGGTTCCAGCGAGGCGCCATGTTCCGCGCTGCCACTCCCCCGTCATCGCCTGCCATCCGGTCTCCGCGGGTGCCGGGGCGTGTTTAACAGGCCCCTGTATGTCACTGCCCGATCGGCCCCCGGGGCTTGGATCGACCCGGCGGGTCGCCTGCCCGGGCGAGGGCGCTCAGGCCATGGCGGCCGTTGGCACCTCGGGAAGGTGCCGGACCCACTCCAGGGCGGTCGACTTCTCGCGGGTCGGGAAGGTGCGGATCTCCATGGTCCTGAACAGGCGGTTCTCGAGTCGCGTCAGGTGACGCACCCAGTGCTTGTCGCTGAGCACCGCGGCGCGATAATAGCGATCCAGGTCGCCGATCTGGGTCAGGGCATAGCCCAGATCGCGGAGGAAAGCGGTAAACGTCATCCAGCGCATCTCGTCGAGCTCGGTATAGAGGCTGACGCGGGGATGGCGCTTCTTGACGGTCTCGATGGCATCGATGGCCGGCTGCAGGTCGGCGGCGGTCACGCGACCGCTGACCCGCATCGCCACCACATGGTCGGCCCCCGGGGGCAGCAGTTCGAGCATCGCGTCGTCCTCCTTGATGGGGGCGTGGAAGGGTGTCTTTGCAGCATAGTCTCTTGCCAAGGGACCGGCCTCAGAAAGGCCGGTTCCCGCACCTTCGGCATCAGGCAGCGTGTCGTCCGCGGCGGTGCGGGCGGGGTCGCCCGGCGCTACACTGGGGAAAACGACGAGAACCTTGCCATGCAACCACGCATCAGCATGATCACCCTGGGTGTGGCCGACCTGGCGCGGGCCGTGCGCTTCTACGAGCAGGGGCTCGGCTGGCCGCGCCTCGAGTCGCCGCCCGCGGTGGCGTTCTTTCCGCTGCACGGGACCTGGCTTAGTCTCTATGGTCGCGAGGCGCTGGCCGAGGATGCCGGCGTGCCCGCCGAGGGCAGCGGCTTCGCTGGGGTCGCCCTGGCGCACAACGTCGCCAGCGAGGCCGAGGTGGACGTGGTGCTGGCGCAGGCCGTGCAGGCCGGCGCGCGGCTGGTCAAGCCCGGGCAGCGGGTGTTCTGGGGCGGGTATTCCGGCTACTTCGCCGATCCGGACGGCCACCTCTGGGAGGTCGCCCACAATCCCTTCCTGTGGATCGGCCCCGGCGTCGAGTGAGCGAGTCACCGGGCGTGATCAGTGCGACGCCGGGTGATCCCCCATCTCGCGGTCCAGGCGGCGGGCCACCTCGCCGGGCGAGCCGGTGCGCCGGGCCAGCAGGTCGTAGGCCACCGGTACCACAAACAGCGTGAACAGCGTGGCGCTGGCCAGCCCGCAGAGGATCACCGTGCCGATCACCAGGCGGGTCTCCGCCCCCGCGCCGCTGGAGAGGATCAGCGGGACCGCGCCGGCCATGGTGGTCACGGCGGTCATTACCACCGGGCGCAGGCGGGTCACGGCGGCCTGAACCAGGGCCTCGCGGAACGGCTGACCGGCGTCGCGCAGCTGGTTGGCGAACTCGACGATGAGGATGCCGTTCTTGGCGGCCAGCCCCACTAGCATCACCAGGCCCACCTGGCTATAGATGTTCAGCGATTGTCCGCTGAGATAGAGCCCCAGCAGGGCGCCGACCATGGCCAGGGGCACCGTGGACATGATCACCAGGGGGTGGATGAAGCTCTCGAACTGGCCGGCCAGCACCAGGAACACCACCAGCACGCCCAGGCCCAGCAGCAGGGTTGTCGCGCCGCTGGCCTCCAGGTAGTCCCGGGCCGCCCCCTTGACGTCCGTCTGGGCCTCGGCAGGGAGGACCTCGTCGACGCTGGCCTCCAGGTAGGCGAGGGCGTCGCCCAGGGCGTAGTCGTCGGCCAGGTCGGCCTGGATGGTGACGGCCCGCAGGCGGTTGTAGCGGTTCAGGGTGCTGGGGCCTGCAAAGTCGGTCAGCGTGACCATGCTGGACAGCGGGATCAGCTCGCCGGAGCGCTCCGAGCGGACCATGATACTGGCCAGCGAGCGGGGGCTGGGACGGGCGCCGCGTTCCCCCTCGAGGATGACATCGTATTCCTGGCCATCGTCCACATAGCGGGTCACGCTGCGCCCCCCGAGCAGGGTCTCGAGGGTCTGGCCGATCTCGCTGACGGTGACCCCCAGGTCGGCTGCCCGAGAGTAGTCGATGGTCACCCGCAATTGCGGCTGGTTCTCCTCGTAGTCGCTCTCCAGGCCGGTCAGGCGCGGGTTGTCCTCACGCACATGGGCGATCAGGGTGTCACGCCACTCGGCGAGTTGCTCATAGGTGCCGCCGCCCAGCACGAACTGCATCGACTGCTCGATGTTCCGGCCGAAGCCCTGGCGCATCACCGCAAAGGTCCGCACCCCCGGCAGGTCGGCCAGCCGGGCCCGGACCTCGGCCATGATCGGCCAGGCCGGTCGCCGCGCGTCCCAGTCGGCGAGCCCCACGATGACGAAGCCGCCGTTGAAGTTCTCGATGTTGCCCCAGCCCCGTGGGGCGCGGATCAGCACCCGCTCGATCTCGCCGCGCTGGCGCATCGGCAGCAGACGGGCCTCGATCTCGTCCATGTAGTCGAGCATGTAGTCGTAGGTGGCCCCGGGCGGACCGTTGACCAGCACGAAGAAGGTACCCCGGTCCTCGCTGGGGGTGTATTCCCGAGGCAACTGGGTATTGAGCCAGAGCATGCCGCCGAACAGCCCCGCGAACAGCGCCACGACCAGCCAGCGCCGGTGCAAGACCCGCTCGAGCAGGGCCCGGTAGCCGGCGCGGGTGGCCGTCAGGGCGCGATGGACGCCGTGGGCCAGGCGGCCCTCGTGCATGTCCCGCTTCAGTATCTTGGAAGCCATCATCGGCGTCAGAGTCAGGGCCAGCAGCGTCGAGATGATCACGGCGGCGGACAGGGTCAGGGCGAACTCCGTGAACAGCCGGCCGATATCCCCTTGCAGGGCGCTCAATGGCACGAACACGGCCACCAGCACCAGGGTGGTGGCGATCACCGCGAAGGCGATCTGGCGGCTGCCGCGGTAGGCGGCCACCAGTGCCGTTTCGCCATGCTCCTGCATGCGCCGATGGATGTTCTCCAGCATCACGATGGCATCGTCGACGATCAGGCCGATGGCCAGCACCAGGGCCAGCAGGGTCAGCAGGTTGATGGTGAAGCCCATGGCCGCCAGGGCCGCGAAGGTGCCGATCAGGGCAATCGGCACGGTGACGGCGGGGATCAAGGTGGTGCGCAGGTTGCCGAGGAAGGCGAAGATGGCGACCACTACCAGGCCCATGGCGATGAACAGGGTCTGCACGACCTGGCCGATGGCGCCCGAGACGAAGGACGAAGCGTCGTAGTTGACCTGCAGCGTCATCCCCTCGGGCAGGGTGGGGGCGAGGCGGGCACGCTCCGCCTTGACTGCCTCGGAGAGGGCCAGGACGTTGGCGGTGGACTGCTTGATCATGCCCAGGCCGACCATGGGCAGGCCGTTGCCGCGAAACAGGGTGCGCTCTTCCACCGCGCCGATCTCCACCCGGGCCACGTCGCCGAGGCGGACCAGGTAGCCGCCCGTGCCCTGGTCGAGGACCAGGGCACGGAAGTCCGCCGGGGTGGCGAAGCTGCGGGGCAGTCGCACCATGAACTGGCGGTCCTGCGACTCCACGGTGCCGCCGGGCAGTTCGACGTTCTCCTCTCGAAGGGCGTCCTCCACGTCGCCCACGGTCAGTCCCCGGGCCGCCAGGGCATCGCCATCCAGCCAGATGCGCATGGCGTACTCGCGACCGCCCACGACCAGCACCCGCGAGACCCCGTCCTGTACCGAGAAGCGGTCACTGAGGTAGCGCTCCGCGTAGTCGGTGAGCTCGCCGATGTCGTAGTCCGCGCCGGACAGGGCCAGCCACATCACCACGTCGGAGCTGGCATCGGCCTTCTGCACCTCGGGGGGCTCGGCCTCGTCCGGCAGGTTGCCCCGGGCGCCGGCGATGCGGTCGCGGATGTCGTTGGCCGCGGCGTCGATGTCCTTGTCCAGGCCGAATTCCACGTTGATGCTCGAGCGGCCGTCTTCGCTGGAAGAGCTGATCACCTCGATGCCCGAGACCCCCGAGATGCGGTCTTCCAGCACCTGGGTGATGCGGGTTTCCACCACGCTGGCCGAGGCGCCGGGGTAGCGGGTGTCGATGCTGACCACCGGCGGGTCGATGGTGGGATACTCCTGCAGGGGCAGGCGGGTCAGGGCCAGCAGTCCAAAGGCCACGATCAGCGCGGCCAGGACCGTGGCCAGCACCGGCCGCTGAACGGAGATGTCGGACAGGCGCATCAGGCACCCCCTCCGTCGCGATCGGCCTCGAGCAGCTCGCGCACCGTGGTGGTGTCGTCGACGATGCCCAGCAGGCGCACCCGGGCGCCGTCACGCGTCCGCTCGACACCGTGGCTGACCACCAGGTCGCCCGGAGTGAGGCCGGCCAGGATCTCCACCTCGCCGGGGCGCCGCTCGCCCACTCGCACCCGACGTCTCTCGATGCGCCCGTCGTCGTCCTCGTGGATTCGCAGCACATGGTGCCGCTCCCCCTCGGGGATCAACGCCGACTCCGGGATCACCAGGGTATCCCGCAGGCGGCGGGCCAGGGTCACCTCCATCAGCATGCCGGGGCGTAGCCGTTCCGTCGGGTTGGCCAGCAAGGCGCGTACCGGCACGCTGCGGCTGACCGGGTCTACCCGCGAGCCGATGGTGGCGATCTCGCCCTCGAAGCGGGCCGCCGGGAAGGCGGCGCTGCGCGCCGTCAGGGACATCCCCGGGGCCAGCGAGCCGAGCTCGACCTCGGGGACACGAAAGTCGAGCTTCATGCGATCGAGCTTGTCCAGGGTGGCGAGCTCCATGCCCGGCGTGACCAGGGTGCCGACGCTGACCCGGCGAAAGCCCATCACGCCATCGAAGGGGGCGCGGATGCGGTAATTGGCCAGCCGGGCCTCGAGCGCGGCGATCTCGGCCTCCACCTGGCGCAGCCGGGCGCGGCTGTCCTCCACCTCGGCGCGAGGGGCCAGGTTGCGCTGCTCGAGCTGGGCCAGGCGGTTCACCGCGGCCAGCCGCTCGTCGCGCAAGGCCTGGGCAGCGCGCAGCTTGGCGCGTGGCTCGGCGTCGGCGAGACGGATCAGCAACTGGCCCGCCTGCACATGCTCGCCGCCTTCGAAATCGATCTGGGCGATGATCTCGGTGACGGTGGCGGAGAGGGTCACGCTCTCGTCGGCCTCGAGGGTGCCAAGGGCCTCGAGGGGATCGGCCCAGTCGCTGAGCGTGGCCCGGGCACCGATCACCGCGGTGCGCTCCTGGGCGGCCAGCGGCAGGGATGAGAGGAGAACGAAGAGCAGCAGCATCAGGCCCATCCGCCATCGGGCGGGGAGCCGGGTCGATCTCGGGGTCATGTAGGCTCGCAAGGTCCAGCGTGTCGATGAGCGACCGGGCGTCCTGCCCGGCCATTCTCGTGCCGGCGAGCCGTTGGACCCAGGCTTGCCGGCTTGGTTGCAGGCCAGTCTACCACCCGTCTGCCCCAGGCCCAGCCGGAGATGTCATCCCTGACTGCAAGATAATCCTATACCCCCTGCAAGATCCTCCAAGCGTAACTGGATTGTAACCGCGATGCTCAAGACCGTGGGCCGGCGGTAAGCGATGCCGGGCCTACAACAGCATGACGAGTCTGATCAGACACAACAGGAGATTTGATCATGAGCAAGTTGATGCAGGGTATCGAGCGCTTCTGGAAGGAAGAAGAAGGCACCGAGGTGGTGGAATGGGCTCTGGTAGGGGGCCTTATAGTTGCCGTTGGCGCTGCAATATTTGTGGCAATTGGTGATAATGCAGCACAATTTCTTACGGCTATTAATGACGTATTTACTGCTAATGGGGGTACAGCAACTGTCCAGTAATTTCTATGCCCGTTGTAATTGATGTTCGCCGACATGGATGTTGGCGAAATTCCTTGGCTTGGTTTTGATGGTGGACTTTATGCGCCACGAACTTCTGCTTATCTATGGCTTCGTGCTGCTATTGGTTTGGAGTGCGTCGGTTTGGGATCTGCGCCAACGGCGCATCCCCAACGCTCTTGTTCTGGCCGGGGCCGTCGTGGGAGTGCTGCTGCAGGGTGCGCTGTCAGGATCGGGCGGTGCCCTGGCCGCCATCCATGGTCTGCTGGTGGGGCTGGCGATTCTGATACCCGGCTACCTGATGGGCTTTACCGGCGCCGGTGATGCCAAGCTAATGGCCGCGGTGGGAACCTTTCTAGGGCCGTTGGGGGCATTCCAGGCCGGGTTGGTCAGTATTATTTTTGGCGGAATAATCGGGATTTTGTTTGCGGCGACGGCACTGTTCAACAAGAGTTCCGTTTCACCATTGGGCCGCTACAGATTGATGGTAGAGACGTTGGTAGTAACCGGAAAGCCGTTCTATATAGCACCCAAGAAAGGCGAGGTGATGGGCAAGAGGTTTCCCTTTGCGGTGTCGATCGCCCTCGGCACGACCGCCTGGATTTTCTGGCAATGGTCGCTGGGTTAGTTGGGACAAAGTAAGCGTCCATTACCAGACCATTCGATAATGAAATAATAGGTTGTAACAATATGTGAGGTCGCTCATGTCCCAGGAAGCAGCAACATTACATGATGTCACAAAGGGTCATGCAACTGCTCGGCAGGCACCTCGCCCCGCCACGGTGGAGGAGACCGGGCTGCCTTTGCTCTATCTGGCCGACCTGCTCTCCAAGCAGCTTATCGAACGGGGAGCGCAGGATATTCACGAGCTGAGTCGCGGTAGCGCCCTGAGCGGCAGCGTGGTGGAAGAGGTCTGCCATTTCTTGCGCCAGGATGCCCGAGCCGAGGTGCGCGGCCAGGCACGCTCCGGCGCCCTGGTGATCGGCCTGACCGACCGGGGGCGTGCCGCCGCCCTGGAGGCCTTGGGGCGGGATGGCTACTCGGGCATGGCGCCCGTGCCCCTGGCCGACTACTGCCGCCATGTGAAGGCCCAGGCCCTGAACAAGGTGGGGCTGGATCGCGATACCGTAATGGAGGCCTTCGCCGATACGGTCATCGATCCGGCATTGCTCGACCAGCTCGGCCCGGGGCTCCACTCGGGACGGGCCATGTTCATCCACGGCGAGGCGGGCACGGGCAAGAGCTATATCGCCCGGCGGCTGATGCGGCTACTGCCGGGGGAGGTGCTGGTGCCCCATGCCATCCTGGTCGGTGGCAAGGCCGTGCGCTGCTTCGATGCGGCGGTCCACCATCCGGTGGCGGATGACCAGGGGGAGGTGTCCTCCCTGTACCTTGGGCAGGGGCACGATCCCCGCTATTTACGCTGCCTGCGTCCCTGCGTGGTCACCGGTGGCGAGTTGACCATGGGGCGACTCGAGGTGCAGTACGATGCGGCGACCCGCATCCACCAGGCGCCGGTCCAGCTGCTCGCCAACAACGGCATGCTGGTGATCGATGACCTGGGTCGCCAGCGAATGACCACGACGGAACTCTTCAATCGCTGGATCGTGCCGCTGGAGGAGCGCCGCGACTTCCTGTCGTTGAGCAACGGCCACCATTTCAGCGTGCCCTTCGACGTGGCCCTGGTGTTCTCTACCAACCTGGATCCACTGGCCCTGGCCGACGCCGCCTTCCTGCGCCGGATCGGCTACAAGATTCGTTTCGCGCCTTTAGAACGCAAATCCTACCAGGCGATCTGGCAGCAGCAGTGCCGAGACCTCGAGCTGGCCTATGCGCCCGAACTGGTCGATTTCGTGATCGATGAGCTGCATAAGCGCCATGACGTGCCGCTGTTGGCCTGTCATCCGCGCGATCTTCTCGGCCTGGCCAGGGATCGCCTCGAGTACTGGGGCGGCGAGACGTTGGAGCGCGACACCCTGTCCTGGGCGTGGCGGACTTATTTCGGAGACTTCACTGACGATGAAGCCTCCAGCAACGGGAGGAATGTCTCATGAAACGCAAGGGTATCGTTGCCATGTTCCTGGCGTCGCTGGTCATGGCCGCCGGTGCGGCCCTGGTCGCCATGAACTGGATGCAACAGCAAGGCAGTGATGACGTGGCCAAGGTGAGCCAGGTGGTAGTGGCAACCGTGGAGATTCCCTTCGGCTCGCGGGTGCAGGCATCCGATCTCAAGCTCATGCCCATGCCCCCCGAGTCGGTGCCCGAAGGCAGTTTCTCGGATATCGAGGACGTGGTAGGGCGCGTCAACACCCAGGTGGTCTATGCCGGGGAAATCCTCCACGAGGGGCGAGTCGTCGAGCACATGGAAGGCAGCGCCCTGGCGGCGGTACTGGAGCAGGGCAAGCGGGCGATGAGCGTGCGCGTCGACGATGTGGTCGGCGTGGCCGGCTTCCTGCTGCCAGGCAACCGGGTGGATGTGGTGGCGACCCAACGCAACAACGGTAGCCGCTCCAACGTGGAATCCCGGACGGTGCTGCACAACCTCAAGGTGCTGGCGGTGGACCAGATCGCCTCCCAGGACCGGGACGACCCGGTGATCGTGCGCGCCGTGACCCTGGAGGTCACGCCCGACGAAGCCGAGACCCTGGTCGAGGCGACCCAGGAAGGCAAGGTGCAGCTGACCCTGCGCAATCCCATGGACAAGGACGACGACGTCTCCGGCCTGATGGCGGCGCAGCGCTCGGTGCTCAACCTTCCCGAGCCGGTGGAGAAGCCGGAACCGGCGCCGCGTCCGGTGGCGCGCCGGGCACCCATTCAGCACCAGGTCAGTGTCCTGCGGGGCACCCAGATGAGTACGGTGAGCGTCAAGAACTAAAGACCGCCCATAACTAATACAAAAGGACTACCTTCAAGTTGAGAGGTCCTTACTAGCACGGGTTGCAGGGGAGAAGTGTCATGACAAGGCGAAACATTGCACTCAAGTGGTTGATGATAGCAGGGCTGAGCCTGCCGATGGTGGGGTCGGCAACGAGCCTGCTCGCTCAGGAGCCGGTGAGTCGGGAAGGTTCCCGCCGCCTGGCGATGCCCCTCGAGGGGCGTGCAGAATCGGTAGCTGTCGAGCTCAACAAGGGGCAGGTGCTCGCCTTCCCGAGACCGGTACGGGTGGTCTCGGTGGGCAACCCCGAGGTGGCCGACATCGTGGTGATGGGCTCCCGTCAGCTCTATGTGCTGGGCAAGTCGACGGGCACGACGAATGTCGTGCTGTGGGACAGGCAGGAGGGGGTCGAGGGGGCGCTGAACGTGACCGTGACCCATGACCTGGGCACCCTCAAGAGCAACTTTCATGCCCTGCTACCCGGCGAGAACATCCAGGTACGCTCGGCTCAGGACACCATCGTGCTGAGTGGCGAGGTGTCGAGTGCCGAGCGCCTGGAGACGGCGATGCGCCTTGCTTCTCGTTACGCCGGCAGCGAGGAAGGCGTGCTCAACCTGATGCAGGTGGGCGGTGCCAACCAGGTGATGCTGGATGTACGGGTGGCCGAGGTCTCGCGCTCCCTGGTCAAACGTCTCGAAGCCAACTTCAACGTCTTCAACGTGGGCTCCTCGGCGCTGCGGCTGGGTGCGGTCAGCGGCGGGGCCAGCTTCCCGGATGCCGTCTTCGAGGGGGCCGAAGGCCTCGGCGGCCGACTGCCGGTGTTCGGCGGGGGTACGCCTGTCGGACCAGTCGTCTCGGAGTTCTCACCGGCGACGGCGAGCATCGAGGATACCGGGATCTTCGCCAGCTATCAGGGCAGTGACTATCTACTGAACCTGGTGCTGGACGCGGCCAGCCGCGAGGGGGTTGCCAAGATCCTCGCCGAGCCCAACCTGACGACCCTGACCGGCCAGCAGGCGCAGTTCCTGGCCGGCGGGGAGTTTCCGATCCCCGTGCCCCAGGGCGATGGCCAGGTCACCATCGACTACAAGGAATTCGGGGTGGGGCTGCGCTTCCTGCCTGTGGTCCTGGATTCCGGGGCCATCAATCTGAAGGTGGATGTCTCGGTCTCGGACCTGGTGCCGGCCAATAGTCTGAGGGTCGGGGTGGGAGACGAGTCATCCTCGCAGTTCTTTGTCCCGGCCCTGGTCCAGCGCAGTGCCAGTTCGACACTCGAACTCGCCTCGGGTCAGACCATCGCCATCGCCGGCATGCTCAACGAGAGCCTCCGGGAGAACGTCTCCAAGCTGCCGGGACTGGGGGAGCTGCCGGTACTGGGGGCGCTGTTCCGTAGCCAGGAGTTCATCAAGGAGCAGACGGAGCTGGTGATCTTCGTCACCCCGAAGCTGGCACGCTCCTTCGAGCCCGAGCAGGCGCGCCTGCCCACCGGCTCCTTCGTGCCCCCCACCGACGCGGACTTCTATCTGCTGGGCAGCTTCAAGCCCGTCCTCGAGGCGGGGGAGCGCCGTAGGCCACCGTCCGACCTCGAACTCGAAATGATGTCCGGCCGCCCCGAGGGCGGTACCGAGGGCCGATTCGGTCATGACCTGTGAACTGCCTGCTGGGAGAAAGAACCATGTCTCGTACCGCAATCGCATCTTCGGCCCGTCGTCCGCTCATCGGCTGGCTACTGGCCGCAGGCTGTGCCTTGGCGCTGACCGGCTGCATGGCCCCACGGCCGGGCGCCGACCTGCCGGCCTTCGGCGAGAGTGTTCGCCACACCAAGGCGATCCAAACCTATCAGCCCGGGGATCCCGTGCCCACCCTGGGCGGCGCCAAGGCCGCCGAGGCCATGCGGGGCTATCGAACCCCGGCAGGGGGCGCGCAACAGTCCTCGCCCATGACCACGACCTCCGTGTCGCTGCCCTGAGGGATGGGGGGTAGCCGTCTCGTCGCTCAGATATCGACTTCGAGGTCTGGTCGGCGAGTCGACAAGACGGTGATGACACGCAGAGGCAAGGGGGAACCATGTATACAAGGCTTGAAATACTGTTGGCAGGACGAGTCAGGGAGGAGCTGGAGGCCCTGGAGACGTTGCTGAGCAGCCACGGCGACATCCATGTTCGCTCCCGGCTCATGGTCAACGGCAATGTCGATCCGCTGGAGTCTTATCCGGGCGGTAGGGAAGCCACGCCGGACGCCCTGATCCTGCTGGTGGGGGAGAAGTGGGAAGCGGAGCTCCTGGCCCTCTGCGAGCGGCCGGCGACGGAGCGTCTCCCGTTGCTGGTGGTGGGGCCGCGCGACAACGTCGACCTGATCCGGCTGGCCATGCGGGCCGGTGCCAGGGACTATTTCTCGCCACCGGTGGATGACGGTGAGATCACCAGCTTCCTCAGGCAGCTCTCCCGGGATCGAAACGAGCGTGTTCCCTCCTCATCTGCCCGTTTGACCGCGGTGATCAATGCCAAGGGGGGATCGGGAGCCAGCCTGGTGGCGGCCAATCTCGCTCATCGGCTGGCCGTCAGTGGTGGTTCAACCCTGCTGCTGGATATGGATGTCCAGTTCGGCTCGATGCCGATGTATTTCAACCTGAGCCCCGAGCACGGCTTGATAAAAGCGCTCGAGGTTGTCGATTCCCTCGATGGCCTGGCGCTGGAAGCCTATGTCCAGCGTCATGCCAGCGGCCTGGAACTGCTGGCGTCGTCCCCCGATGACCGCATCGGCCTCGGCGAGGTCCCCGAGGCCAGGGTGGAGCAGCTCCTGCAGGTCCTGTGTCAGGGTCATGACGACGTGGTGGTCGACCTGCCGCGCTGGATCGGTGGCACGACCGCCTCGGTATTGGAGCGTGCCGACCACGTACTGCTGGTGATGCAGCAGAGCGTGGCCCATCTGCACGATGCCCAGCGCCTTCGCGACATCCTGGTGCATGAGCTCAGGCTTCCACCGTCGCGGCTCCACCTGGTGATCAACCGTTTCGACAAGCGCAGTGACGTGAGCCTGGACGCCATCTCCGACGTACTGCCGGGCGTGAGGTTGCACACGTTGCCCAACGACTTCCGGCTGGCAAGCCAGGGCATCAATGTGGGAACCCCGTTGATCGATCTTGCCCCCAAGGCGTCCCTGACCCGTCAGCTCCACCGACTGGCAGATGCCCTCGACGAGCCTGCATCCGATGCTGATGGTCCTGTGCGGAAGTGGTCATTGCGGCTGTGGCCGCGTCGCAGGGCGCACTGAGTCGAGGCTGAGGCTGGCCTTCATCGATCAAGCGTGAGGAGAAACACCGATGGAACTTCGTGACCGTATGACGGGCGATGGCGACGAGCGACCCTCCTGGGGACGGCGAGGCATGGCCGGTGGCGGACTTTCGCAGGCGGAGCAGGAATGCAAGCAGCGAATCTTCCGCCAACTGGTCAAGGTGATGGACCTGACGCTGCTCAGCACCCTGGATGAGCGGGAGGCGCGGCAGCAGGTGCAGCAGGTCTGCGAGTCGCTGATCAACCGGGAGACGCTGCCCTTCAACGCCTCGGTGCGACAGCGTATCGTCGCCGAACTTCAGGACGAGGTGCTGGGGCTCGGCCCCCTCGAGACCCTGCTGGCCGACAAGACGGTATCCGACATCCTGGTCAACGGTACCACGCCGATCTACGTGGAGCGGCGTGGCAAGCTGGAACAGACCGCACTGCGCTTCGACAGTGACCAGCACCTGATGACCATCATCGACCGGATCGTCTCCGGAGTGGGGCGGCGCATCGACGAGTCCTCGCCCATGGTGGATGCTCGGCTCAAGGATGGCTCGCGCGTCAATGCCGTGATTCCTCCATTGGCCATCGATGGCCCCATGCTGTCCATCCGGCGTTTCGCCGTGGATCGTCTGAGCGCCGAGGACCTGGTCGAGTACGGCAGCATCTCGGCGGTCACCGCCCAGTTGCTGGAGAAGGTCGTCAAGGCGCGACTCAATGTGCTGGTTTCAGGCGGCACCGGGGCGGGCAAGACGACCCTGCTCAACGTGCTGTCGGGCTTCATTCCCCATGACGAGCGCATCGTCACCATCGAGGACTCGGCGGAACTGCAACTGCAGCAACCCCATGTCGGCCGCCTGGAGACCCGCCCCCCCAATATCGAGGGCAAGGGGGAGGTGTCCCAGCGCGACCTGGTGCGAAACAGCCTGCGCATGAGGCCCGATCGCATCATCGTCGGCGAGGTGCGCGGCGGTGAAGCCTTCGACATGCTCCAGGCCATGAACACCGGCCACGACGGTTCCCTGACCACCATCCATGCCAATACCCCGCGCGATGCCCTGACGCGGGTCGAGAACATGGTGGCCATGAGCGGCTACCAGATCCCGCCTCAGGCGCTGCGCGCCCAGATCGCTTCGGCCATCGACGTGGTGGTGCAGGTCGAGCGCCAGGAGGATGGCGTGCGCCGCCTGGTGAGCGTCCAGGAGGTCAATGGCCAGGAGGGCGAGATCATCACCATGTCCGAGATCTTTCGCTTCGAGCGCGAAGGGGTCAACGAGGAGGGGCGGGTCATCGGCTGCTATGTCGCGACCGGGGTGGTACCCGGCTTCTATGACCACCTCAAGCGCCGTGGCCTCGATCCCGGGCTCGAGGTATTCCAGGGGGGAGGGCAGCGGCCATGGAACTGATGGGACTGGATATCGCGCTTTCCGACCGGGCGATCGTCATCGGCATGGTGTTCATCGCCGTCTTCCTGTTGATGCAGAGTTTCCTGGTCCCCGCCTTCGGCGAAAACCGCCAGATCCAGAAGCGTCTCAGGAAGCGCATGCGTACGATCTCGGACGAGAGTCAGCGCCATGATCAGGTCTCGCTGGTACGCAAGAAGTACCTGCGCGAGCTGTCGGCCGTGGAAAGAATGCTGGAGTCATTGCCCGGCATGGAGCGTGTCGAGCGGCTGCTCGAGCAGGCCGGGCGTGAGACGCCGGCTTACCGGGTGGTGCTTGCAAGCCTGGCGCTGGGCGGGCTGTCTGGAGGGCTAGCGGCGTACCTGCTGCCGCTGCCCTGGCTAGGCGTGCCGATCGGTATTCTCCTGGCCTCGCTGCCTTTCCTGAAACTGGTCAGGGAGCGAGCGCGGCGAGTGGCCCGCATCGAGGAGCAGCTCCCCGATGCGCTGATCATCATGTCGCGTGCGCTGCGCGCCGGGCATCCCTTCATCGATGCCATGCACCTGGTGTCGGAGGAACTCGCCGAGCCCATCGCCGGAGAGTTTCGCACCACCTTCATGGAGATCAACTACGGCGGAGACGTGAGAAACGCCCTGCTTGGCCTGCTGCAGCGGGTCCAGAGCGTGACCGTCATGGTCTTCGTGACCTCGGTGCTGATCCAGAAGGAGACCGGCGGCAACCTGGCGGAACTCCTGGACGGGCTGGCCACGGTGGTGCGCGACCGGTTCCGCTTCCATCGCAAGGTCAAGACCCTTTCCGCGCCGGGACGACTGGCGGCCTGGATCCTTTCGCTTCTCCCTTTTGCGCTGGCCGGCATCCTGTCGCTGGCGGCACCCAGCTTTATCCCCATGCTGACCCAGGACCCGATCGGTCGGCAGCTCGTGGTTACCGCCTTCGTGATGATCATTACCGGGATACTCTGGCTGCGCAAGCTCATCCGGATCGACGTCTAGAGGAGTCGCGACATGGAAACGATCGGTAGATTGATGCAAGGGCTGAATGGGGCTCTACAGGATCCGCAACTCGTCCAGTTGGGGGTCGCGGCACTGATGGGGCTTGCCATCTTCACGCTGTTGCTTGCCTTGATGCTGGTGGTGAAGGGGATGTTCGATCCCATGCGCCAGCGTCTGCGGAAGCTCGAGACCAACGCCGCGGGAGCCAGTGCGGGGAGCGGTTCGGCCGGGATGGACCAGTGGCTCGGGCCACTGGGGGAGCGCCTGGCGCCGGACAAGGCGGAAACCCGCAGTCGTCTCGTCCGGGAACTGAGCTATGCCGGCAAGCGATCTGCCTCAGCGGCCAGCGTCTTCTATGGCATTCGGCTGATGCTGGCCGTCCTGCCTGCCACCCTCATGTTGCTGGCGTTCCCTCTGCTGAGGATCCCGCCGGCGCTTGGTATCTCCCTGGTGGTAGGCCTGGCCATCGCCGGTTATCTGCTGCCGCGCTTCTGGCTCGAGCGGGCCATCAAGCAGCGTACTACGCTGCTGCGGCGCGGGTTGCCCGATGCCCTGGACCTGCTTGTGGTGTGCAGCGAGGCCGGGCTGGGCCTGGTCGCCGCCATACAGCGAGTCGCCAGGGACCTGGAGGTCAGTCACCCCGAACTTGCCGATGAGCTTCACCTCTTTGGCATGCAGACGCGTGCCGGCATGGACAACAAGTCGGCGCTGAGGGACCTGGAGGAGCGTACCGGAGTGGAGGACATCCGTGGTCTGGTGACCACCCTGCTGCAGAGCATGCGTTTCGGCACCAGCATCGCCCAGACCCTTCGGCTCTACGCGGAGGAACTGCGCGACAAGCGCACCCAGGAAGCCGAAGAGAAGGCAGCCAAGGTCAGTACCAAGATGCTCTTTCCCCTCATCTTCTGCATCTTTCCCAGCTTCTTCGTTGTGGCCTTGGGCCCACCGCTGTTGGGTGCTTTGAGAGCGTTGTCGGCGGCTGGTCATTGAGCAGGATACTACTTCACAAGGGAGTCAGAGCCATGAACCATAAGTATCGTTTTCCCGTAGCCGGTCTCCTGCTTCTTTTCACCTTGGGCGGCTGTGCGACTCAACCGGGAACGCAGGGCAGTGGAGACCCCTATGGGGCCCTGAGTGATGGTAATTCGTCGGTGGCCTACAGCACGGCCTTCCCGGTGGCGTCTCCCGAGGAGGCCTATCGCAATGGTGATGCGGCCCTGCGAAGTGGCGATGCCGACCGGGCGCTCTTCGAGTATCTGCGTGGCCTGCAGATGGAGGGTCGCCCCCAGGCGGACCCGCTCTATCGGGTGGGCGTCATTCACCATGGTCGAGGGAACACCGACTTGGCCGAGAAGGCCTATCGCTGGGCCCTGGACGTTGATTCACGTCATGCCGGCGCTGGTACCGCCATGGGAGTCCTGATGCTGGAGCGGCGCGATTTCGAGCAGGCCGAGCTGTACCTGACGCCCATCGCGGCCCGCTCCGGCGCCCCCTGGCAGGCCGACAACGCCCTGGGGGTGATCGCCGACATCCGAGGCCAGCATGAGCAGGCAAGACGCCATTACGAGAAGGCCCTGCAGGTCAACCCCAGGATTCCGCGGGTCCTCAATAACCTGGGGTATTCCTACTATCTCGTCGGCGACCTGGACGCGGCGAGGCTTCAGCTTCGTCAGGCCGTGAACGTCAACCCGCGTTATGAACTCGCCTGGCGTAATCTGGGGCTGGTCTACGCCAGGCAGGGCGACTACGAGACCGCCATCGAGGCCGTGGCACGCCATGGTGATCGCGCCGAGGCCTACAACGATATCGGCTACATCTCGATGCTGGAAGGGCGTTTCGACCAGGCTATGGGCTTCTTCGAGGAGGCCATGCGACTGTCGCCTGCCTATTATGCCACCGCCGGAGAGAACGTCGAGAGCCTGAATCAGCTGATGCGGCGTAACGTTTCCCCAGCGACGAACTAGTCACTGACCCGTGGGGGGGTCGACCATGACCATGCCAAGATCACTGCGCCGACAGCGGGGCTCGGAAACCGTGGAGTTTGCCATCTCGGCCACCCTGCTGTTCCTGCTGCTGTTCGGTATCATCGAGTTCAGTGTCGCGCTCTTCGATAAGGCAACCTTGACCAATGCCAGTCGGGAAGGGGCGAGAACGGGGATTCTATTCCGTCCAGACACGCGTCCAGACTTCGCTACATACGATCTTCAGTGCGACACCGTTGCTGCAAACTCAGAGAATGAGGCGATACGGTCGGCTGTTTGTGACTATGCCGAACAGTTTCTTATCTCTCTTGGTGGACCAGCCGACATGGCCATTCAGGTTCAGAGGTCAGATTTGAATGCCAATGGGGTTTTCGATGCTGGCGACGACCTAGTCGTGAATGTCAATTACCCCTATCAATACCTGATACTTCCTGGCTTCATCGATGCCTTGGAAGGTGTGCTGGACCTTAGTTCCACTATCGTGATGCGAGCGGAGTGACTATGAATAATCGACGTTCTGCAAACGCGTGTAACCGATCAGGCTCGCATCGCCGTCAGACGGGGGTTTCCATGGTACTGGTGACCCTGGCGCTCTTTATGCTGCTGGCCTTTACTGCCCTGGCCGTGGATGGTGGCAACCTCTTCGTGGCCCGTAATGAGCTACACAATGCCGCCGATGCGGGGGCATTGGCCGGTGCCAGGTGGCTGTATACGGATGACGGCAGCGCCGTTGACCCGAATGCCAACCAGATTGCCACCGATGCGGCCGAGGCCAACGACAGCCAGAAGACCTCGGCGGAGGTTCTCAGTGCCCGGCGGGGGCACTGGAGCTTCGCAAATCGCAATTTCACGGCCAACCCCTCCCTGGAACCGGTGGACCTATTCGGGAAGACGACCGAGGAACTCGACCTCAATCCCAATTTCATCAATGCGGTGGAGGTCGTCACCGCTCGCCAGCAGACCCAGGTGGAGGCGTTCTTCGGCAAGGTGCTGGGATTCGATGGCTATGAGGTGGCGGCTCGCTCGGTGGCCTATATCGGCTTCGCCGGCACCGTCCGGCCCCAGGACCTGGATCAGCCCATCGCCCTTTGCAAGCAGGCATTGCTGGACCCCGACGGCAACTATTCCTGTGACGTGGGGCGGTTCATCCCCGAGGGCGACCAGACCGGTGGCTGGACGAACCTGCAGCATGGCGACAACGGCGCAACCGATGCCAACGAGTTGCGGGACCTGGTCTGTGGCGATGGCAATCCGGACCAGCTGAACTATGGGGAGAACATCGAGACCAACAATGGCCAGGTGCAGTCGGCCTTCGGCGCCTTCTACGACTGCTGGGTGGAAGCTACGAACCGCGAGGTGACCTGGACTTTGACCTTGCCGGTCATCGACTGCGAGTCCGGAGTGTCGCCCACCAACAAATTGGTCGGTGCGGTCACCGTGCATATCGTCTGGGTGATCAATAACAACCAGGAATCACAGATCGATACCTATGCGCCCGAGCGGATGAGCCTGGCGCCGGATTCCGAGGATGTCGAATGGCGGGGGGACTGGGAGAATGCCAGCACCGACGGCCAGACACGCTGGGATGACTTCACCACCCACTTCGACCTGGAAAACCAGGATGGCGACTCGGCCGACTGGCGCAAGATGAGCATCTTCTTCCTGCCCAGCTGCGATGTCCATGAGCCCAAGGGGCAGACGGGAGGGGAGAACTTCGGTGTCCTGGCACGAATACCCGTGCTGGTCGATTGAGTGGCAAAAAGAGCCCCTTTGGCGCTGGTCATTGCCTTGTATGACCGGCGCCCTTTTTACTTTTATGGGCCCTGATATGTTTGAGCGGTGTGTTGATTGGTGGGATGCGCCCTACTTGACCGAGCGTTCCGGCTGCTCGGAGACCGTAGTCGGAGAAGAGGGGCAAGAGGACGGAAGGGGGGATGTCTTGTCTGTGACCGAACAGCGATAGGCGGAAGGGGATTGTCCCATCTGGCGATGGAAAGTACGGGTGAAGTAGGAGAGGTCGCGAAAGCCCACGGCAAAGCAGATATCCGTGATGGTCACGGTGGGGTTCGCAAGCAGCCTGACCGCCTCCTCGATGCGTCTCTTCAGCAGGTAGTCCTGGAAGGTATAGCCGGTATTGCGCTTGAACAGTCGGCTGAGTTGGAAGACGCTCAGTCCACAGCAAGCGGCGACATCCGCCTGAGAAAACCTCCCGTCCAGGTGTTGTTCGATGAAATCGAGGGCCTGCTTCAGCTTCGCCTCCTGGGTGGAGGGGGCCTCATAGTGGAGACGGGCGTCCCTGGGCATCCGGTTGCTGTGTTCCAGCGGCGAGAGGGCCATCTCGGTGATCGTCGTCCCCAGCCTCAGGTCATGGAGGGTCTTGACCACGTCCATGAAACGCTGAAGGTCCAGGGGCTCGGCGAAGTAGTCCCACACCCGAGAGCGAAAAGCCCAGATGGCTAGTTCTTCCGAGTGGGCGTGGGTGATCATCAGGAGCGGAACCGACCTGGCAGCCTGCTTTGCCCTGCGAAGGTCACCGAGCCCCTGCTGGTCAGGGTAGTCGTAGTGGAAGCAGGCGACGAAGGGTGGCCTGGAGGTGAGGACCTCCACGGCATCCTGCCCTGGGGGCAGGCACTCGACCGTATAGCCCCGATGCTTCAACTGTTCCAGATAGTCCAGGTCGGCAATGTCACTCCGGGTTCTCGAAATCACCAGTAGGTAGTCATGTACCGTCATTCAGGCCCCCTTGGGCTTCCCCGCGATGATGTCGCCGCTTCTCTCAGGCGCGCTTCCTATAACAGCGTAAGTTAGATAATTTCTTTATTAGATATTCAAAAAATATTAGCTAAATGATTGTTTTATAATTGAGCTTTTCCTTGATTTGCCTTGTGTCCTGTCGGGATTTGGATTCTTGTGTAAGCCATTGTTTATAATGGGTTTAAATAATTATTATTTCTGTATGGCGACGTTAATGTAACAACAAGTTACAGAAACAAGCGTAGCCGTCACAGAAAGTATTGCAAGACTAATTCTGGTAGGATGCTGCGCTTCTCACCCCCTGCGGGGAGGATCTAGGCCCATGGCGGAGCCGCAGGACAGCCAAACGACATAGGAACCATATGAATTCGCAGTTTGACGTGGTCGTCATCGGCGCGGGCGCGGCGGGACTGATGTGCGCGCTGACCGCCGGCTATGCCGGGCGTCGGGTGCTGGTGATCGACCATGCCAACAAGGCCGGCAAGAAAATCCTGATGTCCGGCGGTGGGCGCTGCAACTTCACCAACCTGGCCACCACACCGGCCAACTTCTTCTCCGACAACCCGCACTTCTGCATCTCGGCGCTCAAGCGCTACCGCCCCGAGCATTTCGTCGAGCTGGTCGAGCGCCACGGCCTCGAGCACGTGGAGAAGGCCCCGGGGCAGCTGTTCTGTGCCGGCTCGGCGAAGGACCTGCTGGCCATCCTGCTCACCGAGTGTGACTGGGCCGGTGTCGAGATCAGCCTCAAGACGTCGATCTCGGCGCTGGAGCCCTGCGGCGAGGGCCTGCGCCTGGCGACCTCGCGCGGGCGCATCGACGCCGGAGCGGTGGTGGTGGCCACTGGCGGCCTGTCGATCCCCACCATGGGGGCCACCGGTTTCGGCTATGACGTCGCCCGGCAGTTCGGGCTGGCGGTGACCGAGACCCGGGCTGCCCTGGTGCCCTTCACCCTGACCTCTCAGTGGAAGGTGCGGGCCGAGGCACTCGCGGGGCTCAGTCATGAGGTGGCAGTGCGCTGCCGGGGCGGCACCTATCGCGAGCCCCTGCTGTTCACCCACCGCGGTCTGTCGGGACCCGCCATGCTGCAGATTTCCAGTTACTGGCGGCCCGGTGACCGCCTGGCCATCGACCTGTTGCCGGGAGTCGATGCCTTCGACGCCCTGTTGGCGGCGCGGCGGGAATCTCCCAGGCGTCGGATCTCCACCTGGCTCGGGGAGCACCTGCCGCGCCGCCTGGCCCAGGCTCTGGTCGAGTGGCATGGCGGCGATGGCCCCCTGGCCGAGCGCTCCAACGCCGAGCTCGAGGCCTGGGCCGGTCGGCTCAACGACTGGCATCTCAAGCCGGCCGGCACCGAGGGCTGGCGGACCGCCGAGGTGACCCTGGGCGGGGTCGACACTCGGGCATTGTCGTCGAAGACCTTCGAGGTCAAGGGCCTTCCCCAGTTGCGCTTCATCGGCGAGGTGCTGGACGTCACCGGCGAACTGGGAGGTTACAACTTCCAGTGGGCCTGGGCCTCCGGCGTGGCCTGCGGCCTGGCACTCTAGCGTTATCCTGGCAGGCGCCAGCCAGCTATGCTGCTGGGGACGCTTTCCGTCTGGCGGGGGAGGCGCCCCTCACCAGACGTTGCCATGACACTCGCTCGGCTGGCCGGCGTGAACCTGCCCGCCACAGCACTGTCCCCATGGCCAGGCGAGGAGTCATTACTCCGCTAAGTGCATTGGAGGCCGGGTAACGGCTATCCGGGCCGGCCGCTGCGACGAACCGCAAGCGCAAGGAGTCTGGACCATGGAGTACCTGGTCAGCGTGATTTCCAGTCCCTGGTTCCTGGTGGCCTGGGCGGGGCTGACGATTCCCAGCCTGGCTATCCTGGCAAGGGATCTCAGCAGGAACAATGCTCACCTGATGAGCCTGATGAAGCTGGTCTGGGGACTTACCGTGTTGTACTCGGGGCCCCTGGGGCTGTGGATCTATTGGCTGACGGGCCGCAAGGAGATCGCCACGGACAGCCTGTTCAGACGTGCCTTTCGCTCGGTGGCCCACTGCTATTCCGGCTGCGGCATGGGCGAGATCATCGGCCTCTTGCTGGCGGTCGGCGTGCTCGCCCTCGGCAATCTCTGGACCGCGGCCATCACCTTCGCCTTCGCCTATATCGCCGGCTTCGTGCTGACCGTGGGCCCCCTGGTCCAGGGCGGCGAATCGTTCGGCAAGGCGGTGTGGGATGCCGTGCTGTCGGAGACGCCGAGCATCACCATGATGGAGATCGTCGCCATCGGGGTCGATCTCACCCTAGCCGGTGGCGCGGGTCTGGGGGATATCCGCTTCTGGTCATCGCTGATCGTCTCGCTGACCTGCGGGCTGGTCGCGGCCTACCCGATCAACCTTCTGCTGCTTCACTATGGGGTCAAGGAGGGCATGATGGATCCGCGACACACCCGCCATGCCCATGGCTGACAGCGGACTGCCGCGTCGTCCGGGCGCTATCATGGTCGGGGACCGCGATGATCGAGGGAGGAGGCGAGATGGGCAAGGCACTTCATCGTCAGCCACTGGGGACGGTCGTGGCGAGGGCCGCCGAGGAACTGCTCGACGAGGCCCGGGCGGCGCAGCCACGCACTCTGGACCCGAAAGACCCCGAGGGCCTGCACGATTTTCGCGTGGCCCTTCGACGTCTGCGTTCCTGGCTCAAGGCCTACCGGGGGTATCCGGGGATCAAGGTCCCCAAGCCGCTGCGCCGGCAGCTCCGTGACCTGGCGAAGGCGACCAACGCCGCCCGGGATGGCGAAGTGATGCTGGCCTGGCTCGATAGCCAGCGGGATGCGCTGCCCGCCGACCAGCGGGGCGCCGTCGCTTGGTGGCGGGCTCGCCTCGAGGCCGAGGTCGAGGCCGCTTATGCCTCGGCGTGCAGCACGCTGGCGGCCGACTTTCCGGCCCTCGAGACGCGCCTGCGTCGCGTCCTCTCGTCGCTGCCGGGTGGCAAGGCCAACCGGCTCAGCTTCGGCGAGGCCAGTGCCCGGGAGCTGGCGACCCTGCAGGAGCAACTGGTCGGCGAGGTGTCGGCGATCGGCTCGGCGGAGGAGCGCGAGGCGCTGCATCGTCCGCGGATCACCGGCAAGCGGATCCGCTACCTGCTGCGGCCATGGAAGGAGGCATCGCCGGCCTGCAAGGATGCCGAGAAGGCCATGAAGGCCTTCCAGGATGCCTATGGCGTGCTTCACGATGACATGGTTCGCGAGTCGGCCCTGTGCGAGGTCGTCGCCGCCCATGCCGGTGAGGAGAGTGTCGATCGGCTGTTGCGGGCCGCACGCGGGGATCCGGCCCGGGCCTCGGCGCCGCGCCACCTGCGCGGCTTTCTGGGACTGGCCCGTGGCAATCGCCAGCGGCTGCTCGCTCACTACGAGATAGCCGTGGATCGCGCCGGGACCTCGGGCATGGATGCGCTGTCGGCCCGCCTGGACGCGGCCAGGGCGGCGATGCGCGGCGAGGCGAGCTGAAGCATCAGCGCAGTCGCTGGGTGAGCTCCTGCCACAGGGCGGCATAGGCCCGGGCGGCCGGGCTGCGGGGAGCGAAGTCACGCACCGGTCGGCGCTCCAGGCCCATGCGCTCGACCACGCTGGCCGAAGGGATTCCCTGGGACAGCATCAGTGGCCAGCGCTCGTGCATGGTCGCCATGATCTCGCGATGCAGGACCCGGCGACGGTCGGCCAGGGTGATGAACGGCCACAGGGTGCAGGGTATGTCGTGACCGTCGAGGAAGTCCTGCAACTGCTCCAGGGTTCGTAGCGACAGCACCGTGGGGACCACCGGCACCAGCAAGGCATCCACGCTGGAGAAGATGTTCTCCGACAGGTGCGACAGACTGGGCGGGCAGTCGAGAATGACCAGGTCGTAGTCGCGCCGGATGGGCTTGAGGATCTGGCGCAGGTGGCTATTGCCGCGCTTGGCGAGGAGTTCGTCCATCTCGCGCGAGGCTAGCGCTGCCGGCAGCAGGTCCAGGTTGTCCACTTCGGTGCGGCGAATCACCTTGTCGAAGGAGGCCTTGCCCTTGACCAGCTTGTCCACCCCGCCGCGGATGCGCGGCTTGACGCGCAGGTAGTAGCTGGTGGCCGCCTGGGGATCCAGGTCCCAGAGCAGCACGCGATTCCCGGCCCTTGCAGCCTCGGCCGCCAGGTTGACGGCAGAGGCCGTCTTGCCGACGCCGCCCTTGATGCTGTAGAGGGCCAGCATGCGCATGAAGTCCGCTCCCCGGTGATGATCGCGATAACGACAATGTCGTCACGCCATCATAACAGGACTGAAACATCAGTAGGTTACGGAGCCGTGATAGGGGCAGACCGCGGCCGGCTCAGCGAAAGCGGGTCAGCAGGCGACGCAGCCGGTCCAGGGCGAGGGCGCCAACGAGCGCCTTTCTTCCTAGCCGGGTCACGCTGCCCGGATGCCGTGCGACCGGCAGCAGTAGCAGCCCGCCAGCTACCAGGATCGGCACCCGATAGCGGTGTACGGCCTGCCAGCCGGCATCCAGCGGATGGGCCGCCGCCTGCCAGCGATCGGTGGCCACCAGCAGGTCCACCCGCTGCTGCTCGATGGTGGCCTCGAGGACCGCCTTGCGTTCGTGCCGGCTGGGCTCAGCGTTCCGGGTCACGGTGCTTCTCCACCAGTTCACGGTCGAGGGCCAGGTGCTTGAGAGTGCTCGCCAGCAGGGTGCGTTGCCGGGCCATGCGCATCACCCAGGCCGCCAGCAGCATGCCCCCCAGCAACAGCACGGCGGCGCTTACGCCGATGGCGGTGAGACGGTGGCTTTCCCAGAAGACGACGATGATCAGGGTGGTGAGCGTACCCAGCCCGAGCAACAGCAGGATCAGGCTGAGACCGGCCAGCAGGGCGATCGTCACCAGCCGGGCACGCTCTTCCTCGAGTTCCAGCACGGCGAGACGCAGTCGCGTCTCGCCGGTCGCCAGCAGGCTGGACAGCAGCCGCTTGCCGGCCCCGAGCAGTCGCTGAGCCGGTCCCTGGCTCCCCGCCATCAGCGACGTCCGATCAGCATGCCGACCACCACACCCACGGCGGCGCCGATGCCGATGCTGGTCCAGGGGTTGTCGTGAACATAGCGGTCACAGGCGTCGGCCTGATGGGTCACGGAGTCTCGCGCATCGTGATAGGCGCGCTCACCGCGGGCCTCGAGCCGGGAGCGGGTGTCCTGCAGGCGTTGTTCGGCGCGTGCCCGCAGTTCCTTGATATTGTTGCGCGAGTCATCGGCGGTAGCGCTCACCAGCTCCTCGACGGTCTGGGAGAGGTTATGCAGGTCTTCCTTCAGCTGCCGCGTCGACTCATGGGTGCGGGAAGTGTTGTCTTGTTGGGCGTGGGAGGTGCGCTCGGCCATCGGGTCTTCCTCTGACGGTGAATGACAGCTCCAGCATAGCAGTCGTCATGCCTGCCGTAATCCTCCCCGGTTGCTCAGCGGGTGAAGGTCCCGCTGGAAAACAGCGGGTTGAGGCTGAAGCCCAGGCCGAGTCGCTGCACGCTGTTGTCGTAGTCGATCAGGCTATCGCCATAGCCGTGGTAGTACTGGACATGGCCGCGGATCTTGCCGAACAGCGGCCAGGAGTAATCCAGCTGGGCGCCCATGTTGCCGCTGCCGGGGTTGCCTCGCCACAGCAGGCTGGCCTCCTGGTCGCCGAACAGGCGGCGTGCCACGGTGACGTCCCCATAGCCCATGTACTTGTGGATGTCGGGATTGTCGTCCTGACTCTCGTCTTCCGGGATCCGCCAGTGGGGCGAGAGCGAGACGGCCCAGTCGTCGTTGATGAAGGTGCTGGTCCAGATGACCCGGTTCCAGCTCCGCGACAAGGGGTCGGATCGCCCGTTGGACTGGTGATTGAGGCTGATGCGGTTGTGGATGTTGGTCCAGCCGCCCAGCGACCAGTCGTTAGCGAAATCCAGGAAGACCTCGGGCTCGAAGTTGGTCTCCCGGAACGGCGAGGAGGCATCCGCATTGTAGGCCTGCCACCAGCTGCGCTGGGTATAGCCGAAGAACAGGTCGCCGTTGCCGAAGATCAGGTCGTCGGCCAGATTGAACTTGGCGCTGAACTGGAACTTCATCTCCAGCCGGTCAGGGTCGACCTCGTCGTTGATGGCGCGGAAGGCATCATCGTTCGGCGACGAGGTATAGGTGAGCGGCAACAGGTAGTTGCGGCGATGGGTGGTGATGGCGAACGGGTTGCGGTTGGACTCCGCCTCGAGGAGTCGACGCTTGGCCACCGATTCCTCCAGCTCTTCCTCCTCGAGGGGCGCGGCGGGCAGGGCCGCGGGTTCCGGGGCGGCAGCCTTCAGCTGACCGCGCAAGTCCTCGAGTTCGGCTTCCAGGGACTGGATGCGTTCCCGGATCGCCTCCCGTTCGGCGGCACTCGGCGCCTCCTCGCCCTGGGCGAGGGCCTGAGGAGCCAGGCCGGCGGCCAGCAGGGCCACAGCGAGTCCGGAGCGGTAACGTGGCGGCGTCATGGACAGACTATCCTGGCGAAGGTGAGAATGCCGTTCTACCACGCCAGCGGGGCAAGTCAACTGTGCCCGCCCGGCGCCGTAATGGATTGCCATGCCGATCTCGGATGCCGAGAATCCCTGGCATCGCCCATGGTTCCGCCTTCGACGAGGTTCCCTTGATCGCATTGCCGCGCGCCCTTCGTCCGCTCGTCTTTCACATTGTTTGCCTCTTGCTGGTCGCGGTCATCGCGGGTCTGGCGTCGGGCCTGGCGCAGGGGCAGGGCGAGGCCCGTTCGCTTCCCGACCAGGAGACCCTGCAGGAACGCCTGTCCGCGCTCACCCCCGAGGAAGGCCAGAGCGTCGATGAGGCCGCGGCTCGCGACATCGATGCCCTGAGGGCGGCCATCGAGGGGCTGGAAGAACTCGAGGCGGTCAAGACACAGCTGGCCGATCTGGAAGCCCGCGTCGATCAAGCGCCGGTGGAGCTGCGCGAATTGCAGCGGGCCCTGGCATCGGCACCGGAGGAGGCGCCTTCAGCCTCCCTGGAGGAACTCGAATCCCTGGAGCTGAGCGAGCTGGAGAATCGCCTCGCCGAGGCCTCCGATACCCTGCAGGACGCCCAGGATCGACTGGCCGAGGTGGAGACACGACTGCTCGGCACCCAGACCCTTCCCGAGCGGGCCCAGCAGGCCATCACCGAGGCCACCCGCCGCATCGAGGAACATCGGGCCGAGCGCGAGAAGCTGGCGGCACGCGGCGTCGCCGAGGAAGACCCGCGTCGGGTCCAGCTGAGGATCGAGCAGGCCCTGGCCGAGCAGCGCCTGAAACTCCATCAGCGCGAGCTGGCCACCAATTCCCGGCTGCGCGAGCTGGCCCAGCAGCGTCGAGAGCTGCTGCGGCGGCGGGTGGCCAGTCAGGAGGCCCATGTGCTGACCCTGCAGCGTCAGCTCGACAGCAAGCGGCGCGAGAAGTCGGAGCAGGCGATCGCCCGGGCGGTGCGCGACGAGCCGGAGGGCGTGGCGCAGCATCCGCTCATCGTCGAGGCCCAGCAGGCCAACCGGGAGCTGAGCCTGGAACTGTTGCGGGTCACCAGTCGCGCCAACGATCTGGTGCGGCAGAGCCAGGAGGTGCGTCGCCAGCTCGATCGGGTGCGTCAGCTCCAGCGGGGGTTGAGCGAGCATGTCGAGGCCATCCGGGGCAGTACCCTGCTGTCACGCATCCTTCGCGAACAGCGTCGGGCCCTGCCCCAGGTGGAGGTACGCAGTGGGCTGAAAGACGAGATCGCCGACCTGCGCCTCAAGCAATTCGAGCTGGAGCGCCAGCGCGAGCAACTCAAGGATGCCGAGGAGTTGGCCCGGGAGCGGTTGGCCGATGCCGAGGCAGAGGCGTCCCCAGCGCTGGTCGAGCCCCTGGAGCAGTTGCTGCAAGCCCGTCGCGAGCTGCTCGACCAGCTCGAGCCGACCTACGGCGAGATGCTCAGCGCCGCCATCGAGCTGCAGCTTAGCCAGCAACAGCTGCTGGAAACGAGTCGCTCGCTACGGGACACCATCAACGAGCAGTTGTTCTGGGTGGCCAACGCCCAGCCCCTCGACCTGACCTGGCTCAAGCGGTTGCCGAGCCATCTGGTCGACGAATGGCGGGAGGGCGAGTGGCGCCAGGCCCTGCCGAGGCACTGGACCCTACCCGATGCCGGGGCCCTGCTGGCCTCGCCGGTGCTGCTGCTGGCGGGCGTGCTGCTGGCGCTGCGTCGGCCGATCCGGCGCCGGCTCAAGCGCCTCTATGACGAGGTCGGTCACCTGCGGGCGGATAGCCAGGGACATACCCCCCAGGCATTGGCGCTGAACCTGATGCTGGCCCTGCCGGGGCCATTGTGCCTGGTCACCCTGGGCCTGGTGATGACGCTGGGGGGGCAGGGGATCGCGGTAGGGGTCGGCTGGGCGTTGCTGCAGCTATCGCTGACCTGGGCGGTGATCGCCTGGGCACGCCGGCTACTGGTGCCCGAAGGGGTGGCGACCCGCCATTTCTATTGGCCCGCCGGCTATGCCACCCGGTTGCGCTGGTGGTTGCTTTGGCTGGCCGTGGCGCTGGTGCCGGTGTTGATGGTCGGCACCCTGGCCCGGGATGCCGAGATCAACCTCAACCATCGGCCGCTGGCGATGACGCTGTTGCTGGCGGGACTGATCGGCATGAGCGTGTCCCTGGCCAAGCTGATCTTCGCCCACACGCCCTTCTTCGGCGTCAAGCTGTTCCGCCTGGTGCTGGGACTGCTCATGGCCCTGGTGCCGGTGGTGCTGGGCGGACTGGTCGTCTATGGCTATGCCTATACGGCACTGAGCTTGCTGGGGCGTTTCGTGATCACCCTCTACCTGCTGGGGGTCTGGATCCTGCTGGAGGCCGCCGTGGTGCGCGGCTTGGCGGTGGCGGCGCGGCGGCTGGCCTATCGACGCGCCGTGGCGCGGCGTCGTGCTCTGGCCCAGGAGAATGGCGATCATGGGGCGGATGTCGTCGAGGAGCCTCCGCTCGACATGCAGCAGGTCAACCAGCAGTCGTTGAGACTCTCCAAGCTGATCCTGATGATTGGCTTTCTTCTGGTGATCTATTTCGTCTGGTCCGACCTGCTGACGGTGCTCGGCTATCTCGACCAGGTCATGCTGCTCGGGGGCGAAGGCCAGGAGGGCGCCGACCTGGTGGGCGGCGCGGTGTCGGTTGGCGATGTCATCGTGGCCCTGCTGGTGGTGGCTCTGACGCTGATCATGGCGCGCAACCTGCCGGGCCTGCTCGAGGTGATGGTGCTGTCGCGACTGAACCTACAGCAGGGCAGTGCCTATGCCATCAGTTCGCTGCTCTCCTACACCATCGTCGGCACCGGGGTGGTCATGGCGCTGGGCACTCTCGGGGTGTCCTGGAGCAAGCTGCAGTGGCTGGTGGCCGCCCTGGGCGTGGGCTTGGGTTTCGGCCTTCAGGAGATCTTCGCCAACTTCATCTCGGGGCTGATCATTCTCTTCGAGCGCCCGGTGCGCATCGGCGACACCATCACCCTGGGCAACCTCACGGGGACGGTCAACCGCATCCGCATCCGCGCCACCACGGTGACCGACTTCGATCGCAAGGAGATCATCATCCCCAACAAGACCTTCGTCACCGACCAGCTGATCAACTGGTCGCTGTCGGACAGCATCACCCGGGTGATCCTGACCTATGGCCTGGCCTACGGTTCCGACTATCGCTTGGCCCAGCGGCTGCTGTATCAGGTGGCCGAGGACAATCCCCGTGTCCTGGACGACCCCGAGCCCCAGGTCCTGTTCATGGCCTATGGCGAGAGCCGCCTGGAGTTCGAGCTGCGCATCTTCGTCAACAGCCTCGGTGATCGACTCTACGCCACCGACGAGATCAACGGCCGGATTGGCGAGCTGTTCGCCGAGCATGGGCTGGAGATCGCCTTCAACCAGCTGGATGTCTGGCTGCATCGGGCCGATGGCGCCAAGGCGCGTGTCCAGGGAGGGCGGGTTCAAGCTGAGCCACCCGCCAACCCGCCGCCCGGCGCCCAGGGGGATCCGGGGGATGTCGGTGATGCGGGCGGCGACGGTGGCCGCTGAGGCGGCTCAGCGGCGCCGGGCGTGGAGCAGGAACTCGCGGTTGCCGTCGCCCCCACGGAGAGGGCTCTCCCGCCAGTGGCGGACCTCAAAGCCACAGGCCTCGCAGGTTTCGCGAATGCGTGCTTCCACCTCAGCGTAGCGGCGGTTGTCGGTGACCAGGCCCCGCGAGTTGACGCCATCGGGACCGACCTCGAACTGTGGCTTGACCAGCGACAGCAGCTCGCCCCCCGCAGGCAGCAGGGCGCCCAGTTCGGGCAGGATCAGGGTCTGGGAGATGAAGGCCACGTCCATCACCGCGATGTCTGCCGGGTGGCGGGAAAGGGCCGCGGCGAGCCGGGTGTCGTCGTGCATGGCGCGGGCATTGAGCCCCTCCAGGCAGGTCACTCGGGCATCCTCCCGCAGGGCGGCATCGAGCTGGTCATGGCCCACTTCCACGCCGATCACATGGGCCGCGCCATGGTGCAGGGCACAGTCGGTGAAGCCGCCGGTGGACTGGCCCACGTCCAGCACCGTCCGTCCCGTCAGCTCCAGCGCCAGCGCCTCGAGCAGGGCCTCAAGCTTGAGGCCGGCGCGGGAGACATAGCGCTCCTCTGGATCCTCGTCGACCGCCAGGGGAATGGCCTCGGCCAGCTTCTCCCCGGGGCGTGTCAGCACCCGCCCGTCGTCGAGGCGGCGGACCCGCCCATGGCGGATCAGGCGCTGGGCGCGGGTGCGGGAGCGGGCTAGCCCCCGTCTGAGCAGCAGTTGGTCGAGGCGCGGCATGAGGGCCATCCGGCGGCAGCAAAAGCGGCATTATGCCATAGCGTCTGGCTACCACGAGACACGGGGAGCATCGCCTCCGGGCTTGTGATCGGCACGGAGGTGAAGACTCCCGGGAGCGGCCAGATGCCCGCCGTCGGGCAGCGACGCGCCCGGCGCCCGAAATGGCCGGGGGAGGTCAGGGGCCCTCGTCGGCCTGCAGCCCGGTGGGCGGCAGGCGTTCGGCGCCCCAACTGCGCTGGAGATAACCGACCACCTCGTCGAGCTCCTCCTGGCTGACCTTGGCCAGTTCACCGCGCTCCAGCGGATCATAGTGGAAGATGTAGAGCCGCGAGGCGAACTGCTCGAAGGGCAGCGAGGCCTCGCCGAAGCGCTCGCCGTTGCCGGCGGTGCTGACACGGACCCCATCGCCCCAGTCCTGGCCACTGTCGTTGTTGGGGTTGTAGAAGTAGACCCGCATCACCTCCGAGGGATCCAGGTTGACCCGCAGCAGGGTGATGGCGTGCCAGCCGATGAAGCGAGCGGCGCTGTCGGTGACGGCGATGCCCGCCGGCTGGGGGTGGATCAGTGGTTGGTTGCCATTGTAGTAAGGGTGGTAGCTGGCATAGAAATGGCGCAGGAAGGCGTCCAGGTCATGCAGCTGGCCGCTGGCCACGTCCACGTTGATGCGAAAGCCGCGGCCCGACCACCAGCCGTGGAACTCGGGGTTCACCCAGCGGTGCGGGTCGCCCTCGCGGCCGATGCAGCGCCGGCCCATCTCGGCATAGATCCGGTCCAGGTGCGGGACCACGATCAGCGAGACCGGGTCCAGGTCCATGGGCAACTCGCCCGAGACCCCCGACAGGCTGGCCATGGAGGACAGCGGCATGCCCTCGAAGTGCATGATGATCTCGTCGTCGCGGGCCGCCCAGGCGACCATCTGCAGGAGGTAGTCCGGGTCGTTGTAGGCCCACATCGACAGGGCCCGTGCCGACTGGCAGGTGGGGTTGTTGCCCTGGCCGACCCCCAGTGGCAGGCCCAGCATGCACAGCACGCCCTCGAGCAGCCGGGCCCGGGGCGAGATCGTCTCACCGAAGGCCAGGTTGAGGCGCAGCTGCGACCATTCCGAGAGCGGCAGCCCCAGCTGGCGCCACATCGCCGGCGCCACGGGGGGCTGGTAGAGGATGCCACGCTCAAGCGTCAGGGCCAGGCCGTAGGCGGCCTGGGGCGTGGCGGCGTGGACCCCCGCACGGATCAGGGCATGCACCAGGTCGCGGTAGCACAGCAGACAGTCGCGCCCGGTGGACGAGAGGCCCAGCGCCTCGGCGATAAGATGATCGCTGTGCTCGGTGAGGTGGCGCAGCAGCACCGGGTGGTAGGGCGAGACCAGGCCGGTATCATGCATGGACCGGGCGAAGCCGGTGGCCTCCGCCTGAAGGGCGGTGGTGTCCATGCTCGCCAGGCGCTCGCGGTAGACCTCCAGGCCGGGATCCTCCCGGCAGGCCTGGGTCGGCCCGAACAGCGAGCTGACCAGGCGGTCGGCGCCCTGGCCGCTGGCCCCCAGGTCGATGTCCGGGTTGGCCTGGCAGATGGCGATCTGGGTGATCATCTGCTTGACCGGGTCCACCTGGATCGGGCGTTGCTGCAGGATCCGCCAGATCTCCTCGATCAGCTTGTCGATGATGTGTTCGTAGCCGATGCGTCTTGCCAGGTGCTGGAACAGCTGGCGGGGCAGCTGGGCCAGGCGGCCCTGGGTCTCGCGCTCGGCCTCGGTGGGGGCACCGAACAGCAGCCACAGGTTCAGCGCCATCACCTGGGTGAGGTAGTGATGGGCCTGCTCGGACGAGACCAGGGGATGCAGCACATCGCCCTTGGCCACGGCCAGCAGGCGCAGTTCGCTCAGCGCCTCCACCACCACGGTGTTGGCGTCGGGGCTCTTCAGCGCCTGGGTGGTCAGCGAGGGCACCAGGAACTGGGGGGTCGCCCAGTCGGACCCCTGGAAGACGCCCGCCGCCTCGAGCCTCTCGGAGCGAGCCTCCACCGCGGCACAGCCCCCGTCGAGCAGCATCACCCGGCGGGCCGTGTCCAGCACCCGGGGCAGCTTGCCCGGCTTGGCGAAGTCTCGTGCCGCGGCCAGTAGCTCGATGGCCTCGTCGAGCTTCACCAGCAGGCCGGTGAGCTTGTCCGTGGCGGCGGAAGCCTCGCTTCCACGTTGATCGTCAGGTTGCGTCGTCACGCCGACTCCTCGTCGTCAGGCTGTCATGTACCTCATGACGCCCCCTTCAGACATAGAAATCAAGCTCTTCCTGATGCTTGAGAAGATCGCGCAGGCGATGCGGGTCGTCGCCCTTGAAGTACACCAGGCCCCAGTGGGTGCCGAAGGCGGTGCGCTTGGTGACCGTCTCTTCCATGGGCGAGGCCAGCTCGTGGGACTCGAAGTAGGGGTCCTCCTCGACCTCCTCGGGAATCTCCAGGCGGCTGACCACCCGCCGGCGCGGGTAGACCCCGAAGCAGCCGGCAAAGCCGTCGGCATCGACCACTTCCTTCGGGAAGAAGGCCTTGACATCGTCCACGGTGGTCTTGGGATCGAAGACCAGCATGCTGGCCTGGTAGGCATTGAAACCGTAGACCCGTTCCAGCAGCTCGAAGACCTTGAACCCGGGCGGCCGATAGGCGACCTCGCCGAAGTACATCTCGCCGTCGCTGGTGACGAAGTACTCGGGATGGATCAGGCCGAACTCGATGTCGAAGGTCTTGATCAGCTTCTCGATCTGGGCCGTGATCTGGGGACGGTACTTCTCCAGTTCCGGCGAGGCGGGAACGAACACCGAGTAGCCCAGGGTCACGTACTCGGAGATGTTGAGAAAGGCGATCTTGCCGTTGTGGATCCACGCCTCCACCGCGAACTCCCAGCCGTCCAGGTGAGACTCCATCAGCACCGGGAATTCCTCCTCGGGGATGGTATCGACCTCGTCGGGGGTGCGAATCACCCGGTGGCCGAGGCAGCCGGCCTTGTCGAAGGCCTTGAGATGGATGGGGTCGTTGGGGTCGCCATCCAGCTTGAGCAGTGTCTGGTTGACCCGCTTGAGGAAACGGATGACGTCTTCCTTGTCGTGGGCCTCCTCGAAGATGCCGACGCGGATCCCGCCCAGCTGGGCGCGGCGCTTCATCAGGGCCTTGTCGCGCAGCAGCAGCGACTGCCCGTAGAGGCGGGGATTGTCGAGCAGCACCGAGTTGATCGCGCCGGCCCATTCCACGGTTTCCTCGAACAGCGGAATCGCCACGTTGACGCCCATCTCCTTGAGGGTCTCGGCAATCTCCATGGAGCGGTCGTTGAGGCGCTCGAAGTTCCAGGAGACATAGGGGATGTCGTGCTGCTTGCAGTAGTCTTCCGCCCAGTCGGGCGCCACCACGACATAGCGTCGATCGAAGTTCTCGGCGGCTTCGATGGCATTCAGGCTCCAGCCAAGCAGGGCGATATAGCCCTTGTTGGGATCCTTTTTCATGGTGTGCCTCCTGTTCGGAAATGTGGAAAGCTTCCCGCTACCGTCCGGGGTGGGAAGCATGAACCATCTCTCACCTTACATCAGAGGGACGGTCCTCACATCCTTGGTCAACGCGGCGAGGGCGCCCTGGCAATCGTGCCTTGCTCGGGGCACGCCTCCTTGGTATAGTGCTCGGCGTTCGACAAGTGCTTGATCCAACGTCGACTTCGGCGCACTCTGCGCCCGCTGTGGTGGCCCCGTCGGTCCTCCCGCAACGCTAAACCGCAAACCCCGCCAGGCCCGGAAGGGAGCAACGGTAGTGGTGGACGCGTGTGCCGGGATGTGGCTGTCGGGGCTGCCTCCAACCTATTGTTTTTAAAAGAGTTTTCCTGAAGCTGGCCTCCCAATTGGACAAAATGGGAGGACAAAAATCGTGGGAACCTCTGGCAAATCTCCCGCCTATCTTCACCGATCCCCCCACGGGGTTTGGTATTTTCGCATCGTCGTTCCTCCTGACGCGCAGCAGCGTGTTGGTCAAAAAGTGATCAAGCGATCTCTGCGAACGCGCTCCAAGCGAGAAGCGGTGCTCAAAGCAGCGTCGTTGCTACTAGAGGTGTCAGCAGCCATTGGGCGCAGTCCCTATCTGTCAGCGTAGTTGTCACCTAAACGGATTGAGAGGTGATCAACATGCGTTACCCCGCAGAGCGGAAGGAAGCCATCCTTCAGAAGATGGCACCTCCGATGAGCCTGACCATCCC
>NZ_RXNS01000001.1 GCF_003966155.1 Halomonas nitroreducens
TCCGAAACCTCAGCTTGCCAGAAATCGTGCACCTGAATCCCGAGCGGGTCCCGATGTCACAGGCATCAGGATTTTAAAGAGCCGAAGTCATTTCATGTGCCAACTATGTTGACAGGCTCCGGATGCGCCACGGCGAGATTGTCGATGAACACGCAGTCGTTTTCCCGATACTCGTAGGCGGCAGCGTAGCCGTTCTCCAGCCCGGCATTCAGGATGTCGTTGTACTCATGACAGAGCTGCTTCAGTTCGTCGGCGTTCAACAGGCGAAAGGCCTCCTCGTCGGGCAGCTTCTCGATCACCGCCCCCGTCATGCCCAGGTGCATCCAGATGCACTTGCGCCGGGAAATGGGGTGCTCGTGCACCATGGGGTGAACGGCACCTGAACTGGAGTTTACCGATGAAAGGCGGCTCCAGAATTCCTTGCGATCCACCGGGAGGGCGTCGTAGGCGGCACCCTGATGGGCGAAGTAGGTGCCGCCGCCTTTCTCCGCGGGCCGGACGATGTGGTAGCCCGAGTGCGAGAAGGTGTCGGTGTTGAAGCTGCCGTCGTTGTGCCATTGCGGCCCCACGTCGGGGATGCCGTGACGGCGGTCGTTCGAGAGGCGGAAGATATGCGGGTTGCCCTCGGGCGTGGCCGGGTGCACGCCGTGGGTGCTGTGCAGTTCCTTGCCGCCCCACCAGCAGCTCGCGCGGAGGAAGTCGTCGGCCGCGAGCGGTGCGCCGTTCTTGAAGACCAGGAACCCGCGGTTGGCCATCTCGCGCTCCAGGGCGTCGAGGACCTCGGGCGGCGGCGCCTCCCCGGACGACAGGCCGATGCCCCGTACCTGCGCGCCCAGCGGCTCCAGCGGGGTGATGGTGGCGCCGAAGGCTTCGATGGTGGCGACGTGTGACGGGTCCAGGGGCGGGAGCGTGGATCGACGAGACATCGAGGTGGGCCTCCTGTGGTTGAGCGCGATGCCAGCAAGGAGGAGGGCGCCGTCGGATGCCTCAAGGAAGGTGGCCACGGGGCGCCGCTGTCATCCGCGCACAGGATGTATGTGCGGGGCATGCTGACAGAGACGAGGCGGTTTTCCAAAGGGGCACCTGCCATGACGGCGCCTGCCGCGTCGGCCCCTTGTCGCTTGCCCCAGGCCACTCACCCACCGCTGCGCCGCGTCCATCAGCTGGCCGCGGCCTGGTGAGGGGCTACCGGATGGCGTTGTTGAACTCGGTGGAGGCATCGCCGGTCAGTGCGGCGAAGAAGGTCAGCCAGTCCGAGGTGCCGCCAGGCTGGCCGTTGGGGTTCCAGATGTCCATGTCGGCGCTGCTCGGGGCGTTGCCGTTGGTGGAGGAGAGGTAAGCGCCGGGGTCAACGCGGCCGAGGCCGCCGCTGGCGTTGAGCTGGGCGATGGCGTCGAGGCAGTCTTCCGGGTCGTCGGGCAGGAAATTCAGCGGCAGGCCGAGGGCGTTGGCGAGTAGCCGTTGCCGGGCGGCGCGGACTGCGGCGGGGCGGCCGACGGCGACGTTTTCGTCGAACAGGCCGGCGGCCAGCGAGCTGTCGAAGGTGAGGCCGCGACGCCACAGGTGGGTGCTGCCGGTGAGCATCAGTGCGTCGTCGACTATGACGCTGGTGCTGGCCAGGTAGCCGGGGCGGCCTGGGCCGGCCAGGGGGGAGAACAGCTGCACGCGGTTGCCGCCCGCCGTTCGCAAGGCAGTGAGTGCGGCGCGCACGCCCGCGATGCGGACGTCCTCCAGTTTGGCTGTCTGATCCGGCAGGTATTTTTCCGGCACGCACAGCAGCACGCGCAGGTCGGGCCGGACGGTCCAGCGAGTCCGGATGGTGCCGAGCAGGTCGATATTGCCGGGATTGGCCATCAGGGCATCGATGGCCGGGGTCTCCAGGTAGAGGAAGTCCTCGGCGCGGCCGATGGCCGCCAGCACGGCACTGGCGAAGCTGGCGCTGCCGTCGCGGGTGTTGAGGATCATGCGGTCGAGGGCGGCGGCCAGCGCGTTGTCGTCGAAATTGGCCGAGTCGATGACAGTGTCCAGGTCGATCGGCTGACCGGTCCGGTTCTGCAACGCAGTCTCGATCTGGCCCTTGAGGTCCAGCCAGCTCTGGCCGGGCAGAAAGCCGGGGTTGTTGGCCAGCAGCGCCCGGATGGCGGCATCGCCCGCCACGCCGAAGGTGCCGGTTTCCAGCACGGCCGCCCAGGTGGTGGTGCCGCCCGGATCGGGGGTGGGAGTGACCGGTGCGCTGTTATGGGCGACGAAATCGAGCAGGTTGTCGGCGCGCCGCTCCGCCATGGGCTGATGCAGGGCATCGGCGGCCGGACCGGCCAGGGCCGCTCCGGGGCCGTGGATTTCCGCCGCGGCCGGCACGCCGGGATGGCCGAGCTGCATGGGGGGTGACTCGTGGTAGGCGGCGCGTCCCGGCGTGGCACCGATGACGCCGGTGGCACCGGCCGCATCGTAGGCGGCCAGTTCGCGGCGCTCCTGCGAGGGTGCCGGTCGGCCCATGGTCGCCACTTCGCTCAGGCCTGCGCGCTCGCGTTTGACCAGGGTGGCCGCGCTGCCGGCCGCGTCGAGGTCGCCGTCCGGGGTCTGGCCAAAGGCGGGTTCGGTGACAATCAGCGTATCGCCGGCCGCTGCGGCATTGGGCAGGGTGTTGGCGGCCAGGTCGGTGGCATCGAGGCTGGCCAGGTCGACCAGCTGCGGGGTGGCGCTGGCGTCGTCGGGCACGGCCAGCAGTGTCTGGCCGCTGGCGTATTGGCCGGTGCCACGGTTCATGGCCGCGCCCTGTTCGCACAGCCACAGCGTGACACCGGCCGGGATGGTGGGCGGGGCGGGCAGGCTCAGCTGGCTGCCGGGCTCGGTGGCAGGGCGCTCGAAGCGCAGGTCGGCGTAGTAGCGGCTCTGGCCATCGGCAATGACCAGCGCATCGCAGGACAACGGCACCGGGTCGGCATCCGGGCCGGTGGGGGCCGCGGCGCCGTCCGGCAGCGCCAGTACCAGCCAGGCATCGCCATTGGCATCGGCCAGCGCGCCGCCGCCGTCCTGCCGGAAACGGCGACCGCTTCGTGTATCGAGCCCGTGGGTCCACAGTCGCACCCAGCCACCGGGGGGCAGCGAGCCCTCGAAGCGCACGGCCACGCGCTGGTCGGCTACCGACCCTCCGCCGGTGGTCTGCCCTTCGCCGGCCAGGGCTCGCACGCTGAAATCGAGCGGGTCCGGCAGGTCGCCGGTGCCGAAATCGGCCGGCGGGTTGGTCTGGCCCCAGAGCCGGTCCATGACCGGGGCCATGGCGATGCCGTTGGCGCCGGCGTTGAGCGTGGCCATGAGCTGGCCGGTGACGGCGTCGCTGGTGGCCAGCACCGGGTTGGCGGCGGTATTGCGCGCCGCGCTGATGCGGTGGCGCGGGTCGGCCTGGGCCGTGCCGGCGGTCCGCGGCAGGCCGACGAGGTGCTTCTCGATATCGACGCAGGCGATGCGCAGGAAATCGCGCGTAATGCCAGCCGCGAAGCCGCCGCCGGTCCAGCCGGCGAACGGCGTCGCCGTGGCCGGTGGCGCGTAGTTGCCGAGCGGCAGGGCGGCCAGGCGCGGCAGCGGGGCGCTGTCGGTGTCGGCATTGGCAGCCGCGGTCAGCGCGATGGCCGGATTGGCGGCGGCCTGGTAAAGCGCCGTGGAACCGCCGGTCTGGTTCAGGTCGGTGAGGTTCAGGCGGCCGAGCAGCGGCGGGTCGATGGGGCCTTCGTGGGCATTGGTCAGGTGCACCATGCGGCCGGCCGTCACCGCCGCGGTGAGCGGGTTGGCCTCGTCGTCGTCGGCCCAGAGGTTGTCCCAGTTGCCGGTTTGGGCCATGAAGGTCCACCAGTTGGCCACCGCGCCGGGGTCCAGCGGTCGGCCGCGGTAGTCGAAGCACCACAGTTGGACGTTCAGCGGCGCGCCGCTGCGGTTTTGCAGTGCCACGGCGCTGGAGGTTTCCGGGCGGCGCAGCTCGCGCACAGGCTCGCCGGCATTGACCAGGCCAGCGTCGCTGCCGAGACCGAGAAAGGCCGCCTTGTCGGCATCGTTGCTGAGGTCGGCCGGCAGATCCGCCTCGCGCAGGTTCTCGAGGTCGGCAATGCTGCCGGCGCTGGCGGCCGGCACTTCCATGGCCAGCCAGCGCACCCGTGGCCGCGCCGGGTTGTTGGCGGGCGGCGCGGGGCTGCCGTCGGGTGACGGGATGATCTGGGTCAGCGCCCACAGCCGCAGCTCGGCTTCCGGCAGCAGCGTCAGCAGCACCACCAGGTTGCCGTCGGTGAACGCGCTGCTGCCGTCTTCCTGGCGCAGGCCGCGCAGCGCCGGCGGGCGCGTGGTGCTGGCAAACAGATAGGAGCGGGTGGCAATGGCCGGGGTGCGCCACTGCAGGTCGTTATCCAGTGTCAGCGACAGTGACAGGTCGGCGTTGGGCAGCGGCAGCGTCGGCAAGGTGACGCTGGTGTCGCTGTGCCGGAACCATGGCCCCAGGGCCGGTGAGGACAGGCCCAGCGTATTGGGAGCGGGAACGAGATCGACCATGATGAGGCTCCTAGGTGACGACCGCCAGGCCGGGGCCGCTGGCGCGACCCAAGGGGTCGACCAGTTCGACCAGGTATTCGGTACCGACCGGCACCGGCGTGCTGTCGCTGGCCTCGTCGCTGACCACGAAAGGGCCGCTGCCGCCGATGGCCTCGTCGCGCAGCAGCTCCAGCGGCGCGTCGCTGGCCAGCCGTCGCGACAGCCGTAGCCGGTAGCTGCCAACGCTGCCGCCGGACAGTTCATCCGGGTGGCTGAAGGTGATCTGCACCTGGCGGCGGTCGCTGCCGACGGTCTGACCCTGCACATCATCGATGCTCGGCGGCGCCGGTGGTTGCTCCGGCAGCAGCACCAGGCTGAACGGGTCAGACGGCCGGCTCCACAGGCCCGGCACGGCCTGGCCGGCGGCCTCGGAGCCGGATTCCGGTGCGCCTTGTACCTCGGCGACCCAGCTATAGCGCACCCAGGGACGCAACTGCGCGTGGGGGGCGATCTGCACCGGGCCGTCGTCGCGGTAGACCGACTGCTGGCGACCAGTGGCCTCGTCGATCTCCCCCATGGCACCGGTGGCGACGACGGGCACCCTGGCCAGCGTTTGGGTGCTGACCGAGCTGCGTCGCAGCCGCCAGTTCAGGCCCTTGGTGGTGCCGGTCAGCAGATTGATCTGCACCTGGGCCACCAGCGGGTTCTCGCCGGCCTCGGCGGACACCGGCGTGACCTGCACGGTGGGCCGCGGCGGCGGATCGGCATTGGGCACGCCATAGACGATCATCGGCACATCGGTGAGCACCGGCTTGGCGCCGCTCTCGGCCTCGGCGGCCACCTTGTAGAAATTGAGAATGCGCAGGCTGCCGGAAACCGGGTGGCGGAAGCCCCGCTCGCCGGAGTTGAAGGCCACGTTGACCTCGCGCAGGCGCTCGAACAGGAAGTCGGGGAACAGCGCCTCGTTGGCGCGAAAGATCGTGGCGCGGGCGGCGGCGTCGGCGGCGGCATCCAGGTCGTCGAGCAGGTCGTGGCGGTCGAGATCGTCGAGGTGGCTGCGCAGCCGGTTTTCGTCGCTGTAGTAGACGCCGAAATGGTGCTGGCCCGGCTGCGGGTGCCAGCGGTATTCCACCCAGCACAGGCCGGTCACGTCGGGCCGAGCGGCGTATTGCAGCTCGTCGGGTACCGGGACCGGTGCGGGCGGGCGCGGATCGACCAACCTCAGCGTGGTCGGCGTGGACTCCTCGGACTGGCGGCCCTCGGTATCGATCCAGCGGGCCGTCAGCCGCAGCGTGCGCTGCTCGGTGGCGGCGAGCACCGGGCCGGTCCAGCGCAGGTCGAGAAGGAAGCGGCGTTCGTCGGCGGGGGCGCCGGCGTCGGCCGGGTGCAGCTGCTTGTCGGCTTCGGCGGCCTCCAGGGGTGCCAGCGTGCCGTCGACCTCGTCGACGCGGAACAGCCGCAAGGTCTGCAGCAGGTGGCTGCCCGGTGCCAGCGATTCGGCATCGGGTACCATGACCTTGACCAGCACGCTGCCGCCGTTGGAGGCGGCATCTTCGATGGCCGGCTGGCGGTAGTAAGCCTGGAACTCGGGCCGCGGCGGCCGCGGCCGCACGCCGGCGCGGTGCTCGCGGCGGGCCCAGTTCGACCAGCGGCCGAAGCGGTCCTGCTCGGCGATGAAGTAGCGGATGGCCTCGGGGCCGGCCTGGCGATCGGCGACGAAACCGCTGCCGGGCTCCGGCTCGGGCGGCTGGGTGCCGTCGTCGCTGTTCAGCGCCAGCACCAGCGGCAGGTGGAAGCCGTCGCCGTTGGCCTTGTTCAGTGGCCGGTAAACGGCGCCGGGCGCCGCGGCCGGCGTGCGCTTGCCGGCGGCCAGCAGGCCACCGACGCGACTCTTGCGCACATCGACGATCACTTCGCGCCGCGCGGCCGGCGGCGTTGCCGGCAGCCAGTTGTCGCGCAGCGGCGGCGTTTCCTCGGGTGGTGGCAGCTGCGGCGGACGCAGCGGGTCCAGCGGGGCGCCGCGGTCGGCAATGGCAATGCTGGAGACGCCGAAGTAGCGGTCGTGGTCTTCCAGTTTGTCCAGCGCTTCGGCATTCACGCCAGCCAGCGGGGTTCGCGCGGTCGCGTGGGTGAGTGGCGCATCGTCGCCGCTGTGTCCGAGCAGCGAGGCCAGCGCCTGCAGCAGTTCCTGGCGCGACCAGTTGCGGTGCTGTGGCCGCAGCGAGTCGATCATGCCGTCGACCAGCGTTTCCTCGGGCGGGCGCTGGTCCAGCGGCCCGCTGGGTGGGGGATCGGCGAAGAAGCCGAACACGCGGTAGAACACCACGCGCTCGTCGCTTTCCTTGTAGGCATCGTCACGCCACTTGTAGCCGAGCCGGCTGGCGGTGCCGGGGTCGGCCAACATCTGCAGCACCCGGCCCAGGCGACTGGCGGTGCTGGAACCGACGTTGTTGCCATGCTCGTCGACGAAGGCTTCGTCGACCACCTGTTCCCGTTGCGACTGGCTCAGGTCGTTGATCAGCGGTTCCAGGTCTGCCACCGCGGTGGCGCTGAGCGATGCCACGCGCTGTTGCTCGAAAGTCGCGTCGGCCAGCGGTGCGGCCGCCGGTGCCGGGGTGTCGAGGGTTTCCTGCAGCGGACGGCGCTTGGGTGCCTGCTGGGCAACGCGCTGATCGGCCCGAGCCAGCGCGTCGTGGATCGGCAGGTAGCGCGCGCCGCCTTCATGGGGCAGGTTCATGATGGTGCAGGGCTCGTACTCGAGCCGCTGCTCGTCGCGCGCCTCGATCCAGCGCACGCGGGTTACCCGGCCCCAGCCGGTGATGCGAATCTGGGTAATGCCGGGGCCTGAAAAGGCATAGCGACGCTCGGAGCGGCGACCGATCGTGGCCGGTCCGGCGGCAGAGTCGACGAAGGCCTCGCAAGTGAGCCTGCGGTTGCGTCTCAGCAGGTCGGGATCGATGTTGGGCACCCGGAAGCGCTCGCGGTTGAAGAGAGGCGACGGGCGCCGCGTGATCCGGCCGATGTCGTCAAAGGGGTTGTTGGGGGGCATCGGCCGCGAGCCGCCCGGACGCACCACGCCGGGACGAGGCAGTATCGGGTTGAACGGGATCGGCTCGGCATCGGTGACCGGCGGCGGTGAGTCTGGCTGCTCGCGCGGCTTGCTGTCCTCCACCGATAGCGCCTCGACCTGGGCCCAGATACAGGTTTCACGCGGCGCCAGCGTGATGACGGCGGTGACCGGGTTGTCCGGTGTGACGTCGAAGGGGGGCAGCAGCTCGTTGTCGTTGCGGTCGTAGAACCGGGCGTCGCTGCGCGTGTTGAGCAGCTTGAGGTTGTCGATCTCGGCGCGTGCCACCAGGAAGGGGGCCACCGGCAGGCCCAGCAGCGGATGGTGGTTCACCCGCAGGTGATTGCCGTGCCGAGCGTGTGGCTCGTCGGTGTCGACCGGCAGCGCGTGGGCATTGAACAGGTATGGCGTTACGAAGTCGCTCATCAGAACCCCTCCCGTTCGATGATGGCCGGCCGGTGACTCAGCCGTCGGCGGCCGTGCAGCACGCCGCCGCTGGTGTCCATGTCGAGGCGCAGCTCGTGGCTGCCGGCCGCCAGCGTGAACGGACTATCGGCCTTCAGGAAGACCCGGGTACGACGCTCGTTGCTGCGATGCAGCGACAGCGTGTGGCCATCGACCTCCGCGTGGCGCACATCGCAGCGGGTGACGATCTCGGCCCGGTCGTCGTCCTGCAGCACGGTGGTGATGCGCAACAGCGGTTCGAGGCTGTCGACCAGCAGGCCCTCGATGCGCCACTGCGCACCGTCGTGGCGCCAGACCACGTAGCTGACCGGCGTGCTGGTCGGCAGCGGCAGGGTGTCGGCCTGCATGTCGCGCAGCAGCTCGTCGAACAGGCTGTCGGAGACCTCTTCCGCGCCGCCGGGCAGGATCGCGCCGGCAGGCAGGATAATGTCGTCCGGCCGATACGGTGCCGGGTCGCCCGGGTAATAGCCCAGGTGCTCCAGCAGCTGCAGCGGGTTGGCATAGCGCGAGGTGACAAAGCGCGTGGCGCTGACGGTGCGCGCATCGATCGGCTCGCCCCTGGCATCGCGGCGTGGCGCGATCAGGCTGAAGTCGTACATGGCCTGCGGCTCGAGCGCGAACCTGGCGTGCAGCGAGGCGCCGCCGACGATCGGCTCGTCCGGCAGGCAGGGCGCCGCCGCAGCGGCCTCGTTGATCCGCCGATAGCCGGGCTCGAGCAATTGCGGCGGGCTGTGGCTCCAGCCGAACTCGCCAGGCAGTGCCGCCAGCATGTCGGCCAGTGATGCCGGGTCCGGCTGCGGTGGCGGGTCGGTGCGGCGCACGGCAAGCGTCAGCTCGCGGCCATAGCGCTGGGCCAGCTGCTCCATGTGGCCGGCGTCGAAATGCACCCACAGAGCGTCGTCGAGGAAGTGACAGGCACGGCCATCGGCCGGCTCCACGGCGGTCAGGTGGCGGCTGATGTCACGCACATCGAACAGGTACTCGTTGAGGCCGTCCTGCGGGCTGTTGTCGGCCGGCTGCTCGTCGGCAATGGCGAAGTGGAAGCGCTGCGGTGCGGCGGCCGGCGTCCATTGGTCGCCCGGGGGCGTGGCCGGTGGCTCGTTGGTGCCCTCTTCATTGGCTTGCCAGGCCTGCCACGACCAGGTTGCTTCCAGCTCGTACTCCTCGCCCGGATCGAGCACCAGGGCGCGGCGTTGCCCGGGGCCCTGGCTGGCCTGGTCCTGGGTCTCGTGGCGGCGACGATCCCGGTTTTCGGCGTCGGTCTGCCGGCGCTCGACCATGACCTGATCGGTGCCGCAGACGGCCAGTACGCTGACCTGCTTGCCCGGCGGCGCAATGACCTGGAAGCCGTTCCAGGGGCCGGTATCGTCGCTGGCCGGGTTGTACTCGATCACCTGGCAGCGGCGGCCGTGTTCCTGCCGTTCCCTGACGACCCGGCCGGGCCAGTGGGCGCCGACGTCTTCGCCGACCATGCCGCGCACCAGTGTCTGCGTCGGTGCATTGTCGGTACGGCCGCTGATGAAGGCGGCCAGCGATGACGCGGTCGGGTCGTCGTGCGTGAGGGCGTCGAAGGCCGGAGCATGAGTGGCATGGGTGAGTGGCGGCGACTCGATGCTGGTCGCCGGCTTCGCTGCCCGGCAGCACAGCTCGAACAACAGCGCCTTGCCGCCACCGCCCAACAGCTCGATCTGGCGAATGCCGGCGCCGCGGAAGACCAGCCGTTGCTCGGAGCCGCGCTCGTCGCCGGTGCTGGCATGGTCGACGCGTGCTCCCAGGGCATCGCGGGCCGTGCCCTTGACTGGCCCGGCCAGTAGCAGCAGGCCGATGCTGACTTCGGTGCAGTCATTCGGCAGCGTGATACGCAGGCCATCGTCGTCGAACAGCAGGTCGCCGATGCCATCGCGGCCGCGCCGGGCCGGTTCGGGCCGTGCGTCGACGGCATCGACCAGCCGCAGGCGGCGCTGCTCGTCGCTGTCGGCGAACAGCACGCCCTGGTGCTCGAGTTTTGCGACCCGGCTGCCGCCGACCGAGGCGCCCTCGAAGTCGATGCAGCGCCGCGCCTCGGGGCTGGCGCCGCGGCAGCAGAGGCGCAGCAGTACCGCTTCGCCGGCGCCGCCGGTCAGTTGCACGCCGCTGATGTGGCCATCGTCGCCGGCGTCGAGCAATACGCGGTGGGCCTGGCGCTGGGCCTGCGGCGTATGGCCGCTGGCGACGGGATTGCCGTCGCTGTCGTGCGCCTCAGCCTTCACCGGCTTGCTGCTGAACTGCATGATCCACAGCTCGACGGCGCGGCAGCGGTTCGGGAGCTCGATGCGCAGGCCGGAGGCCGGGAAGCTGATCTCGGCGCTTCCGTCGTTGCCGGCCACCGGCGTGCGGTCGCGCTGATCGACGGCATCGACCAGCCGCAGTTGCTCGCCATCGCGCAGCGGCGTGAACCTGATATTGCCGTGCTCGACGACCTTCAACGGCTCGCGGCGCGGCTTCAGGCGGCGGAAGGACTCGCAGGCCTGGCCGCTGGGCTCGTCGCCCTCGGCCGCAGCCGTGAAGCAGAAGCCGAACAGCACGGCGCTCTGGCCGCCGCCGGTGACCTGTACGCGGGCAATGCCGCCGGGGGCGTTCAGGTGGGCCGTGAGGCCGGCGTTTACCGGACCGGTGACGGTGTCGCTGGCCACGGGCCGGCCATTGGCGTCCAGCGCATGAATCTCGATATCGGCCTGGTGGAACTTCATCAGCCGCAGTTCGACCTGCAGGCTCGGCGACGGCAGGCGCAACTCGATGCCGGCGTCGAGAAAGGCGATATCGGTCTGCCGATCCCGGCCGGGACGGAAACGTTCGGCGTCGACCGAGTCGGTCAATGTGAACGGCTGGTTCGGGTCGATGGCGGCCACGTCGATGCCGTCGACGCTGATCCGGGTGCGCTTGCCGCTGGGGCGCAGCTGGCCGAAGTCGATGCATTGCTTCTGCGTGCGGCCGGGCTGGCCGGCGGCATCGCAGACCAGCAGCGTGACGCGCGGTTGGGCCAGCTCACGATCGAACCGGGCTTCCCAGGGCAGCGGCAGGGCCAGCTGGCCGCCCTCGACGCTGCGCTGGGCCGATGGCAGCCGGTAGCCTTGTTGCAGCGTGGTGCCGGCCACGGTGACCGGGAACGGCAATTGCCGCAGCCGGCCCGGCACCAGGTGGGCGGCGAAGACGCTCAGCAGGGTTTGCAGGTCGCGGCGCCGGTAGACACTACCGCCGCTGCGCAGCAGCGGCTCGGCGGTGAGGTGGAAGCGGCTCGGGTAGGGCGGCTCGGCCCGGCTTTCCTGGCGCAGCAGCACCCGCTGCCAGCCCAGCCCGGTGGCGGCACGGCCGAACACGCAGGCGCGACGCGCCTCGGGCACCGGCTCGCAGAGATCGGCCACTTCCGCGGCCGGATCGCCGGCCAGGCCCTCGCCGGCGTCGTCGCCCGGCAGGTTCAGCGGCCAGTTCCACGGGTTCCAGTCGAGCAGCTTCAGGTTGGGCCCTTCGTGCTCGCTTGGCTCCGGGTTGCCGGCCTCGCTGACCGGTTGCCGGTAGGGGCTGCTCATCCACACCGATTCGAGCTGCGTGCCTTCGCCGACCACCAGGCCATCGCGTTTGCGGCGCAGTTGAAGGCTGTCCAGCCGGTAGGCGTACTTGAGCCGGTTGCTGCCGAACCAGCGCGGCTGGGCCGGGGCATTGCCGGGGTCGAACTGCGCCGAATCGCCGAGGCCGTTGGCAATGAAATGGCTGAAATGCAGCACCGGCGCGGTATCGGGCCAGACCGTGTGGTTGTCGTCGGGCGATGCGCCCTGGTTGTTGCCTTCCTCGTCGAGATCGAACAGCGGCGCAGCGGCGATCGACGTGCCAAGCGGCGCGGCCGTGCCCATGATGCGGTCGCGCCGGTCGGTCAGCGAGACCGACACGATGGGCGGCTCGGGTTCCGGCGGTGTCAGTGCCTCCAGGTCGTCGCCGATGCTGACGCCGACACAGCCCTTGATGGAGAAGAAGAACAGGTCGACCTCGCCGCAGAATTCGCCGTCCAGGCGCAGTTTGGCATCCTGGTCCGGTGGGTCGAGGTAGGTCAGGATCAGCTCGCCGCGAGCGGAGATCGACAGCACCACCAGGTCCAGCTCGCCGGCGACGAACACGCCGCCCTTGATCAGCAGTGGCTTGGTGCCGAAACCGACCAGCACCTTGGCCGAGGCCGACAGGCTGATTGGTCCGGCGCTCCAGTCGATCCCCCAGCCGGCACCGAAGCCGACCGAGAAGCCGTCGAAGGAGAAGCGCTCATCGCCGCCCAGCGACGGCAGGCCGCCTTGCTCGATCATCAGGTAGGCCCAGGCCTCCACGTCCAGGGTACCGGGCAGCAGGGTCAGCGTGATCGGTTCGCCGACGCGGCCGAAGTCGGTCTGGCCGTCGCAGCCGAGGCGCACGAAGGTGCCGTCGCCGTCATAGGGGAAATAGGCGCCGAACGGTACCTTGACCTTGAGCACCTTGGGGATTTCGTACTGGGCCGACACGGCCACGGTGACGGCCTCGTCGTCGATGACGATCAGGCCGGTAATCGCGCCTTCCGACGAGCCTTCGTCGCTGACCGTGGTGTTCGGCACCTCGATGACCTTGACATCGACGCCGAGGATGACTTCCGGATCGGGGAAGCCGACCACCACCATGCCCGAGGCCGAAAAGCAGAAGCTGACGTCGGGCAGCGTGCCGACCACCACGCCGACGCCGAGCGCGTACTGGCCCTGGCGTGCCCGGTACTTGCTTTCCGGGGGCGTGCCCCACCAGGTCAGCTCGCGGCCGACCGGGTCGTCGCTTTCGGCCGGGATGTCGCGCTCGCCGTTCATGACGAACATGCCCTTCATGCCGTACAGGGCGGCGCCGGTCTGCAGCAATGGAAGCGGCGTGGAGAACTGCACGCCGACGGCCAGGCTGAGGAAGGTGTAGGGCTCGGGGTCGGTCTTGCGTGCCAGCGCCAGTGCGGCGCTGGCCTTGAGGTCCAGCGGGATGATGTCGGCATCGACACCGGCGCGAACCACGCCGCCGTCCTCGATGCGCAGCCGGCCCTCGCCGGTGAGCACGGCCGGCACGTCGGCCTTGAGCACGAAGCCGCGCAGCTCGAATGTCGGCAGCGGGCTGCCGTCCTCGAAGGTGAGCCGGATGATGGCCTCGGAGATTTCCACCACGCCGATATTCAGGGCCACGGCGATGCGCCCCTCGATCCACAGCGAGCCGCGGCCCATGGCCACTTCGACAATGCGCAGCAGGCTGCCGAGCACGCCGTCGATTTCCCATTTGCCGGGGTCCTCGATCTCCATACTGCTGGTATCGAAGGCCAGGCCGAGCTTGTCCCAGCCCTCCTTCGAGTTGTCGAACTCGAAGCCGACGCCCTTGTAGCGAATCTTCATCGGTCGGTCGGCGGCGGTCTTGATGCCGAGCGCGCCGCCATTGACGTGCAGCGTGCAGGTGTAGTCGCTGGTCAGCTTGACCTGGTAGTCCTCCGCCGCATCGCTGACGGCGCGCGTCTGCGCCTCGGCCTCGACGGCAATCAATGCCGTCTTCGAGCCGTTGCCGACCAGCGGGTCGCCGCCGCCCAGCGGCACATCGGCAAAGGCCGCCGCGGCGATCAGTGCGGTGACGCGGGCGCCGGCTTCGACCATGTCGGTGTCGGAATCGACGCCGGACAGCAGCATCGGCCCGAAGGCCAGCGCCGCGGTCAGGTTCTTCTGGTCGGTGGACACCAGGCCGTCGGGATCGCCGTCGGAGCGGATGCCGAGGGTGGTGCGCGTGAAGCCGGTCCGCACATCGTGAATCCACTGCGCGTGGATGGTCAGCGTCTCGCGACTGGCTTCGACGGCCTCACCGTTGACGGCCGGCAGCGGCATCTCGGTGGGCGACCAGGCGAATTCAGCTTCGGCCAGCGTCGGCACTGCGTCTTCCCAGCGGGTGGCCGTGGGGCTGTCCCACACGAAGCGCAGCTTGACGCGGTAGTCGATGGCGGCGGCCTTGGGCGGTATCGGGGCCGGATCGCGGCCCGGTGCCGGCACCAGCGAGCGGCGCAGGGTGGCGCGATGAACGGCGCTTTGGGCGGTGTGAATCGCCTCGGCCACGGGTGTGCCGCCTATCGCGTAGATATCGGCCCGGCGGTAGGCCTGGCGATCCGGTTCATAGGCGTGCGCCGAATCGTGCTCCATCTCCCAGCCGCTGCGTTCCAGCTGGTGACGAATCAGCCAGCCCAGCGCGAAGGAGGCATCGCCGAAAGCTTCCGATTTCTCGGCCGCTGCCAGGTCGATGTCGGCGCTCTCTTCCAGGCTGTCGCCGGCACTGTTGGCCGCATCCCAGTCGCTGTGCTCACCGCGGCGCACCACCCGGCTGCTGTCGATCGCCGCTAGCCCGGCGGTGGGCGTGGTCAGGAATTCGTGGGCCTTGTCGGCGCGGTCACGGGCCAGGGTGATATTGCCCTGGGCGGCGGTGGGGCCGGGCTCACCGAAATTCAAATCGTCGGTGTGGCCGACCACAAGAAAATCGGCGCCCGGGTACTTGTTGGCCCAGCGCAGCAGCTGCTCGTGGATATTGGCGGCGCCGGCCGAGCGGTCGACGTCCTTGGGGGTATGCTCGCCCCAGCGCAGCGGGTCGTTCTCCTCGAACTCCATGAGGATCTGCACATGGCGATCGTCTTCGGGTGGCGCCGGGCCGGCACCGTCGCCGATGACCACGCGGGCCAGGCCGTCGCTGGGCACACTGACGCCGGCCGGGGAGCCGTCGAGCACGGCGCTGACCAGCCGGTCGGTGAAGTCGCCCTGGGCGTGGAAGTCCGAGAGGTCGAAGGTCTTCTCGACCTCGATCAGGTCCAGCGGGGTGCTGGTGTCGGTGGCGTCGAAGACGCCGCTCTCGCAACCGATCAATAGCGGCGTACGTTCGGTCAGCTTCAGATGCAGGCGCGCCACCCGGTGGCCATCCTCGCCATCGACCTTCTCGCGCAGGCGCACGAAGAGGTGGCCGTCACGGTCCGCCGACAGGCCGGTCAGGTCGGGGCTGAAGGTGGCGCCCGTGGCACTGCTGCCATTGGCCTCGATGCTCCAGTCGAATTCGCTCTCGCTCGTGTCGGCGGCGTTGGAGACCGCTTCCAGGGTCAGGGGCTCGATGTCCGCGATGCCGCCGTTGAGCTGGACGACATTGGCGAGGCGATCGCCGCCGTCGGTGATCACGGCAATGCTCGGCGGGTCGCCGGCGGCGATGAAGCGGAACGTGAACGGCGGATGCTTGAAGCGCTGCTCCTGGCCATCGATGGTCAGGATCTCGATGGGCTGCACTGTCAGCACCTGGTTCTGGCCGACGCTGCCGCTGGAACTGTCGCCTTCCTCGTCTTCGCGGTCGGGCCAGGTCCAGATGGCGGTCCAGTCCTGCAGCGCGCCGTCGGGCAGGCTGCCATCGTCCGGCGGCGCCGGGGCGTTGAAGCCGGCGTGAAAGCTGACCCGCTCGTCCGGACTGCCCTCGAAGATCACGCGCGGGAAGCCGTCGCTCATGTCGACCGGGCGGTTGTCGCCGCTCGGTTGCTGCTCGAACTGGAAGGTGGCCGGGTCCATGGCCGTGCGGCCGAACTGCAGCTCGAACTCGCCCTGGATGCCGGCCGGCCGACCGATCAGCAGGTCCTTGACGCCGCCGGACAGGTCGCCGACCACCGGCAGGTTGCGCGGTGCGTAGACGGTGGCCTCGCGAATGGCCAGGCCCATCCAGGTCGGTCCCTGGTTGCGCTCCAGCACGTCCGCCGGCGAGTAGCTGGAGGAGAAGTCGAAGGTCAGCTTGCCGACCGACAGGCCGATGTCCGACGAGCCGAGGAAGAAGTGGGGCGGGGTGAAGTTCAGCGACACCACGGCGCCGGATTGCAGCGTCGGGTCGAGCGGGTCGGGGTGGTCGATGAACAGGAAGTCGACATCGGAGCTGCCGGCATTCTTCTGCAGCCGCAGCACGGCCGAGCCGGTGATGCGCACCCTGTCGTTGTTCGGGTCGCGCAGCAGGTGCCGCGGCGTGGTGCCGGTTTCCTCGACGAACAGGGCCGGCTGCAGGCCGTCGACGCTGAGGCTGAAATCGGCCAGGAAGAGGTCGAGCTGCCAGGCGTCGGGTGGCGGTTCGAGGTTGTCCGCAACGGCCTGGCGCTGCAGCGAGAGCTGGAACGGCAGGCCGGTGTGAATCAGTGGTAAAGACAGGGTGCCGATACCGACATCGAAGCCCTGGGAATCGGCATCCAGCGACTCATCCAGTGCCTGAAGGCGGCCCTGGTGGATGATGGCGCCCGGCGAGCGGCGGCTGGTATGGCCGATGACCGCAAAGCGCCCGAAGAAATCCCCTACTGCCTGTGGCAGTACCGAGTTGACCTGATCCACCGCGGAGAATAGCTCCAGCAGGGGAATACCAGCTTGGCGTGGCATCGGCTTGACTCTTGTTCTGGCGTGAAGCGAACAGCCTTGCAGTGAATAAATGTGAAGGTAGGAATCTCACGCGCATACAGCAAGTCAAGTCGGACAAAAGCACGGCGGATGCAGCCCCTGGATACAATACTTTCAGTGGGCAGTGATAAGGCTTGCATGGTGAAAAAGCTAATAAGAAATTCCAGTGTCTTGAATTTCTTATCCTCCCAATCCACTTACCCGCATCACTCGCCGCTGTGCGGCGTCCATCAGCTGGCCGCGGCCGGTCTCGACCAGCGTCAGCCAGTGGCGGGCACGGGTGATGCCGGTGTAGACCAGCTCGCGGGTGAGGATGGGATTCGGTGCGTCAGGCAGCACCAGGGCGGCGTGGGTGAACTCCGAGCCCTGGGACTTGTGCACCGTCATGGCGAACACCGTCTCCACCGCTTGCAGGCGCGAGGGCAGCACCCACTTGATGCGATCGGTGCCGTCGCCGGCGGGGAAGGCCACCCGCAGCAGGCGGCGGCTGCCGTCGCCTGGCGCAGCGCCCGGGCGCGGCATGTCCAGGGTGATGCCGATATCGCCGTTCATCAGCCCCAGGCCGTAGTCGTTCTTCGTCACCAGCACCGGGCGGCCGGGGTACCAGCGCTGGCGGCCGTCCTGGCTGTCGATCAGCCCTTCCCGCTCCAGCGCCTGGCGCACCCGCTCGTTCAATCCCTCCACGCCCCAGGGGCCGCGGCGCAGCGCGCACAGCAGCTGGAAGTGGCCGTGGGCCGCCAGCACGGCGCGGGCCCAGTCATCGAAGGCCGCCTGAGCCGCGTCGTCCGCCGGGCGCCGCTCGGCCATGGTGGCGAGGAAGTGGCGATAGCCCACCGGCGGCGCGCTGGCCGCGCCGGCATTGGGAAAGCGCTCGGGGCAGCCGGTCACGGCCAGGCGCGCCAGGCCGCGCTCGTCGTCGGCGCCTAGTTTCAAGTGCGAGAGGTCCGCGAAGCCATGGTTGAGCGCCTCGGAGATGGCGCGGCGCTTGGCGGCGGGCTCGGCCTCGAGGTTGATGGCGGCGGCCAGCCGGCCGATGCCGCTGTCGGCGGTGAAGCGATGGCTGACGCGCAGCATGGCGATGGCCTGGTCGAGCGGCTGGCCATCGGCGTCGAGGGTGTCCGTGGGCAGCGGCTGGCCAGTGGCCTCGGCCAGCCACTCGGCGGTGCCCGGGGTGTAGTGGCCGCCCTCGGCTCGGGCGCACAGGTCGCCCAGTATCGAGCCGGCCTCCACCGAGGCGAGCTGGTCCTTGTCGCCGAGCAACACCAGCCGCGCCCGGGGCGGCAGCGCCTCGAGCAGCGCGGCCATCATGCCCACGTCCACCATCGAGGCCTCGTCCACCACCAGCACGTCCAGCGGCAGCGGGTTGTGGCGGTCGTGGCGGTCGTGGCGGAAGCGGCGGGTGTCCGGCCGAGAGCCCAATAACCTGTGCAGCGTCGAGACCTCTTTCGGGATCACGTCGTGCAGCCGCTCGGGGTCGTCGGCCAGGCCGTCGAGGGCGAGCTTCGCCACCTGGCCGGCGATGGACTCGTTGAGCCGGGCGGCGGCCTTGCCGGTGGGCGCGGCCAGACGAATGCGCAGGGCCTGTTCGCCCCCATCTTCTTCACCCTTGCTATTCGCCATGTTATTCCCCAAGGCAAGCGCCTGAAGCAGGGCGAGCAGGCGCACCACGGTGGTGGTCTTGCCTGTGCCGGGGCCGCCGGTGATCACCGCGAAGCGCGAGCGCCCGGCCAGGGCGCAGGCGGCCTTCTGCCAGTCGAGCTGCCGGTCGATATCGGGTCGAGGCGGGAAGAGGGCATCGAGGATCGGCCGCAGGCGGGCCGCGTCCGGGGCCTCGTCATCCATGCCGAGCCGGTCGCCGATCCGGGTGTGGATATCCTGCTCGTGCTGCCAGTAGCGGCGCAGGTAGAGCCGGGGGTGCTCTCGGCTCCCGGCGAGCACCAGCGGGGTGCTGCCGGGCCCGGTGGCGACCAGCTCGGGCTGGGCCAGCGCCGCACGCCAGGCATCGAGGTCGAGCGCGGCCATCACCCGGCTGGGCAGCGGCGGTGGGTCCTCCAGGCTGTCGCCCTCCGGCGGCAGCGAGAGGGCCAGGTCCGGGGTGGCCAGGGTCTGGGCCAGGTCCAGGCACACGTGGCCGCGGCCGAGCTGGTGGCTGGCCAGCGCCGCCGCCAGCAGCAGCCGGGGTGAGGCTTCACTCACCTCGCGGCCGAGGAAGGCGGCGAAGGCGCGGTCCAGCGAGCGCAGCCAGCCGCGTTCCACCCAGCGGTCGAGCAGGGTGAACAGGGCCGCGTGATCGGCCAGCGCCCGTTCGGCGGCGAGATCGGGGGTGTCCGGGATCATGCGGCGTCCTCCTCGGCGGCGCGGAACAGGGCATCGAGATTGAGGATCAGCTCGTTCGGCGGGCGCTCGGCGTGCACGCCCCGGGAGGGCGCGCGGGTGCCGCGCAGGAAGACGTAGAGCGCCCCGCCCAGGTGGCGGTCGATGTCGTAGTCCGGCAGCCGGGCCTGAAGCAGCCGGTGCAGGGCCAGCAGGTAGAGGCAGTACTGCACGTCGTAGCGCTTCTCGAGCACGGCCTCCGCCATCGCCGCCTCGGTGTAGGCGGCATCGTTCGCGCCCAGGTGGTTGGACTTCCAGTCGAGCACGTAGAAGCGGCCCTCGTGCTCCACCACCAGGTCGATGAAGCCCTTGAGCATGCCGTTCAGGGTGTCGGGCTCCAGCGCCGGCCGGGGCAGGTTATCCAGTGTGTGAGCGCTCACGAGGGCGTCCAGCTCGCTTGTCTTCACCTTGTGGGCGGCGAACCAGAATTCCAGCTCCACCCGGTAGCCGGAAAGCTGATCGAGGCGCAGCGGGGCGGCATCATTCGGCACCGGCAGCGGGGTGGTCAGCAGCTCCGGCAGCCACTGCTCGAGGGCGGCGATCTGGCCCTCCCAGCCACGGCGGTTGGCGCGCCGGGCCAGGGTGTCCTCGCGCAGCGCGGCGTCTCCGGCCACCTTGGCGAAGCCTTCCTCGCCGGCCCATTCCAGCAGGCCGTGCAGGAAGGTGCCCGCCGAAGGCCCGCGGGGGAAGCGGTGAAGCGAGCCCTCGCTCACCGCGGCGGCGCCGGCGTCGAAGGGCTCGTCGATCACCTCCATGGCGGTGGCCTCGTCGGCGGTGGTGGGCTCGGGGGCCGGGCCGGCCTCGACGGCGGTGTCGCGTTCGTCGTCCGGCGTGGCCCCGGCGCGCAGCGCCGAGTAGCTGGCGATCCACCAGTGCTCGCGAATGGTCCGGGTGGGGGCGCGTGCCTCGCCCAGGGGCGCCTGCTCGGTGGCCAGGTGCACCGGGGCGGGATCGGCCTCCGGGGCCTCGGTCACCCGTACCCGGCCGCTGTCGTGACCATCAGCGTCCGCCAAAGCATCGAGCGCCGGGCGCAGGGCCTCGGGGAGCAGCGGTTCGCCACCGGAGAGGAGGTGGCCGACGGCGCTGCGCTCCATGGCGTCCAGCGGCGCCAGGCCGAGCCAGGTGGCGTGGCGGGCGCGGGTCAGGGCCACGTAGAGCTTGCGCAGGTCCTCGCCCAGGCGTTCGTGGTCGGCCCGGGCCAGGGTGGCCTCGTCGGCGTCCAGGGAGAGGCGCAGGTTCCCGTCGTCGTCGTGCCAGCGCAGCGGCAGGTCGCCGGCCTTCACCGGGCGGAAGGCGGCGATGAAGGGCAGGAACACCAGCGGGTACTCCAGGCCCTTGGACTTGTGGATGGTCACCACCTGCACCAGGTCGGCGTCGCTCTCCAGGCGCAGCCGGTGGGCGTCGGACTGCTCCTGGGGCCGGGCCCGGGACTCGGCGAGATGGCGCAGCAGGGCATGCTCGCCGTCGATCTCGGCGCTGGCCTCCTGCAAGAGTTCTCCAAGATGCAGCAGGTCGGTGAGCCGTCGCTCGCCCTCCGGCACAGTGAGCAGCCGGCCGGGTACGGCGAAGTCGGCCAGCAGCCGGTGCAGCATGGGCAGCACGCCGCGGCGCTGCCACTGGCGGTGGTAGTCGCGGAACTGCATCACCCGCGCCTCCCAGGCCAGCTCGTCCTGCTGGGCACCGCCATTCAGGGCGTCGAGTTTGGCGAGCGAGAGCCCCAGGCTGGGCGTGGCCAGCGCCGCGCGCAGGGCGCGCTCGTCGTCCGGGGCGGCGCAGGCGGCCAGCCATACCTCCAGCTCGGCGGCGGCCTCGGTCTCGAACACGCCCTCCTTGTCGGAGAGGTAGACGCTGCGGATGCCGCGGGCGAGCAGGGCGCCGCGGATGGCCCGGGCCTCGCCGGCGTTGTTGACCAGCACGGCGAGGTCCGACGGCGCCAATGGGCGCAGCTCGCCGTGCTCTTCGCCACTGCTCTGGACGAAGCCCGTCTGCCCGGTCTGGCCCTCGCGCAGCAGGGCGGCCATCTCGGCGGCGCAGCGCCCGGCCAGCTCGCTGAGGTAGGCGGACTTCGACAGCGGCGTCTCGGCGTGCTGGTGCCAGAGGGTCAGCGCCGGCTGGGCCGCGCCGTGGCGGACCAGGGCATCCTTCCTGCCCTTCGCATCCACCGGCGCAAAGGGCACGGGGTTGTCGTCGCCGCGGCGGAACAGGAAGGCACCGGCCTCGCTCTGCTCGGCATGGGCGAACACCCGGTTGACCGCCTCGACCATGGGCGCGGCGGAGCGGAAGTTGGTGCCCAGCGTGACGTGGCGGCCGGCGGTGTCGCGCCGGGCCTGGAGGTAGGTGTGGATATCGGCGCCGCGGAAGGCGTAGATGGCCTGCTTGGGGTCACCGATCAGCAGCACGGCGCTGTCGTCGCGGTTCTCGGCCAGTTGATAGACCCGGTCGAAGAGCCGGTACTGCACCGGGTCGGTGTCCTGGAACTCGTCGACCAGCGCCACCGGGAACTGCTCGCGGATGCGCGCGGCCAGCGTCTCGCCGGCCTCGCCCGCGAAGGCGGCGTCCAGGCGCTGCAGCAGGTCGTCGGGGCCGAGCTCGGCGCGGCGGCGCTGCACGGTCTCGCGACGCGCGGCCATCCAGTGCACGGCGTGGGCGAGCAGGTCGGCGAACGGATCGGGCAGCTCGGCGAGCCGGTCCGGCAGCTCGGAAAGCGCCTCCAGCGCCGGCAGGTCGGGCGCCGGGTCTTCCTTCCAGATCTCGGCGATACCCTCGGGCGTCAGGCGCTTCCAGGCGGCGTCGGTCAGCGACGGCCTGGCCAGTTCCGGATCGCTCGCCCAGTCGCGCAGGGCACCCAGCCAGTTGGCGCGGCTCCTGGCATTGAGCTTCTGGCCGTTGAAGGCCTTGCGCTGGGCCGCTTCCTCGAGCAGGGGCTCCAGCTCGTCGAGCCAGGCCGGCCAGGGCGCCTTGAGTTCGGCCAGGGCCGCGGAGCGCTGCTCGCGGTAGGCATCCAGGGCCTCGGCGGGCGGCGGCGCCGCGTGCAGGGCGGCGGCATGGGTGCGCAGCCGGGCAGCGGTGTCGTTGAGGGTGTCCGGGGTCGTCCAGTAGCGGGCGATGATCGCCAGCGCCTCGGGGGCGAGGTCGTAGTAGAAGCTGCGCCAGTAGTCCCGGGCGATCTCCAGGTCCATCTCCGACTGGTCCAGCGCCATCTCCAGGGCGAACAGGCTGCCGCTGTCGAAGGCATGCTCGCGCAGCATGCGGTGGCACCAGGAGTGGATGGTGGAGACCGCCGCCTCGTCCATCCACTCGGCGGCCAGCCGCAGGCGGCGGGCGCAGGTCGGCCAGCTCTCGCGGGGGTAGCTGTCGCGCAGGGCCAGCAGCGGATCGCCGCTGGGCGGATTGAATTGGGGACAGACCCCATTTCCTTCCAATTCCGGTTCGTCGAAGAGATCGCCGGTCTCATTAGGGGACGCAGCGAAATCGGGGTCTGTCCCCGATTGAAAGGCCGCGGCGGCCTCCACCAGCCGGGCGCGGATGCGGTCGCGCAGCTCCTGGGTGGCGGCGTTGGTGAAGGTGACCACCAGGATCTCCGGCGGGGTCAGCGGCCGCGGGAAGCTCGCCGCGTCCTCGGCATGCTCTTCGTTTGAGACCCTGGGGCCGAGCACCAGGCGCAGGTAGAGCAGGGCGATGGTGAAGGTCTTGCCGGTGCCGGCGCTGGCCTCGATCAGCCGGCTGCCGGTGAGCGGCAGGGCAACCGGATCGAGGCGTGGGGTCTCGGCCGCTTGCACGGTCTCGGGCGAGTTCATGAGCGACCTCCCTGGCCCTTGCCTCCGTTCTTCTTGGTTTTCACCGCGTCATGCAGCGGGGCGTAGAGGGCATCACACAGCTCGGTGAAGCGCCGGCCGGCGGCCTCGTGGCGCACCAGACCCTCCAGGTTGCGCCACTGACGGGCCAGGTAGGGATCGCGGCCCAGCTCGCCGTGATCGCCGTTGAAGCCGGTGCCATGGAAGGCGGTGACGGCGGCCTTCCAGGCCTTGAGGTCGGCCTCCTCGGCCTGGTCCGAGTCGCCCCCGAAAACGCGGGCCAGGGCGTTCTCGTCGCCGCCCTTCTCGTGCCAGGCGAAGGCGGTGTCCCGGGCCAGCGGCAGCGGGGCGGTCATGCCGGCGCGCCAGGCGCGGGCGACGGCCTCCAGGTGGGCCCGGGCAGTGGCTTCGTCCAGGGGCGGCAGGGTGCCGCCGCCGGCCCGGGAGAGCAGCACCGTGGTCATGGGGCCCAGGGCGAGCTGGCCGGCGAGATGACTGACCCAGGGCGCCAGCCAGTGCTTCCAGTGGTACTTGCCCTTGTTGACCAGGCTGCTGGTCATCAGCACCAGCCGGCAGCGCTCGCCTTCGTCGTTCTCGCGCAGGCCGTCCAGCCAGTCTTCCACCAGCAGCGGGCCGGCGTCGGTGGCCAGTGCCAGCGAGACCGGGGCCGGTGTCTCCCAGGCGTGGGGCCAGGCCGCGAGCTTCTCGGCATAGGCCTCGAAGAGGGCGTCCAGCGGCTCGACCAGCGCCTCGCGCATCAGCTCGGCGAAGCCGCCCATGGCGAGGCGCCCCTCGCGCTCCAGGCGTTCCAGGGTGTCGTGGACGGCCGGCGTCGGCGAGGTGCCCTCGTCCACGGCGCGGCGCCCGGCCTCGACCAGCGCCTGCTGGAGCTGCCAGTGGTCCAGGCCGTCCAGGGCGAAGGGCTCGTGGTCGGGGCTCTCCAGCGCCTCGCGCTCGAGGAAGACCCCGAGCCGGGTGGTGAAGAAGGCCTTGACCGGGTCCTTGAGGAAGCCGGAGAGGCGGGCCAGGGGCAGGGCGGTGTCGAGCTCGATCGGCGGCAGCTCGCCATCCGTGACGCCTTCTGGTGCTGTCTTGACAGCATGCACCGCCCGCCATTCCTGGGCATAGGTAAACAGGCGTGGGTCTGCTGAGAAGTAGCTGCGGCTGAACGGCTGCAGCGGATGTTCGGTGGTCAGGGCGTCGAGCAGGGCCTGGCCGTCGTCGTTCTCGTGCGTGGCCAGTCGCCAGCCGGCGGCCAGGTGGTCGCGCAGCTGGCCGAGCAGCACCGAGGGCGGCCGGGGTTCGTTGTCGTGGATGCTGCGCCCCACCCAGCTGATCACCAGGCTGTCGCGGGCCGAGAGCAGCGCCTCGAGGAACAGGTAGCGGTCGTCCTCGCGCCGCGAGCGGTCGCCGGGGCGGTAGTCGTGGCCCATCAGGTCGATGTCCAGCGGGCGTTGGGTGCGCGGGTAGTCGCCGTCGTTCATGCCCAGCAGGCAGACGTGGCGGAAGGGGATGGCGCGCATCGGCATCAGGGTGGCGACATTCACCGCGCCGGCCAGGAAGCGCTGGGAGAGGTTGGCCTCGTCGAGCTGGCCGAGCCAGTGCTCGCGCACCACCGAGAGCGGCAGGGCCTCGCTGAGGCCGGCGTCCTCGGTGGTCTCCTGCCAGTCCTCCAGCAGCTCCTCCAGGCGGCTGAGGGTGGCAAGGTCTGCCTCGTCCTCGGCGGCGAAGCACTCGCCGACGAGTTCGCGCAGCCGCCGGCACCAGGTCGGCACGTCGGCGGGCTCGGAGAGCGCACGCCACTGGGTCTCGAGCACATCGAGCAGGTCCATCAGCGGCCCGGCCAGGGCCGCCTCCAGGCCGCCGATGTCGCCGAACGGCTCGATGTCGTGCCAGGGGCCCTCGGCGGTGTCGCCCACCGCATAGCCCAGCAGCAGCCGTCGCAGGCCGAAGGCCCAGGTGTTGGCGGTGAGCCCGCCGGGCAGGTCGAGCCGGGCGCGCTGCTCGGCGTCGAGCCCCCAGCGGATGCCGGCGCCCTCGATCCAGCGGCGCAGCACCGGCAGCGCCTCGGCATCCAGCCCGAAGCGCCCACGCAGGGCAGGCACCTCCAGCAGGTCGAGCAGGTCGCTCACCGTGAGACGCGACTCCGGCAGGTGCAGCAGCGCCTCCAGCGCCACCAGCAGCGGCTGGCGGTGGCGGCTGGTCTGGTCGGAGAGCGTGAAGGGGATATGGCGCGGGTCGTCCGGCGCCAAGCGGCCGAACACCGCCTGCACGGCGGCGGCGTAGGTGTCGATGTCCGGCACCATCACCAGCACGTCGCGCGGGCGCAGCGTGGGGTCGGCGTCGAAGGCGGCGAGCAGCTGGTCGTGGAGGATCTCCACCTCGCGCAGGGCACTGTGGGCAATGTGGAAGCGCAGGCTGCGATCGCGCACCGGGTCCACCGCCGGCCAGGCATCGCGGGTTTCCTGGGGCGGGCGCAGTTCGAGGATGTCGTCCTGGAGCTGCTGCAGCAGCCCCGGCGCCTCGGCCTGCTCGAGCGGCGAATCGAAGAGGTCGATGCGCAGCTCCTCGGCGTCGAACAGCGCCCGGTAGGCGTCCTGGTCGTCGAACTCGTCGAGCAGGCGCAGGTAGTCGCGGCCCTGCTTGCCCCAGGCGGCGATCAGCGGCTGGGCGTGGAGGTGCAGCTGGGTGTCGTCGAGCGCCAGGGGCATGCCCGGACGGTGGCGCTGGCGCCGGCGGGCGGCGCGCAGGAGATCCTTGTGCTCGATGATGTCCGCCCAGTAGTGGCGGCAGGGGTTGTGCACGCAGAGCAGCACCTGGCTGACCCTCGACACCGCAGCCAGGGCCTCCAGGGTCTGGCGGGGCAGCGAGGAGATGCCGAACACCACCACCCGGCGCGGCAGGCCGGCGGGCCTCGTCTCGGGCGTCAGTTCGCGGCAGGCCTCGAGGAAGCGGGTATGCACCCAGGCGCGGCTGGTAGCGAGTCCCTGTTCGCCGATGTCGTCGCGCAGCCGCCGCCACAGGGCCGGCTGCCAGCGCTGGTCCTCGGCGAGCGGCCGGGCCTGGCCGCGGGCGTCGATCAGCTCGTCGCGGCCCTCGGCCCAGGCGGCCAGCCAGTCGGCGCGGTAGACCTGGTACTGGTCGAAGAGGTCGGCCAGGCGCTCGGCGAGCTGGTGGCGCTTGCGCAGGTCCTCGTCGTCGGCCAGGAAACGGGCCAGGGGCGCGAAGGTGGGATCATTCAGCAGCTCGGGCAGCAGGCGCATCAGCCGCCAGACGAGCCGCGGCTTGTCCAGCGGCGAGGCCGGCGGCACGGCGTCGCTCCCCAGCACCGCCCGGTAGGCCTGCCACAGGTAGCGCGCCGGCAGGGTGACGTCCATGGCGGCAGCGATGCCGGCGCCCTCGGGCGGGTCGGCGGCCAGCGCCAGCTTCAGCCACTGGCTGATGCCGTTGCTCTGCACCAGGATCACCTCGTCTTCCAGCGGGCCCAGCGGATGGTTGCGCAGCCATTCCACCGCCAGGTCGCGCAGCGCCTCCAGGCGATTGCTGTGGATCACCATGAAGCCGGGCGTCAGGGCGGTCTCTGTGGTGGCGAGCATGGCGAATCCTTCGCGACGAGGGGCGGGCCTTCATGGTGCCGCAAATCGCGGGGCGCATGAAGCCGGGGGCAAGCTCCAGAGGGGCATCAGAGCCAGTAGTTCGGCCAGCGCCGTTCCGTTCCCAGGTTGTTGATCAGCAGCGCCACCAGCACCAGGCTCACCGAGCCCGCCAGCACCGGCATCAGCAGGAAGTCATAGCCGACGGCGCCGGACATCATCACCACCAGCGGATTGGCGCCCGCCGGGGGATGCACTACGCGCAGCGCCTGCATCGCGGCGATGGCCACGCCGACGCCGACCGCCATGGCCAGCGGCCCGGTGCCCAGCCACTGCATGACGATCAGGCCGACCAGCGCCGAGACCAGGTGGCCGCCGATCACGTTACGGGGCTGGGCCAGGGGCGCGCCCGGCGCGGCGAACAGCAGCACGCAGGTGGCGCCGAAGGGGGCCATGAGCAGCGGCACCTCGGTGAGCCGGGTCAGCCAGGCCACCAGGCCGATGCCGCTCACGCCGCCCATCAGGCCGGTGAGAATCTGGAGGGTGTCGGGGCGTGCCGGCACGGTACCGCCGCCCTTCATCTTGTGGAGCATGAGTCTCCTCGTCGTCGATCTGTACAGACTGGTCTGTACAGTAGTAGCATGAACGCATCGAAGCAAGGCTCCGGATGACGAGGAGGTGCAATCATGGCCAAGCGCGACGATATCCTGGCGACGGCGACCCGGCTGTTCGGGGAGTACGGCTATCACGCCGTCGGCGTGGACCGGATCCGCGACGAGGCCGGAGTCTCGAAGATGACGCTCTATCACCACTTTCCCGGCAAGGAGGCGCTGGTGGAGGCGGTGCTGGCGCAACGCCACGAGCGCTTCATGGCCTCGCTCCGGGCAGCCGTGGAGGCCCAGCCAACGACCCCGGAACGCCTCCGCGCCGTCTTCGACTGGCATGCCCGCTGGTTCGCCTCCGAGCATTTCCACGGCTGCATGTTCCTCAAGGCGACCGAGGAATATGCCCGGGAACCGGCGTCCTTGCTGGCGCTGTCGCGGTGTCACAAGGCCGAGGTGGCGGCGCTGGTCGAGGACACCCTCGCCGATCAGCAGGGCGAGGCGGCGTCTCGACTGGCACGCCTCGTCCAGGTGACGCTGGACGGCATGATCGTCAACGCCTACCTGTTCGGGCCGGACGCCGTGGACGATGCCTGGGAAGCGCTGGCGCCGCTGCTGGCGCTGGACGCCCGGCCGCTGGAACGCGAGGGCGAGGCGGACTGGACGAGGCCCTGAGCGCGCCACGGCGCTGGCCGACGCGGCGGAGTGGCGGCACCATGGGGCGACATCGCAGGACGGGAGCCAGACGCATGAACACCGAGCACTTCGAGCTCGACGCGCCGATCGGCGTGATCGCCGACACCCACGGCACGCTGCGCGACGAGGCGCTGACGATGCTCGAGGGCTGCGGGCTGATCGTGCACCTCGGCGACGTGGGCAGCCGGGCCCGGGACGAGGCGATCCTCACGCGGCTGGCCGAGCTGGCGCCGGTGCACGCCGTGCGCGGCAACGTCGACACCGCGGACTGGGCCGAGGCGCTGCCCTGGCATCAGGACCTCGCGGTCAACGGCTGGCGGCTGCATCTGGTGCATGACATCGCCGACTTCGACGACACAACCGCCTGCGACGCCGTGCTTCACGGCCACTCCCACAAGGCGCGCAACGAGTGGCGCGACGGCCGGCTGCTGTTCAACCCCGGCGGCGCCGGCCGACGCCGCTTCTCGCTGCCGCTGACCCTGGGCCGGCTGTGGGCCGAGGAGTCGGCCCTGCGCGGCGCCCTCCTGCATCTGCCGCTGTGAGGCGGCAGATGCAGGGCGCCAGCGGCAACCGTTACCGGTTCTGACCCCCGCATGGTTACGACATGGCTTGCTTCGCTTTGCTGGCTCACTCCCCGATCGCCGTGAACAGGGGAGCGTGTCGTGACTGGCTATTGTCGATGCCGGCAATGGTGTCCGGGGGAAGCTCGTCCGGGTCGTAAAGGCCGCACGCTCGAAAGCGGGCCTTGAAATCGATGCTATCTCCCAGGAATTCGTAGAGCACACGGGTACAGGCCGGGTCTCGGTGGCTCTTTGACGAGACGCCTATCTTGAGGCCATGGAGATGAGTGATCCGGCTCTTGTACGAAGGAAACAGCACCGTCTGGGTGATCTCATTGACGGTCAGGGCTTCATAGTCCATCAAAAAGATCCGATCGCACAGGTTGATGGCGACGCCCTCATAGTGGCAGTGCGTTATCTTTCCTTGATGGGCGTTGGGCGTCGTCAGTCGCTCGTAGCGCTCGTAACTGATGCCACCTGCTTTGCTGCTGATCTCGATCAATGACTGGAACACTTTTCCCGGAAACCCCAGCGAGTAGTAGTACTCGTAGTACCAGCCGATATAGCGCTCCAGGCTGGGGCTGGACTGGCCATGCAGCTGGATCATCTCGCGGAAGTAGGGGGCGACAGCATCAGTCGTTGCAGTGTCGGTTCGCTCGGCCATGACCTGGGTGCGGAACTGATGATGAGGCAGGACGATTTCAAAGGGTTCTATCCCGAAGAAATCACAGATGATGCGCAGGTTGGCTTTTGACGGTTGAACGGCTCCCGTCAGGTACTTGTTGAACTGAGTACGGTTGATTCCCATCCTGCGGCAGACTTGGGCCGTGGAAGGGTAGTAGCTGCACAGCAATTTCAGGTTCGCGGTAAAGTCCAAGACGTGATCCCCGGAGAAGCGTCTAGTAGCCTGGCTAAGCATGGAAGCGCCTCGCGGTGCTGGCAATACGTAGGAGGTCAGCCCGCCCGCCTTACCCGGCTCCCTTCGATCGACTCGTCATCATATGCATGTCCCTGGCGACCTGCCAGGCAGTCCCTCCTTGTCCATTATGGTGCGTCGCGGGATGGCTGTTTCATGTGCTGCCTCGGGGCTGGTAGCCGTGGTTGATGCAGTGTGGCGGCATGCGTGCATCAGGGTGATGCACCCTCTGCGCCAAGGTGTGCCTCTTGCGAAATGTCCGCTCCGATTCGCCTCTGCTCCAATGAAGTACTCAACGTGGCCAAGACTCGCCGGTTGAGCTTCACAACAATAAGGAGCTGAGCTATGAAACTGTTCGATTCCATCAAGCCCCTCTGCCGCGGAGCCCTGGTGGCGGCAATCGGTTCCACCGCCACGGTGGCCCAAGCCGACACGACCCTGCGGCTGTCGGCAATCGAGCCACCGGATACCACGGTGGTCGAGTTCGCCAACGCCTTTTCCTCGCGGGTGGCGGATTACACCGATGACCAGGTCAACATCGACGTCTACCCCGCCAGTCAGCTCGGCGACTGGGTCGAGGTCCATGAGCAGGTCATGGGCGGAACCATCGACTTCGCCATCCAGCCGCTGTCCAACAGCTTCAATGAAGTGCTCGCCTTGCAGTGGTTCCCCTATGCGGCCCTGGACTTCGAGTCCGGAGAGGAAGCCTTTTCCGAAGGCGGGGTAGTCTATGAAACGATCAACGATGCCTTGGCCGAGCAGGACATCCAGGTCCTGGGGGCGTTCGTGTCCGGCATGGGGGGGATCGTCTATACCGAGGCTGCGCCGCATCCGCGCGACCCCAATGCCGAACAGGGCCTGAAGATTCGCGTCTGGCCCGGTGGCACCACCCACCAAGCGTTGCTCGACCGTCTGGGCTATCAGACCGCGCCCATTCCTTGGTCCGACCTGTACACGGCCATGCAAACCGGTGTCGTCGATGGCGCGATCGGGGCCACTCCCGAGCTCACCATGAATAATTTCGCCGATATTGCCGAGATGTGGGTGCAGAACAACGACCACTTCGAGGTGTCCTTCATCGCCGTGAACAAGTCTCGCTACGAGAGCCTCCCTCAAGACCAGCAACACGCCATCTCCCGGGCGGCCACCGAGCTCTCGGCCGAGCGCTTCGCTGTGGCCAAGGAAGAGCATGAAAAATTCCTCCAGCAAATGCGCGATGCGGGTATCGAGGTCGTCGTGCTCAACGACCAGGAGCTGCAGCAGACGGCAGAAGTGGTTCGTCGCGATGTCTGGCCCGAGATTCAAGACGAGATCGGTGCCAAGAACATGGCTCGACTCAAGGACAGCCTGAACATCCAGTGACGACGCTAGGCCGAGATCGTTGGATTCTCGGCCGTTCCTTTCCTATCCCTGGGTTACATCCTTCCACCTTGTTGGATGGGGTGTTTCGGGCGAAAGAATGCCGGAGAATTCCAATGAACTTGGCGAGGTTAAGGGCCATACATAATGGCCTAATGGTCAGCCAGCGCTGGATAATGGGATCGACGACAATCGCGTTTTCAGTGCTTGTTTTCGTTCAGGTAGTGATTCGCTACTTGTTGGATTCCCCCCTTTATGGTGTCGAAGAAGTATCGATTTACTTAGCGGTTTGGTTGTATTTCGTGGGGGCTGGATACGGTGTTTATCGTGATAACCATATCTCGGCCAGTGTGATGGACCTCATTCTCTCCTCTGAGCGCTCGAGGGAGTTGGTGTGCTTGCTGGTGGCCGCGCTGTCTCTGACCCTGACAATAGCGATGCTGTGGGTATGTCTTCGTTATCTCCAGTGGAGCGTGAAGTTTTCGCCCAAGTCGCCGGAACTGCGTCTTCCGTTGTGCCTGGTGCATGTCGCCATGGTCGTCGGCATGGCATTGATGGGGTTCTACTATCTGATCGAAATCGTACGCCGAACGCGATGCTTGATTCGTGGCGAGCGCTATCGATCGCTTGCCGAAGAGGATGAGTTGTCGGCTGTTCAGGCGGGAGAACCTCATGGATATTGAAGTCCTGATCGATGCACTGATTCTGATTGGCTTGCTCTTTCTCGGGGTTCCGGCGCCCTTATGCTTCTTTGCGGCGGCCCTGTTCCTGTTCGTGATGGGCGGCTTTCCCAACCCCAACTTCTTGGTGTCGTCGGGGTTTTCGAAGCTATCCTCCCTCATTCTGCTGGCGATTCCGCTCTATATCTTCGCTGGGGGCGTCATGACGAGCGGGGGAATCGCCAACCGCTTGATCGACTTGGCAGAAAGCCTGATGGCCAGGGTCAAGGGCGGTTTGGGCGTCGTCCTGGTGTTTGCCACGGCCATCTTCGGTGCCATCTCTGGCATGTCGACGGCAGCGGTCGCCGCGATCGGCTCGATCATGATTCCCAAGATGGTCGATCGAGGCTATGACCGGGGCTATGCGACGGCACTGGTCGCGGCTTCGTCGGTATTGGCCCTGCTCATCCCGCCGAGCTCTTCGATGATTCTCTATGGTTGGGTGACCAATACATCGATCACCGCCATGTTCCTGTCGCCGGTGATTCCAGCAGTGCTATTGATCGGCTGCTTCTCCGTCCTCAACTACTTCCTGACGCGCAAGATGCCGGTGATGGAACCGCCACAGCGCTCGGTGCGTGAGACGGGTATCGATGTGTGGCTCAAGACGAAGCGCGCCGCATTCGGCCTGGCCATGCCGGTGATCATACTGGGCTGTATCTATGGCGGCATCACGACGCCGACCGAAGCCGCCGCCATCGCGGTGGTGTATGCGATCCCGGTGGCCTTGTGGGTCTACAAGGGGCTGACGTTTCGTTCCTTCGGTGAGGTGGCCTGGAAAACGGGGCAGATTGCCGCCGTGCTCATGATCCTGGTGTTCTTCTCCTCCATGCTGGCCAGGGTCTGGACCATGGAGAACGTACCGCAGACCGTGCTGGAGTTCATGCTCGGCATCAGCGATAACAAGATCGTCTTGCTGCTGTTGATCAATCTCTTCCTGTTGGTGGTCGGCATGTTCCTGGACGATATCAGTGGCGTCTTGCTGGCCTCTCCCATGCTGCTGCCTGTCGCCATGAGCCTTGGGATCGATCCGGTGCATTTCGGCGCCATCGTCGGGGTCAACCTGGGCATGGGCCTCATCACACCACCCACGGCACCGATCCTCTATTTCGCCGGATTGATCGGCAATACCACGCTACCTCGGATGATCGGCTATTCCTTCGCCTTCATCCTCTTGGGGTATTTCCCGGTATTGCTGCTGACGACATTCATTCCAGAGTTATCGCTTTTCCTGCCGGAGCTGATTCTGGACTACCAACCCGTAACGCCTTGAAGGCCGATTCAACCAGTTGAGGTCGTAATATCATGACGGGAACGCCCATTATCGGTATCACCCTGGATATTGAATACAGCACGAGCTATGCCCAGGAGCCCTGGTATGCGTTGCGAGAGAATTACTGCGGTGCCATCGAGACGGCAGGGGGGACGGCCATCGGCTTGCCCCATGATCTCAACGCGATCGAACGCTACCTCGACCTGGTCGACGGGGTCGTGATCAGTGGGGGCATGTACGACATCCCTCCCGCCCTCTACGGCGAGGAAGAGCGCCAGGGCGACTTGGTCACCAAGGTGCATCGCACTCGCTTCGAACAGCGACTGCTCGAGGGGGCGCTGGCCCGGGACCTGCCCGTGGTCGGCATCTGTGGCGGCATGCAACTGATCGCGGTGAGTCAGGGCGCCAAGCTGATCCAGGACCTGCCTTCGGAAGTGCGCTCGAGCCTCGGGCACATGCAGCCTCTGCCGCATAGCGAGGCCAGTCACTCGGTGAGCCTGACCCCGGGCAGCCTCTTGCATCGGTTGGTCGGTCGCGAGCGTTTGGAGGTCAACAGTGTCCACCACCAGGCGATCAAGGACGTGCCCAAGCACCTCGTCGTCAGTGCGGTCGCCGAGGATCATGTCATCGAAGCGATCGAGGTGCCAGACCAGCGCTTCTGCATCGGCCTCCAGTGGCATCCGGAATACTTGATCAATGACAGCGAGCGGCGGGTGTTCGACGCCCTGGTCGAAGCGGCGGCGGCCTATCGGCAAGGTCTTCGCGGACATGACGGTGCCGAGAGGAAGGCGGGTGGCTCGTGAAAGAAACACAGACGGTCGCTGTTCTAGGGGCCGGCATCGTGGGCGTCAGCTCCGCCTACCTCCTTAGCCAAGCGGGCTATCGGGTGACGCTGGTGGAGGCCGGCGAAGGGCCGGCGCTGGCAACCAGTTTCGCCAACGGCGGGCAGTTGAGCTACGCCTACACCGACGCCATGGCCTCATGGGCACTGCTGCGCAAGATGCCGGGCATCCTGCTGGGTCGCGACCCAGCTTTCAAGATTCGCTTGTCCACGGATCCTGACTTCTTGCGCTGGGGGCTGCGCTTTCTGGCCAATGCCCGTGCTTCCCGCGAGACGCGCAACACTCGCGATATCCTGCGTCTGGCCCTGCACTCCCAGGCCGTGATGGGGGAGGTGGCGTCTTCGGTGCAGCCCGTGTTCGATCATCGTTCTTCGGGCAAGCTGCATCTCTACGACTCGGCCGAGGCACTCGAGGCGGCCGGCGCTCGCGTCCGCGAGAAAATCCAGTGGGGAGCGCAGCAAGCGCTCTTGGACCGCGAGGCCTGCCTGGCCCTGGACCCCCGGGTGTCGCAGATCCAGGGCGCCTTCGCCGGCGGCGTTCATTCCCCAGGCGATGAGGTCGGTGATGCTCACGCTTTCGCCCGGTCCTTGTTGGCGACGATGCGTCGGAATGGGGAGATCGAGGAGCGTTATTGCTGCCGGGTGGCGCGGCTGCGGACCCGTGGGGGAACGATCACCGGTCTGGACACGAACCAGGGCGTGATCACCGCGGACCGCTACGTGCTGGCAGCGGGACCGGAGAGCGTGTCGCTGGCGCGCGGCATCGGGCTCAAGCTGCCGATCTATCCCGTCAAGGGCTACAGCATCACCGTACCGGTGACAGACAAGACCCCGGATCTGTGCATCACCGACGTGGCCCACAAGATGGTGCTGGCGCGCATGGGGGATCGCCTGAGAATCGCCGGCTGTGCCGATATCGTCGGCTACGACAGGACCCAGGACCCGGCGCGGCTCGATCACCTGTTGAGCGTCTGCCGGTCGCGCTTCCCCGATGCTGGCGATTACGATCGCGTGCTCGACCGCTGGTGCGGGTTCCGTCCCGTCACGCCCAGCAGCCGCCCGATCATCGGTCAGGCCGGTGCCGATAACCTCTTCCTCAACGTGGGCCACGGCATGCTGGGCTGGACGCTCGCCATGGGCGCGGGCTCGGTGCTGGTGTCGCAGATGCGCGGCGACTCAGGCGCCATCGGTGATCGGGGCTTTCGTCCCTGCGATCATGGGGTGCGCTGACGTCGCTCCTGCGCTATCGCATGCCGTTCACCCCAGCGCGAAGGGCACCTCGCCGGCTTCGTGGGCCAGCAGCCACTGCTTGCGGCCGATGCCGCCGGCATAGCCGGTGAGCCGACCGTCGCTGCCGATCACCCGGTGGCAGGGCACCACGATGGCCAGCGGGTTCTTGCCGTTGGCTGCCCCCACGGCGCGCTGGCCGCCCTTGCAGCGCAGCTGTTCGGCGATCTCGGCGTAGCATCGGGTCTCGCCGAAGGGGATGGTCTCGAGCGCCTGCCAGACGCGGCGCTGGAAGTCGGTGCCCTCGGGCGTCAGCGGCAGGTCGAAGGCCTGGCGCGTGCCGGCGAAGTACTCGGCGAGCTGGCTGCGGGCGCGCTCGGTGAGCGCGTTGGGACGGGCCGGTTCGTCTTCTTCCATGACGAAGACGACCTCGGTGAGGCCGGTTGCCGTGGCCCGCAGGCGGATCAGGCCAAGGGCGCCGGTCTCCGGCGGTTGATAGTAGTCCAGGGCCTCGTCAGTCATCGGCTTGCTCCTTGGTTCTCAGGATTCTTGCGACCAGAGTTGCAGGGTCAGGTAGCTGCGCCAGGGCGAGGCGCTTGCCGGGTCGGCGCCGTCGAGCCTCGGCAGCGCCCGGCGCAGGCCGGCATCGCCGGCCAGCCAGATATCCGGGTGGCCGGTGCCGCGCAGCGCCGCGTAGTTCGCCGTCCATGGGCCGATGCCCTTGAGCGCCGTCCAGGCGGCCGGGTCGTCGCTCGCGTCGCCACCAGCGTACCAGGCCGCGAAGCGGCGCAGGGTCTCGCGGCGCGCCCCGGGCATGGCGAGGAAGGCCAGGTCGCTGTCGGCAACGGCGGCGGGGGTGGGGAAGTGGCGGCAGCCGTCGCCGGCCGGCTCGCCGAGCGCCGCCACCAGTTCGGTGACCAGCCGGCGGGCGGCGACGATGGACACCTGCTGGCCGAGGATGGCGCGCATGCCGGCCTCGAAGGGCGACCAGACGCCGGGCAGGCGCAGCCCCTCGACCAGCGCGAGGCCGGGCAGGGCGCGCGTCAGGTGGGCCTCGATGGTGGCGGTGTCGGCGTCCAGGTCGAGCACCCGGCGGATGCACCGCACCACCGGAGCCAGCGCCTTCAGGTCGTCGAGCTCGAGGCGCACCCGGAAGGCCTGGCGGCCGGGGACGTGCTCGGCGGTGAAGCGGCCCGTCGTCTCCCCCCAGCGGATGCAGCGGCCGTAGTGCCGCTTGCCGACCCACTCCAGGCCCTCGATGGCGCGGCTGGCATGGAAGTCGCGCAGCCTCTTCCAGGCATAGGGCGGGCGATAGGCCAGGTGGAGCGTCAGGCCCTCGCCGGCCTCCCCGGCGCGACGGCGCAGGTCCCGGGGCGCCAGGCCGATGCGGCTGCGGAAGGCGTCGTTGAAGCGGCGCAGGCTGCGAAAGCCGCTCGCGTAGGCGATGTCGGTGACCGGCAGCGTCGTCTGGTGCAGCAGCTGCTTGGCGAACAGGCACTGGCGGTGCTGGGCGTAGGCCTTGGGCGAGACGCCGATGCGTTGCTGGAACAGCCGGCGCAGGTAGCGCTCGCCGATGCCCAGCCGGTCGCATAGCGCGGCCAGCGAGTCGTCGCGCAGGGCGCCCTCGTCGATCAGCCGCAGGGCGCGCTCCAGCGTCGTGTGGGTGCCGCGCCAGGCCGGCGAATCCGGCGCGCTGTCCGGCCGGCAGCGCAGGCAGGGGCGATAGCCGGCCTCGGCGGCGGCCAGGGCACTGGGGAAGTAGCGCACGTTGTGCTCATGGGGCGGCGTCGCCGGGCACACCGGCCGGCAGTAGATGCCGGTGGTGGTCACCGCGACGAAGAAACGGCCGTCGAAGCGGGCATCCCGGGCCAGGCGGGCCTGGCGGCACTGGGCGGCATCCAGCATGGCGACGATCCTCGGCGTGGGTGTCTGCCTCCCAGTGTATCGCCTGGGACGGCGCCGACTAGCCGGAATCGGACCCCGAGAAGCGCAGGCCCCGGACCATCCTCAGCAGCCTGCCCGGCGCCGGGTCTCGCTGGGCGTCTCGCCGAAGACCTGGCGATAACGCTGGCTGAAACGCCCCATATGGGCGAAGCCCCAGCGCATGGCCGTCTCGGTGACCGAGGCGTTGCCGTCGTCCGTCTGCAGCGCCGTCCTGACCCGCTGCAGGCGCACCAGGCGAAGGTATTCCATCGGGCTCTGCTGCCGGAAGTCACGAAACCCGGCATACAGCGTCCGCAGGCTGACGCCGGCGACCTCGGCCAGCAATGCTGGCGTCAGCGGTTCCTCGGCATGCGCCTCGATGTACTCCTCGACCCGCTTGACGTGACGTGGCGCCAGGCGTCGCTCGCCCTGCTGCATGGCTTCGGCGTAGTTGTGGGGCTGGATCGCCAGCAGGGTGCCGATGACCAGCTGCTCGAGTTGCGGGGCGATCAGAGGTTGGCCGGGGGCGCCGGGCGATGCCCTGAGCAGCCGGGCCAGGTAGGCGACGAGGTGAAACCAGTTCGGGTCGTCCCGCCAGCGCAGCGCCGGCTGGAAGCACAGCGGCTCGCGCAGCGGGCGGCCGAGCTGGCGGCTGCAGGCCAGCTCCAGGGCCTCGCGCTCGATGCGCAGCATCAGCTGGTCGCAGTCACCGCTCCAGCGCATCTCCAGTCGTTCCGTCGGGTTGAGCACCGAAGCCAAGGTCTCGTCCGAGGCGATGCAATGCCGGTCGCAGCGGATCTCGGCCTGCCCACAGACCGGCATCTGGATCAGGTAGAAGCGCTCCAGCCGCTCGGGGTCGATGCGGACCTCGCGGCCGTAGGTCAGTCGGTTGAACGAGACCTTGCCCAGGCCCACGGAGTGCAGCCGGGCCCTCAAGGCGCCATCGCCGCGCGGGGTGTCCAGCCGGTGCGGCTTGAAGACGCTCGAGACGTTCTCCTGGACCTCCTCCAGGGCCTCGGAGCTGAAGACCAGCCGGCGGTCGTCTTCCAGCAGGGCCGACCGCAGCCAGCCGGGGGAACGGTCTTCCGGTGTCATGGGGCTCTCCCTTGTTGTTGTTGTCATCCGCCCGGTCAGGCCGGGTCGTATCGCAGGGGTGTGGCCAGTATACGGCCCCATTTTCTTGATCCGGGCCCTGGTAATGCACTTTCTGCACGGAACGGATAGCCGCTGCAGTGCCCGGCTCGTGCCGCCCCGGAGGCCCTGCATAAGGTGAACCTCGTCAATTCCAACAACAACCGGGGAGGCATGATCATGGGCACGACCATCGAGATCCAGGCAGTGGATGGCAGCGGCACTTTCAGCGGGTATCTTGCGGTGCCCGCGGCGGGCAGCGGGCCGGGCATCGTGCTGCTGCAGGAGATCTTCGGCGTCAACGCCACCATCCGCGAGATCGCCGACTACTACGCGGAGGAGGGCTATGTGGTGCTGGCTCCGGACCTGTTCTGGCGCCAGGAGCCGGGGGTGGAGCTGGGCTATGCCCCCGAGGACTGGCAGAAGGCCTTCGGCTTCTACCAGGGCTTCGACCAGGACCTGGGCGTGGCGGATATCGGCGCAGCCATCGAGGCGCTGCGGGCCCGCCCCGAGTGCCACGGCCCGGTCGGTGCACTGGGCTTCTGCCTCGGCGCCCGGCTGGCCTACCTCACCGCCTGCCGCTGTGACGTGGCGGCCGCGGTGGGCTACTACGGCATGGGCATCGAGAACCACCTGGACGAGGCGGAGCATATCGGGGGCCGGCTGGTGCTGCACTTCGCCGGAAACGACGAGTACTGCCCGGCGGCGGCGCGCCAGGACATCCAGGCCACCCTGGAGGGTCGCGACAACATCGAGCTGTATCTCTATCCTGACGTGGATCACGCCTTCGCTCGGCCGGGCTCCGAGCACTACCACAAGCCGTCGGCGCTGATGGCGCACCAGCGCTCCGTGGCGGCCTTCCGCAAGGCCATGGGACCCCGCTACGACCTCTCCGCATTGTGGGACAAGCACTGCGAGTACGAGTTTTCCACCCGTAACGTCGACGACACCATGGCCACCATGGTCGCCGAGCCCTACGTCAATCATATCCCGACCCTCACCGGCGGCGTCGGCTATCGGGACCTGTACCGCTTCTACAAGCACCACTTCGTCGACAGCAATCCGGACGATACCCGGCTGATTCCCATCTCGCGGACCATCGGCGAGACGCAGATCGTCGACGAGCTGCTGTTCTGCTTCACCCATGACCGCGAGATCGACTGGCTGCTGCCGGGCATCGCCCCGACCGGCAAGTACGTCGAGATCCCCCTGGTGGCCATCGTCAAGTTCCGCGGCGACAAGCTCTATCACGAGCACATCTACTGGGATCAGGCCTCGGTGCTGGTGCAGATCGGGGTGCTCGATCCCGAGGGACTGCCGGTGGCCGGCCATGCGACCGCCGCCAAGCTGCTGGACGAGACGCTGCCGTCCAACGAGCTCATGGCCAAGTGGGCCGAGCGCTGAACGGGGAGGAAACCGAGATGGAAGACTTTCACGCACGCACCGTGATCATCACCGGCGGCGCCACCCTGATCGGCCAAGCCGTGGCCGAGGCCTTCGTCGCCGCCGGGGCCGGCGTCGCCATCCTGGATATCGATGCCGAGGCCGGCGCCGCCCTGGCGGACCGCCTGGGGCCCGGGGCCTGCTTCCTGGCCACCGACATCACCGACGATGCCCGGCTGCAGGAGGCCGTCGAGGCGGTCGAGGCGCGCTTCGGCGGCATCGATGCCCTGATCAACCTGGCCTGTAGCTATCAGGACGAGGGGGTCGCCTCCTCGCGCGCCGATTGGTTACAGGCCCTCGACATCAACCTCGTCAGCGCCGTGATGGCGTCCAAGGCCGTGCTGCCGGCGATGCGGCGGCGAGGGGGCGGCGCCATCGTCAACTTCAGCAGCATCTCGGCCCAGGCCGCCCAGACAGGGCGCTGGCTGTATCCGGCCAGCAAGGCCGCCATCCGCCAGCTGACCCGCAGCATGGCCCTGGACTTCGCCGAGGAGGGCATCCGCGTCAACGCGGTCTCCCCGGGCTGGACCTGGTCGCGGCTGATCGAAGAGGTCAGCGGCGGCGACCGCGAGCGCACCGACCGAGTGGCCGCGGACTTCCACATGCTCGGCCGTGCCGGCGACCCGGAGGAGGTCGCCCAGGTGGTGCTCTTCTTGTGCTCGGAGCGCGCCAGCTTCGTCACTGGCGCCGACTACGCCGTCGACGGCGGCTACTCGGCCCTGGGGCCAGAGCAGCGCGTGCCGGCGATTCCCCGGCTGGCCGGCTGAGACTGGCCTCCGCCAGCCCACGGCTGGAACAACAACAATCGATCGTGGAGATGATCATGACCCGACGCATTGCCATCGTAGGGGCCGGCCAGTCCGGTCTGCAGACCGGGATCGGCCTGCTCAAGCACGGCTACCAGGTGACCCTGCTGTCCAACCGCACCGCGGAGCAGATTCGCGGCGGGCGGGTGATGTCGAGCCAGTGCATGTTCGATCGGGCGCTGCAGACCGAGCGTGACCTGGGGCTGAATTTCTGGGAGCAGGACTGCCCGCTGGTCGAGGGGATCGGCATGACGGTGCCCGATCCCGACCGGCAAGGGGCCAAGGCGATCGACTGGGCCGCGCGTCTCGATCGCCCGGCGCAATCGGTCGACCAGCGCCTCAAGATGCCGGTGTGGATGGACGAATTCGAACGGCTCGGCGGCGAGCTGGTGATCCGGGATGCCGGCATCGATGACCTGGAGGAGCTGGCCGCTTCCCATGATCTGGTGCTGGTGGCCGCCGGCAAGGGCGACATCGTGCGCCTGTTCGAGCGCGACGCCCAGCGCTCGCGTTTCGACAAGCCCCAGCGGGCCCTGGCGCTGACCTATGTGCAGGGCATGGCGCCGCGTGAGCCCTTCTCACGGGTGGCCTTCAACCTGATCCCCGGCGTCGGCGAGTACTTCGCCTTCCCGGCCCTGACGCTGAACGGTCCCTGCGAGATCATGGTGTTCGAGGGAATCCCCGGCGGCCCCCTGGACTGCTGGCAGGGCGTCTCGACTCCCGAGCAGCACCTGGCCAGGAGCCTCGAGCTGCTGCGTACCTTCGCGCCCTGGGAGGCCGAGCGCTGCCAGGACGTCCAGCTCACCGACGACCAGGGCATCCTCGCCGGGCGCTTCCCGCCGACCGTGCGCCAGCCGGTCGCGACCCTGCCCTCCGGGCGTCGGGTCCTGGGCATCGCCGATGCGCTGGTGGTCAATGACCCGATCACCGGCCAGGGCTCCAACAACGGCGCCAAGTGCAGCCGCATCTACCTGGACGCCATCCTGGCTCGTGGGGAGCAAGCCTTCGATGCCGACTGGATGCGCGCCACCTTCGAGGCGTACTGGCGCTATGCCAAGGACGTGGTGAGCTGGACCAACAGCCTGCTGCTGCCCCCCGAGGAGCACATCCTCAACCTGCTCGGCGCGGCCCAGCAATCCCCCTCCCTGGCCACGGTGCTCGCCAACGGCTTCGACAATCCGCCCGATTACCACCCCTGGTGGCTGGATGCCCGGGCCTGCAATCACTTCGTCAACGACCACATGAAGAAGGGGGCCTGACATGACGACCCTGACGGCTTCGCAGCGCACTAACGAGATGCCCGCGCCGGAGGCAATCGATGGTCGCGCCCTGCGTGACACCCTGGGCCGCTTCGCCACCGGCGTGACGATCGTCACCGCCCGGACCGAGGACGGCGCACCGGTGGGCATCACCGCCAACTCCTTCTCCTCGTTGTCGCTGGATCCGCCGCTGATCCTCTGGAGCCTGGCACTCAAGTCCCCCAGCCTGGCGGCCTTCGCCGAGGGACGTGCCTTCGCGGTCAACATCCTCGGCCATCACCAGGATGCCCTGGCCATGCAGTTCGCCCGTCCGTCGGACGACAAGTTCGAGGGAGTGGCCCAACGCGACAATGCAGCGGGGGTGCCGCTGCTGGAGGGAGCGCTGGCGCGCCTCGAATGTCGTGTGGAGTTCACTCGCGTTGCCGGGGATCACCTGCTCATCGTCGGCCGTGTGCAGGCCTTCGCGACCGAGGAAGGGGAGCCCCTGCTGTTCTACCAGGGTGGCTTCCAGCGCCTGAGTGCCTGAGCACACCGGGCTCCGCCACGTCGGAGCCCGCATCCAACAACAACAACGATCGGACAATCCTCATGACGCATTATCAGAAAGGCGCAGCGGCTGGCATTGCCGGACTGGCGATGGCGCTGGCCTCCAGCGCGCAGGCGACCGAGGGGGGCGGCTCGAGCTACCCCATGGGCGCGGAGAACTACATGATGGGGGCCCTGCCGCCGCCGGGGCTCTATTCGCTGCTCTATGCCAACCATTATGCCGCCGACGACTTTCGGGACGACGACGGCGACAGCCTGCCAGTGGACTTCCGCCTGCGCGCCGACGTGCTGGCGCCACGGCTACTCTGGGTAACCGAGCGCCGTCTGCTGGGCGGCCAGCTGGCCTTCGCTGCGCTGCTGCCGCTGGTGGACCTGGACGTCTCGCTCAACGGCATGCACGACAGTGACCGGGGCCTCGGCGATATCGATCTCACCGCGGCCCTGGCCTACCATCACAGTCCCACCCTGCACAGTGCCGTCGGCGTCGACGTGATCGCCCCCACGGGCAGCTTCGAGGCCGGGGAGCTGGCCAATATCGGCCGCAACTACTGGACGGTGCAGGGCGTGTATGCGGCCTCGCGGGTCGACCCGGCCGGCCTCAACTGGGACATCAAGTTGATGTATGACTACAACTTCGAGAACGAGGACACCGACTATCGCTCCGGCCAGGAGCTGCACGCCGATTATGCCCTCGGCTACGGCGTCCATCCGAACTGGGTCGTCGGTATCGGCGGCTATGCCTACAAGCAGATCACCGGTGACCGGCTCAACGGCGTGGATATCGGCAACGAGGGGCAGGCCTTCTCCATCGGCCCGTCCATCAAGTGGGATGCCGGCGATGGCGCCTTCGTGGCGCTGAAGTACGAGCGGGAGTTCTTCGTCGAGAACCGGCCGGACGGCGACGCCTAGTGGATCAAGGCTGCCTGGCCGCTTTAGGCCGGCATCGTAGAAGACATCGAAAAGGGCACGGGCCATCGCTGATGGTCCGTGCCCTTTCCGTTGGATGGCCGGGTGCGGCGCCTCCCTCGGAGGCGCCTTCGATAGGCCCTCAGTGACGGACGGCCGGCACCCCGCTCCCTGCGTGGCGGCCGATGGCCTGGGAGGGTCGCTCGCCGAAGCGCTTCTGGTAGTCCTTGGAGAAGCGGCCGAGCTGCAGGAAGCCGCAGTCCATGGCGATGCTGGAGACGCTCTCCCGTGGGCCGGCGTGCTCGAGGCGGCGCTTCACCCACTCGAAGCGCAGGTTGCGGAAGTGGGCGATGGGGGCAGCGCCGAAGTGGGCATGGAAGTCCTGGTAGAGGCGCTCCCGGGAGACGCCGGAGAACTTCTCGAGATCCTCCAGCGAGAGCGGCTGGTCGAGGGATTCGCGCATCATGGCCTCGAGCTGGACGAGGTAGCCCGGGCGCTGCTCGTGCCGGCCGAGCAGCTCCCCCGAATAGTTGTGGGGCTGGGCGTAGAGCAGGCTGGTGATCAAGCCGCTCTCGAAGTTGCCCCACACCTCGGGCAGGTCGCACATCGAGCCTTCCGCGCCGAGCATCTCCTGCAGGTGGGCGACGGTCTTCCACCAGTCGCCGAGAGCGCCGTCCACCGGCATCCGCGGGTCGAAGATCACCGGCGCCGTCAGCCGGCGCCCAAGCAGCTGCGCCAGCCGGTGTTCCACTGCCTCTCGGGACAGCCTCACCAGCTGCTTGCGGCAGTCCTCCGCCATGGTCAGCCGCAGCGGCTGGTGGGGAGAGATAATCGCACCCGTGGCGGCATCGGAGGCGAAGTCCTCCTGCTGGTGCTCGATGTGCTGAATGCCGGACAACGGCAGGCTGATACTGTAGCTGTGCGCCAGGTCCTTGACCTGGATATTGACCGGGGTCGCGTACTCGAGGATGCCAATGGCCACGTTGCCGAGCGCCGTGCCCTCGTGGCGAAAGGCCAGATCCCGGGGGCGGGGCACTTTCAATTCATGGGGGCCATTGATGCCACGCATCCAGCGCCAGGCGTCGTCGGGATCGTGGATCAGGGTGGCGATCCGCTGGCGGGGCGAAGCTTGGGGCGCGAGTGTCATACGGTCTCCTCGCCTCCGGGGCCGAGCCGCTGGTTACGGCTTCTTGTCGGGCTGGTCGGGACCCATCGTCAGAGGCTATTTTGTTCGCTAGTCAGTCTTGCTGTTCGCATAGCGAACTTTCTTGTGCGAATTATAGCACCTTTATGCCACATCGCCATTGGCCCAGGCCAAGGCTTGGGCGGCTTTTCGCCGGGGTTGCGACCAAAGTCTAGGCCGGAGGGGCCGCCGTATGCGGGGCTTCGCCGATCGCGCCGAAAAAGTGCATAGCCTTGGCCGAAGAAGCGAATAGTGGCATCGCGGAGCCACGCCTAAGTTGGGTCACACCACGACAAGCAACAAGACGGTGATGACCGATGACCGCACAACGCTCTATCCCCGAGTGGCAGCAATTCGTCGAGAACTGTCTCGATTTCCGTCCCGATGACGGCGTCTACCAGATGGCCCGGGAGATGTTCACCGACGAGGCCCTGTTCGATCTGGAGATGGAACTGATCTTCGAGAAGCAGTGGATCTTCGCCTGCCACGAGAGTCAGATTCCCGAGAACAACGACTTCATCACCATGCAGGCCGGTCGCCAGCCGATGATCATCGCTCGCGACGCCAAGGGGCAGCTGCGCGCCCTGGCCAATACCTGCCAGCACCGTGGCGCGACCCTGGTGCGCACCGAGTGCGGCAACCAGTCCACCTATACCTGCCCCTTCCACGCCTGGTGCTACAAGTCCGATGGCCGCCTGGTCAAGGTCAAGGCGCCGAGCGAGTATCCGGCGGACTTCGACAAGGCGAGCCGCGGTCTCAAGCAGGCCCGCATCGAGAGCTATCGGGGCTTCGTCTTCATCAGCCTCGACGCCGAGGGCACCGAGAGCCTCGAGGACTTCCTCGGCGATACCCGGCTGTTCTTCGACATGATGGTCGAGCAGGCCGAGGACGGTGAGCTGGAGGTGCTGCCGGGCAAGTCCACCTACACCTTCAACGGCAACTGGAAGCTGCAGAACGAGAACGGCCTGGACGGCTATCACGTCAGCACCGTGCACTACAACTACGTCTCCACCGTACAGCATCGCCGCGAGCTCGAGGCGCAGAAGCACGGCGGCGGGGACACCCTCGACTACAGCAAGCTGGGCGCCGGCGACAAGGACACCGACGACGGCTGGTTCTCCTTCGCCAACGGCCACAGCCTGCTGTTCAGCGACATGCCCAACCCCCAGGTGCGTCCCGGCTACGCCACCGTGATGCCGCGCATGCTCGAGATCCATCCCCGGGAGCGCGCCGAGTGGACCATGCATCGCCTGCGCAACCTGAACATCTACCCGAGCCTGTTCTTCATGGACCAGATCAGCTCCCAGCTGCGCATCGTGCGTCCGGTGGCCTGGAACAAGACCGAGGTCATCAGCCTCTGCCTGGGCGTGAAGGGCGAGTCCGACACCGACCGCGAGAACCGCATCCGCCAGTTCGAGGACTTCTTCAACGTCTCCGGCATGGGCACCCCCGACGACCTGGTGGAGTTCCGCGAGCAGCAGCGCGGCTTCCAGGCGCGTGCCTCCCGCTGGAGCGACATCTCCCGGGGGCACCAGGACTGGCAGTACGGCGAGACCCACAACAGCCAGGTGCTCGGCATCCAGCCGGTGATCACCGGCACCGAGTTCACCCACGAGGGCCTCTACGTGAACCAGCACGGTACCTGGCAGCGGCTGCTGCTCGAGGGCCTCGAAAAGAAAGCACTCAAGCTCCAGGAGGTGTAAGCCATGACTCTTCAGCAATCCATCGAGCAGTTCATGTACCGCCTGGCCGAGCTCTGCGATGACCGTGACTGGGACGGCTACCTCGACCAGTTCGCCCCGGAGTGCGAGTTCCATATTCCCCAGTGGAAGAACGAGGACGAGCTCACCTCGGATCCCAAGCGCGAGATGTCGCTGATGTACTACGCCGACCGTACCGGCATCGAGGACCGCATCTTCCGCCTGCGCACCGGCAAGTCCGCGGCCTCCACGCCGCTGCCGCGGACCCTGCACCTGATCGACAACGTGCGTTGCGAGGAACAGGACGATGGCATCGTCCAGGTGCGGGTCAACTGGGTGACCCACTTCTATCGCTTCGGCGAGAGCGGCCACTTCTTCGGCACCGCCGACTACACCCTGCGTGGCGAGGGCGACGGCTGGAAGATCCTGCGCAAGCACACCGTGCTGCTCAACGACAAGATCGATTCCGTGCTGGATTTCTACCACGTCTGAGTTTCGCTGGAGGGCGAGTCATGCATAACACAGCCGCCATCGTCTTTCGGGACGGCACCACGCGCTTCGTCAAGGTCGACAAGAACGAGCTGCTGATGGACGCCGCCCAGCGTCACGGGGTCAACCTGCCGGTGGACTGCCGGGAGGGGGTCTGCGGGACCTGCCGCTGCCTGCGCGAGGCCGGCGAGGTCGACGTCGAGTACATCGACGAGGAAGCGCTGACCGAGGAGGAGGTCGAGCAGGGCCACGTGCTGGCCTGCCAGACCCGCCTGCGGTCCAGTCACGGCTCCTTCTACTTCGACGTGGACTCCGGCGTGTGCAGCGTGGCCACCGAGGTGCACGACGCCACCGTGAGCGACGTGAAACAGGTGTCCGATGCGGCCGCCATCCTCGAGATCACCCTCGACGCCCCCGCCCAGGCGTTGCAGTACCTGCCCGGGCAGTACGCGCGCCTCGAGGTGCCGGGTACCGACGAATGGCGGGCCTACTCCTTCGCCACCGCCTCGGTGAAGGACGGCAAGCTGCGTTTCCTGATCCGCCTGCTGCCCAGCGGGGTGATGAGCGACTACCTGCGCGAGCGTGCCAAGCCGGGCGACGCCATCTCCCTGGAGGCCCCGCTGGGCGCCTTCTACCTGCGCGAGATACAGACCCCCCTGCTGATGGTGGCCGGCGGCACCGGGCTCTCGGCCTTCCTCGGCATGCTCGAGCAACTCGAGGAAGCGGGCGAGTGCAGCCAGCCGATCCGGCTGTGTTACGGGGTGACCCAGGAGGCCGATCTCAGCGAGCTCGATCGCCTGGACCGCTTCACCGAGACCCTGCCCGACTTCGCCTTTGAAACCATCGTGATGACCCCCTCCGAGGGCTGGCAGGGCAGGCAGGGCGTGGTCTGCGATCTCTTCGATCTCGATTTCCTGGCCCGGCCCTTCGACGCCTACCTGTGCGGGCCACCGCCGATGATCGAGGCCTCGAGGCAGTGGCTCGAGGAGCGCGAGGTCGGCGAGCACCGACTGTTCTTCGAGAAGTTCGTCTCGAGCTGACCGCCACCGGCCGGAGGGTGCCCCGTCCGGCCCCAGCGACTTTCATTGCCTGCGTGAGCGGCGCCCCGAGGCGAGCCGCCTGGAGACTCCGATGTCCGACATCCTGATCCAAGAGGTCGAGACCCTGCTGGTCGACCTGCCAACCATCCGACCGCACCGGCTGTCGATGACCACCATGGCCTGCCAGACCCTGGTCATCATCCGCCTGCGGCTGTCCGACGGCACCGAGGGCCTGGGCGAGGCCACCACCATCGGTGGCCTGGCCTACGGCCCGGAGAGCCCCGAGGGCATCAAGCAGACCATCGATACCTACCTGGCACCACTGCTGATCGGCCAGGCGCCCGACAACCTCAACGCCCTGCGCGCACGCCTGGACCGCCATGCGCGCGGCAACAGCTTCGCCAAGTCCGGGCTCGAGACCGCGCTGCTCGACGCCGAGGGCAAGCGCCGCGGCCTGTCGGTGGCGGAGCTGCTGGGCGGCGCCTGCAGCACCCATCTACCGGTGCTCTGGACCCTGGCCTCCGGCGATACCCGCAAGGACATCGACGAGGCCTTCCAGCGCCTGGAGGAGCGTCGTCACTGCGACTTCAAGCTGAAGATCGGCGCCCGCCCGGTGGACGAGGACGTCCGCCACGTAGGCGCCATCAAGGCGGCGCTGGGCGACCGGGCCAGCGTGCGGGTCGACGTCAACCAGGCCTGGGACGAGGCCACCGCGGCCCGCGGCATCGACGCCCTGGAGGCCGCCGGCATCGACCTCATCGAGCAACCGATCCCGGCCCGGGAGTTCGCCGGCCTGACCCGACTGGCACAACGCTTCGTGGTGCCGATGCTGGCCGACGAGGCGGTCCACGACGCCCGCGACGGCTTCACCCTGGCGGCGGGGGGCTTCGGTGACGCCTTCGCCTTGAAGATCGCCAAGGCCGGCGGGCCGCGCAGCGTGCTGGAGCTGGCTCACGTGGCCTGGGCCGCCGGCGTCGGCCTCTACGGCGGCACCATGCTCGAGGGCACCATCGGTACCGCCGCCTCGTTGCATGCCTGGGCGACGCTCGGCGAGCTGACCTGGGGCACCGAGATGTTCGGCCCCTTGCTGCTCAAGGACGACATCGTCGCCCAGCCGCTGCACTACCACGAGTACGGCGTCGAGCTGCCGTCCGGCCCCGGGCTCGGCATCTGCCTCGACGAGGACAAGCTCGACCACTACCGGCGCCGCGACTGAGCGGCCGACAACCCAAGGAGATCCCCATGCTCTTCCAGGTGGAAATGACCGTGAAGCTGCCGCCAGCGATGCCGGTGGAGCAGGCCGCCGAGATCAAGGCGCGCGAGAAGGCCTACGCCCAGGAGCTGCAGCGTGCCGGCAAGTGGCGGCACCTGTGGCGGGTGGCCGGCAGCTACGCCAACGTCAGCATCTTCGACGTCGAGGACAACGCCGAACTGCAGGAACTGGTCAGCAACCTGCCGCTGTTCCCCTACATGGAGATCCGCGTCAAGCCGCTGTGCCGCCATCCCTCGTCGATCCGCGAGGACGACAGCTGAACCCCGGCCCCGCCGGTCGCCAACGACATGACAATAACCGAGGAAACGACCATGACCGTGAAGATCTTCGATACCCCCGAAGTCCAGGACTTCCTGCAGGCCGTCAGCGGCTTCGACCAGGACGGCGGCAGCGAGCGCGCCAAGCAGATCCTGCACCGCCTGGTCGGTGACCTGTTCAAGCTGATCGACGACTTCGACGTCACCCCCGAGGAGTTCTGGTCCGCCGTCAGCGTGCTGAATGCCCTGGGGCAGGGCACCCAGTTCGGCCTGTTGGCCCCGGGCCTGGGCTTCGATCACTACCTGGACATGCGCATGGATGCGGCCGACGCCGAGGCCGGTCGCACCGGCGGCACCCCGCGCACCATCGAGGGGCCGCTGTACGTGGCCGGGGCGCCGGAGATCCAGGGCTCCGGGCGCATGGACGACGGCACAGACACCGACGGCGAGGCGATGTGGCTGACCGGCCAGGTGCGCGACACCGACGGCAATCCGATCGCCGGCGCCAAGGTCGAGGTGTGGCACGCCGACTCCAAGGGCGGCTACTCCTTCTTCGACCCGTCGCAGTCCGAGTACAACCTGCGCCGCTCGATCATCACCGACGCCGACGGCCGCTACGCGGTTCGCAGCATCATTCCCTCCGGCTATGGCTGCCCGCCGGACAGCCCGACCCAGCAGGTGCTCGACCTGCTCGGCCGTCACGGCCAGCGTCCGGCGCACATCCACTACTTCATCTCGGCGCCGGGTCATCAGCACCTGACCACCCAGATCAACCTGGCCGGCGATCCCTACACCTTCGATGACTTCGCCTTCGCCACCCGCGACGAGCTGGTGGTGGCAGGTCAGCGGATCGAGGACGCCGCGGCGATCGAGGCCAGCGGCTTCGAGGGCCCCTTCACCCAGGTGGTGTTCGACGTCGAGCTGTCGGCGACCGATACCCCCGAGCTTCAGGTCCGCCACAAGCGCCCGCGCGCCAAGGAAGACGAGCGGGATCGGGCCAGCCAGCTGGCGGGCACGGCCACGGTGTAACACTCCCCGCGTTGATAGCCGGCCCGCCGGGGCCGGTTACATTAGACAGGATTACAAAAACAGAGGCACTCTGATGAACACGCTCAAGACCCTGATGACAGCCGCCGTAGCGGCGTCGCTTTCCGTCACCGCGTTCACCGCCCAGGCCCGCGACTTCCGCCTCGGCCTGATCACCCCCCAGTCGCATATCTGGACCCAGGAGGCCGAGGGCTTCGCCGAGACCCTCGAGGAGCGCTCCGGCGGGGAGCACAGTGTCAGCATCTTTCCCGCCCAGCAGCTCGGCACCGAGGCCCAGATGGTCCAGCAGCTCCAGGCGGGCTCCCTGGACATGGCCTTCCTGACCCTGGCCGAGATCTCCAACCGTATCCCGGACTTCGGTGCCCTCTACGCGCCCTTCCTGGTCGAGGACATCGATCACGCGGCCGCCCTGCTGCGCTCGGACACCGCCGAGGGCCTGCTCGACAAGATGCCGGCCCAGGCCGGGCTGGTGGGCGTGGGATACGGCATGGCCGGCATGCGCCAGATCCTCAGCCGCGAGCCCATCGAGGGCCCCGATGACCTGAGCGGGCTCAAGGTGCGCATCACGCCCTTCGACCCGATCCGCGACTTCTACACCGCCGCCGATGCGGCCCCGACGCCGCTGCCGCTGCCCGCCGTCTACGATGCCCTGGCCAATGGCCAGGTCGATGCCATCGACATGGACTTCGATGCCATCCGGCTGCTCAAATTCTACGAGCAGGCCGAGCACCTGGTGATCTCCAACCACATGATGTTCCCCATGGTGGCGGTGATCTCCGGGCGCGTCTGGGCGCAGCTCGATGGTGAGGGGCGCGAACTGATCCGTACCGCCATGGCCGAGCATGCCGATAACGTCATGGCCCGCTTCCAGGAGAACCACGCCGCCTGGGGCGAGGACCTGCGCAGCCAGGACATTGCGGTGAGCGAGGTCGGCCCGGCCTTCTTCGAGGACGCCATCGCCGAGTGGGAGGCCACCTGGTCACCCAAGGCGCCGTCCCTGGCCGTCCTGCGCGAGACGGCCGCCGAGCTGGTCGAGTGATTCCCGCCTGATCCTGTCACCGCCCCGGCCCAGGCGCCGGGGTTCCCCGGAGGCCGTCATGCTCAAACGACTCTCGTCCGGCATCGCCCGCTGTGAGGGGGCCATCGCAGCGGGGCTGGCGGCGCTGATCAGCCTGCTGATCCTGCTCAACATCGCCACCCGCTCGCTGGGCCATGCCCTCTACTGGACCGACGAACTGGCCATCCATGCCATGATCTGGATGACCTTCTTCACCACCTCGGCGGTGCTCAAGCGTCGCGAGGGCGTCGCCGTCACCCTGCTGGTCGATGCCCTGCCGGGCGGCGTCCGCCAGGGGCTGCACCTGTTCGTCGATGCCATGGTGCTGTTCTTCGCGCTCTTCCTGGCCGTGCTGTGCTGGCGCTGGTATGACCCGGCGACCCTCTGGGCCACCGGCTTTGATCTCCAGGCCTTTCAGGGGGAGACCTTCAACTTCATCTACTCCGAAACCTCGCGCACGCTGGGCATTCCCAAGTTCTGGGTCTGGCTGTGCCTGCCCATTTTCGCCGTCTCGCTGAGCCTGCATGCCGTGGTCAACCTGATCGACGGCCTGAAGGGCCTGGGGAGCGCGGAAAGGAGGCTCGCATGACTCTCGTCGTCTTCGCCGTGCTGCTGCTGGGCGCGGTGCCCATCGCCCTGGTGCTGGCGCTCACCGCCGCCTGGTACATCGCCGACTCGGGCAACACCCTGTTGTTCGCTTCCTATCCCCAGCAGCTGTATGGAGCGATAGAAAATTATGGGTTACTCGCTATCCCGCTGTTCATGCTCGCCGGCGAGCTGATGAACGAGGGCGGGCTGACCCGGCGGCTGATCGACCTGGCGCGGATCCTGGTCGGTGGCTTTCGCGGCGGCCTGGTGTACATCAACCTCGTCGCCAACATGATGATGGCCGCCATCGTCGGCTCGGCAGCCTCGCAGATCGCCATCATGTCCCGGGCCATGGTCCCGGCCATGGAAGCCGACGGCTACGACAAGCCCTATGCCGCGGCCATCACCGCCGCCGGCGGGCTGCTGTCACCGATCATCCCGCCGTCGATGCTGTTCGTGCTCTACGGAGTGATGGCCCAGGTGCCGATCGCCGACATGTTCATCGCCGGCATCATCCCGGGGCTGTTGATGGGCGGGCTCTTCTTCCTGGCCATCGCCGCGGTGGGCCTGGTCCAGCAGTATCCCCAGGGCCAGTGGCCGAACCGCGAGCAGGCCAGGCGCTTCCTGCTGATGGGCCTGCCGGCCATGACCATCCCCTTGATCATCATCGGTGGCATTCTCGCCGGCCTGGCCACGCCCACCGAATCCGCGGCCCTGGCCTCGCTGGCGGCGCTGCTGATCGGCCGCTTCGTCTACCGCGACCTGACCTTCGCCAAGCTGCCGGAGATCCTCAAGCGCACCGCCTTCAATGCCGGCCTGGTGATCATGCTGATCGCCGCCGCCGGGGTGTTCGGCTGGGTGATCGTCTATGAGGAGTTGCCGCAGATGGCCGCGGCCTGGATCGCCGGGCTGACCGAGAACCCCTTTGCGTTCCTGATGCTGGTGGTGGGCATCCTGCTGCTGGTGGGGATGATCGTCGACGGCATCGCCGCGCTGATCCTGGTGGTGCCGATCCTGCTGCCGATCGCCCAGAACCAGTTCGACATCACCGCCTACCAGTTCGGGGTGGTGGTGTGCCTGACCCTGGTGCTGGGACTGCTGACGCCGCCGGTGGGGGCTGGGCTGTTCATCGGCTCGTCGATGACCGGGGTACCGCCACTCAAGATCTTCCGCGCGCTCTGGCCCTTCCTGCTGATGAGCCTGCTGGCGCTGGTGCTGCTGGCCTGGCAGCCCTGGCTGACCCTGGCGCTGGTCGGATGATCACGCGAGACGAGGGAGGCGAACGCATGGCGATGACGACCCTGCGGGCCGAGGCGCCCCTGCCGGAGGACACGGCCGGGGCCCGGGAGGCTGCCTACCGGGCAGTCCTGGTGGCGCTGCTGGGCCGCCTCAAGGAGGCCGGACGCTCCCCGGCGGCCCTTCGGTACCTGATGGTGCGCTCGCCGGGCGGCCGGCTGAACCCCCGTGCCTGGGCCTGTGACCGCCTCTGGCGGGAGGTCTTCGGCGGCTTCAAGCCGGCCGACTTCGCCGTCGAGGCGACCGAGGAGGGCCGCATCGCCCTGGTGGCCACCCTGGACGAGCCGCCGGTCTCGGTGCCGGACGAGCCGGCGGTCTGGCACGGCCTGACCGCCTCCCAGGTCAACGCCGCCTACAGCGCCCGGGCGGCCGTTCCCGATCACCTCGCCATCTTCCAACGCTGGCGGGAGGAGGGCGAGAGGTTCCTGGCGGACCATGAGGTCCGTCGCGAGCTGGCCTATGGCAAGGCGCCGGAGCAGCGCCTCGACTTCTTCCCCGCGTCGCGCCCCAACGCCCCGCTGCTGGTGTTCCTCCACGGCGGCTACTGGCAGGCCATGGACAAGGCGGAGCATTGCCAGCTGTTCGGTGGAATGCTCGAGGCGGGCTGGGCAGTGGCGCTGCTCAACTACCGGCTGTGTCCCGAGGTCACCATCGCCGACCAGGTCGACGACGTGCGCGCCGCGCTGCGTCATCTCTGGCACGCGGCGGAGCGCCTGGGCTTCGATCGGGAGCGGATCCAGGTCAGCGGCCACAGCGCCGGCGGCCACCTGGGCGCCTGCCTGGTCAGCACCGACTGGCCGGCCCTGGACCCGACAATGCCTGCCACGCCCATCCATTCCGCGCTGCTGGTCAGCGGCCTCTATGAGCTCGAGCCGATGCGTCACATGAGCTTCGGGCCACTGCTCGGCCTGCCGGACACCGAGACGGCGCGGACGCTGAGCCCGATGTTCGCCACCCCCAACCCGGGCCTGCGCCTGCACCTGGCCGTCGGCGAGCGGGAAAGCGAGGAATTCCACTGGCAGTCGCGGGCCCTCGGCCGGCGCTGGGCGTTTCATCTCGATAGCCTCGAGGTCGCGAGCGTGCCCGGCACCCATCATTTCTCGGTGATGGAGACTCTCGCCGACGGCGATCTGCTGGCGGCGTCGCGGGCGCTGATGACGCCCGCGACGTGAGCGCCCCGGCGTTCGGTGAGTCAGGGGAAAACGAAGGGGGAGAACGACAAGGGCGAGCGTCCGCGGGTGCGGACGCTCGCCCTGTTCGTGATGCCCGGCAGCAGAGCTCAGTCGCCGAACTCAGTAGCCGAGATAGTGCCCGGCGATCAGCGCGATCCAGCACATGGCGTAGACCAGCACCATCAGCGGCATGATCACGCGCAGCCACTGGGCATAGGAGACCCGGCCGAGGGCCAGCATGGCCAGGGTGCCGCCCGAGGTGGGCACGATGAGGTTGGTCAGGCCGTCGCCCACCTGGAAGGCGGTGATCATCAGCTGGCGGCTCATGTCGATCAGGTCGGCCAGCGGGATCAGGATCGGCATGGTCACCAGCGCCTGGCCCGAGCCGCTGGGCACGAACAGGTTGATGACGCCCTGGATAACGCTGGCGGCCACCGCCGCCAGGGCGGTCGGCATGTCGCCCACCAGGCCGCTCAGGCCATGGACGATGGTGTCGATGATCTGGGCGTCCTTGAGGATGACCTGGATCGACGCCGCGACCCCGATCACCAGCGCACCGGCGGTGACGGTGGAGGCGCCCTCCATCATCTGCTTGACCAGCTCATTGGCCCCCAGACCGTTGGCGAAGCCGATCACGATCGCCATCAGCAGGAACATGCCGGCGATCTCGTTGATGTACCAGCCGCGGGTGAACACACCGATCAGCATGACCACCAGGCCAGCCACGAAGATGCCCAGGGTCATCAGGTCGCGGCGCGTCAGGACGTAGTCCTCGAGCCGCTTGGTGAGCTCGGCGGGCTGGTCGTCGCGATAGTCGATGTGGACCACGTAGCGGCAGATGAAGGCGCTCAGGGTGGCCAGGCAGCCGACTACCATCAGGGTCCTCAGCCCCCAGCCGGAGAAGGTGGGCAGCTCGCCGATGCCCTGCGCCACGCCGACGGTATAGGGGTTGATCGGCGAGAGGGCGAAGCCGACGCCGATGCCGCCCACGGCCATGGTCACGCCGACCAGCCGCGAGCAGCCGATGGCGGTGGCGATCAGCACGCCGATGGGCACCAGGGCGATGTTGTTCTCGAAGCCGACGGCCACGCCGAAGAAGCCGTAGATGAAGGTCCCGGCGACGATGATCAGGTTGCGGCTGCGGGAACTGTTCTCGGCGCCGACCCGGTGGACGGCGACGCCGATGGCGTTCTCCAGGGCCCCGGTGCGCTGCAGGATGTGGAAGAGCCCGCCGGCGATGAAGACGATGAACAGGTACTGCGACGCGGCGATCAACCCCTCGGGGATGGCCACGAAGATGTCGAAGACGTGGAGGTTGGCCACGTCCGCGAGATAGCGGAAGGAGTCGGGAATGACCGACGTCCTGCCGTTGTCGAGCATTTCACGCTGGTACTCGCCGGCCGGCACGATGAAGGTCATCAGGTAGGCGGCCACCAGGATCAGGAAGATCAGGACCATCGGGTCCGGCACGCGCTGGTACCACTTCAGCGTCGTCGAGGCCGATGGTGCCGAGGTCTGGGGATGTTGTTGGGATTGGCTCATGGTCGACCCTCGGAGCGTTGTCGGTGTTGTCGGTGTTGTCGTGGGGAGTGAAGTGAGTCGGGAATAACCGTCATGCTGCGTCGTGGCGCTGGGCCAGGCGCTGGCAGACGTGGACCAGGACCTCGACGGCGGCCGTCAGGTCCTCGGGTTTGATGGCCTCGCCGGGATGGTGGCTGACCCCCCCTTCGCAGCGCAGGAAGAGCATGCCGATATCGCACAGCGAGCGCATGGCCAGGCCGTCATGGCCTGCCCCGCTGAACAGCACCCGCGGCGGGAGGCCGCTGTCGCGCACGGCGCCCTGCAGCTCCTCGGAGAGCCAGTCCGAGCACTGCACGGCGGACTGCTCGTAGGTCAGGGCATGGTCGAGCCCCAGGCGGGAGGCGGTCAGCACGCTGTCGATGCGCTCGAGCAGCGTCTCCCGGGCCTGGCGCCGGATCTCGTCGCGCGGCGAGCGCAGCTCGATGGACAGGGTGGTGGCCTGGGGAATGACGTTCACCCCGTTGGGGGCGTTCTCGATCTTGCCCACCACGCCGACCAGGTCGTCGGTCTCCCGGCACAGGGCATCCACCAGGCGGATCACCTCGGCGGCACCGACCAGGGCGTCCTGGCGCACATGCATGGGCACCGTGCCGGCGTGGCCGGCCTGGCCGCGGATGGTCAGCCGGTGGCGTTCGATGCCGGTGATGGCACTCACCACGCCGACCGGCAGGTCCTCGAGCTCGAGCTGCGGCCCCTGCTCGATATGCACCTCGAGGAAGGCGAGGACCTCCTCGGGGGCATAGCGATCCTCGGCGATCTGCTCCGGGCGGCAGCCGAAGGCCTCGAGGGCCTCGCGCAGCGTCACGCCGGCGTCGTCGGTGGCCTCCAGCATGGCGTCGTCGAAGGTGCCGGCGAGCACCTTGGAGCCCAGCAGCGTCGAGCTGAAGCGCGTGCCTTCCTCGTCGCTGAAGGCCACCACGTCGATGTGGAAGGGCAGCTCGATGGCGTTGTCCTTGAGGGTCTTGACCAGCGCCAGCGGAAGGATCACCCCCAGGATGCCGTCGTACTTCCCGCCGTTGGGCACGGTGTCCTGGTGCGAGCCGAGCAGCAGCGTGCGGGCCCCCGGGGTCGCGCTGGCGTGACGGCCGATCAGATTGGCGCCGTTGTCCAGCCGCACCGCCATGCCGAGCTCCCGCATCCAGCCGCCCAGCGCCTCCAGGGTGGCGCGGTGCTCCGGCGTCGCGCAGCGCCGGGTGACGCCCTCGAGATTCGGGTGGCGGGTTTCACTGAAGCCGGCCGCCGTCTCCAGCCACTGCCAGGCCTGCCGGGCCGCCGACTCGTATGAATGATTCATGGATTCCCCTTGCCGAGGCGGCCGAGTGGGCACTGCCAGGGTGTCGTTAATTTATCATGATAAATAGAGGCTAGCGGGGCCCGACAAACGCTGTCAATCGCGGACGGAGGCCTCGCGGATGCCCCCATTCGGCCCCGGGAGGGCGGAATCGGGAGAAAACAATTTGTTATGATAAATTTCGGTCGGTCGCCGCCCGTCGAGCTGCGACGATGGTCTAAAGCCTGGAAGGCGCCAGGACGAGCGGCGGGAGGAAGAGCGGGAAGAGCCTCCGGGCCGCTCGGTCCGCAGGGCGACGTATCCGAGTGCCGGCCTGGACGGCGTTCTGGGGCGTCGGGGGATCCGTGGCGGCTAGCGGGAGGGCGCCGTCGAGGGATCGATGGCGTCGGACAGGTCGCGCAGCGCCAGGTATTCGCGGCTCGGGGCCTCGCCGGCGGTGTCGTCGGCGCGGAAGAAGGCCTTGTCGAGGGTGGCCTCCCGCGCCTCCATCAGCGCCTGGGCGGCCTGCATGTGCTCGGTCATGATGTGTCGTGCCTGGTCCGTGTCGCCGTCGCGCAGGGCGTCGAGCAGGCGGCGCTGGAAGTCGTAGCCGCGCTGGCGCAGCTCCGGGTAGGGCTGCTCGTAGATCCGCTGGCAGGTCGTCAGGCTCATCAGCAGGCGGATCATGAAGCGACACATCAGCGCCAGCAGGGGGTTGGGGCAGTAATCCACCAGCACCAGGTGGAATTCCAGCTCCTTGATGCGCTGGGTGCGCTCCTCCTCCAGCGAGGCGGGCGGATGGGTGTAGTAGGCCATGACCGCTTCCAGGCGCCGGAAGGCGTCGTCGTCCAGCACGCCTTCGAGGCTGGCCACCATGGCGGGCTGGAGCTGCTTGCGAACCTCGTAGATGTCATGGATGGTCGGCGGCCGGAAGAAGAAGTAGTTGCCCAGCAGCTCCATGGCCCGGTCGTCGCTCACCTCGCAGATAAAGGCGCCGCCGCCGGGGCCGGTGCGGGTCTGGATCAGGCCCTGGGCTGCCAGGCCGCGCAGCGCCTCGCGAATGGTGCCCTTGGAGGCGTCCAGCGCCTCGACGAGGTGGGATTCCTGGGGCAGGCGATCCCCCGGGCCGAGCCCGTGGCGCGCGATGTACTCCTTGATCGCCTCGCCGATGACCTCGGGGCGGGCACGGCGCGCGGCGTGTCGTGGTGACTGGCTCATCACTCTCCTTTCGGTGGAACAGCCCGTGGCGGCGAGACTCGGGACTGACCGGCGCGGGCGGATGACGTTGACGCCGCCGCGCCCGATGATCCGGGTTCTCCGGCATTCTGTCCAGGCGGGTTCGCCGCTGGCCGCGCGGCAGGCGTGAGGCTGGTTGGCGCCTTGTCGCCCGCCTGCGGATCGTGGTAATTATCATGATAAATACCCGTGGCATGGACCGCCAATGCCGCCGGCCCCTCTCACAGGAGTGTCCCATGACCTTCAGCCTGATCGCCCTGAATCGCGACCGACGCACCCTCGGCGTCGCCTGTGCCACGGGTGGCCCGGCCCTGGGGGGCTTCGTCCCGCACCTGCAGCCCGGTGTCGGAGCCGCCGTCACCCAGGGCTACAGCACCAATGTGATGGCCGCCGAGCGTGGCCTGGCGCGACTTGCCGATGGCGAGCCGGTGGCCGCGGCCGTGGCCGAGTTGCGCCGCGAGGACCGGGGTGAAGCCTGGCGCCAGCTGGCGTTGATGAACGGTCGCGGGGAGGTGGCGGGCTGGACCGGGGCGAGCAACGTGCCGGTCTGCGACCTGCATCTCGAGCCCGGCCTGGCGGTGGCGGGCAACATGCTGGGCAGCCGCGAGGTGGTGCCCGCCATGATCGCGGCCTACCGACAGGCGATGGCGTCGGGCGAGGCGCTGGCCGAGGCGCTGCTGGCCGCCCTCGGGGCGGGTCAGCGAGCCGGCGGTGACCAGCGCGGTGTCGTGTCGGCGGCACTCAAGGTGCGCGCCCCCGGTGGCCTGCCCCTCGACCTGCGTATCGATCACTCGGCCGAGGCGGTGACGGCACTCGGTGCGCTGCATCGTCGCCTCCGGGAAGACCACGACTTCCAGGCCTTTCTGTTACGCCTGCCCACCGGCGACGCGCCTGACCGTCACTGAGCCGAGGCCTGCCGCCAGGCATCCCCGGCCCCGGCCCCCATGCCAGCTGTTATGCTCAATACAGACGTCTTCTCCAGGCCATGGCAGGGGAGGGAAGGGCATGTCTCTGGTCGACCAGCTGGCGGAAGCGCATATCCGCAAGGCGCTCGACAGTGGCGAGCTGGATCGCCTGCCGGGGCGCGGCCGGCCGCTGGAGCTGGATGACGACAGCCTGGTTCCGGAGGAGCTGCGGGCCGGCTATCGGCTACTCAAGAATGCCGGCTTCCTGCCGCCGGAACTGGAGCTGGTGCGCGAGATCCGCGAGGTGGAAAGCCTGATCGCGCGACTGGACCATGGGGAAGAGCGCAAGCGGGCCTGTGCCCGGCTCAACCTGTTGCGCAGCCGGTTGCGCTCTCGAGGGCATGAGCCGAGCCTGCTGCTGGAGCGCGGCGAGTACCGGGACAAGCTGATACGCCGGCTGGACCAGGAGGCTTGAGCGCCTAGGCTTTGCGACGCTTCGCCTCGCTGTCCATCTCGGTCCTGATCAGGCACGTCATGTTGTCCAGGGTCTCGGTAAACAGCACCAGGAGATCATCCAGGGTGATCAGCCCCACCAGCGCCCCGTCCTGGTCCACCACCGGCATGCGGCGCACGCCGTGGTGCCGCATGCGCTCCCCCGTTTCCCAGACATCCAGGTCCTCGGGGACGGTAACGAGCTCCGGGGTCATGACATCCGCCACGGTGATCTCGCTTGGTGACACCTCCTGGGCCATCACCTCGACCACCAGGTCCCGATCGGTCAGCATGCCGAGGGGGCGGGGCAAGCCATCGTGCATTTCGGCGATGATCAGGTCGCCGACGTGATGCCTTCTCATCATCTTCGCCGCATCGAGAATTTCCGTATGCGGTGCCGCGATGACCAGGTCCCGGTTGCAGCATTCACCGATCCTCATCGGCGCTTTCCTCGTTGGTCGAGTCGACGGACTGAGGGGGCGAGATCAATCATGATCCACGATACCGCCGGCGCCCGCCCCGTTGGCGCAATGGGCGCAGCAGTAGAGTGCCTGGCCGTGCTGTACGCCGTGGCCGATGATCCGAGTGCCGCAGGCGGCGCATTCGGGCGCCAGCTTGTGGATCGCGCATTCGAAGCAGTCGAAGGTGTATTCGGTGCCGTCCTTGATCACCTGGAAGGAGTCCTCATAGCGGTTGCCGCAGGTGACGCAGGTACCCATGGTCTTCTCCTCTCGGATTGCTCCTCGCTTGCCTATCGTCTTCCGGCTGCCTGGAGTATGGGTCACGGCCTGGCGGCTCGCCATCGATGCCCGGTGGCCGGCTTGGTCTCTCTCCGCCCTTGGGGAGCCTACCTGTTGACCGCCATCAAGGTGGCGACTCGCTAGAACGCACTACGCTGTTCATGGATGCCGTCGCGGTTTGCGACGCACGAGTGGACGAGGTGGCCGCTGTGCCGTGCATGACGGCGGCGACGTGCCTCGTCCTGCGCTGCCGGTCGGGGATGGCCCTGACGCTGGTCGGGGGCCGCCGGCGGCTCATACCGCCCGGCAACTTGCGAAGCCGTTGAACAGTCAAGGAGAACCGGATGACACGCCATGTTCGCGTCGTGGTCCTCGGGGCCGGCACGGCGGGCCTCAGTGCCTACAAGCAGGCGTCCGAGGTCACCGACGACATCCTGCTGGTCGATCCCGGTCCTTTGGGGACCACCTGTGCCCGGGTCGGCTGCATGCCTTCCAAGGCCCTGCTGAAGCTGGCCAGGGACGTGGCCAGTGGCCGTCGCCTGGTGCGAGACGGCTTCGTCACCGGCCCCCTCGGCGAGGTCGACGATGGTGCCATCCTGGCCGAGGTGCGCCGGCTGCGCGATCGCTTCGCCGCCGGACCGACCGCGGCCGTGGAGAAGCTCGGCGAGCGCTATCTCCAGGCCCGGGCGCGTTTCGTCGGTCCCGACACCCTGGATCTCGACGGCGAGCGACTCCGTGCCGATGCCATCATCGTGGCCACCGGCAGCGAGCCCGTGGTGCCCGGCGCCTGGCGGGCGCTCGAGGGCCGCCTGCTGACCAGCGACAGCCTCTTCGACCTCGAGCGGCTGCCGCGGCGACTCGCCGTGGTGGGGCTCGGCGCCATCGGCGCGGAACTCGGCCAGGCGCTGGCGATGCTGGGCGTGGAGGTGCACGCGTTCGGGCTCGACGACCAGCTGGCCGGCCTGGCGGACCCTCAGGTCAATGCGGCCGCCCGGGAGGCGCTGGGGCGCTCCCTGCATCTTCACACCGGACATGCCGTCGAGCCCGAGCCGAGCGGCGATGGCGTGCTGGTGCGCTTCGGCGAGGAGCGTATCCAGGTGGATGCCGTGCTCGCTGCCATGGGGCGCAAGCCCCGCGTGGCATCCCTCAACCTCGAGGCTCTGGGGCTGGCGCTGGGGCGGAATGGTCTGCCCGAGCTGGATCCCCGCCGTCTGCGCGCCGGCCCGGCGCCGGTGTACTTCGCCGGTGATGTGAACGGAGTGATTCCGCTGATGCACGAGGCAGCCGACGAGGGCCGCCTGGCTGCCTATCATGCCCTGAACCCCGATGCCGAGTGCCTGACGCGACGCACTCCCTTGGCCATCGTCTTCACCGAGCCGCAAATCGCCCGGGTCGGGCTGGCCTTCGATGAGCTGCCCGCCGATGCCCTGGTCGGCAGCAGCGACTTCGGCAAGCTGGGCCGGGCCATCATCATGGACGTTCACGGCGGTCCGCTGCATCTCTATGCCGACCGCGAGGGACAGCTGCTGGGCGGCGAGATGTGCGTCGCCGGGGCCGAGCACCTGGCGCATCAGCTGGCCTGGCTGATCCAGCGGCGGGTCAACGTCGTCGATGCCCTGTTGCTGCCCTACTACCATCCGGTACTCGAGGAAGGCCTGCGCTCCGCCCTGCAGGACCTGCGCCGTCAGCTGGCGGCACCGGTGCAGCGTCCGGACCTGCCCCTGTGCGGCCACCAGGATGACCCGCTGCCGGGCATCTGAGGCGGGGTGGACACGCCCGCCTCCAGCCCACCGGCGTGGGCGCTATCCGGCCTCGACCTTCAGCGGCCCGTTGGTCTTGAGTGACTCCATGGCGACCTGGGAGGCAATGTCGTGGAGGCCCTCCATCGGGCTCACGGCCTCGGCGAGGAAGGTCGACAGCGCCCCCAGGCTTTCCACCATCACCTTGAGGAGGAAGTCGTGGCTGCCGGTCACGGTATGGCACTCGATGACCTCCTCCCGCGCCAGCAGGGCCGCCACGGCCTCGCGGGGCGCATGCATGCGCTGCTTGTCCACCGAGATGAAGATGAAGGCCGTCACCGTCAGCCCAAGGGCCGCCGGGTTCAGGCGCAGCGCATAGCCCTCGATCACCCCCTCCTGCTCGAGCCGCGCGATCCGGCGCGAGCACTGGCTGGCAGAGAGGGCCACCGCCTCGGAGAGGGCGCCGAGCGTGAGGCGGGCATCCCGCTGCAGGGCATGCAGGATCTTCATGTCGAAACGGTCGAGTGCAAGCATTTTTCTTTTTGGCAGTGTCTGTTGCAAGGATGTTGCATAACGCTGCGCCAGGGCAGTGCAGAACGCAACCCTTCCCCACCCGTCTCCGCCTAGAATGCCGGTACTCCTTCTCATGAATAGCGGCACGTCACGGAGATTCGACATGAGGGTGACCCTCGACCACGCTCGCGACCTCGACCGCCAGGACCCCCTGGCCGACTTCAAGCAGCACTTCGCCCTGCCCGAGGGCGTGCTCTACCTCGACGGCAATTCCCTGGGCGCCCAGCCCCGGGCCGCCCGTGACGCCGTGGCGGCGACCATGGACCAGTGGCGCGACGAGCTGATCAAGGGCTGGAACCAGGGCTGGTTCGATGCCCCGGAGCGCCTCGGAAACCGCCTCGCCCCGCTGCTCGGCGCCGGCGAGGGCGAGGTGGTGGTCACCGACAACATTACCCTCAACCTCTTCAAGCTGCTCGGCTACCTCGTCGGCCGGCGGAGCGACGGGCGCCGCGCGGTGCTCAGCGAGGGCGGCAACTTCCCCACCGACGGCTATATCGCCCAGGGCTTCTGCCGCTTCGGTGGCTACACGCACCGTGTCCTGCCCGAAGGCGATGACCTGGCCGCGCACCTGGACGGCGTGGCCGTGGTGGTGCTCAGCGAGGTCAACTATCGCACCGGGCGTCGCCGCGACATGGCGGCCACCACCCGCCTGGTCCACGCTCATGGCGCCGAAGTCATCTGGGACCTGGCCCATTCGGCCGGGGCCCTGCCGGTGGCGCTCAATGATAGCGGGGCGCGCTACGCGGTGGGCTGTACCTACAAGTACCTCAACGGCGGCCCGGGGGCGCCGGGCTTCCTGTATGTCCGCCGCGACTGCCAGGAGGAGGGGTGGCAGCCGCTCTCCGGCTGGCACGGCCACGCCGCGCCCTTCGCCTTCGACGCCGACTATGCGCCGGCGGCGGACATCACCCGCTTTCGCACCGGTACCCACTCGGCGCTGGCCTACAGTGCCCTGGAGGCCTCGCTGGACCTCTGGGCCGAGGTCGACATGCCGACCCTGAGGGCGAAGAGCCTGGCGCTGACCGAGCTGTTCCGCGACTGCCTGGCCGACGTGCTGGCGACTCATGGCATCGAGGACATCACCCCGGCGCTGGAGGAACGCGGCAGCCAGGTGTCGCTGATCGATGCGGCCCACGGCTATGCCATCGTCCAGGCATTGATCGCCCGTGGGGTGATCGGCGACTACCGCGAGCCGGGCCTGCTGCGCTTCGGCTTCACGCCGCTCTACCTGAGCCATGAAGACGTCTGGCACGCCGCCCGCCATTTCCGCGAGGTGCTCGAGGCTGGCGAGTACCGGGACCCGCGGTTCAGCGTCCGCGCCGCCGTGACCTGAGACACCCGGGAGCCGATACGATGACTCGCAACGCCCTGGAGCGTGACTATTCACCGAGCCGCTACGCCCGCGACTTTGCCGCCACCCTGGCCCGACAGGCGGAAGAGGGGGCCGCCCTGGTCGAAGCCCATCGGCCGGCGCGACTGCGCTATGTCGACGATCCCGCGGCCTGCACCGACCTCTTCCTGCCGGCCGGGCCGGGGCCCTGGCCGCTGATGGTGTTCATCCATGGCGGTTACTGGCAGGAGCTGGATCATGCCGCCACCAACTTCCTGGCCGCGCGCTATCTGCCCCGGGGCATGGCCTTCGCCTCGCTGGGCTATGGCCTGGCGCCGCGGGTCTCGATCGAGACCATGGCGGCGCAATGCCGCCAGGGGGTGCGGGCGGTCACTGCCCGGGTGACGGGGCTGGGGGGCGTCGACAGGCTGGTGCTCGGTGGCCACAGCGCCGGCGCCCAGCTGGCCTGTCGGGTGGCGGCCGCCGAGGCGGCCCTGCCGACGGGGCTGACGATCGACGCGCTGCAGCTGGTCAGCGGGGTCTACGACCTCACGCCCCTGGTCGACACCTACGTGAACGCGCCCCTGGGGCTCGACCCGGTCCGGGCTCGTTCGCTCAGCCCGCTGTATGACGACCTCGAGGTCCTGCCGCCCCTGGAGCTGCTGATCGCCGAGCACGATACTCCCGCCTTCCGGCGCCAGGCTCGCGACTTCCAGGCCGCGGTTCTGGCCGCCGGCGGCACGGCCCGGCTGCACGACCTGCCGGGCTGCGATCACTTCGACATCCTCGACAAGCTTGGGCCCGACCGGGAGGCATGAGCGGATCGGCTGGCACTCACACCAGCTGGCAAGATGGGAAAATGTCCAATCGGTGCCGATTATGGGGTGAACTGCCGCTAGTTCCCGGAAAGGTGACGAAGGGGCGTCGAGCCTCGCCGCTTGCCTCCGGCGGGGGCGGCTGTTTGACTGTCAGACGAATCCGTCCTGCCATCGAACGGAGTCCCGGCATGTCGCAACCGCTCACCCGTCACAACCGTCCCCGCCAGGTCCTCGACGCCATCACCGCCGCCAATGCCGGCCTCTCCGCCGAGGATCGCGCTGCCAAGTACGCCAAGCTGGCCGAGTCGCCGTACCGCTTCTTTCGTGGCACCAACCATCTCTACTGGGCCGACGTCTGGCACGACTGGCGCTTCGCCCTCTACGGGGGGCTGCCGGAGACCCAGACCTGGCTGCAGGGCGACGCCCACGCCTACAACTTTGGCGCCTACGGCCACCACGACGATGCCGTGCGCTACGGCATGGACGACTTCGACGATGCCCTGATCGGCGACTACCAGTACGACCTCTGGCGCCTGGCCATCAGCCTGGTGCTCGATGCTCGGGAGAATGCCGAGCTCTCCGGCAAGGGCACCCGCAAGGCCCTGGCCGCCCTGGTGGAGGCCTATGTCGACGAGCTCGCCGGGCATGTCCGCGGCGAGGCGCCCCTGGCCGTCACCCTGGAGACCGCCAAGGGGCCACTCGCGCCCTTCCTGGAGAAGGTGGCCGCCAAGCGCAGCCGGGCGAAGATGCTCGACAAGTGGACCACGCTCGGCGAGGACGGCAGGTGCTTCGCTGTCGAGGACCGCCCGGACAAGCTGGCCCGGCTGCCGGCCCACCAGGCCAGCCAGCTGCGCAAGGCCATCGAGGGCGAGTATCGCCAGACCCTGCGCGGCGCACGCGCCGAGGCCGAGGAGCACCACTTCCGGGTCAAGGACCTGGCGCGGCGGCTCGACGCCGGGACCGGGTCGCTGGGGCTCGAGCGCTTCTATGTGCTGATCGAGGGCGGCCGGGACCACGAGCACGACGACGTCATCCTCGACGTCAAGCAGCAGACGCCGCCGGAGGGCTGGCGGCTGATGAACGCCGCCGAGAAGCGCGCCTGGCGCCGCGCCTTCCCCCACGAGGGCGCGCGCCACGCCGCGGCCTTCAGTGCCATCGCCGAGCACCCGGACCTCTACCTGGGCTGGCTGCACCTGGGCGAGACGGTGTTCTCGGTGCGCGAGCGCTCGCCCTTCAAGGACGACTTCCCGACCCACAAGCTCGACGGCGCCAAGCCCTACCGCAAGCTGGTCCGGCAGTGGGGCCGGATCCTTGCTCGCGAGCACCTGCGCGGCGCCCGGGCGTTGCACCCGGACGACCCGGCGCGCTTCGCGCGCAGCGTCTGCGCGCGGATCGAGGGGCGGCAGGATCACTTCGTCGCCATGGTGGCGACCCTGGCGCTGAGCTATGCCGACTGCGTCGGCCAGGACTATGGCACCTTCGTGGAGGCCGAGGCGACGGTCGAGGAAGAGGTGACGACCGGCTAGCGGTAGTCGCCGCTCAGCAGCCGGCCGGCTCCCGGCACCCGGGACGTCAGGTCGAGGGCCCTGAGCATCTGGAAGACGGTACAGGTGGCGGCGGAGACCACCGGCAGTCCCAGGCTGTCCTCCACCGTCTGGATCGCCGCCAGCGAGGGCATCTGCACGCAGGCCGACAGCACCACGGCGTCGGCCTCGCGAAGGTCCAGGCGGTCCACGATGTCGACCAGGGCCATGGGGTCGCGGCGACCGACCTCCAGGTTGTCGGGGATCGCCAGGGCGATGCTGTCGACCACCCGGATGCCCTCGGCCTCGATGTAGTCCACCACCATCCGGGTCAGCGCCGGCATGTAGGGCGTGATGATGGCGACGCGCCGGGCGCCCAGCGTCGCCAGGCCCTCGGTGAGGGCGCCGGCGCTGCTGACCACCGGGGTCGGCTGGCCGTTGGCGATGGAGACCTCGTGCAGGCGCCGCTGGGAGTGTCGGTGATAACCCCGGCCACGGCTCATGATCGCCACCAGGCAGGCATAGCCCATCACGTCGACCGCGGCGTCGGAGAGCTCTCGGGCGCAGCGCTCGGACTCATCGTCCATGGCCGCGAGTTCCTCGCGGGTCACCTGCTTCATGCGCATGCGGCTGGAATGGAAGGTGAAGCGCTCCGGCGCCACCGCTTCCCGGGCGCGCAGCAGCGCCGGAATCTCGGTCTCCATGGTGGTGTTGGAGCTCGGCACGATCTGGCCGATGCGATAGGCCGTGGCAGGCATGGCGGTTCCTCGTGGTCGGCGTGATCAGGATGCGGCGTAGGTATCCCGGAACTGCTGTCGCAGCTGGTTCTTCTGTACCTTGCCCATGGTGTTGCGCGGCAGTTCGTCGACGAAGAACACCCGCTTGGGCTGCTTGTACTTGGCCAGCCGGCCCGCCAGCGAGGCGATGACCCGGGTCTCGTCGATCTGGGCGCCGAGGCGCGGCACCACCACGGCGGTCACCCCCTCGCCGAAGTCGGGATGCGGCACGCCGATCACGGCGGACTCGTCCACCTCGTCGAGCTCGTCGATGACCTGCTCGATCTCCTTGGGGTAGACGTTGTAGCCGCCGGAGATCACCAGGTCCTTGTCGCGGCCGACGATCTGCACGTAGCCGTTCTCCTCCACCCGGGCCAGGTCGCCGGTGATGAAGAAGCCGTCCTCGAGCAGTTCTTCCCGGGTCTTCTCGGGCATCCGCCAGTAGCCGATGAAGACATTGGGCCCGCGCACCTGGAGCATGCCGATCTCGCCGTCGGCAACGGGCTCGCCGGTCTCGAGGTCGGTGATGCGGATCTCGACGCCGGGCAGCGGGCGGCCCACGGTGCCGGCGATGCGCCGTCCGTGGTAGGGGTTGGAGAGGTTCATGTTGGTCTCGGTCATGCCGTAGCGCTCGAGGATGGCGTGGCCGGTGCGCTGCTCGAAGGCCTGGTGGGTCTCGGCGGTCAGCGGCGCCGAGCCGGAGACGAACAGGCGCATGTTGGCGGTCAGCTCCCTGGTCAGCCGCGCGTCCTGCAGCAGGCGCGTATAGAAGGTCGGCACCCCCATCATGGCGGTGGCACGCGGCAGCTCCTCGAAGATCACGTCGGCATCGAAGCGTGGCAGGAACAGCATGCTGGCGCCGGCCATCATCACCACGTTGCAGGCCACGAACAGGCCATGGGTATGGAAGATCGGCAGGGCATGGATCAGCCGGTCGGCTTCGCTGAAGTGCCAGCTCTCCACCAGCGCCTCGGCGTTGGAGCGCAGGTTGTCATGGGTCAGCATGGCCCCCTTGGAGCGCCCCGTGGTGCCCGAGGTATAGAGGATCGCCGCCAGGTCGCGCTCGCCGCGGGGCACGATGTCGTCGCGCGGCGTGGCCGTCTCGACCCGCGCCATCAGGCTGCCGTCGCCTCCGGTGCCGAGGCTCTCGACCGCCGGGCAGCCGCATTCCGCGGCGATCCGGCGGGCGGTGTCGAGGTCCTGGGGACGGCACACGAACAGCGCGGGCTCGGCATCGCCCAGGAAGTAGCGGATCTCCTCGCCCGTATAGCCGGTGTTGAGCGGCAGGTAGACGCCACCGATGCGCAGGCAGGCCAGGTACAGCAGCACGGTCTCGGGGCTCTTGTCGACCTGCGCGGCGACGCGATCGCCGGGGGCCACGCCCAGCGCGGTCAGGGCGCCCGCCAGGCGGGTGGTCGCCGCGAGGGCCTGGGCATAGGTATAGCCGCGCCCCTCGCGGGTGATGATGAACTCGGCATCGCCTCGGTCCTGCATGCGGTGGGCCAGGGTGTCGAAGAGGTTGTGGGTCATTTTGCAGTCTCTCCCTTGAGCAGTTTGCGGGCGCGCCGGTCGAGGTCGCGGATGCCCGAGGAGTGGGCGATGGTGCCGTCGGTGCTGTATTGCTCGTGATTGCGCTCGATGTCGTCGAGCACGTAGAGGTAGTTGACCATCAGGCCGGCGGCCTGGCGCAGGCCCTTCGCGGACACGTCGCCCAGCCAGTTGATGCGATGCAGCTCCGCGCCGTTGCCGAGGTGGAAGCGTGCCACCGGGTTGAGCGGCAGGCCGCGGTGGTTCTTCTCGCGCAGCAGGTAGTGGGCGGCCAGCGGCTTGACGACCTCCTCGAGGGTGGCGGCCCGTGCCGAGTCCCGGTGCCAGTCATCGGTCTCCAGCGCCTCGAGGGCCTGGCGGGCGTCGCCGACAAGCGGGGCGTCCTCGCCTCGGCAGATGGTCTCGAGCCACTGGCGGAAGCCGGGCACCGGCGACAGGGTGACGAAGTGGCGCAGTCCGGGCAGCTCCTGCTTGAGTTCCTGGACGACCTGCTTGATCAGGAAGTTGCCGAAGGAGATGCCGCGCAGCCCGGTCTGGCAGTTGCTGATGCCGAAGAAGGCCGCGGTATCGGCGGCATCCGAGGCCTCGACGTCGTTGTCCTGGCCGTGAAGGATCGCCTGGATCTGGTCGGGCAGGCCCTTGTTAAGGGCGACCTCGACGAAGATCAGCGGCTCGTCGCCGATCGCCGGATGGAAGAACGCGAAGCAGCGCCGGTCGCGGGCGTCCAGGCGGCGCCGCAGGTCGTTCCAGTCCTGGATCTCGTGGACCGCCTCGTAGTGGATGATGCGCTCGAGGATGGCGGCCGGGGTGTTCCAGTCGATGCGCTTGAGCACCAGGAAGCCGCGGTTGAACCAGGAGGCAAACAGGTGCGCGAAGTCGGCGTTCAGCGCTCCCAGCTCGGGATGCTCGGGCAGCAGCGGCAGCAGGTCCTCGCGCATGCGCACCAGTTCATGGGTGCCGCCGCTGGTCAGATTGAGCCGACGCAGCACTTCCTGGCGACTCGGCTCGCAGGCATCGAACAGTGCCTGCAGGGCGAGGTTGTCCCGCGAGTCCCGGTAGCGGGCATAGGCCTGGTCGATGTGTTCGGGGTCCGCGGAGAAGTCCTCGGTGAGGCGCTCGAAGAAGCGCTGCTTCTCCTGGTCGTCGAGCCTTGAGTAGAGCTCCAAGCAACGGCCGGCGAGGGTGATGCTCGACGCCTCGCCGTCGCTCTCCAGCAGTGCCCTGCAGGACTCGACCAGACGACCATGGGTAGCCGGCAGACGCTCGTCGCTACGCCGCCGACGCAAGGCATCGCGCTGGGTGATGGTGCTGAACATTTCCTGGAGGAAGCTCATGTTCATGGCGGATCGCCTCTTACGAGTGGCTCATGATCAGGTCGGGCAGCCAGGTGGCGATGCCCGGGAAGAAGCACAGCAGGACGATGCCCAGCACCATGCAAAGCGCATAGGGGAGGCTCCCCATCAGGATGTCGCGCAGCTCGATGTCCGGGGCGATGCCCTTGATGATGAAGAGGTTGAGGCCCACCGGCGGCGTGATCAGACCGATCTCCAGATTGATGGTCAGCACCACCGCGAACCAGTAGGGGTCGAAGTTGGCCGCCAGGATGATCGGCAGCAGAATCGGCGCCGTCATCACGATCACTGCCACCGGGGGCAGGAAGAAGCCGGCCACCAGCAGGAAGAGGTTGATGATCCCCATCAGCACCCAGCGGTTGACCTCGAGGTCGGCGATTGCCCCGGCCACCGTCTGGGTGATGAACAGCGATGACAGGGCGAAGGCGAAGATCTCGGCCGCGGCGATGATCAGCATGATCATCACGCTCTCGCGCAGGGCGTCGCGCATGATCAGCGTGAGCGGTTTCACCTGCCACATGCGGTAGACCAGGATCGCCAGCGCCAGGCACAGGAAGGCGCCGGCCCCGGCCGCCTCCGAGGGGGTGGCGACGCCGCCGTAGAGGGCGAACAGGATCCCGCTGACCACCACCAGGAAGGGCACCACCCGCACCAGCGCCTTGAGGTTGCCCTCGACGTTCTGCTTGACCTGGTGGGCCGCAGCCGCCAGCGGACTCGGGGTGCCATAGCCGCCGGCCAGCTTGCAGGCGAGCAGCGTCCAGGCCATGAACAGGCCGGCGAGCATCAGGCCGGGCAGGGCGCCGGCGATGAACAGACGGCCGATGGAGGTCTCGGTGGAGATGCCGTAGACGATCATGGTCACCGAGGGCGGGATCAGGATGCCCAGGGTGCCACCGGCGGCAATGCAGCCGGCGGCGACGCCGTCGGGATAGCCGCGCTTGCGCATCTCGGGAATGCCCAGCTTGCCGATCGCCGCACTGGTGGCCGGCGAGGAGCCTGACAGGGCGGCGAAGATGGAGCAGGCGCCGATGTTGGAGATCGCCAGGCCGCCGGGCATCCTGCCCAGCCACAGGTCGAGGGAGCGATAAAGGTCGCGCCCGGTGGGCGAGGAGGCCACGGCGGCGCCCATCAGGATGAACATCGGGATCGCCACGAAGCCGAAGGAGGCGATGCTGCTGAAGAAGGTCTCGCCGAAGTAGGTCAACTCGCTCATGCCGCGGTCGAGCACCAGGGCGCCGAGCGCGACACCGCCCAGGGCGAAGGCGATGGGCGTGCCGATCGCCATCAACACGAACAGGGCGAGGATGACCAGGATACCGCTGGTGACTGGATCCATAATCAGGACTCTCCGCGTAGGATTTCCGCCAGGTACTGCAGCGTGAGCAGGGTGATGCCGAGGGCCAGGGGCAGCAGGGCCGGCCACAGCGGGGGGTTCCACACCGTGCCGGTGGTCCAGCCACCGTGGTAGGCCTCGAGGAGGTAGTGCCAGCCGCCATAGGTCAGGGCGGCGCAGAAGCCCAGCCCGACCAGCGACGCGACCAGCTGCATGGCCTTGCGGGGCCAGCCGCCAATGGCATCGGGAAGGACCGTGACCGCGACATGGCCGCCGGTCATCAGCACATAGGGGGCACCGAACAGCATGGCGCCGGTGACGGAGAAGACGGCGAACTCGGTCTGCCAGATGGTGCTTTCCCCCAGCACGTAGCGCATGAAGATCATGTGGCAGACCGCCAGCACGCCCGCCAGCAACAGGGCGCCGGCGAGGACGGCGACCGCGACCGACAGGCGGTCGAGCACACGGATATAGGCGCCGATCACGCCACGGCTGGGCGCAACCGCGCGACTTGAACTGTGATCCATGGAACACCCCGGCGTCGGTGAGTGGAGGGCTGCCTCGGGCGAGGCAGCCGGGGACGGGCGCACGGGCTTACTCGACGGCCAGGGCGGCGTCGATCAGGGCCTGTCCGTTGGGGACGTTCTCGGCGAAGGTCTTGTAGGAACTCTGCTTGGCGATCTCCAGCCAGGCGTTGTAGTTCTCCTCGCTCATGGTCACCACCTCGACGCCATTCTCCTCGTAGACGTCCACCAGCTTCTGGTCGAGGGCCGCGGCCTCGCCGGCGAAGTACTCCTCGGCCTTCTGGCCCGCCTCGGTGAGGGCCTGCTGCTGCTGCTCGTTGAGCCTGTCCCAGCTCTGCTCGGAGATCAGGATCGGCTCGTACATGAACCACAGGGCGTTCTCGCCCGGGGCGGTCAGGCAGTCGACCTGCTCGTAGATGCGGTAGGAGACGAACGAGCCGGAGGAGGTATTGGCGCCGTCGAGCACGCCGGTCTGCATGGCGGTGTAGATCTCGGAGGACGGCATCGAGGCGATCGACGCGCCAGCGGTGGCCAGCATCTCGTCAAAGGCCGGACCGGCGGCGCGCATGGTCTGTCCCTCGACGGTGTCCGGGGCGGTGATGCAGCGCATGTTCGAGGCGAAGCCCCCCGCCAGCCAGGCGTCGGACAGCACCCGAGCGCCAGCGTCGTTGATCACCTGCTTGATCATGTCCATGAACTCGGAGTCGTTGAGCCGCTGGGCGCGTTCGTGGCTGCGCACCAGGCCGGGCATCAGGGTGGCCGAGAACTCCGGGTGACGGCCGCTGGCGTAGTCGAGGGGCAGTGAGGTCATGTCGAGGCGGCCGCGTACCAGCGCCGGCCACTGCTCCTTGGCCTTGAACAGCGACTGGCCGGGGTGGACCTGGATCTTCAGGCCGACGTCCGCCGCGGCGACCTCGTCGGCGATCAGCTGTACCATCTCGTCACGCACGTCGCCCTGGCCGCCAGGGAACTGGTGGGAGGCACGCAGCACGGTTTCCGCCGAGGCGGCACTGCTGAAGGCGAGGGCCAGCGATAGGGTGGCAACGGCGGATGCGATCGGGGTTTTCATGGCGTCTCCTGGACGATTGTTGTTGTGTGATATATATCAGCCAAGCTGATGTATACTTCTTATAGGCTTGACGTATACTAGTGTCAAACGCGGCGGGACTAGACCATAGTGGCAATGACCGCGGCGAATCGGCGTTCCATTGCAAGGGAGGTGGCCTGTGAACGGCGCGAAACGATCGAACGCCCAGCGACTCAAGGACTCGCTGGAGGATGACATCATCAACGGGCGGCGCCTGCCCGGCGAGCGGCTCGATCCCGAGGCCCTGGGGCGCGACTATCAGGTCTCGCGCACCCCGGTGCGCGAGGCGATCCAGCAGCTGGTGGCCAGCGGCCTGGTCACGGTGTCGCCCAAGAAGGGCACCTTCGTGGCGAAGATCGGCATCGACCAGCTGATCGAGATGTTCGAGGTCATGGCGGAGCTGGAGGGCATGTGCGGCCGCCTGGCGGCCCGGCGGATCACGGCGGGCGAGCTCGTCGAGTTGCGCGAGGCCCTGGAGCGCTGCGAGGCCGCTGCCCGGGACGGCGACCCGGACGAGTACTACTACGAGAACGAGGGGTTTCATCACGCCATCTACGCGGCGAGCCACAACGGCTTCCTGGCCGAGGAAGCCCGCCAGCTGAAGCAGCGGCTCAAGCCCTATCGTCGCATGCAGCTGCAGGTGCGCCACCGCATGGGCACCTCGCTGGACGAGCATCGGCGGATTCTTGCCGCCATCGAGGCGGGGGAGGCCGAGCAGGCCGAAGATATCCTGCGGGAGCATGTGCTGATCCAGGGCGAGCGCTTCAGCGATTTCGTGTCCAGCGTCAGGGCCCTCGAGCGGCAGGGGGCGTCCCTGGCGCCGTGAGTCGCCTGTGGCGGCGAGGGGCCGCTATGTCCCGGACGGGGCGCTTGGCCTACGCTGAGAAGTATGGCCGGCCGGAGGTTGCCATCCCGGGCACCCGCGGCGCCGGCGGCGAGGGCAGACCGCCATGCAGGACTCCTCCCTTCACCTCTTGCTGGTCGAGGACAATCCACTTCACAGCAAGCTGATCCAGCGGCTGCTCGCCGCCGATACCCAGCTCGACTGCGATGTCGAGGCCGTGGACAACCTGGCCGATGGGCTCACGCGACTGGTCAAGGGTGGCGTGGACCTGGTGCTGCTCGACCTGGTGCTGCCCGACAGCGAGGAGCTGGAGACGCTGTTCCGCGTGCGTCTGGTGGCGCCCCAGGTGCCGGTGGTGGTGCTGACCAGCCTCGACGACGTCAAGCTGGCCGCCCGGGCGGTGGAGTCCGGCGCCTATGACTACCTGGTCAAGACGCACCTCAAGGGCGTGGCTCTGGGGCGGGCGATTCGCTATACCCTGTCCCGGGCCCGGCGACGGGGCGGTGAGTGGGACTCGCCGATGTTCCGGCTGGCCCAGCAGCAGTTCCTCAAGGCCGCCCAGTACATGGGCCTGGACGACAACATTCGCCAGCGCCTGCTGTTCCCCCAGCGCACCCAGGTGGTCAGCTTTCCCTTCTTCCGTGACGATCGCTCCCAGGTGGAGACCGTCTTCGGCTACCGGGTGCAGCACTTGCTGACCATGGGCCCGACCAAGGGCGGGATCCGCTATCACGAGGACGTGGACCTCGGCGAGGTCGCTGCCCTGGCGATGTGGATGACCTGGAAGTGCGCGCTGATGAAGCTGCCCTTCGGTGGCGCCAAGGGCGGGGTGGGGGTCGACCCCACCACCCTCAGCGATCGCGAACTGCAGCGCCTGACGCGGCGCTATACCGCCGAGATCATCGAGATCATTGGCCCCGATAAGGACATCCCGGCCCCGGACATGGGCACCGACGAACGGGTGATGGCCTGGCTGATGGATACCTACAGCCAGCAGGTCGGCCACGCGGTGCCCGCGGTGGTCACCGGCAAGCCGGTGGTGCTGGGCGGCTCCCTGGGGCGCAAGGAAGCCACAGGTCGCGGCCTGGTGTACCTGATCGAGGCCTCGGCGGCGCACCTGGGCATCGAGCTTGCCGGGGCCACGGCGGTGGTGCAGGGCTTCGGCAACGTCGGCAGCCATGCGGCCATCTGCCTCGCCGATCTCGGCGTGCGCATCATCGGCGTGGGCGACGCCAGCACCAGCCTCCACGCCCCGGATGGCCTCTCGGTGGAGTCGCTGCTGGCCCACGTGGCCGAGCGCCGGGTGCTGGCGGGTTTCCCGGATGCGGAAGCGATCAGCAACGCCGAACTGCTCGAGCTGCCCTGCGATGTGCTGGTGCTGGCGGCCCTGCAGAACCAGGTGACGGTCGAGAATGCCGCCCGCCTGGGTTGCCGGCTGCTGGCCGAGGGTGCCAACGGGCCCACCACCCTCGAGGCCGATGACATCCTCGCCGACAACGAGGTCTTCGTGCTGCCGGACATCCTCGGCAATGCCGGCGGGGTGACGGTGTCCTACTTCGAGTGGGTGCAGGGCTTGCAGAACCTGATGTGGCCCCTTGAAGAGATCAACCGCCGGCAGAAGGCGATCCTGCTGGACGCCTTCGAGCGTACCCGAAGACGGGCCGAGGAGAGCCATCTCGACATGCGCACGGCGGCCCTGATCGAGGCCATTACGCGGGTCACCGAGGCCAAGCTGCTGCGCGGCGTCTTCCCGTGAACGTTCGGGTGGGGACACGATGAGCGAAAATGCCGGAGACGGCGACCGGCATGGTCTCAATGACCCGGCGGCCTTCCTGAGCCTGATCCAGGCCATCACCCGGGCGGCCAACGAGGCAATGCAGGTCGATGACGCGTTGCGCCAGGCCCTCCGGGAGGTCTGCCGGCACACTGGCTGGAAGGTCGGCCATGCCTGGTGGCTGGCCGATCCGGCCACCGGGGAGCTGGTCTCGACGCGGCTCTGGTATCCCGATGACGATCAGGCCTTCGCGGCCTTCCGGGGTGTCACCGAGGCGGCTCGCTGGGGGTCCAGCTGGGGGCTGGTCGAACGCGTCCAGAGCCGTGCTGCGCCGGTGTGGATCCGCGATGTCACCCAGGATCCCGAGTTCCAGCGCGCGCGGCAGGCCCGGGATATCGAGGTGCGGGCCGGGGCTGCCTTCCCGGTACTGGTGGGCGACGAGGTGGTCGCCGTGCTGGAATTCTTTGCCGACCGCATCATGGCGCCGGATGAGGCCCTGATGGAGGTGATGGCGCAGACCGGCACCCAGCTGGGCCGGGTGATCGAGCGTGAGCGGGCCGCTCAGGCCCTGCGCGAGAGCGAGCGCCGGCTGGCGACCCTGATGGCCAACCTGCCCGGCATGGCCTATCGCGGTCTGAACGATCGCGACTGGAGCATGGAGTTCGTCAGCGAGGGCTGCCGCGCGCTGACCGGCTATGCCCCCGAGGCGCTGATCCATGGCCAGCCGAGCTATTCCGACCTCATCCACCCCGAGGAGCGCGAAGGCCTGTGGGCGGCGGTCCAGGCCGCCCTGGCCGAGCGGCGTCCCTTCCAGGTCGAGTATCGTATCCAGACGCGGGACGGCAGCGAGAAATGGGTCTGGGAGCAGGGCTGCGGTGTCTTCGATGCTGCCGGCGAGCTCCTGGCACTGGAAGGCTTCATGAGCGATATCACCGACCAGCGCCAGAGCCGCCAGGCGCTGTCCGCCCAGGTGGCGGCGACCCAGGCCGAGCGAGCCCGGGCGGAAGCCGCCCACCACCAGCTCAGCGAGGCCCTCGAGGCGATCTCCGACGGCTTCACCCTCTACGATGCCGACGATCGCCTGGTGATCTTCAACCGCAAGTTCCGCGATGTCTTCTCGGGCTCCCCCGACATGGTCGAGCCGGGCATGCGCTACGAGGAGCTGATCCGCGCCGCGGCCGAGCACGGCATCGTCGATACCGGCGACAAGAACGTCGAGGAGTGGGTCGCCTGGCGGCTCGCCCTGCACCGCAACCCCGGGCCGCCGATCCGCATCAAACGCCATGACCGGCTGCGTCAGCGAGTCAGCGAGCGGCGCACTCGGGACGGAGGCATGGCGACCATCTATACCGACATCACCGAGCTGGAGGAACAGCGCGAGAGCCTCGAGGAGCAGGTGGCGATGACCGAGGCCGCGCAGGCCCGGGCCGAGGCGGCCCATGCCCAGCTGACCGAGGCCCTGGAGTCGATCGCCGAGGGCTTCGCGCTGTTCGATGCCGAGGACCGACTGGTGCTGTTCAATAGCCGCTTCAAGGAGCATTTCGTCACCCTGGGCGATGCGGTCCGGCCGGGCCTGCGCTTCGAGGACCTGCTGCGAGCCGTGGTCGACGGCGGCTTCACCCCGCGGGACTATTCCTCCGGGGAGGCCTTCATCCGCGAGCGCCTGGCCCGGCACCGCCATCCTGCCGGGCCCTTCCAGTTCACCCGCAGCGACGGCGTCTGCGTACAGATCAGCGAGCACCTGACCGCCGAGGGGGCCCATGTCGGGGTCTACTCGGATATCACCGAGCTGGAGCACCACCGCCAGCGGCTGGAGGAGATGGTCGCCCAGCGCACCACGGCCCTCCAGGCGACCACCGAGCAGCTGCGCGCCTCCGAGGGCGAGCTGCGCCGGGCACGGGACGAGGCGCAGCAGGCCAGCCTGGCCAAGAGCGAGTTCCTGGCCAACATGAGCCACGAGATTCGCACGCCGATGAACGGCGTGATCGGCATCGCCGAGCTGCTGGAGCGCACCGAGCTTACCGAGCAGCAGGCCGAGTACGTGGCGATCATCCAGAAGTCCGCCGACACCCTGTTGGGGCTGATCAACAACATCCTCGACTTCTCGAAGATCGAGGCGGGCCGTCTCGAGCTGGAAGCGACCGACTTCGCGCTGCGCGATACCCTCGGCGACACCCTGCAGACGCTGTCCCTGCAGGCCGACGAGAAGGGCCTGGAGCTGGCGGTGCACATCCCGCCGGAAGTGCCCGACCGGGTGCGAGGCGATCCGATGCGCCTGCGCCAGGTGGTGGTCAATCTGGTCGGCAATGCCATCAAGTTCACCGAGGCCGGCGAGATCGTGGTCGACCTGGGCATCGAATCCCTCGATGAGACACGGCTGCGCCTCGCCTTCGAGATCCTCGACACCGGGGTGGGCATTCCCGAGGTCAAGCGCCGCCAGATCTTCGAGGCCTTCAGCCAGGCCGACACCTCCACCACCCGACAGAGCGGGGGCACCGGGCTGGGCCTGTCCATTGCCGCCCAGCTGGTCGGCATGATGGGCGGGCAGATCGAGGTCGACAGCGGCCCCAAGGGGCAGGGCAGTCGTTTCATGTTCGCCCTCGATCTCGGCCTCCCCGCCCCGTATGTGGCGAGGCCCTCGCATCCCGCCGCGCTGCACGGACGGCAGGTACTGGTGGTCGACGACAATGCCACCAATCGGCGTATCCTCGAGGAGATCCTGCTCAGCTGGCACATGCGCCCCACCGTGGTGGCGAGTGGCGCCGCGGCCCTCGCCGCCCTCGAGCGGCTGGAGTCCCGCGGCGAGGCCTTCCCGCTGGCGCTGCTCGACCTGGTGATGCCCGGGATGAGCGGGCTGGAGCTGGCCGAGCGCATCCGCGAGCATCCGGCCCACGCCGGCATGCCGATCCTGATGCTGTCCTCCGGGGGACGTACCGGCGACGCCGTGCAGCGCCGCCAGCTGCGCATCGCCCGCTTGCTGCTCAAGCCGGTCAAGCAGTCGGCGCTGCTCGACGCGGTCGGCGAGGCGCTGGAGATCGGGGCCGTCCGCCGCCGGCCCGGCGTCGTGAAAGACATGCGTCTGACGGGAGGGGGACGGCGCGTCCTGCTGGTGGAGGACGGGGTCACCAATCAGCGGGTGGCGACGGACCTGCTGCACCAGCATGGCCACCGGGTCGAGCTGGCCGAGAACGGTCGCGAGGCCCTCGAGGCCGTGCGGCGTCGCGCCTTCGACGTGGTGCTGATGGATATCCACATGCCGGTGATGGATGGCCTGGCGGCCGCCCGGGCGATCCGCGAACTGGAGCGGGAGCGCGGCGGGCACGTGCCGATCGTGGCGATGACGGCGAGTGCCACCAAGGAGGATCGCGAGCGCTGCCTGGCGGCGGGCATGGATGACTTCGTGACCAAGCCCTTTCGCGCCGCCGAGCTCTATGCGGCCGTGGAAGAAGAGGCGCCACCGGGCGACGCCCCCGCCGACAGCGCGGCGCCGAGCCCGCGGGGCGCGTCGCTCCGGCTGGACTGGCAGACGGCGCTGGACAATCTCGACGGCAACCGGGCGCTGCTGGTCGAGATGGTCGACGTCTTCCTCGAGGAGTGCCCGCAGCTGCTGCAGGCGATGGAGACGGCGCTCGACGACAACGATGCCAGGGCACTGCGCCGCCACGCCCATACCCTCAAGGGGTCGGCCCGGGTAGTGGGCGGCCAGGCGGCGGGGGACGCCGCCCAGTCCCTCGAGGCATTGGCCAAGGCCGGCGAGCTGGAGCGGGCCCGGCCGGCCCTGGAGGCGCTGCGGCGGGCCGTGGTCGAGTTGGCCCCGCTGCTCGAGGCGGCACGACGAGGCTGACCCGGTGGCGTACCCGGGAGGTCTCCAAGGCTTGGCCTGATAAGTCGACCAGCGCAGGCACGTTTCGGACATTGCCTAAACTGAAACTGTCATCGGCCGTGCTGTACGGAGGACGGAATATGGGGTCGATCATCGAGCGTGATGCCTTCTCGGCCGCCGATTTCCGGCTGTTCGGCAGGCGCCTGAGAGCCAGCCTGGACATCCTCCGGGACGTGCTGGCCCAGCCGGGATTCGGCGTCGGGCCCGTGACGATCGGCGCGGAGCTGGAGACCTATATCGCCGATGCCGATGGTCGGGTGCTGAACATCAACCAGGCACTCGTGGACGATCTCCAGGATCCCCAGCTGCAGCTCGAGCTCAACCGCTTCAATATCGAGTACAACCTGGCGCCCCTGTCGCTCCAGGGCTGGCCCCTGCATGCCCTGGAACAGCAGCTGCTGCAGGTGCTGGCCCGGCTGCAGTCGGCCGCCGCGGCCCACCAGGGACGCATCATTCCCATCGGCATCCTGCCCACCCTGCGCGGCGAGGATCTCGGGGAACACGCCATGACCGACCTGCCGCGCTATCGGGCCCTGGAGCGAGAGCTCAAGCGCCTGCGCGGCGAGGATTTCAGCGTCGAGATCCACGGCGACGACACCGTCCGGGTCAGCAGTTCCCATGTGGTGCTGGAGGGGGCCAACACCTCCTATCAGCTGCATCTGCGCGTGGCCCCGGAGGACTATGCCGATACCTTCAACACTCTCCAGCTGGTGACCCCGCTGGTGCTGGCGTTGGGCGCCAACTCGCCGCTGTTCCTGCAGCACTGCCTGTGGGAGGAAACCCGCATCGCCCTGTTCAAGCAGGCGGTGGACTGCCGCATGCGCGGCAGCGGGCGCTGGCGTCAGCCGTCCCGGGTGGCCTTCGGCCAGGGCTGGGTGCGCCGCAGTGCCTGGGAACTGTTCGCCGAGACGGTCGCGCTGCATCAGCCGATCATGCCCGTCAACGGCGCAGGGCCGCTGCAGGGCTGGCAGCCCGGCGCCGAGGCCCCGGCCCTGTCGGAGCTGCGCCTGCACATGGGCACCGTCTGGCCCTGGAACCGGGCCGTCTACGATCCCGCCTTCGGTGGGCACCTGCGGGTGGAGATGCGCGCCCTGCCGTCGGGTCCCAGCGCCGTGGACATGGTGGCCAACACCGCCCTGCTGCTGGGTCTGGTAGCCGGGCTGCGCGAGGATATCGACGACTGGCTGAGTGCCATGCCCTTCCGCTATGCCGAGTACAACTTCTATCGGGCCGCCCAGCACGGCCTGGCGGCGCGGCTGCTGTGGCCCCATCGCCGCCATCACCGGCTCGAGGAGGTGGCGATCGTGACCCTGCTCGAGCGCCTGCTGCCCCATGCCAGCCGGGGCCTTCGGGCGCTGGGGGTGGTGGAGGCCGACAGCGCGCCCTACCTGTCGACGATCGAGCATCGCCTGGCCGCGCGCCTCAACGGGGCTCGCTGGCAGCGCGAGGTGATGCAGCGCCTCGAGCGGCAGGGACTCGAGCGCCTCGATGCCTGTCACCGGATGCTGGCGCGCTATGCCGAGGCCTCGCTGGCCAACCGGCCGGTGGCCAGCTGGTCGAGGGAGGTGTGAATGGCCGCGTTATGCCTGCCCGTCCTGCGCGACCCGCCCGTCGACCATGCCGATGTGGGGGCCTGGGTGGAAGCCCTGGGCGAGGCCACCTGGATCGTGCTGTCCGGGGCCGACGACCGGCGTTGCCGGGTGATCACCACCCTGCTGCATGGCAACGAGCCCTCCGGCGTCCTGGCGCTGCACCGCTGGCTGGTGGAGCGACCGCGGCCACGTACACGGCTGGTGATGCTGGTGGCCAATGTCGAGGCGGCCCTGACGCCGCCGCACTTCACCCATCGCAGCGTGCCCGGCGAGCGCGACCTCAACCGCTGCTTCCGGCCCCCCCATGCAGGCGCCAGCGGGGCGCTGGCCCGGGCGGTCGTCGAGGATCTCCAGGTCTGGGACCCCGAGTGTGTCATCGACCTGCACAACACCTCGGGCAATGGGCCCTCATTCGCCGTCGCCACGCAGCGTGACCCTCGCCTCGAGCGGCTGGCGGGACAGTTCTGCGAGCGGCTGATCGTCACCGACTTCCGGCTGGGCAGCCTGATGGAGCTGCCGCTCGTCGAGCCGGGGCTCGCCCATTGCCCGATGCTCACCGTGGAGTGCGGCGGGGCCCTGCAGCCGGAGGCGCGGGAGGTGGCGGGCAGCGTCTATCGCCGCCTGGCCGAGTGGCCGGACCTGACGGACCTGGTGGCGACCCCCGACCTCGATATCCTGGTGCATCCCCTGCGGGTGGAGCTGCAGCCGGGGGTGAGCATCGCCTATGCCCGCGAGCCGCAGCCCGGGGTGGATGTGACGCTGTGGGCTCGCATCGACGAGCACAACCGTGGCCTGACGCTGCCGGACACCTTTCTGGGCTGGCTGGGGGAAAGGGGCCTGGCCGGGCTGCGGGCCTGGGACGCCCAGGGCCGGGACCGTCTCCCTGAGCTGCTCTGCGAGCGCCAGGGGCGGCTCTATCCCCGGAGCCCGATGCGCCTGTTCATGGCCACCACCAACGTCGAGATTGCCCGCAGCGATTGCCTGTTCTACCTCGTGCCGCTTTGAGCCGCGGCTCGCCGTGGCGAGGCCCGGGGCTATCGCCGGTAGCGGTATCGCTCGGGACTGATGCGTCGACAAGCGCCGGGGTAACGGAGCATCGAGGAGGCGCTGAAGACCCAGCTGTGGTGGTCCAAGGCGATGCCGCGGGAATGTTGGCCGTCATCGCCTGTCCCTGTAGGGTAGGCGAGCGCGCAACCCAGGAGGCCTCATGTTCCCGAGCTTTTCCCTTCGCTATGCCCGGCTGCCGGCGCGGCTGCGGGCCGACTGCCTGCCGACGCCCGTGGCCGAACCCCGCCTGGTGGCCTTCAATCGCGAGCTGGCCGAGGAGCTGGGCTTCGACCTCGCGGCCTTCGACGCCGGGCGTGCCGCCGAGGTGTTCGCCGGCAACGCCGTGCCCGAGGGGGCCGAGCCGCTGGCCATGGCCTACGCCGGCCACCAGTTCGGCAACTTCGTGCCCCAGCTCGGCGATGGCCGGGCGCTGCTGCTGGGCGAGGTGGTCGACCGCCGTGGACGCCTGCGCGACCTCCAGCTCAAGGGCTCGGGGCGCACTCCCTTTTCCCGGGGTGGCGACGGCCGCGCCCCGCTCGGTCCGGTGCTGCGTGAATACCTGGTCAGCGAGGCCATGCATGCCCTGGGCATTCCCACCACCCGGGCGCTGGCCGCGGTGACCAGCGGCGAGCGGGTCTTCCGGCGCATCCCCGAGCCCGGGGCAGTGCTGACCCGGGTCGCCGCCAGCCACCTGCGGGTGGGCACCTTCCAGTATTTCGCGGCGCGGCGTGACACCGAGGCCGTGCAGCTGCTCGCCGACGAGGCGATCGCGCGCCACTATCCAGACTTGCCTGGAGAGCTGGCCGAGGGGCCGCTGGGGGAGCGCTACCTGGCGCTGCTCGAGGCCGTGGTGGGACGCCAGGCCGATCTGGTCGCGCGCTGGATGGGCACCGGCTTCATCCATGGCGTGATGAACACCGACAACACCTCGATTTCCGGCGAGACCATCGACTACGGCCCCTGCGCCTTCATGGACACCTATGACCCGCGCACCGTGTTCAGCTCCATCGACGAGCGCGGGCGCTATGCCTACCTCAACCAGCCGGTCATCGCCCAGTGGAACCTGGCACGCTTCGCCGAGACCCTGCTGCCGCTGATCGACGATGACAGCGAGCGTGCCATCGCCCGGGCGACGGCGGTCATCGAGGGCTTCACCGAGCGCTACGAGGCCAGCTGGCAGGCGGTGATGGGGGGCAAGCTGGGGCTGGCGCTGCAGGAGGAAGGCGATGGCGCGCTGGCCCAGGGTCTGCTGGACGCCATGCAGGCGGGGCATGCCGACTTTACCCTGGCCTTTCGCCGGCTGGCCGATGTCCTGGACGGGCCGGAGGGCGAGGCCCGTCTGGCGGCGCTGTTCGACGACCGCGAGGCGCTGGCGGCCTGGCTGCCGCGCTGGCGGGAGCGCCTCGCCCGGGAGGGCGCCGACGAGTCGGAGATTGCCCGCCGGCTGCGTGGCACCAACCCCGCGGTGATTCCGCGCAATCACCGGGTGGAGCAGGCCCTGGCTGCGGCCGCCGAGGAGGACGACTTCGCACCCTTCGAGGCGCTGCTGGCGGTGATCACCAGGCCCTTCGAGGAACCGCACGGCGAGGTCGACTACACCCGCCCGCCCCACGACGGCGAGAAGGTGCTGCGGACCTTCTGCGGCACCTGAGACTCGTCCCCGGACGAAGCGACGGCCGACCGGGTCGGCCGTCGGGCCTCGCGAGCGACTCACGCGAACGGGATGTCACTCGGGTTGGGAGACCGTTAGGGGCTCGCCGGTGGAGCCAATCTGGAACAACGTGAACTTGGCCCCTTCGGCGCTGACGGTGCGCCCGACCATCGGCTGGTCGGGCCTCTCATAGAAGACTTCCCCCGCCATAATGGTCCGAGGCTCCTTCCCCTCCACCGCGACCTCGAGACTGCCCTCCGTCACGTAGACGAAGACATGGCCCGGGTGGATATGGCGGTCGGTGACCCAGTCGGGCCCTACATCGTAGTCGACGATATTGACCTCCATGCCCTCGACACCCTGGAGTTCCGTCTTCATCAGTTGGGTGGAGTCCCCGGTAGCGAGCATGGGGGTGCCCAACGCGACGACGAGCGCCGTGGCAGTCCATGCGGTTGTCATGCGTAGGTTCATGTTGGCCTCCCACCGCCAGGCGGGCGGTAGGGTCTGGTGAATGTGCGAGCCACGCCCGGGTCAGGAGAGGACCTGCCTGATCCAGGGAGGAGGGCCGGGTGGCCGCCCCCCCTTGACGCCTGCCCGGTGCGTGGACCGGGGCGACAGCCGCCTGTCACCCACTTTCTGGCATAGACCGCCTTTCTCGGGCGGTCAAGAGGGCCAGGACCGGGGCGGTGGCCGTGAGGCTGGCGCGGCCTGGCGGGAGCATCTCGAGCGGAAAAGGGCCGCATAACCACAGCACCGCGCGGGCCCGACCGGACCCGCGCGGTGCTTGCTGGAAGGAAGGGGCACTCCCGGCATCGCCGAAACGGACGGCGCCGGGAGTCGGTCGGCCTCAGGCCAGGTCGAAGCGTTCGGCGTTCATCACCTTGGTCCAGGCCGCCACGAAGTCCTTGACGAACTTCTCCTGGTTGTCGTCCTGGGCGTAGACCTCCGCGTAGGAACGCAGGATGGAGTTGGAGCCGAACACCAGGTCGATGCGGGTGGCGGTCCACTTCACCTGGTCGCTCTTGCGGTCACGAATCTCGTAGAGGCCGTTGCCGGTGGGCTTCCAGGTGTTGGCCATGTCGGTCAGGTTGACGAAGAAGTCGTTGGTCAACTGCCCTTCACGGCTCGTGAACACGCCGTGCTTGGTGCCGCCGTGGTTGGTCCCCAGCGCCCGCATGCCGCCGACCAGCACGGTCATCTCGGGGGCGGTGAGGCCCAGCAGCTGGGCGCGGTCGAGCAGCATCTCCTCGGGCTTGACCACGTAATCCTTCTTCAGCCAGTTGCGGAAGCCATCGGCCAGCGGTTCCAGCGGTTCGAAGGATTCGGCGTCGGTCATCTCGTCGCTGGCGTCGCCGCGGCCCGGCGCGAAGGGGACCAGGACGTCGTGACCGGCGGAGCGGGCCGCCTGCTCGATGCCCACGCTGCCGCCCAGCACGATGAGGTCCGCCAGGCTGGCGCCGGTATCGGCGGCGATCCCTTCGTAGACCTTCAGCACCCGGTCGAGGCGCTCGGGCTCGTTGCCCGGCCAGTCCTTCTGCGGGGCCAGGCGGATGCGCGCGCCGTTGGCGCCGCCGCGCATGTCGGAGCCGCGGAAGGTGCGGGCGCTGTCCCAGGCGGTGGCGACCATCTCGGCGACGGAGAGTCCGCTCTCGGCGATGCGCTGCTTGGCCGCCTCGACCGAGTAGTGGGTGTTGCCGGCCGGCACAGGGTCCTGCCAGATCAGGTCCTCGCCCGGCACTTCCGGGCCGATATAGCGTGACTTCGGCCCCATGTCGCGGTGGGTCAGCTTGAACCAGGCCCGGGCGAAGCAGTCCTTGAAGTATTCCGGATCCTTCATGAACTTCTCGCAATAGGCCCGGTACGACGGGTCCATCTTCATCGCCATGTCCGCATCGGTCATCATCGGATTATGGCGAATGGACGGGTCGCTGGGATCGACCGGCTTGTCCTCCTCCTTGATGTCGACGGGCTCCCACTGGTTGGCGCCGGCGGGGCTCTTCTTGAGCTCCCATTCATGGCCGAACAGCATGTCGAAGTAGCCCATGTCGAACTGGGTGGGATTCCTGGTCCAGGCGCCCTCCAGGCCGGAGGTGACGGCGTTGGCGGCCTTGCCCTGCATGTTGGGGTTGAGCCAGCCGAAGCCCTGCGCTTCGACGTCGGCGCCTTCCGGCTCCGGCCCGAGGGCCTCGGCGTCGCCGTTGCCGTGGGTCTTGCCGACCGTATGGCCGCCGGCGGTCAGGGCCGCGGTTTCCTCGTCGTTCATGGCCATGCGCGCGAAGGTCTCGCGAACCTGCTCGGCACTCTTCAGCGGGTCGGGCTGGCCGTTCACACCCTCGGGGTTGACGTAGATCAGGCCCATCTGCACCGCGGCCAGCGGGTTTTCCATGGTGTCGGGCTTGTCGACGTTCTCGTAGCGAGTGTCCGAGGGCGCCAGCCACTCCTTCTCGGCACCCCAGTAGATATCCTTCTCGGGATGCCAGATGTCCTCGCGGCCGAAGGAGAAGCCGAAGGTCTTGAAGCCCATGGACTCGTAGGCCACGTTGCCGGCGAGGATGAACAGGTCGGCCCAGCTGAGCTTGTTGCCGTACTTCTTCTTGATCGGCCACAGCAGGCGCCGCGCCTTGTCGAGGTTGCCGTTGTCCGGCCAGGAGTTGATGGGGGCGAAGCGCTGGTTGCCGGTACCGCCGCCGCCGCGGCCGTCGGCGATGCGATAGGTGCCGGCAGCGTGCCAGGCCATGCGGATCATCAGGCCGCCGTAGTGGCTCCAGTCGGCCGGCCACCACTCCTGGCTCTCGGTCATCAGGGCGTGCATGTCCTTCTTGAGCGCATCGAAGTCGAGCTTTCTGACCTCCTGGCGATAGTCGAAGTCCTCGCCCATCGGGTTGGTCTTGCGATCGTGCTGATGAAGGATGTCCAGGTTCAGGGACTCCGGCCACCAGTCGGTGTTGGAATGACCGCTGGCGGTCTGGCCGCCGTGCATCACGGGGCACTTGCCGGCGGTGCTGCTGTGTTGTTCGTTGCCCATCTCTACTCTCCAGTCTTTGCGACAATTGATGGTGCTGGACCCCCAGCAACAGCGAATGGCTTCCTGCCAGGGCAATGGACCGACCGGCCCGGAGGCACGCGGTCAGCGGTGGGGGGCGTCACCCATCCCTCTACCCCAAGCTTAGTGCCGGGCCTCACGGCTTCCATTTTTCTTTGTCGAAGGACTCGATAGCCAATCTTTATCATCAATCGCGCATACACTCGGCAGCCCGCGCCGGCAGGGCCTGCGAGGGGGCAGGGAGCCCAACGACACGGCGGTCAGGCCCGGGGGACGGCCTCGGGGATCACTAGCTCCCGGGACTCGCCCATCAGGAAATCGCGGTTGGCTTCCAGGGCCTCGCGCAGGAAGTCCCACAGCAGCCGCACCCGGGCCAGGCGGCGTTGCTCCTGACGGGCGGTGATCCAGAACTGGCGCGCCACCTCCACCTCGTCTTCCAGCACGTTGAGCAAGGCCTCCGAGGTACTCGCCATAAAGCACGGCAGCACCGCCAGGCCGGCGCCGGCGAGGGCGGCGGCATGCTGGGTGGTCACGCTGGTGCTGCGCATGGCGAAGTGCGGGCCGGGCTGGCCCACCACTGCCGGGTCCAGCAGCGGGTCCAGGTAGCTGAGCTGCTGGCTGAAGATCAGGTCGTCCACATAGCCGATCAGCCGATGCCGGCCGAGCTCGGTGAGCCGGCGCGGGGTGCCGTGCCGGTCCAGGTAGTCGCGACTGCCGTAGAGGCGCAGCCGGTAGTCGCAGAGCCGCGAGATCACCAGCCCCGGGCTGACCGGGCGCTCGATGGTGATGGCCAGGTCCGCCTCGTGGCGGCTCAGGTTGACCACCCGGGGCAGGGCCAGCAGGTCCAGGGTGACGCCGGGATGGCGGGCACAGAAGGCGGAGAGCAGCGGGGCGATGACCCAGGTGCCGAAGCCCTCGGTGACTCCCAGGCGGATCTGGCCCCCGATCTGGTGATCCTGGTCGGCCAGGCTCTCGCCGGCCTCGAAGGCATGGCGGGCCATCTCCTCGGCATGGGCGAGCAGCTGCTGGCCGGCCTCGGTGAGCTGGTAGCCGTGGGTGCTGCGCTCGAAGAGCTGGGTATTCAGCGCCTGTTCGAAGCGCCGGGTGCGCCGCGACAGGGTGGAGTGGTCGACCCCCAGCCGCCGGGCCGCATCGGTCAGGCGTTCGCTGCGGGCCACCTCGAGGAAGATCTGGATATCCTGCCAGTCGAGCATCGCGGGCCCCCGTTGTTCAATGGTTGTGTATTGGTGCACAAGGAATGTGCCTCAGTGCCCGTTGTCGCGCCCTGCGAGGACTGGATAGACTCGGAAGCATCAGGCTTCGTGCCGGTATGCACATAAAGTCGAACACGGCCCTCTCACAATCACAACCCTTTCAGGAGCATGCCCATGTCCGTTCGCGAGATTCCCCTCTATATCGATGGCCAGGCGGTCCCCTCCCAGAGTCAGGAGTGGCGTGACGTGGTCAATCCGGCCACCCAGGAAGTCGTCGCCCGGGTACCGTTCTGCTCGGCCGAGGAAGTCGAGAGGGCCGTGGCCAGCGCCAAGGAGGCCTTCAAGACCTGGCGCAAGGTGCCGCTGGCCAAGCGCATGCGCATCATGCTCAAGCTGCAGGCGCTGATCCGCGACAATACCGCCGAGCTCGCCGCGCTGATCACCGAGGAGCATGGCAAGACCCTGCCCGATGCCGAGGGCGAGGTGGGCCGCGGCCTCGAGGTGGTGGAACACGCCTGCTCGATCACCTCCCTGCAGCTCGGGGAGCTGGCCGAGAACGCCGCCAGCGAGGTGGACGTCTACACCCTCAACCAGCCGCTGGGCGTGGGGGCCGGCATCACCGCCTTCAACTTCCCGATCATGCTGCCCTGCTTCATGTTCCCGCTGGCCATCGCCACCGGCAACACCTTCGTGCTCAAGCCCTCCGAGCAGGATCCGAGCGCTACCATACGCCTGGTCGAGCTGGCCCACGAGGCCGGCGTGCCGGCCGGCGTGCTCAATGTGGTGCACGGCGGCCCGGACGTGGCCAACCAGATCGCCGACCACGCCGACATCAAGGCGCTGTCCTTTATCGGCTCGACCCATGTCGGCTCGCTGCTCTACAACCGCGCCGCGGCGGCCGGCAAGCGCATGCAGTCGATGATGGGCGCCAAGAACCACTGCGTGGTGATGCCGGATGCCAACCGCAGCCAGGCGATCAACAACCTGCTCGGCTCCGCCTTCGGCGCTGCCGGCCAGCGCTGCATGGCCAATTCGGTGGTGGTGCTGGTCGGCGAGGCCCGCGAGTGGCTGGACGACATCGCCGAAGGCGCCCGCAACATGACCGTCGGCCCCGGCACCCAGCGTGACGCCGACCTCGGTCCGCTGGTCTCCCCGCAGGCGAAGGAGCGGGTCGAGGGACTGATTGCCACCGGCGAGAAGGAAGGCGCGACGCTGCTGGTCGACGGCCGTGGCTGCCAGGTGGAGGGCTACCCGGACGGCAACTTCGTCGGCCCGACCCTGTTCAGCGATGTGACCCCCGAGATGACCATCTACCGCGAGGAGATCTTCGGACCGGTGCTGTGCGTGGTCAGTGTCGACACCCTGGACGAGGCGATCGAGTTCATCAACGCCAACCCCAACGGCAACGGCACCTCGATCTTCACCAACTCCGGCTGGGTGGCGCGGCGCTTCGAGTCCGACATCGACGTCGGCCAGGTGGGCATCAACGTGCCGATCCCGGTGCCGGTGGCCTACTTCAGCTTCACCGGGTCGCGCGGCTCCAAGCTCGGTGACCTGGGCCCCAACGGCAAGCAGGCGATCGCCTTCTGGACCCAGACCAAGACCGTCACTGCGCGCTGGTTCGAGCCGGAGAACGTCTCCAGCGGCATCAACAGCACCATCTCGCTGCACTGACCTCAGCCCGGCGATGACCGCGGCCCCGTCTCGAGAGAGGCGGGGCCGTTTTGCTGAGGGTCGGGCACCCCGAGAGCGGCGAACAGCTCAGCGAGTTCCGGGGCCGCCCGCTGGGTATCCAAAAGGGCGGGGGCGACGACCGCGAAGCGGCCCGCAGCGGCTTTCAGGTACACCTGGCCGGTCGCCGCGTCGACGAAGCGGACCTCCGGCACCTTGGCGAGGCACTGCCTGAGGAAGGCACAGTTCCTGCCGATCGCCAGGCTGTCATCGCCGGGATAGACCTCCGCCGGGCAGGTCGCCCGGGTATTGATCCGCTTGTAGCGGTCGATGGCGACCAGGCCCAGGGGCGCCAGGATGTGCAGGACCTCGCGGTTGCCGTAGGCGATGGTCGTCGGCGGGGTGTGCTTGGGAACGCTGTTGTCCAGGAAGCAGTACTCGAGCCGGGGGTGCCGGCTGTCCAGCCACTTGAAGAGCAGCCTGGGCATGCCGTCATAGGCTTCCACGCAGTGCCCCAGGAAGTCCTCCACCGCCTTGAAGCGTCCCCGGGTCAGGCCGCGCTCCCAGCCCCGTTCCACCGTCGCCTCCGGCGGGGTGACGATGAAATAGAAGTACATGGTGGCGACATGTTTCGCATAGGTGGCATCCAGTAGCCGGGGTACCCGTTCCTGAGAGAAACTGTCGAACCGGAACCGGTCGATCACCAGGTTCGGGATGGAGCGGTCCCGCTGGGCCTTGTCACGGATGTAGCGGTCCAGCTTGGCATCGATGAGCTTGACCTCCTTGCCGGACAGGCGGCCGGCATACTTGTAGGCCTCGCCCAGGGCGTCATAGTCGAGCAGCAGGCGGCGCCAGATGTCGGGGGAGACGGTGCCGTAGTGGTCGGCCTGGATACCCAGGTCCTGCAGGGTGTCCTTCAGGAGCGGGCGCAGGGAGCTCTTGCCGGCCGCCGAGGCCCCCTTGAGGCTGATCAGGATCGGCTCTCGGGCACAGGGGAGCCGGCGGTAGCCCTCGACGTCCATGGCGCGCGCAACATGCGGGGCGATCCGCTCGCCGAGGTGGCGGCTGCCGAAGTCGTTGCACACCTGCTGGGTGATCAGCCTGGCCAGGAGTTCCCGGTCCACGCCGATATGGCCCTGGCGGCTGGCGATCGAGTTCAGGACCCGGTAGGTGCTCTTGTAGATGGCCCGCTCCAGGTCGCCACGGGCGGCCAGCCCCGTCTCCCTGAGGCCCCGGATCACCTCGTGGTGCCGTTCCTCGATGGAGCGGTGGTCCGGCTGCCGTTGCGGGGCAGGGCGCTTGCCCAGCCATCGGGACAGCCAGGAGCCAGGCTCGGGCTCGATCTCCGCCGGTTCGGGAGCGAAGGCCGCGGCGAGGATGTCGCCCACCCGGGCGTGTATCTCGCCATACAGCCGGGCATGTTCCTGGCGAAGCCTGGGCAGGTGGGGAGCCAGATAGTCGGACAGGAGCTTGCGGGCGATGTCGCGAAAGTGCTGCCCCAGCAGCTCCTCTTCCTCGCCTTCCAGGACCACGATGTCGGCGGTCACCTGCACGATCACCTCGTGCAGCACCAGGCGTTCTGCCTTGAAGGCGACCAGTTCCTCTTCCGCGAGACCGGTGAGGGCGCTCAGCTCGGGGATATCGGCAAGGCGGGAGTCGACATTGGCCGTGTGATGGATGGTCTCCAGGGCCTGGTAACGGCGGGGCAGGTCCGCCTCCAGGCCGGGGTTCCACGCGGAAAACTCGAGACCGGGTCGCTCGGGCATACGGAAAGTCCCTGCATGCAGGAGTGTGGCGGGGCTCGAGGAGGGCCTCGATGGCACCGCTGCGTGATCCTGGCGCCCCCAGGGCTGTGGGAAGTGCGCAAGGCCCGTCAGGAACGGGCTTGGCTCCCCGGCCGGGAAGGGGCGGGCCGCCCCTGGAAAAATCATGACCGAGCTGGCCCCGTGGGGCAATCCTCGTGGGGCTGAGGTAAGGACTCGGGCCAGTTCGAGACCGACATCGACGTGGGCCAGGGGCCTCGGGGCTGTTGGGATCCATCAAGACCGTCACCGCCCGTTGGTTCGAGTCGGAGAACGTCTTGAGCGGCATCAACAGCATCGTCTCGCTGCACTAATTCCGGCCCGGGCGATGTTAAGCGGCCCCGTCTCGAGAGTGAGGCGGGCCCGGTTTATTGGGCAGCCCCCATCGACTATCCCTGGTATGTTGATGGTCAAACAACTCTGTCGTGTCGTGTTGTCACCCGGCATCGCGCTGAATTCCAGGGAACGGAGTAGGGTATGGACCGGCTACCCGAAGGCCTGTATGAAAAGCTGATCGATGAGGAACTCCAGCAGCAGCTGGCAGAGCATCCGGACGTGAAGCCCGTACTTCGTGCCCTGGATGATGAAGCGGCTCCCCATGTTTACAGCCAGTTTGTCGCCCAGCTGCTGACACAGGCCCTTCGCATTTTAGAGCCCGAGCGACGTCGACCCCTCTTGAATCGACTGCTTGATCTGCTCTCTGCCACGGATGGCCTCGACTACCTCAGACGTAAACAGCTACTCAGGACGGATAAGCCCGTGCTCTCTGCGCTGGGCGCTTCCGCCGATACGCTGCCTCGGCCCGTGACGCCCTTGGCGACCAGCACGTTGTTGACCGGGCTCGGCCATGATCCTCCCCTTGAGCACGAGCTCCGGGCAGAGATGGCGACGGCGGATCACGTCGATATCCTCGTTTCCTTTATCAAGTGGTCCGGACTCCGGTTGCTGATGCCTGCCTTTGAGCGTCTGGCAGAGAGGGGGGTGCCGGTACGGCTGATCTCCACCAGCTATATGGGGGCCAGTGATCCCACGGCCCTAGAATGGTTGGTGGGTCAGCCGAACGTTACTGTCCGTGTCTCTTATGACACGGGTGGAACTCGGCTTCATGCCAAGGCCTACCATTTCCTGCGTGATAGTGGCTTCTCTACCGCCTATATCGGGTCCGCCAATATGTCCCACTCGGCAATGACCCAGGGGTTGGAGTGGACGGTCAAAGTCACCGCGCAGGATATGACGCACATCCTAGACCGTTTCGCCGCCGAGTTTTCGGCCTATTGGGAAAGCGAGGAGTTTGAGCCTTTCACGCATCATGACTTCCGTCGGTTTCGTCAGGCCATCGCCGCCTATAAGGCTCGCCAGCACACTGGAGGAACTTTTTTCGCCGATATCTCACCGCGGCCCTTTCAACTGCGGATTCTGGAAGCGCTGGAGGCGGCTCGTCAGCGCGGTTCCTACCGTAACCTGGTGGTGGCGGCAACGGGCACGGGGAAAACGGTTGTCTCGGCGCTCGATTATCGCCGCTACTGTGAGCGAAAGGGGGAGCGAGCACCACTGCTTTTTGTCGCCCATCGCAAGGAAATACTTGAGCAGGCCCTAGCCTGCTTTCGTGCGGTGCTGCGGGATCAGAATTTCGGTGAGCTCTGGGTCGGTGAATATACGCCCAACGTGCATCGGCATCTGTTTGCTTCTGTACAAACGCTTAACCGGCAGCGGCCATGGGGATCGCTTGGAGCCGAATTTTTCCACTATGTGGTGATCGATGAGGCGCATCATGGTGCGGCCAGCAGCTATCGCGCTTTGCTCGAGGCACTAAAGCCGGATCTATTGTTGGGGCTTACGGCAACGCCGGAGAGAATGGATGGCAGCAGCATCCTGCCGGATTTCGACGATGACTTCGCAGCGGAGATCCGCTTGGCCGAGGCGCTTGAAGAGAAGTTGCTGTGTCCTTTCCACTACTTTGGTGTCAGCGACAGCATTGACCTTAGCGATGATCGCCTCTGGCAGAATGGTCGCTATGATATGCGGGAACTGGAAAACCTGCTGACCGGCGATGATTTCCTTGCCCGACAGCGGGTTGATACCGTGCTTAAGGCGCTGGAGCGCTACCAGCCTAATCTGGATGGGGTGCGCGCGGTGGGGTTTTGTGCCGGCGTACGTCATGCCGAGTATATGACCGACTGCTTTAATCGGTTGGGAGAGGCGTATAGAGCTGCCGTTCTCCTGGGGGATACCTCGCCCGAGCTACGTGACGAACGCCTGCGAGAGTTTCGTGATGGCAGGCTTCCGTTCCTGTTTACCGTCGATGTGCTCAGTGAAGGCGTCGACGTTCCCGATATCAACCTGGTGATGTTCCTGCGCCCCACCGAGAGCCTAACGGTCTTCCTGCAGCAGTTGGGACGAGGGCTTCGACATGCCCCAGGCAAGGAGTGCCTGACCGTACTGGATTTCGTCGGGCAGACCCATCGGCGCTATCGCGTGGATACCAAGTTCACCGCGCTGCTCTCCGGCCAGCGGCAGCGACTGGATCGAGAAGTGGAGGCCGACTTCCCGAGTCTACCGCCCGGCTGCAGCATCCAACTTGAACGGGTAGCGCGTCAGAGAGTGCTGAGCAAGATTCGCTCGGTGCTCAATGATTTGAATCACTTCATCCCGGAGGCCTTGCGAACCTGGTCTCTGGAGGTGGGCAAGCCGCTCACCTTCGGTCGCTTCTTGGAGGAGACCGGCCTCTCTCCGGTGCAGGTGTTGGCCCCGCGAAGCTGGTCGGAATGGAAGGCGAAGGCCGATCGTAGATCACCCCCCCCATGATCCTGATTTCGCTCAGGCGCGCAAGGCATTGACGCGGATGGCCTTGCGTACCGACCCGGACCTCCTCGAGGCCATTGAAGATCTCGGTAATGATGACGGCCAGGTGGGCGAGCCGCGGGGCTGTTACGACGTTGCCAAGAAGACGGCGCTGCACTATATGCTCTGGGGCCGAAAGGGCGAGGCGGCGGGTGTTTACGACCTCGAGCAGTCGCTGCAGAAGTGGAGAGCGAACCCGAGTGTGGCGGCGGATGCAGCGGAGATCGCCGCTTGGCGGCGCACACAGCAGCATGTGCCGCAGCACAGGCTTAATGATCTTCCTTTCGACTGTGAGCTACTGCTGCATGGGGCCTATGGCACCGCCGAGATCAAGTCGCTGCTCGGCCTCGCCAGCCTGGAGAAGCCTGGGGCCACTGGCGTGGGGGTCATCCATGCTAAGCAGATTCGTGCCTATATTCACCTGGTCACTTTCCAGAAGGACGAGCGGGACTTTTCCCCGACCACGCGCTATCGGGATTATCCCATCAGCCGCACCCTGCTGCACTGGGAAAGTCAGTCGAACACTGCTCAGGCCAGTGGTACCGGTCAAAACTATCTCCATTTCGAAGAGCGCGGCTATACCATCCTGTTCTTCGCCCGATTGACCAAGCGCATCGATGGGGAGACGGCTCCCTTCCTGTTCTTGGGGCCGGCCAAATCGCTAAAGAGCTATCAGGGCGACCGCCCCATCGCGATGACCTGGGAACTCGAGCACCCTATGCCTGCCGCGCTATTCGAGGCGGCTCGTCCCGCGTAGTGCGATGCCCGCCACCTGAGGTCCTCGTTTCGACTTAAGATAACGTGTTGACGTTTACGCTAACTGTTATTTTTGAGGTCTGCGACCACCACAACGCCAGGAGCCGCCATGACCGCCCCCATCAGCCGCTTTCCCGTCCCCGAGCGCCTCGAGGACCTGCCCGAGGACATCCGCGACGCCATCCTGGCGGTGCAGGAGAAGGCCGGCTTCGTGCCCAATGTCTTCCTGATGCTGGCCCACCGGCCGGACGAGTTCCGGGCCTTCTTCGCCTACCACGATGCCCTGATGGAGCGTGACTCCGACACCCTCACCAAGGCCGAGAAGGAAATGATCGTGGTGGCCACCAGCGCGCGCAATCGCTGCCTATACTGCGTGGTGGCCCACGGGGCCCTGGTGCGCATCTACAGCAAGGACCCGTTGCTGGCCGACCAGGTGGCCATCAACCATCGCACCGCGCCGATCAGCGAGCGTCATCGCACCATGCTGGACTTCGCCCTCTACTGCGGCCTGGAGGTGGGGGAGCTCACCGACGAGTGGGAGGCGCGCCTGAAAGCCTCGGGGTTCACTCGCGACGACATCTGGGACATCGGTGCCATCGCCGCCTTCTTCGGCCTCTCCAATCGCCTGGTGACGCTCACCGCCACCCCACCCAACGAGGAGTTTTACCTGATGGGCCGGGTACCCCGCGAGGGCTGAGCTGCTATTTCGTGCTTCCCCGATTTTCGAGAAAGGAGTCATCCCCATGAAGATCCGCGCCGCCGTCCTGCAGGCCATCGGGCGAGACAGGCCCTACACCGAGAGTCAGCCCCTGGTGATCGAGGAACTCGAGCTGGCGCCGCCAGGCGACAATGAGGTGCTGGTGCAGATCAAGGCGGCGGGGCTCTGCCACTCGGACCTCTCGGTCATCGACGGCAACCGGCCGCGTCCGGTCCCCATGGCCCTGGGCCACGAGGCCGCCGGGGTGGTCAAGGCGGTCGGCCGCGGCGTGACCGACCTGGCCGAGGGTGACCATGTGGTGGCCGTCTTCGTGCCCAGCTGCGGCCATTGCCCGCCCTGCGCCGAGGGGCGCCCGGCGCTGTGCGAGCCAGGCAACGCCGCCAACAATGCGGGGACCCTGGTGAGCGGCGAACATCGCCTCCAGCGTGCCGACGGCACCCCCGTGAACCACCACCTGGGGGTCTCCGCCTTCGCCGACCATGCCGTGGTGTCGCGCCATTCCCTGGTCCGGATCGATCCGCGCCTGCCCTTCGAGCATGCGGCGCTGTTCGGCTGTGCCGTGCTCACCGGGGTGGGAGCCGCCGTCAACTCGGCCGGCATTCGCGCCGGCCAGTCGGTGGCCGTGGTGGGGCTGGGCGGAGTGGGGCTCAACGCCGTGCTCGGCGCCCTGGTGGCCGGGGCCGGCGAGGTCGTCGCCCTCGACCTGGACGACGACAAGCTGGCACTGGCCGAGTCGCTGGGCGCGACCCGGGCCATCAACAGTGCCGCCCCGGATGCCGTGGAGCGGGTGCGCGAGGCCACCGGCGGGGGCGTGGACTGCGCCATCGAGATGGCCGGCTCCGAAAAGGCCCTGGAGTTCGCCTACCGGGTCACCCGCCGCGGTGGGCTGACGGTGACCGGCGGGCTCGCCCATCCCGAGCGCAAGGTGGCCATCCAGCAGGTCAGCCTGGTGGCCGAGGAGCGCACCCTGCGTGGCAGCTATGTGGGCAGCTGCGTGCCGGTGCGTGACGTGGGCCGCTATGTCGGCCTGTTCCAGCAGGGCAAGCTGCCCGTGGACCGGCTGCTTTCCCGGGTGCTGACCCTCGACGAGATCAACGACGGCTTCGAGGCGCTGGCCGCCGGCCAGGCCATCCGCCAGGTCGTCACGTTCGACTAGCGGGCCAGCTCCGGCCACTCGCCAGCCAAGCCGCTCTCCTCCAGCAGCTGCTGTACCGGCGCCAGCTGGCTCTCGTGCAGCAGCAGCACGCTCTCGCCCTGCTCGCCGTCAGTGGGGATCACCACGGCAAACTCGCCTTCCTCCAGATGGAATTCATGGACCTCGCGGAGGCCCTCGGGGGTCTCGCAGCGGATCGAGCGGTAGGCATCGTCCTCGCCGTAGGTGAGGCGGTGGTAGACCTTGAAGAAGGTGTAGAGGCTGAGTCCTCGGGGGAAGGCCGGCCAGCGGGCCGGGCTCTCTCGGGTCGTCCGGTCGATCTCCTGGCCTCGGGCTTCGGCAGTGGCGATGGCCGTTGCCAGGGGCTCGGCCAGCAGCGATGCGGCATCCCGGGGCAGCGGGGCCAGGGCTTCGGCGGCCTGGTGGTAGCGCCCGGTCACGCGGTGCAGGGAGGCGAGGTCCTCCAGGCGATGGTCGCTGTGCTGGAGGTCCTCGGGGGCGAAGCCACCGTTCTCCCAGCCGTGGATGACCCGCAGCAGCAGTCGACCCTCGCGCATCGGGGCCTCGAGCAGGGCCTGCAGGGCCACCCGCAGGTGGAGCAGGCGTTCGGCGACAAGGTTGTCGAAGGCAGTGTAGGGGTCGGCGAACAGATGATGCAGGCGCCCGGGGGCGTGTTCCTTGGCTTCGGAAAATGGCATGGCGGCTTCCCGGCGAGAGTGAGCGTTCGACATCGGACGCTGTTGTGTCATGCTGATGTGGTGACTTCGATATCGGCCGAGTCGGCCGTCACTTGAGGTGCATCCAGGACAATTCATTCACTGTCGCCAGGGGAGTCCCGCCACGGCTGGGGCTGAGAGAGCGCTCGGCGCTGACCCTGGAACCTGATCCGGTTCATGCCGGCGGAGGAAGCGCGACATGCCTTACCTGACGTCAGCCGTGCTTGGCGCGGCGCTGCTGTGTTTCACCGTGCTGGGCCTGCGGGCCCGGCGTGTCGACGGGCCCCTCGACGACTACGTCACCGCCCGCAACTCCCAGACGGCCTCGACGCTGGGCCTGTCCTTCCTGGCCTCCGGCATGGGAGCCTGGATCCTCTTCGCCCCGCCGGAGATCGGCGCCTTCGTGGGCCCCGTGGCCCTGGCCGGCTATGCCATCGGCTCGGCCCTGCCGTTTCTCGTGCTGGGCCTGTTCGGGCCGGCCATCCGTCGGCGTCTCCCCGAGGGTCGCAGCATCGGCGAGTATGCCGAGGCCTGCTTCGGCGCCGGGGTGCGGCGCTGGGTGTCGCTGGTATCAATCCTCTACATGGCCTGTTTCCTGGCGGCCGAGCTGACCGCCATCGGCGCCATCACCGGGCTGCTCTCCGCGGTGCCGCCCGAGCTGGTGGTGATCGGGGTGGCCCTGGCCACGTTGCTCTACACGGCGCTGGGGGGCCTGCGGGCGAGCCTCGCCACCGACCGCTGGCAGGCCTGGCTGCTGCTGGCGCTGCTGGCCGTGGTCGGCGGCGTGGCCGTGATGCGCCTTCCGGCGCTGCCGGCGGAGGCGGTGATGCCGTCGATCCCTCCCGTCGACGCCCTCTCCGTGGCCCTGACCCTGGTGATCGCCGTCACGGCGGCGAACCTCTTCCACCAGGGCTACTGGCAGCGGGTATGGGCGGCCCGGGACGCGCGGGCCCTCGGGCAGGGCGCCTGGCTGGGCGGCGCCGTTACCGTGCTGGTCGTGGCGGTGGTCGGCGGCCTCGGCATCCTCGCCGCCATGAGCGGCCTGGCCCTGGGCGAGCCGCCGATCCCCTTCTTCGCCCTGCTCAGTGGGGCGCCGGACTGGCTGGCCCTGCCGGCCCTGGTGCTGGCGGTGACGCTGGTCGCCTCCAGCGTGGATACCCTGCAGAACGGCATTGCCTCCCTGGCGGTGGCCGGCGCCGGGCGGCGGGGCCTGTCCCTGCGGGCGGCACGCTGGGTCACGGTGGCGCTGATGGTGCCGGTGGTGGTCATCGCCCTGCAGGGGCTCTCGGTGCTGCGGCTGTTCCTGATCGCCGACCTGCTGTGCGCCGCCATCGTGGTACCGGTGCTGCTGGGCCTGTGGCCGCGGATGAGTGCCGCCGCGGCCCTGGCCGGCGGCGTGGCGGGCCTCGCCGGGGCCGTGCTGCCGGGCTGGGTCGTCACCGGCAGCCTCGCCGAGGGGCTGCTGGCGGCGAGCTTCCCGGCCGGGGTGCCGACGCTGCCGCCCTTCCTCGGGGCGCTGCTCGCCTCTACCCTGGTCGGTCTGCTGGTGGCCTGGTGGCGCCCGGCCCGGGCACCGCACACCGCCTGACGGTTGCCAGGCCGGGGGATGACGGCCACCCTCTGAAGGTTACCCAACCGAACAGAGGAAGCCGCGCCATGAGCGATACGCCACAGGATCCGCGTCGACGCCATTCCGCCCCGGTGGTGGATGGCGTCGGCAAGTCGGCCAGCCGCGCCATGCTGCGCGCGGTGGGCTTCACCGATGCCGACTTCGCCAAGCCCCAGGTGGGCATCGCCTCCACCTGGAGCCGGGTCACGCCCTGCAACAGCCATATCGGTGAGCTGGCCGAACAGGCCAGTGCCGGCGCCGATGCGGCCGGTGGCAAGGGCGTGATCTTCAATACCATCACCATCTCCGACGGCATTGCCAACGGCACCGAAGGCATGAAGTACTCGCTGGTGTCCCGGGAGGTGATCGCCGATTCCATCGAGACGGTGGCCGGCTGCGAGGGCTTCGATGGCCTGGTGGCCATCGGCGGCTGCGACAAGAACATGCCCGGCTGCCTGATCGGCCTGGCGCGGCTCGACCGGCCCAGCGTGTTCGTCTATGGCGGCACCATCCTGCCCGGCGAGGGGCACACCGACATCGTCTCGGTGTTCGAGGCCATGGGCGCCCACAGCCGCGGCGATCTCGACCTCATCGAGGTCAAGCAGATCGAGGAAACGGCGATCCCCGGTCCCGGTGCCTGCGGCGGCATGTACACTGCCAACACCATGGCCTCGGCCATCGAGGCCCTGGGCATGAGCCTGCCCGGCAGCTCGGCGCAGAATGCCGTGTCCCGAGCCAAGCACGATGACAGCCGGGCGGCGGGGGAGGCGGTGCTGACGCTGCTCGAGCGCGACATCAAGCCCTCGGACATCATGACCCGCGAGGCCTTCGAGAACGCCATCACCGTGGTCATCGCCCTGGGCGGCTCCACCAACGCGGTGCTGCATCTGATTGCCATGGCCGACGCGGTGGGCGTGCCCCTCGCGCTCGGCGACTTCACCGAGATCGGCCGGCGGGTGCCGGTGCTCGCCGACCTGCGGCCCAGCGGCCAGTACATGATGAGCGAACTGGTCGAGATCGGCGGCATCCAGCCGCTGATGAAGACCCTGCTCGAGGCGGGACTGCTGCACGGCGACTGCCTGACCGTGACCGGCGCCACCCTGGCGGAGAACCTGGCTAACGTGGCTCCCTATCCCGAGGACCAGGCGATCATCGCGTCCCTCGAGGCGCCGCTGAAGGCCGAGAGCCACCTGCGCGTCCTGCATGGCAACCTGGCCCCGGAGGGCGCGGTGGCCAAGATCACCGGCAAGGAGGGCACCCGCTTCTCCGGGCGGGCCCGGGTGTTCGGCTCCGAGGAGGAGGCCCAGGCGCGCATCAACGACGGCAGCGTGGTGGCCGGCGACGTGGTGGTGATTCGCTACGAGGGGCCGCGTGGCGGGCCCGGCATGCGCGAGATGCTCACCCCGACCTCGGCGATCATGGGGCGCGGGCTCGGCAGCGAGGTGGCGCTGATCACCGACGGACGCTTCTCCGGTGGCAGCCATGGCTTCGTGGTCGGCCATGTCACCCCCGAGGCCTTCGACGGTGGGCCCCTGGCGCTGGTCGAGGACGGTGACACCATCACCATCGACGCCGAAGCGGACACCATCGAGGTGGCCCTGGACGATGCCGAGCTCGCGCGTCGCCGGGCCGCCTGGCAGCCGCCGGCACCGCGCTATACCCGCGGGGTGCTGGCCAAGTACGCCCGCACGGTCAGCTCCGCCTCGACGGGGGCGGTGACCGACCGGCCGGTGTAGGACCATGCACCGCTCCCGTGCCGTCGGGCGCGTGACCGGGGCGGCGCTGCTGGCGCTGCTGCTGCTCGCGGGCTGCGCCGGGGTCCCGGCCTGGCGGGAGGCGCCATCTCCCGACCGTGAGCGGTGCCGGGCTCTGCTCACTGCCTTCGATGCCGAGGTGGCCGAGGCGAGCGTCGACGATGCCGGCAGGGCCCGGGTCGCCGGGTTCCCGTACCTGCGCAGCGACCGCCTGCTGGCGAGCTTCGCCCCGGCGTTGCGTCATCATCCCGACGCGCCGCGCTATGTCGACTGGCTGGGGCGCATGCGACAGGGCGATGCCGAGGCGCGGCGGATCGAGGCCGCCAACCTGCCGGCCCCGGCCCGCGAGCGCCTGGCGCGGCACACGGCCGGCAAGGCGCCGGCCGTGGCGGCCAATGCCTGCGGTGACCGGCTGTTGGCCGCGGAACTGCTGGGGCCGGAGGACGGCCCGGCCCGGTCGGCGCTGCGCGAGGCCGTGGCGGCCCCCGATCACTACGTGGACACCTGGCGGGTGCTGGGGCTCTATCCCCTGGCGCGGGTGGGATTGTCGCTGGGCTATGGACGCTGGCGGGACGCCTACCTGAGCGGTTTCGACGGGCCCTTCCCGACCCGGGGCGCGGCGCGGCGCTATGCCCCTGCCGTGCCCGAGGGCCCCCCCCTGGACGACGAGGCCGCCGCCCGGCTGGTGCGCACGGCCCCGCGCAGCCCCCTGGGGCTGGTCGACCTCGACGACGAGACCCTGCTGCGCCTGGCCGCCTACCACGCGCCGGTGTTCGCCATCGAGACCCGGGGCCACGACGACCGCCTCGGTGCCCCCTACTGGCGGCGGGGCCCGTCGGGGCCGCTGCCGGCAGTGGACACCAACCACCCGGTGGCCGATGTGCGCCTCGCCCATACCCGCTTCGGCGGACGGGTCCTGCCACAGCTCGTCTACACGGTGTGGTTCCCGGCGCGTACCCGGCGGGGGGCCTTCGACATCCTCGGCGGGCGCCTGGACGGGGTGGTCTGGCGGGTGACCCTGGGGGCGGACGGCCGGCCACTGATCCATGACAGCATCCATGCCTGTGGCTGCTACCATCTGTTCTTCCCGGTATCGCCGCTGCGCCGGGTCGCGGTGCCGGCGGACCACGACCTGCGTGAGGCGCCGCTGACACCGGCGTATACACCGCTGCGGAGCGCGGGGCAGCGGCTGGTGGTACAGCTGGCCGCGGTCAGCCACTACCTGGTCGGCCTGGATACGGTCGATGGCGCCGCGGGCGCCGACGCTACCTATGCCCTGCGGCTGACCCGCCAGCCGCCGCGCTACGGGCGTCGCTCCCTGGCGCTGCCCGGCGACGGTCGGCGCAGCCTGTTCGGCCCCGAGGGGATCGTGGCGGGCACCGAGCGCCTCGAGCGCTTTATCCTGTGGCCCGCGGGGATCCGCAGTCCCGGAGCGATGCGCCAGTGGGGCACCCACGCCACGGTGTTCGTCGGCCGGCGCCACTTTGATGAGCCCTTCCTGTTCGAGGGGGCCTTCGCACGGCCTCGCTGAAGTGACGTCCTTGGCGAATCGTCAGGGCGCTCGGGTGCGGCGGGCGCGAGACGCTCGAAGGGCGAGTCTCGCAGCCGATCAGCATTACGCCCGAGAGGCTAGCAACCTGTGGGGTTCGAACGATCGTCAAGAGAATCCCGGATTTCGAGTCAAATTGACCGATCGGTTGAGGCGGATAGCGCGCTATTTAACGAAATGGATCGAATAATCTTCGCCGAAAGACCGGGATTCACAGTGGATCGGCGTTAAGCCCGACAGGCTGCTGGTTTGGTGGATACCCTTCGTTGCCCACAGGAGGCGATATGCCGAAGACAGGACCGAAACAAGCCCGCATCGAGCCCGTTCACGAGGCGGAGAACATGAACCTGCCGGTGATTGGCTGGCACGTGATCGACGAGACCGATCCCGACAACGAGATCGTCGTCTCCGAACACGATACCGAGGCGGAGGCGATACGGGCCGCCGAGGAATACGAGCAGCGCGAGGATTGACCCCGGCGGTGCCCGGCGCCTTCAGGGCTCGCTGGTGGCGGCATGGCGAAGCCGTAGGCGGGCCCGCAGGTGGCGGGCGAGGATGTCCACGCCGATGTTGAGCAGGGCGGTGATGACGATCAGGATCAGGGCCTGGTCGAAACGGATCTCCTGAATGGCGCTGTCCACGTAGAAGCCCAGGGTGGCGATGCCGAGGATGCCGAGGATGGCCGTCTCGCGCATGATGATTTCCCAGCGATAGAAGAGGAAAGCCAGGAAGGGACCATAGAGCCGCGGGGTGAGTTCGTAGGCGTAGCGCTCGACGCCGCGGGGGGCATCCGGGCGCAAGGCGATGGCGTTGCTGCGTCGGCCGATCAGGTGGCCGATGATGCCGCCGTTATGGATGGCCAGCGCCACCACCGCCGGCAGCATCGAGGGCCCCCACAGCTGGAGCAGGATGAAGGCCAGCAGGTATTCCGGGGTGGAGCGCAGGATGACGAGCAGGGTGTGCCCCAACGCGCCACTCAGGCGGTGGGTGAAGTGCCGCGAGGCCAGCGGATAGAGGGCCAGAGTCAGGATCCCGGTGACCACCAGGGCGACCTGGGTCAGGATCAGGGTGTTCCAGATGCCGGGCAGTGCCTGGTCGGCGAGCAACTCGCCCAGCCACGGCAGCAGGCCATCGAGGCCCTCGCCCCGTCGCAGAGGCGCCGGGACGATGTCCTCGGTGAAGAAGCGTGACACGTTCTGCCAGCGGATCGGCAGCCCGCTGCCGAGCAGGAAGGGGGCGGCGAGCAGGTAGATGGGCAAGAAGCGCGGGCGGACCCACAGCTTGAGGGTGGCGATCAGCAAATAGAACAGCAGCAGCAGGGCCCCCACCGTGGCGTATTGACCCTGGGAGAAGGACGAGTCCAGGTAGAAGCCGAGGGTGGGGATGCCGACGAAGCCCAGCACGGCACTGGAACGCAGGCCGCACTCCAGCCGATAGGCGGTGTAGCTGACCAGGTGTGGCCAGGCCTGGCTGATGCGCGTGTAGGCCAGTGCCGAGACTACCCCGGTGCCGTGGGGGAGTACCCGGTAGGGTTCGGGGTCGGCCTCCTCGAGGATCTCGGCATAGACCTTGGCGAAGACCCCGGCATAGGGGAGGGCGATGGCCAGGACGCCGGTGAGGGGGTGGAGCCCGAAGAACTGCAGGAAGATCAGCGCCCAGAACAGCTCATGAATGGCGCGCACGAAGGCGCAGAGGGTGCGCACCGTGCGATAGCGGAACGCCAGCGCCAGGAGCATGCCGGCCCCGGCCCCCAGGCCGACCCCGACGAAGGCGAAGGCCAGGGTGCGCAGGATCGCCTCGCCCAGGTAGTCCACGGCAGTGAAGTCTGGCTGGACCAGCCCCAGCAGGAGGCGTCCCAGTTCCCCCCAGGGGTCGTGCGCGCTGATCCGGAAATCGGCCAGGAAGGCACAGGCGATGGCCAGGACCACGAAGGCCAGGCTGGTGCGAATGGTGGGCGAGTGCCAGATGGCCGCCTTTCCTGTCCGGTAGGAATCCATCTTCGACGTGCCTTTTCCCACTCAGTACAGGACCCGTAGGTCGTGGGAACTGAGTGTATGGCTGGGGGCGTCCAGGGCGATGGTGCCATCGGCGATGCCGATCACGCGGTCGGTATAGCGCAGCGCCAGCTCCACGTCGTGCATGGCCAGCACAGCGGTGGGGTAGGCCTCGGTCAGCGCCGCCATCACCGCGTCGGACAAGGGACCGTCGAGCGCCGAGACCGGCTCGTCGGCGAGCAGCAGCTCGCCCTGCTGGTGGATCGCCCTGGCCGCCGCGACTCGCTGGCGCTGGCCGCCGGAGAGTTCGCCGCTGGCCGTCCAGCACTTGTCGGCGATGCCCAGTTGCTCCAGCAGGGGCAGGATCGTGGCCACGTCGCGGTGGAAGGGACGCACCAGGCTCGCCAGGTTGTACCAGACGGGGCGTCCGGCGAGCCGGCCCATGAAGACGTTGTGGAAGACACTCAGCGAAGGCACCAGGCCCAGCTCCTGCGGCATCAGCGCCACGCCCTGGCATCGCCAGTGCCGATGCATGATGCCGAGCAGCGTCGACTTGCCGGCGCCGCTCTTGCCCACCAGCGCGACTCGCTGACCCGGGGCCAGGGTGATGCTCAGCGGGCCGAGGACCCGCTGCGTGCCGTAGTCGGCGACGATATTGGTGAGTGCCAGCGCGTTCATCAGTCGAGGATGTCGAGCTGCCGGCCGACCTCGCGGATGACCTCGTAGTCGTCATTGCTCACGGGGATGAAGCCGGAACGCGGGAAGCTCTCGAGCAGTGCCGGGTCGTTCATGTCGAGCAACGCCTGCTGGACGCGATCGGCGAAGCCCTCGCCGAAGCGGTCATCGACGTCGCCACGGATGCTCCACTGATAGTCCGGGTAGGCTGGGGTCTCCCAGATGACCCTGACGCTGTCGGTATCGATGTTGCCGGCCTCGACCTCGTTCTCCCAGACGGTGTAGTTGAGGGCCCCGAGCTGATAGGCCCCGGTGGCCACCAGCGAGGCGGTGCGGCTGTGGTTGCCGCTGAACCCGACCCGGGAGAAGACCTCCTCCGGGGCCTCGCCGAAGGCCTCGCGCAGGAAGTGCTCGGGCATCAGCCGCCCGGAGGTGGAACCCTTGGAGCCGAAGGTGAAGGTCATGCCGCGCATGTCGTCGACCAGCCCGGCGCCTTCCTCCAGGCCCGTGCTCTCGTGGGCGATGAAGTAGGTCCGGAACCGGGCATCCTCGACGCCCTGGGCCAGGGCCCGGGAGCCCGGCACGCGCTCGCGGGCCTGGACGCCGGAGAGGCCGCCGAACCAGGCCAGCTGCACCTGGTCGTTGCGGAAGGCGCTGACGGCGGCGGCATAGGACTTCACCGGCACGAAGCGCACCTCGACGTCGAGCTCGTCCTCGAGGTAGTCGGCGACCTTCTCGAACCGCTCCTGCAGCCGGGTCTCGTCCTCGTCGGGGATGGCGGTGAACACGAAGGGTTCCGCGGCACCGGCCAGGGGGGCGGCCAGGGCCAGCGACAGGGCGAGGGTCAGGCGTCCGAGCATGGAGTTCTCCTTCAGGAAAGGGCGGGCGAACCGACATGTTACCCAAAAGTCCGGGGCTTTCCGATTCGGTCGCGCCGGCCTCAACGCGCGCAGGTGCGAAAGCCGGAGAGGATATCCTGTCGGTCGGGCGTGAAGAAGTTGCGATAGCCGTTGTGGATCAGTCGCGAGCGAGTGGCCCAGGCCCCGCCGCGCAGCACCCGGCGCCCCTCGACGAACCAGGGTGCGGAGTAATCGCGGTAGAGGTCGGGTTCGAAGCCCGGGAAGGGGCCGAAGGACGAGGCCGTCCACTCCCAGACGTTACCCAGCATCTGGCGGCAGCCGAAGGCGCTGTCGCCTTCGGGCAGCGCCGCCACATCGAGGCGCCCCAGCAGCCAGCCGTCCAGGTTGGCGAGCCGGCCGTCGGGTGGCGCCTCGCCCCAGGGGTGGCGGCGCTTGCCCGGGGCGAGTGATCGCCCGTCGGGGTTGGGCGCCCGGCTGGCGGCGACCTCCCACTCGGCCTCGCTAGGCAGGCGCCGTCCGGCCCAGCGACACCAGGCCTCGGCCTCGTGGAAGCTGACATGCACCACCGGCTGATGGGGGGCGAGGGGGTACCAGCGATCGAAGCGTCGTTCCTCCCAGCCGCCGCCGACGGCCTTGCGCCAGTACAGGGGCGCCTGGAGGTCGCGTGCCTCTCGCCATGCCCAGCCGGTCGAGCTCCACAGCTCGGGGCGGGCATAGCCATCGTCGTCGACGAAGGCGGCGAATTCGGCGTTGGTCACCGGTGCTCGTGCGATGGCGAAGGGGGCGACCTCGACCTCCAGGGGCGGTTTCTCATTGTCGAAGCGGAAGGGCACGGTGTCGTTGGAGCCCAGCAGGTGCCGCCCGCCGGGAACGGCGACATCGCCGGGCAGCGCCCCGGCCGGGGCGTCGAGGGGGGGCTGCCCGGGGAGGGGCGAGCCCAGCGCGGGTGGCGGGTCGCCCAGGGTCTGGCGGGTGTAAACGAAGGCCTCGCCGTGCATGTCCTCGTGCAGGGTGGTGAGTTGATAGACGTAGCTCTGGGCGGCACTGGCCTGGCCATCGGGCAGGCGTTCGAGCATGGCCTGCTGGACCCGGCCCAGGTAGTCCAGCGTCTCCTCGCGGGAGGGCAGGGGTAGCGCCCAACGGTCGTCGTGGGCGATGCTGCTGGAATCGAAGAGTCGCTCGGCTCCGGGCAGCCGGTAGTCGGGCAGTCCATACAGCCCGCGCAGGGCGAAATGGTCATGGAAGTAGCCCAGGTGGCCGAACTCCCACAGCGGCGGGTTGACGATGGCCAGGCAGGGCCCCAGCTCGCGGGCCTCGAGAAGCTCTCGCATCAGGGCCAGGCTACGGTCACGGGACTCGGTGAGCATCGCCGCCAGCTCGTCGGCGGCTCGCGGTGGCGTTGGCGGTGTGGCGATCATGCCGACCTCATCAAGGGAGTGGGGATGTGCTGAAGGTGACGCTGGTGACCCCGGCCGGACGGGGATCGCGGGCCGGCAACCGGACCACGGCGACCCGCTGGGCGCGACGCCTGCGGGAGCTAGGCTGCCGCGTGCGCCTGGCGGGGCCGGAGGAAGCCCCGACCAGCTGGCGCTTCGGCAGCCGGCCGCCGGACCTGCTGTTCGCCCTCCATGCCTGGCGCAGCCATGCTGCCATCCGGGCCTGCCGCGAGGCTTTCGCCTGCCCGGTGGTCGTAGTGCTCACCGGCACCGACGTCTACCGTTTCCAGCATAGCCATCCCGAGGCGTTTCTCGACAGTCTGGACGCGGCGGATGTGCTGGTCGGATTGCACGACTGTCTGGAAGAGGATCTGCCGACGCGCTTCCATCCACGCCTGCGAATCGTGCACCAGTCGGCGCTGCCGTTGCCGCCCCGGGCCCCGGGCCCGAAGGAGCGAGCCTTCGAGGTGCTGGTCGCCGGCCACCTGCGCGAGGAGAAGGACTCGCTGCGCGCGGCCCTGGCGGCGCGCGACCTGCCGCCGACGTCACGGCTGCGGGTGGTGCAGCTCGGCAGTGCTTGCAGCGACGACTGGGCCCGCGCGGCCCGCGACGAGATGGCCCGCAACCCGCGCTTCCGCTGGCTGGGCGATCTGCCCCGCTGGCGGGTGCGCCGCTGGATGGCACGCTCACGGCTGATGGTGATCAGCTCGCGGATGGAAGGGGGCGCCAACGTGGTCAGCGAGGCCTGCGTGGCCGGCCTGCCGGTGGTGGCCTCCGACATTCCCGGCAATCGCGGGCTGCTGGGCGAGGCCTATCCCGGTTACTTTCCCGTGACCGATACCGAGGCCCTTCGTGCCTGCCTGCTGCGCGCCGAGCGGGAGGCGTCGTTCGTCGAGACGCTGCGCCGCCATGTCGCGGCCCGGGCGCTGCTGTTCCGCCCCGAGGCCGAGCGTGATGCCCTGGCCGGCGTGCTCGCCATCTGCGGCCTCTGAGCCGTCACTCCCTCAGCACGATGGGCTCCAGAGCCTCGCCGACCTCCCGGACGCGGCCGATGATCGCGGCTTGGCGGTAGCCTTGGGCGTGCAGGGCGGCGAGGCAGGCCTCGGCACGTTCTGCCGGCACGCCGGCCAGCAGGCCGCCGGCGGTCTGGGGGTCGAACAGCAGGGGGTAGCGGGGGTGGTCCACCCAGGCTCCCTGGTCGCGAATGGCCCGGCGCAGGCGCACATTGGCCGGTTGCAGCGAGCTCAGCAGGCCAGCGGCGACGGTATCCTCGGCGCCCTCTAGCAGCGGCAGGGCCGTCAGGTCGAGCTCGGCATCCACCTTCGAGGGGCGCGTCATCTCCACCAGGTGCCCGAGCAGGCCGAAGCCGGTGAGGTCGGTACAGGCGGAAGCGCCGTGCTCTCGCAGGCAGGTTGCGGCCTCGCGGTTCGACAGGCTCATGCTCTCGAGCGCGGCATCGATCCAGCGCCCCTTGGCCCCCAGCCGAGCATGGGCGGCGAACAGGGTGCCCGTGCCGATGGGCTTGGTAAGGATCAGCGCCTGGCCGGGGTGCAGGCCGCCCTTGGTCAGGGCGCCATCCCCCTCGGTGTCGATCAGGCCGTTGACGGCGAACCCCAGGGCCAGCTCCTGGCCCTCCCCGGTGTGGCCGCCGACCAGCGCGCACCCGGCCGCATTGAGCACCTCGATGGCGCCGGTCATCATCTGGAAGACGGTCTCCTCGACCTTGGCCTCCAGGCCCTGGGGCACGGTGGCCACGGCCGTGGCGGTCTGGGCTTCGGCGCCCATGGCGAAGATGTCGCCCAGGGCGTGATTGGCGGCTACCTTGCCGAACACATAGGGGTCGTCGAGGAAGGCGCGGAAGAAGTCCACGGTATGCACCATGGCCTTGCCCGGCGGCACCCGCACCACGGCGGCATCGTCCGGGGCGTGCAGGCCCACCAGGACGTCCTCCCGTTCCACCGGTCGCAGGGTCGACAGGGCGCGGGACAGGGTGGTGGCGCCAACCTTGGCGCCACAGCCGCCGCAGCGCATGGCGATGGCCGAGATGGCCTGGGTATGCTCCTCCTTGTCGAGGGCGACCCGACTGGTCGCGGGAGCCTGGCCGTTGTCTTCCGCCATGGGGGGCAGGGCATTGAAGCGCGCCATGAAGCGCCGGTCGATCCAGTCCTTCCAGCGCCAGACCCAGTCGCCGGCCAGGCACAGCTCGCCACGCGAGGCCACGGCGTGCCGATCACCGGTGCTGATCAGGGCCAGCCACCGGGCCTGGGGGCGGTAGGACGTCAGGGGGCGGCCGGTCACGGCGGCGCGCAGGTTGTCGGCCAGCGGGCGACCCTGGCGGACGGCGAAGACGCCGGCCTTCTCGCGGGGGTGGTTGACCTGGTGGGCGATATCGCCGGCGGCGAAGATCCGCGGATCGCTCAGCGACTGGAGGGTGTCGCCGACCTTGATGAAACCGTCGTCATCGAGCTCGAGCCGGGTGTCGCGCAGCCAGGCGGCGCCGCCGGCGTTGGTCACCCAGACGATCTCGTCAGCCTCATGCCAGCTGCCGTTCGCGTCCTGCAGCCGGCCGGCGTCGACGACGGTGATATCGGTGCCGGTATGCACGGCGATGCCACGAGCCCGAAGGTGGTCCCGGAAATTTGCCCGGACACGGGCATTGTGGGTCGGCAGGAAGACCTCGCCACGGGTGAAGAGGGCGAAGGCCAGCTCGTCCGGGTCACGGCCCCGGTCGGCGAGCTCGCGGCGGAGGCGATGCTGCATGGCCAGCAGCAACTCGACGCCGCCGGCACCTCCACCGACCACGGCGATGCGCGTGGTCCCGGGGTGATGGGTGACGCGCTCGAGCAGCGTCTGCCAGCGGTCGTTGAAGCGATGGATCGGCTTGACCGGCACGGCATGCTCCCTGGCCCCTGTGACCGTTTCCACTCGCGGCGTCGAGCCGATGTTGATCGACAGCTGGTCGTAGGTGACCGGGGGGCGCGAGCGGCAGAGGACGCGCTGTCCTTCATGGTCGATGCCGATCGCCTCGTCGCGCAGGAAGCGTGCCCCGGCGTATTCCGCCAGGCGGCGCAGATCGATATGCACCTCGTCATAGTCGTAGTGACCGGCGATGTAGCCCGGCAGCATTCCGGAGTAGGGGGTATGGGAGTCCCGGCAGATCAAGGTCAGCCGTACCCCGGGCTCGGGCCGCATGGCGAAACGCTTGAGCACGCCGACGTGGCTGTGGCCGCCGCCGACCAGCACGATATCGCGTAACACCGGTTGCTGCGGTTGCTGCATGGTCAGGCTCGCTCTAGATTGAGGTGACCGGTCCAGTCTAAAGGCATTCCGGCGTCGGGAGGCCATCCCGTCGTTCGGGGGCGCGCCTGTCAGTCATTGCCAGCGAGGGTCGTCGATGTCCGCCACTGCCGTGCGTTTCCATGACCAGCATGTCGACGAGGCGGGGCCCTCCTTCGGCGACGGGGTGATCGCCGGGTTGAGCCGGGAGCGCAAGCGTCTCTCGCCCAAGTACTTCTATGACGAGCGTGGCTCCCGGCTCTTCGAGGCCATCTGCCGTCAACCCGAGTATTACCTGACCCGCACCGAGGAAGGCATCCTGGCCTCGGCCGCCGAGGAGATCGCCGCCATCGTCGGGCCGGAGTCGCTGCTGGTCGAACTGGGTAGCGGGGCCAGCCGCAAGGTCAGGTTGCTGCTCGAGGCGGTGCGTCCACGCCGTTACCTGGGCATCGATATCTCGCGGGACTTCCTGCTCGAGAGCACCCGCCGCCTGGCGGCGGACTATCCCTGGCTCGAGGTGCATGCCGCCTGGGCCGACTTCTCGCGTCGCCTGCGCCTGCCGAGCGGCGTCGCCGGCCGTCGGGTGGTCGCCTTCTTCCCGGGCTCGAGCATCGGCAACTTCTCGCCGCGCGAGGCTGAGGCCTTCCTCGCCGGCCTGCGCCGGGCGCTGCCGGCGGGCAGCGGGGTGCTGATTGGTGTCGACCTGATCAAGGACCGGCGTATCCTTGAGGCTGCCTACAATGATGCCGCGGGCGTCACGGCGGCATTCAACCTGAACCTGCTGGCGCGCATGCGCCGCGAGCTGGGGGCCGCGGTCGAGGTGGGTGCCTTCCGGCACCTTGCCTTCTTCAATGCGCCGGCAGCGCGCATCGAGATGCACCTGGTCAGCGAGCAGCGCCAGGCCATCACCCTCGATGGGCAGCGCTTTGCCTTCGAGCCGGGCGAGACGCTGCATACCGAGAACTCCTGCAAGTACAGCGTGGCGGGGTTCCAGGCCCTGGCGGCGCGTGCCGGGTATCGGTCACGCACCGTCTGGTGCGATGACGAGGCGCTGTTCAGCGTTCACTACCTCTCGAGCGACTAGCGATCGAGCGACCAGCCGCTCGGCTGGCCGGGCAGCGCGGCCCGTCAGGCTTCGAGCCGGGTCACCCGGATCGGCAGACCCTGGCGCACGGCGGCGCCGCTGATGGGCTCGAGCCAGGTGCCGTCCACGCGGCGGGTCGGGTCCTTGAAGCCCAGATCATTGATGTTGATGCCGGCGCGCAGCCACTCGAAGTCGGGCTGGGACTCACCCTCGATCACGTGGGGGGTGGCCCCCAGGTCGCGGTGGCCGTAGCCGTGCTCGATGCTCAGCGCTCCCGGCATCACCCCCTCGCCGACCAGCGCCAGGGCCACCACGCTGCCGCCGGGGCTCTCGATGCGAATGGTATCGCCATGACTGATGCCGAAGCGCTCGGCGTCCTGGCGATGCATCCTCACTGGGTTGTAGGGCTTGATCATGCGCAGCCGCTCGAGGCCGATGGCGTAGGAGTTCATCAGGTTCGACTTGAACGAGAACGCCAGCAGCGGCCACTCCTCCTCGGTGAACACCTCGCGCATGGCGCGGCCGTCGGCCAGCGGCGGCAGGCCGTGGCGGGGCACGCCGCGGTTGGGCTCGCCGGTCTGGGTGTTGATGCTGGTACCCACCTGCTCGTTGTAGACGCACAGGGTGCGCTTCCAGGCGCTGGTGAGGTTCTCGCCCTTGAAGTGGTCCTTGAACTCCTCGAAGCGCCCGCCGCGGGCGTATAGGTAGGCCACCGGACCACGCTCCTCGGGCCTGAGGGTGCGCTCCAGTTTCGGCAGCAGCGGGGCCAGGCCGGCGTGGGCGATGTCGCTCTCGTCGGCGTCGGGCAGCGGTTCGCCCTGCATGGCCACGTTGGCGGCGGCGCGTAGGAAGAAGTCCTCGGCACGGTTGAGCGGATGCAGGTTGCCGTCGGCGTCGGGGATCGCGCCCTCGCCGAAACCCGGCAGCCCGAGGCGCTTGGCGGTGGCGATGAAGAAGCTCTCCATGGAGACCGGCTCGCCTTCCGCGGTCTTCTGCTGGCGCGGCTCCACCACGGGCCAGCAGGCGGTGGTCATCCTGCCCAGGTTGCCCTTCCAGGCGCCGGTGAAGCCCCACACCTCGTACATCACCGAGTCCGGCACGATGTAGTCGGCGTAGCGGTTGGTCTCGTTGAGGAAGCCGTCGACGGCGACGAAGAGCCCCAGGCGCCCGGGGTCCTTGAGCTTGTCGGCGATCAGCGCCTCCAGGCCCGCCTGCCCGTAGATGGGGTTGGCCATGCAGCCGATGACCGCCTTGATCGGGTAGGGGTAGCCGTCCAGCGCCGAGGGCAGGTGCTCGGTCAGCGTCGGCGGTGCCAGCGAGCGCCAGGGCGCACGGGCGGGGTAGGGGTCCTCCCCGGCGGCCACCTTGCGCTGGTACTCGGAGGACTTCTCGTAGGGGAAGCGCGAGCGGGAGAGGAAGACCCCCTGGGGGCCGCGCTTGCCGGGGAAGTTGGCCAGGTCGTAGCGGGGGCCTTCGCCCACGCCGTTGAACTGGCCGCCGCCGGGGGCGCTGCCGCCCTTGCGGTTGTGGTTGCCGGCCAGCACGTTGAGCATCTGCATGCCGAAGGCGGCGTAGAAGCCGTTGCCGGACATCATGCCGCCGTGGGAGTTGGTCACTGCGCGACGGCCATGGCTCGCGAAGCGCTCTGCCAGGTCGACGATGGTGGCCTCGGGGATGCCGCAGTGCTCGCTATACTCGGCCAGGGAGTACTCGTTCGCAGACTCGCGCAGCAGCACCATGCTGCTCTTCACCCGCACGGTAGAACTGTCGGCGAGCTCGACATCACGGTCGACGAAGAGCTCGGCGGCCATCGCGTCGACGCTCTTCGTAAGCTCGCCGTCGGCCACCACCATGGGCACGTCGGCATCGCTGTCGGCCTCGGCCAGGCCCAGGTCGCTGGCGCGCAGGAAGCGGCCGCGGCGCGGGTGGTCATCGGACTCGATCACCAGGTGGGTGGCGTTGGTGTGGGTCACTTCATTGGCGGCGTCCGCGGCGGGCTGGCCGGGCAGTGCCAGGAAGTCCCTGGCGTAGCCTTCGTGGTCGAGCAGCCACTGGATCATGGCCATGGCCAGGGCGCTGTCGCTGCCCGGGCGGATCGGCACCCAGCGGTTGTGGTCGGCGGCGTGGGAGGCCGAGGCGTTGAGGCCGGGATCGACCACCACGTACTCCAGGGTGCCGGCGGCACGTGCCTGGGCGATCAGTCGCCCCTGGCGCTTGAACGGGTTGCCGGCCTGGCTGGGGGCGGTGCCCACGTAGAGGATGAAGCGGGCGTTCTGGATGTCCGGCTTGGTGTGCGCGAACTTCTGCATGTCGTTCATCACCGCACCCGAGCCCATGCGATAGGCAAGGCCGCAGTAGGAGCCGTGGTGGCCGTAGTTGCGGGTGCCGAAGGCGTTGAAGGCGAAGCGCTTGAGGATCGCGGAGCGGCCGTAGTCGGTGGCCTCCATCACCATCAGCTGGTTGGCCTTCGGGCCATACTCGGGATTCTCCGGGTCGATCAGGGTATCGAGATCGTGGATGGCGCGCAGGCCGTCCACATGGCCCTCGCCGAACAGGTCGCCGCCCTCGCAGATCTCCTCGATGACCTGCTCGAAGGGCACCTTCTTCCATTCGCGGCTGCCGCGCTCGCCCACCCGCTTGAGGCAGTGGGTGATGCGGAAGGGGCTGTCGATTTGCGCCATCATGGCGTTGCCCCGGGCGCAGGCGGTGGAGCGGTTCTGCTGGCCCTGGTCACCGAAGGCGCTGACGCTGCGCAGCGCCTCGACCACCGGGGTGCGCATGGGCAGGTGCTCGCCGGCGGAGAGCGGGTGGTAGGGGTTGCCGGCCACGCGCAGCACCTGGTCGGTGGCGTTGTCGACGCGCACTCGCACCCCGCACTTGGTGGTGCAGCCGTAGCAGACGGTGAAGGCCACGCGCTGGTCAGGGTTGAGGGTGAGCTCGCCCGCAGGGTCGACGCTGTACTCCGGCGCCAGGGAGTTGCCGTGGATGCGGTGCTCGGGGGGCTCGCCGGCGCTGCCGGTGACGCCCTTGGCCATCTTGACCAGCGGGTCGGAGTAGCCGGCGGCGAAGGTGGCGGCGCCGCCGGCGGCGACGGCGCCCTTGAGGAAGCGGCGACGTGAGGTGTCGGTTGACTTAGCCATGACGGAGGGCTCCTTCGACGTCAGGGTGGTCGGGTGCGGCGGGGGAGATATCGGCGGTACTGCCGCCCTGGGTGGCCTGGCGCCACGGCACGAAGAGGTCGATCAGCAGGATGGCGGCGAGCCACAGGCCGAAGGTGCCGACGATGCCGAGGATGCCGGAAGAGCCGGCGGGAATGCCGTAGTGGTGAAAGCCGGCGCTGTGGCGGGCCACGGTCTGCACGTCCATCAGCACTACCCAGCGGAACATCCAGCCGACGTGCAGGGCCACCAGGCCGAGCACCCAGCCCCAGGCGTAAAGCGTCGGCCGGCGTGAGGCGGGGCCAGTCAGCAGGTAGAGCACCGCGCCGAACAGCACCACGCCGGTGAGGCCGCCCCACAGGGCGGTGCTTCGCCACTCGGCGCTGTCGCGCACGGATGCCAGGGCCGCGGCCACCGAGCCGGCGTTGGCGTTGATGCCGTCGAGCAACCAGCTGCCGGCGACCAGCCCGGCGACCAGGCAAGCCCCCAGCATCACCTTGAGCATCTGCCGATTGACCGCTGTGCTGCGCTCACCGGCCAGGCGGTTGAGCACCAGGATCAGGCCCGCGGCGGCGATGAAGCCGGTGGCCACGAACATCGGCGGCAGCCAAACGGTGTGCCACAGCGGGCGGGCCTTGACGATGGCCACCTCGGCGCCGGTGTAGAGCATGATGCCGGTGGAGAGGGCGAGGGTGCCGAGCCCCACCAGCACCACCAGGGCGCGCGGGGTGGGGGGCTCGCCCAGCGACAGCCAGCGGGCGACCAGGCCTCCGAGCCCGGGCGCCTGGCGATGGGCCTGCAGCGCCGGGCGCCAGGCCAGCCACGAAAGCACGATCACGCCGACCACGTAGAGGGGCAGCACCAGGCTGCCGACGGACATCCAGGAGTGGCTGTTGGCGTAGGCGTAGAAGTGCCAGAAGCGCAGGGGCTGGTGCAGGTCGGCGAGCAGTGCCACCGGCGCCACCAGGGTGGTGGTGAGGCAGGCGAGCAGCGCCAGGCGCGCGGTAGGCAGCCAGCGCGGCCTGCCGAAGACCAGCGCCGGGGCGGCCAGCCACAGGGTGGCGTAGGAGAGCGCGATCATGAAGAAGTACTGCACCGCCCAGGGATACCAGGCGATGTCGAAGCGCGGGGCGAGCAGCTCAATGGCGGAATTCATAGCCCATCTCCTGGCCGTGGGGGTCGAGGACTTCCAGGGCGACCGGCTCGGCGTCGGGGCGAGTGACGAAGCGCTCGTCCATGCCGAGGTAGAAGACCTGGGGCAGGGTGTTCTTCTCGGGCTGCAGCACCATCAGCGCGTCGCGATGCTCGGCGATCATGCGGCTGATCTGGCTCTCGGGGTCGCGCATGTCGCCGATGATCCGCGCGCCGCCCACGCAGCTCTCCACGCAGGCCGGCAGCAGGCCCGCCTCCAGGCGGTGGGCGCAGAAGGTGCACTTGTCGGCGGTCTGGGTGCGCTCGTTGATGAAGCGGGCGTCGTAGGGGCAGGCATTGACGCAGTAGGCACAGCCCACGCAGCGATCGCTGTCGACCACCACGATGCCGTCCTGGCGCTGGAAGGTGGCCTCCACCGGGCAGACCGGCACGCAGGGCGGGTTCTCGCAGTGGTTGCACAGGCGGGGCAGCATGAAGGTGGCGACCTCGCCGCTCTCCTGGTGCGCCACCTCGTACTGGGCGACGGTGGTACGGAAGCTGCCCAGGGGGGGCGGCGTTCTCGATATGGCACGACACGGTGCATGCCTGGCAGCCGATGCACTGGCGCAGGTCGATGAGCATGCCGTAGCGCTTGCTGGGGTCGCCTTCGCGACGGGGTGGCTGCTGGTTGATACCGGCGCTGGCGATGCTCGAGAGCGGCACCATCGCGGCGCCCGCGCTGAGGCGGGCCAACTGGCCGAGCAGGGTGCGGCGAATGGGGTCCATGGCGCCTCCGGTGGCCTGGGTGGTGCGGGATTTCCGCTGACGGGTCAGGGGGGATACCGGAAGGCTACCTGCGACCAAGGTCTAGGCGCTTGACGCGGATCAAGAGATCGTTAGCAAGCTCTTAATGTTGGCATAATGTTCATTCAAATCATTGAAGATAAAGGACTTTCTGACCTTCGGGCAGGCAAAAAAACGCCCCGCCGGGAAGGCGGAGCGTTCGCTGTTCGTCATCCTGTCGGCCTCCCACGGGAGGGGGCAATCAGGGCGGTGAGCCGCTCGGGTCGATGCTGCGACAGACGAGGCGTAGCTCATCGAGGGTGAGGTGTTCCAGTCGCCCAGCCCCAGCCAGCAGACTGCTGATCTTCTTGACACGCCGCCACGCCCCTGGGAGCGCGGCAGCAAGACTTCACTCCGAGGTGGCGGAGCGCATCATGTCCTCGAAGGTCATGGCGTCCTCGGGGAGCTGGAAGATCTCGCCATCCGGCGTGGCATCGGAGAGGCGGGTGATCCGGAAGCGGTCGCCGAAGCGCAGCATGCCGAGGCCGCGCTCCTCGAGGGTGGTGGCAATGGGGTCGGGCTCGCCGGTCATGGATTGCTGGTAGGCATGGAAGGAGGCCATCAGCTCCCGGACCTGGGGATTCTCGCTGAGGACCATCTCGTCGTCATGGGCGGTCCCGGCCTTGTCGGTCCACTGCAGGCGGTAGACCTCGCCCTCCAGGCCGGCGATGGTCTCCTGCTCGCCGGTAGCCTCCAGGGCATCGACGGCGCTGGCCTGCTGGCTGGCGATACCGGCGTTGGCCTGGTCGCCCCCCATGCTCTCCGCCATCTCGCGGAGCTTGGCCATGTCCATGACCATCGTCTGGCCCTGCATCTGGCTGACCATGTAGCCCTTGCCGTCCTTGAGCAGCATGAAGCCCGCCTGGGCCTGCTGCGGGAAGTCCATGCGCAGGTCATCGTCTGCCCAGCTGACCTCCATGGTGGCACCGCCCTGGTCGGAGCGGGTCTCCAGGGTGGCCTGCCCAGCGGCGAGGACGGGCAGCGAGGCGGCCAGCAGCAGGCCGGTCACGAGGTGTCGCATGTGGGGATCTCCCTATGTCTCGAATCCATGAAGGCCGGCAATCGTGGATTGCCGGCCTTGATCCTGGTCCGTTCGGCCGGGGCTGCCGAGGGCTCAGGGTGGGGTAAGCTGGGGGTCGATGGTCCGGCGCAGCGTCTGGAGCTCGTCGAGGGTGAGCTGCTCGAGACGACCGGAGAGGAGGTCGCTGATCTTCTGCATCGGCAGACCGGCGCGACGCGCGATGTCGCGGCTGCCCAGATCCGATACGGCGATCAACCGGGTGATGATGCGCATGAGGCGAGTGCGTTGTTCCAGATCCCTGACATCGAGGTCAGGGCACCTTCGCGGAGGGTCGAGGAGTTCCGCGGCGGTCGAGGGGCTTGCCGTGCTCATGATGCTCCAAGGGACAGAATCGACGAGTACAGCATGCAGCCTTTTTGCCGGTTTCGCCAGTGTCGTGAAGGGGCCGGCAGCCCGTCCTGGCAAAGGGGCCTCGCGAGGCGCTGTATGACGGGCCCTGAACATCATGGCAGGCTGATTAATGCGACCAAAGTGGAATTCGACTGCCCGAAAGTCGACTTGTAGGGGGCGATGCGGTGGTCTATTTTTTGTCGATACTTTTATTAAAAGTATTAATTTCTACAAAAAATCAATCTCACTGATGAGGGGGAGTGACATGAACGATACGTCGTCCACGGAGACGCATCTGACGCGAGTGCTGGCCCGCAAGGATGTGCTGGCCCTGGCCTTCGGCGCCATGATCGGCTGGGGGTGGATCGTACTGACCGGCAGCTGGATCGAGTCCGCCGGCAGCCTCGGCGCCATCACCGCCTTCCTGCTCGGCGGGGTGGTGATCGTGCTGGTGGGCCTGACCTATGCCGAGCTGGCCTCGGCGATGCCCCAGGTCGGGGGCGAGCATGTCTACAGCTACCGGGCCATGGGGCATTTCGCCTCCTTCCTGTGCACCTGGGCCATTACCCTGGGCTATGTCAGCGTGGTGGCCTTCGAGGCCGTGGCCTTGCCCACCGTGGTGGAGCATCTCTTCCCGGATTATGCGGTCGGACAGCTGTGGACCATCGCCGGCTGGGACGTGAAGGCCACCTGGGTGGCGGTCGGCGTGGCCGGGTCCGTGGTGATGATGGCAATCAACTACTTCGGCGTGCGCACGGCCGCCCTGGTGCAGAAGGTGGTCACCCTGCTGATCCTGGCGGTCGGCATCCTGTTCATCACCGGGGCGCTGTTCGAGGGCAGCACCACCACCATGGAACCGCTGTTCCGGGTCGAGCAGGGGGTCATCGGTGGCATCATGACGGTGATCATCATGGTGCCCTTCATGTTCGTGGGGTTCGACGTCATTCCCCAGGCCGCCGAGGAAATCAATCTGCCGTTCAAGGAGATCGGCCGGGTGCTGATGATCTCGGTGATCCTGGCGGTGTTCTGGTATGCCTTCATCATCCTCGGCACCGCCCTGATGCTCGACCCCGCGGCACTGGCCGAGAGCTCCCTGGCGGTTCCGGATGCCATGCAGGCGGCCTTCCAGGCGCCCTGGGCCGGCAACCTGATGATCCTGGCCGGCATCGCGGGCATCATCACCAGCTGGAACGCCTTCTATATCGGCGGCTCCCGGGCCATCTACGCGCTGGCGCACTCCGGCATGCTGCCGGCCTTTCTCGCCAAGCTGCATCCCAAGCACCGCACGCCCACCAACGCCATCCTGCTGATGGGCCTGATCTCCAGCATCGCGCCCTTCTTCGGTCGGCCCGCCCTGGTCTGGCTGGTGGTCGCCGGTGGTCTGGGCATCGTCATCGCCTACCTCTTCGTGTCGCTGTCCTTCGTGATGTTGCGCCGGCGTGAGCCGGACATGCCGCGCCCCTTCCGGGTGCGTCGCGGCAAGACGGTCGGGGCGCTGTCGGTGATCCTGTCGCTGGCGCTGGTCGGCATGTATCTGCCCGGCAGCCCCTCGGCGCTCTCCACCATCGAATGGAGCATGTTCGCCGGCTGGATGCTGCTGGGCCTGGCGCTCTATGCCTGGTCACGGGCTCGTTACGGCGTGGCCTACAGCGACACCATGATGCAGCGCGAGCTCGGCGGCGCCGATCCCTACCCCGGCCGCTGACTCCGGCCGTGAGCCACTGAGTGGGGTGAGCCCCGGCCCGGAAGGGTCGGGGCTTTTTTTGTTCATCGCCCTTTGCCGCGGCGACGTCGGCCCGACCATAGTCGTAGACATAGCGCAATTATATTGACGAAAATAAAAAATGTAGATATTTTTAAATCACAACGCTCGCGACGATGGAGACCCTGACATGACCGTGCTGACCCGCCTTCCCGACACCGCCATGCCGCTGCCCGCCGACCTCCAGGGCTTCACCCTGGCGCCGTCCCCCCAGTCACCGCGGTTGTTGCAGCTGACCGTCTCCCGCCAGGTGGTCGAGGCCTTCCTCGAGGCCGTGTCCGAGTGGCCCGTCCAGGCCCTGGAGTACAAGTCCATGCTGCGCTTCCGGGTGGCCAGGATCCTCGACGACCTGTGCGGCAACACCCTGCAGCCGGTGCTGATCAACACCCTGGTGGATCGTGGCACCGGCGGCCTGCAGGTCACCCCCGAGGGTCTCGACGACCTCGAGCAGGCCGACGAGATGGTCAAGTTCGCCACTGCCGTGGCGCACCTGATGGGGCGGTCCAACTACGACGCCATGAGCGGCCAGTACTACGCCCGCTTCGTGGTCAAGAACGTCGATGACTCGGACAGCTACCTGCGTCAGCCGCATCGCGTGATGGAGCTGCACAACGACGGCACCTTCGTCGAGCAGGACACCGACTATGTGCTGATGATGAAGATCGACGAGCAGCACATGGAGGGCGGCGACTCGCTGCTGCTGCACCTGGATGACTGGGAGGACCTGGAACGCTTCTATCGTCATCCACTGGCCCGTCGCGAGATGCGCTGGACCGCGCCGCCCAGCAAGAACGTGGCCAAGGACGTCTACCATGCGGTGTTCGATGTGGACGCCAGCGGTCTGCCGATCATGTCCTACATCGACCAGTTCGTGCAGCCCAAGGACTTCGAGGAGGGTAACTGGCTGACCGACCTCTCCGAGTCCCTGGAGGGCAGCCCGGCGATTCTCTCGGTGCCCAACCCGGTGGGCAGCTTCCTGCTGATCAACAACCACTTCTGGCTGCACGGGCGGGATCGGTTCAAGTCCCACCCGGACCTGCGTCGGGAGCTGATGCGCCAGCGGGGCTACTTCACCCATGCGAAGACCCTGCGCAACCCGCGCCAGCGTTGAAGAAAGACGCCTGAGGCGCATCGCACCGCCCGACGGGTTACCCTGACGAGGCCACGCCGTGACGACGGCGTGGTCGTCGCATTAGAAGAACGAGGACGGCATGTACGATTTCATCATCATCGGTGGGGGCATCCTGGGCATGTCCACCGCCATGCAGCTCAAGCAGGCCTACCCGGACCACCGCATGCTGGTGGTGGAGAAGGAACGCGAGGCGGCGCGCCACCAGACAGGTCACAACAGCGGCGTGATCCATGCCGGCGTCTACTACACGCCGGGCAGCCTCAAGGCGCGTTTCTGCCTGGAGGGCAACCGGGCCACCAAGGCCTTCTGCGAGGCCCATGACATCCCCTACGACAGCTGCGGCAAGCTGCTGGTGGCCACCAATGACCTGGAGATGCAGCGCATGAAGGCGCTGTGGGAGCGCACCGAGGCCAATGGCCTGGAGCGCGAGTGGCTCGGCCCCGAGGCGCTCGCCGAGCGCGAGCCCAACATCACGGGCATCGGCGGCATCTTCGTGCCGTCCAGCGGCATCGTCGACTATGCCGAGGTGACCCGGGCGATGGCGGCGGAGTTCGAGCGCCTGGGCGGCGAGATCCACTACGCGGCCGAGGTCACGGCCCTGGAGGAACGCCGCCAGGAGGTGGTGGTGACCACCAGCGCCGGCGAGTTCACCAGCCGCTACCTGGTCACCTGCTCGGGGCTGATGGCCGATCGGGTGGTGCGCATGCTGGGCCAGGATCCCGGCTTCACCATCTGCCCGTTCCGCGGCGAGTATTACCGGTTGCCCGCCGAGCACAACGACATCGTGAACCACCTGATCTACCCGATCCCGGACCCCTCCATGCCGTTTCTCGGCGTGCACCTGACCCGCATGATCGACGGCTCGGTGACGGTGGGGCCCAATGCCGTACTGGCCTTCAAGCGCGAGGGCTATCATCGTCGCGATGTTTCGCCCCGGGACCTGGTGCAGATGCTCACCAACCCGGGCATCCTCAAGGTGCTGGGCAGGAACCTGCGCCCGGGACTCGCCGAGATGAAGAACTCGCTGTTCAAGCGTGGCTACCTGGAGCAGGTACGCAAGTACTGTCCGAGCCTGACCCTCGACGACCTCGGCGACTACCCGGCCGGGGTTCGGGCCCAGGCGGTCTCCCGCGATGGCAGGCTGGTGGACGACTTCCTGTTCGTGAACACGGCACGCACGGTGAACGTGGGCAATGCCCCGTCACCGGCGGCCACCTCGGCGATTCCCATCGGCGCCCATATCGTCGAGAAGGTGAAGGCCCAGGTAGCGGAGTAGGGCGTTACGACCTTGGGCGAATTGCCGAAAGCATTAGGAAACGTAGAAATATTACCTGGCCCCGGTGCCAGGGGGCTGCTAGCGTCTTTCGAGGCGGTGAGCGAAAGCATCGCCCACAACAAGGACAACGCCTTACCGATTCGCGACGGAGGATCCTACATGCGAGCACTCAAGTATGCTCTGGCGGCCTCGCTGCTGGTGGCGGCCCCCGCGGCCCTGGCCCAGCAGCAGCTGTCCATCGCCACCGGCGGCACCGGCGGCACCTACTATCCCTACGGCGGTGGCCTGGCCGAGCTGATCGGCGAGCACGTCGAGGGCCATGACGCCGTGGCCGAGGTCACCGGCGCCTCGGTGGAGAACATGGGGCTGGTCTGGCGCGGTGACTCCGACCTCGCCCTGGCCCTGGCCGACACCGTCTACCAGGCCTATACCGGAACCGGTGACTTCGAGGGCCGCCAGCTCGAGAACATCCGGGCCCTGGCGTCGATCTACCCCAACGCCGTGCAGATCGTCACCCTGGCGGATTCCGGGATCGAGTCGCTCTCCGACCTCAAGGGCAAGACGGTATCCGTGGGCGCGCCGGGCAGCGGCACCGAGATCAACGCCAGTACCGTGCTGGAGGCCAACGGCATCACCTACGATGACATCGACGCGCGCCGCCTCAACTTCAACGAGACCGCCGATGCCATCCGCGATGGTGACATCGACGCCGGGTTCTGGAGCGTGGGGCCGCCTACCAGTTCGATCCTCAACCTGGCCACCACCCGCGATATCCGCCTGATCGGCCTGACCGACGAGGAAGTGGCCAACGCCAAGGGCGAGGAGCCGGTGTTCGCCGCCTACAAGCTGCGTGCCGGGCTCTACGAGGGCATGGACGAGGCCGTCCAGACCATCGGGGTGCCCAACGTGCTGGCCGTGAGCGCCGAGATGGACGATGAGCTGGCCTACCAGATCACCAAGACCCTCTTCGAGTACACCGATGAGCTGATCGCCATCCACCCGGCGGCCAATGACACCACCGTGGAGTTCAGCGTCGAGTCCACCCCGATCGCCTTCCATCCCGGCGCGCTGCGCTACTACGAGGAGGTGGGCGCCGAGATCGCCGACCGTCAGCGTCCCTGAGGGGCGTCGACATGTCGCTGATGACCAAGGGGCGGGTCGCCTGGCCCGCCCCCTTGCTGTGGCTGATGCTGGCGGTCACCTCGCCGGCCCTGGCAGACGCCGGGTGCCCGGCCTACGAGCTGCGGGTGCGTGATGCCGAGGGCCAGGTGCTGGTGCGGCTGCCGATGCCGGAGGAGGCCGGCTGGTGCCTGGCCTGGAACCATTCCGTGGAGGGCTTTCCCGTCCACGACTGCTATCGCAACCGGGGCGGGCACATGGTGCTCGAGCGCAGCCACCTGCCGGATTTCGCGGCCGGCCTGGACCATATTCCCGGGCGTGGCCGCCAGGTCTCCGATGGGCAGGGCGGCTACTGGATCGAGGCGATCGACGAACCGGTCCCTGGCGACCGCTACCGCCTGAGAGTGGGCGCCAGCCGGGTCGATCATCGCCTGGTGCGCCACGGCGAGCCGAGCCTCGCCACCCTCCTGACCCGGGCGGCTGACCACGGCTGCGGCGCGGTGCGCCCCGACGGCGACGCGTCGGTGGAGATCAGCCTGAGCGAGCGGGCTGCCAACCAGCGCGTGACCCTGGCCCTGGAGCCCATCCTTCCCTGACGCGGTCCGCCCCGGGCGGACCCCAACCCTGCGAGTGCAACGCTATGAGCGATTCGGGCACCTCTCCCGTCATTCCCGGCAGCCAGGCCAGTCATTCCCGGCCCGTGCTGTGGCTGATCAGCCTGGTGGCCGTGGCGCTGTCGCTGTTCCAGCTGTATTCCGCCGGCATCCAGCCGCTGGGCCTGTTCTACCAGCGCAGCATCCACCTGGCGTTGATCATGATGCTGGCCTTCCTGATGTTCCCGGTCTTCGGCCCCCGGCACCGACGGGGGGTGATCGGTGGGGCGATCGACCTGGTGTTCTTTGCCGGCGCGGTGATCACTGGCGGCTACCTGGTGCTGTTCCTCGACGAGATCATCAACCGGGCGGGCTTCTGGAGCCAGACCGATATCGTCATCGGCTGCATCGCCACCGTCACCGTGCTCGAGGCGAGCCGTCGGGCGGTGGGGCTCGGCATGACGATCATCGGTATCCTGGCCATCCTCTACGCCTTCGCCGGGCCCCGGGGCGAGCTGCCCTGGCTGGGCCAGTTCCTGCCGGGCATCCTCGAGCATCGCGGCTACAATCTGGACCGCCTGGTGGGGCAGCTCTACCTGGGGCAGGAGGGCATCTTCGGCCTGCCCATGGGCGTGGCGGCCACCTATATCTTCATCTTCGTGCTCTTCGGCGCCTTCCTCGAGATCACCGGCGCCGGCAAGTTCTTCATCGATCTGGCCTATGCCGCCACCGGGCGGCAGCGGGGCGGGCCGGCCAAGGCCGCGGTCATCGCCTCGGCCGGCATGGGCTCGATCTCCGGCAGCGCCATCGCCAACGTGGTGACCACCGGGGCCTTCACCATCCCGCTGATGAAGCGCCTGGGCTACAAGCCCCACCAGGCCGGCGGCATCGAGGCGGCCGCCTCCACCGGCGGCCAGATCATGCCGCCGCTGATGGGCGCCGGCGCCTTTTTGATCGCCGAGTACACCCGCATGCCCTACCTCGACGTGGTCAAGGTCAGCATCCTGCCGGCGATCATGTACTTCGCCACGGTCTATCTGTTCGTGCACATCATCGCGCTCAAGCAGGGCATGCAGGGCATGGCGCGCTCGGAGTTGCCCCAGATGCGCGACGTCATGGGTGCCGGCTGGCACTTCCTGCTGCCCCTGGCGGTGCTGGTGTGGCTGCTGGTGATGAACATGTCGCCGATGCGGGTGGGCTACTACGCCATCCTCACCATGCTGGCAGTGGCAGCGGCCCGCTTCGCCGTATGGTTCCTCTTCGTTGCCCCCCGGCGCGGCGAGCCGGTTACCGGACCGGCCCTGGTACTGGCCGTGCGCAACGGCGTGCTCAAGGTCATCGAGGGCCTCGAGCTCGGCGCCCGCAACGCCGTGGCGGTGTCGATGGCCTGCGCCGTGGCCGGGATCATCGTCGGGGTGGTGGGCCTGACCGGCCTGGGCCTCAAGTTCTCGGCGATGATGATGGCCTTCTCCGGCGGCAACCTGCTGCTGGCGCTGGTGATGGTGCTGCTGGCCAGCCTGGTGCTGGGCATGGGGCTGCCGGTGACCGCCAGCTACATCGTGCTCATCGTGCTGGTGGGCCCGGCGCTGACCGCCGAATTCGGCGTGCCGCTGCTGATCGCCCACCTGGTGGTGTTCTGGTACTCCCAGGACTCGAACGTCACCCCGCCCATCGCGCTGGCCGGCTTCGCCGGGGCGGCCATTGCCGGGGCCAAGCCCATGGACACGGGCATCCAGGCCTGGAAGTTCGCCAAGGGGCTCTACCTGATCCCGCTGTTCATGGTCTTCAACCCGGAGATCATCATGGGCGGGCCGCTGCCGCTGCTGGTGTGGAGCGCGCTCACCGCCTTCCTCGCCCTGGGCGCCTTCGCCGCTGCCCTGGAAGGCTACCTGTTCACGCGCATGTCGGCGCCGGTGCGCCTGGTCCTGCTGCCGTCCATCGTCGCGGTCTTCTATCCGAGCCTGGTCGCCGAGGCGGTCGGGGCCGCGGTGATGGCACTGGCCCTCGCCGGCAACTGGGTGGCCAGCCGGCGGGAGGTGCTGGCCGCCGGCTAGCCCCGCTGCCTGGCCACGACCAGGCCCCGCCCGGGTGAGCCGGGCGGGGCCTGCGCGTTGGGGGATTACTGGGCCGCGGTGGTCGTGTCGCCCTCGCTCGGGGTGGTGGGCTCCTGCATCTCGGTGGCCTGCTCGTCGATCGCCTCCATGCTTTCGCCGGAGGACTCGCTGGCGGTGTCGCCGGCCTCGTCACCGGACTGGAGCATGTCCTGCTGCGCTTCCTGCAGGCTCTCGTCGCTGGCGGGCCCGCTGGTCACCGGCTCCAGCACCAGGGTCATGGGCCCCTGCTCGGCGTCGGGGCCGACCTCGACCGTGTGGCGCTCCTTGGTGGTCCAGCGCAGGTTGCCGTCGCCATCGCGCAGCGTCGCCTGCAGGATATGGGCGTGGTGGGCGGTCACGGCCGAGACGTCGTAGTCGAGGGCGAACTCGACGGGCTCGCCGTCCTCGGGGGTCACCGTGGTCTCGGTGATCACGGTGGCGGGGGCATCCGCCAGGGCCACGTCCTGCAGGCTCACCGTCACCTCGGCCTCCTCCGGCAACGGGGTCTCGGTGGCGGCGAATTCCAGCATGCCCTGCAGGGTCCGGCTGGCCTGCTGGTCGGCCTCCTGGGGCTGCTCGGCCTGGCTGGTCGTCTCGTTCTGGGCGGCCTGCTCGGTGTCGTCACCGTTGTCGCAGCCGGCCAGGACCAGGGTGCCCGTGAGGGCAGCAGCAATGAAAAGATGACGCTTCATGGTCGTTCTCCTTGAGCACGGTGTCCGTGTGGAATGGTCGGCCGCGTTCCCGGCGACCGCTTGTCCATGACCCTAGCAAGCCAATGCGCAGGAAGGTTGAAACCCGCTGTCGCCCGTCCGCGACGCTTCCCGCCGACGACCTTCCCGTGCCGCCGGGCGTCGGGGAGAGGTAGGTGCCGCGCGGCTCTGCTAGAATATCGGCCTTCCAATTTATCCCCCGCCCGCGGCACCGATCGCGGGCGGCGTCATTGCCCGTTCTCGAGGAGCCCTGGATGCCTGCATCGAACGAGTCGCCACGCGTCGGCGTGATCATGGGGTCGAAGTCCGACTGGCCGGTCATGGAGCATGCCGTGGGCATGCTCGAGCGCCTGGGCGTGCCCTACGAGACCCGCGTGGTCTCGGCCCACCGCACCCCGGACCTGCTGTTCGACTATGCCAAGTCCGCCGCCGAGCGCGGCCTCTCGGTGATCATCGCCGGGGCCGGCGGGGCTGCGCACCTGCCGGGCATGGTGGCCTCCCAGACGGCCCTGCCGGTGCTCGGCGTGCCGGTGGAGTCCAAGGCCCTCAAGGGGCTGGATTCGCTGCTCTCCATCGTGCAGATGCCCGGCGGCATCGCCGTGGGCACCCTGGCCATCGGCAAGGCCGGCGCCACCAATGCCGGGCTGATGGCGGCCCAGATCGTCGGGCTGCAGGACGACGACGTGCGCGCCGCCGTCGAGGCGTTCCGCGCCGAGCAGACCCAGACGGTGCTGGACAATCCCGATCCGCGTCCCGACAGCGAGTGAGGAAGCCAAGATGAAAATCGGCGTACTGGGGGCCGGCCAGCTCGGCCGGATGCTGGCCCTGGCGGGCTATCCGCTGGCCAACCGCTTCACCTTCCTCGATACCACCGGCCATCCCAGCGCCGGGATCGGCGAGGTGATGATCGACACCGACCGGCGCCACCTCGAGGACTTCCTCGAGCGCGTCGACCTGGTCACCTACGAGTTCGAGCACCTGCCGGTGTCACTGGTCCAGGCCATCGAGGAGCACAAGCCCGTACATCCCTCCAGCGAGGCGATCCGGGTCTGCCAGAACCGCGCCGAGGAGAAGGCGCTGTTCGACCGTCTGGGCATCCCCACTCCGGCCTATCGCCTGGTGGACAGTGCCGAGGCGCTGGAGGCCGCGGCCCGGGAACTGGGCACGCCGGTGGTCGCCAAGTCGGTGACCGAGGGCTATGACGGCAAGGGCCAGGCGGTGCTCAAGGACCCGGCCGAGGCCGCCGATGCCTGGCATGCCATCAACCACCCGCAGCTGATCGTCGAGGCCTTCGTCGACTTCGTGCGCGAGGTGTCGATCATCGCCGTGCGCGGCCGCGATGGCGAGGTGGCCTTCTACCCGATGGCCGAGAACGTCCACGTCGACGGCATCCTGCGCTACTCGGTGGCCCCGCTGCCCGATCTCGACGCGGCCATCCAGCAGATCGCCGACGGCTATATCCGCGCGCTGCTCGACGAGCTCGACTACGTGGGCGTGCTGACGCTGGAGCTCTTCCAGACCCGCGACGGCGGGCTGATGGCCAACGAGATGGCGCCCCGTGTCCACAACTCCGGGCACTGGACCATGGACGGCGCCGTGACCAGCCAGTTCGAGAACCACCTGCGGGCCATCCAGGGGCTGCCGCTGGGCGATACCGCGGCGCGGCAGCCGACCTGCATGGTCAACGTCATCGGCCGCGAGGGCGAAGCGGCGGCCCTGCTCGCGATCGAGGACGCCCACCTGCACCGCTACGACAAGAGCGAGCGTCCCGGCCGCAAGCTGGCCCACGTCAACCTGGTGGCACCGACCCACGATGCCCTGCTGGAGAAGGTCCGGACCTGCGCGGCCCTGCTGCCCGATGCCCCGGTGCCGCGCTTCAGCTTCGAGTGACGCATCGTCCGGCGTCGTGAGGCGCCAAGGGACGAGGCCGCGCCTTCCGGCGCGGCCTCTTGCGTTACGGGGCTGTCCTCATCCTGACGCTGCCCCTCACCCTCTTCGCACCTCGCACCTCGCACCTCGCACCTCGCACCTCGCACCTCGCACCTCGCACTTCAGCCCATCAGCAGCCGGCTCGCCAGCCCGCCCCCGGTGAGCAGCAGTGCGAACAGCGTCAGGGCCAGGATGAAGGGACGCAGGCCCAGCGAGCGCAGCCGCTCGATCCGGGTCTCGTAGCCCAACGCGGCCATGGCCATGGTCAGCGACAGCTGGCCGACCAGGACCAGGCCGTCATGCAGCGGGGCAGGCAGGCGGACCAGGCTGTTGACCACCACCATGGCCATGAAGCCGAAGGCGAACCAGGGTATCACCAGGCCGGTCCCCGCCTCGGCAGCGGCGCCGTGGCCCCGGCGCAGCCACCATTGGCCGACGATCAACAGGAAGGGCACCAGCAGCATCACCCGCACCAGCTTGACGATCACCGCGTTGGCCAGGGCGTCCGGGCCCACCGCCTCGCCGGCGGCCACGACCTGGGCGACCTCGTGGACGGTGGCGCCGATATAGATGCCGTAGAGGCCTTCCTCCATGCCCAGCAGGGGGTAGAGCAGGGGATAGATCAGCATCGCCAGCGAGCCGAACAGCACCACCGTGGCCACGGCCATGGCGGTGGCGGCCGGCCGCGCGCGGATGGTGGACTCGGTGGCCAGTACCGCGGCGGCACCACAGATGGCGCTGCCGGCGCTGGTCAGCAGGGTGGTTTCCCGGTCCATGCCCAGCACCCGGGTGCCGATGACGTAGCCGGTGATCAGCACGCTGGAGATGACCAGGATATCCAGCAGCAGTACCTTGGGCCCCAGGGCGGCGATCTGCTGCAGGGTCAGCGAGAGCCCGAACAGCACGATGCCGGTGCGCAGCAACCAGCGCGTGGCGAATTTCAGCCCTGCCGCGGTGTCGGTGAGCCGCCGCGAGATCGGTAGGTTGCCGACCAGGATACCCAGCAGCAGCGCGATGACCAGCGGGCTGATGCCGCTATCGGCCAGGGCGGGCAGCCGGGCCAGGCCGACGCCGGCGGCGGTCAGGGTGATGCAGACCAGCAGGCCTTGCCACATGATCGTGTCCTCTCGACGGGATTCATGCGGCTATCCTAGGCATCATATAGCTCATACAGTTATCAACTAATAACGAACTGGCTATTCGGGAAAACCGATATGACACCCACGGTGAGTTTTCGACAGCTCCAGGTCTTCGCCGCGGTGGCGCGCCTGGGCACGGTGAGCGCGGCCGCCGCCGAGCTGTGCCTGTCCCAGTCGGCGACCAGCCAGGCCCTCTCGGATCTGGAGCGGCAGCTGGGGGTGGCGCTGTTCGAGCGGCTGGGGCGTCGCCTGCACCTCAATGACCTGGGGCGTCGGCTGTTGCCCCGGGCGGAGGAACTGCTGGACGGCGTCGCCGGCTTCGTCGCCGCCGCCACCGAGCCCGAGGGACAGTTGCAGGGGGTGCTCAGCGTGTCCGCCAGCGCCACCGTGGGTACCTACCTGTTGCCCGCGCTGGCGGGACGCTTCAGCGAGACCCACCCGGCGGTGGACCTGCGCCTGCGCCTGCGCAACACCTTCGAGGTGATCACCGACGTGCTGCGCCTGGAGGCCGACCTGGGGCTGATCGAGGGAGAGTGTCGGGAGCCGAGCCTGGCCAGTGAGCCCTGGTGCGAGGATCGCATGGTGGTGGTGGCCGCGCCGTCGCATCCGCTGGCCCGGCGGGGGCGCCTCGACGATGCGACGCTGGCCGATGCCGACTGGATCCTGCGCGAGTCCGGCTCGGGCACCCGGGGGGTCTTCGAGCAGGCCATGCGCGCCCGCAACGTACCGCCCAGGGTACGCATGGAACTCGGCCAGCACGAGGCCATCAAGCAGGCGGTACGTGCCGGCCTGGGGCTGGGCTGCCTGTCGCGGCTGAGCGTGGCCGGCGAGCTCGAGCGCGGCGAACTGGTCGCCCTGGACACCAGCCTCACGCTGCGCCGCACCTTCTCGCTGGTGTGGCACCCGGAGCGCTACCGCAGCCCGCTGTGGCAGGCCTTCAAGGTGTTTCTCGTCGAGGCCCGTGCTTCAGGCGAGTCCACCGGCGAGCCATAGCCACAGGGCGATGGCCGCGAAGTGCCCGGGGTACCAGCCGAGCCACAGCCGCCGCGGCATGGCGAACGGCACGCCCGGGGCCAGGCGGTGGGCACCGGCGGCCAGCAGCAGGATCACCAGGCAGGTGGCAACGGTGAACGACTTGGCCATGTCGGAGCTGTTCATCAGGCCGGCCACCATCAGCACGGGCAGGGCCATGGCGGTGGCGGCAAGGCGCTCGCCGAGGCCGTCACCGGCGCCGTGGAGGTTCTGCATGGCGACCATGTAGAGCGGAATCATCAGCAGGCCCAGGTGGCTGTATTCGACCCAGAGCCCGGCAGCGGCCCAGATGGCGACGGCGAGGCCGGCCTCGGCGGCCAGCCGAGGGCCACCCAGGGTGCCGCCCTCGAGGCGTCCTCTCAGGGCCTGCAGCCAGGTGCCGCCGGTCAGTCCCAGTGACAGGGTGAAGCAGATGTTGAGGAGCAGGCCGTCCGCCGCGCGGGGCATCAGCATGTAGGGCAGCTGGGCGACCAGGCCGATCACCAGGATGCGTCGCGCATAGCGCAGCGGATTGCGGGTATTGAACAGCCCGTGCCAGGCGACCATGGCGGCGAACAGCGGAAAGGCGATCCGACCGAGGGAGGCGTCCGCCCAGTCGAGGCCCCAGCTCTCGGGGACCACGTAGCGTGCCAGATGGTCGATGGTCATGGTGATCAGGGCCAGCCACTGGCCCCAGCCGGTCCAGGTCGAGGCGGGGCGGGGGCGGGCGGGCGCCAGGGGAGCGCTTGCGGCTTCCGTCATCTTTCCCTCCGGTGGGTGACGATCAATGGCCGTTGACAGGCCGGGCCGTACGGAGTTCCCTGAGGCTTGATCAAGGGAGGGGTGTTGATGCGAGGCGGGTTCGGGTTCGATCTGCGTAGTCTGGAAATCTTCGTCGAGACCCTCGAGCGGGGCAGCCAGACCGCCGCGGCCAGGCACCTGGGCCTCAAGCAGTCGTCGGTATCGCAGAGCCTGGCCAACCTGGAGGAGAGCCTGGGCGTGAGCCTGCTGGACCGGCATTCCCGCCCCCTGGAAGCGACCGGCGCCGGGCGCTTCTTCCATGACCGGGCCAAGCGGTTGCTCAAGGAGGCCCGCGCCACCCGCCGCGAGCTCCAGGGCGGCGCCTTCGGCCAGCTGCACCAGGTGCGCATGGCGCTGGTCGACTCCCTGGCCACCGCCGTTGGCCAGCCGTTGCTCGAGGTGATCCGTCGCCATACCGCCGACTACACCCTGACCACCGGGCTGTCGCACATGCATGGCCATGCGCTGCTGACGCGGCACGTGGACATCATCATCTCCGATGACCGGTTGGAGAACTACGACGGCCTGGAGCGCCATGCCATCCTCGGCGAGCCCTTCGTGCTGGTCCTGCCCGGCGACTGGCAGGGCCCGGTGGACAACCTGCGCTGGCTGTCGCGGCAGCTGGACTTCGTGCGCTATACCCCCCAGTCGCTGATCGGCCAGACCATCGAGCGCCACCTGCGACTCAGTCAGCTGGAACTGCCGGCGCGCCTGCACCTGGACAACACCTATGCGGTGCTGAGCCTGGTCGCCGGTGGCGCCGGCTGGACCATCACCACCCCGCTGTGCCTCTACCAGGCCGGCCTGGAGCGTCTCGATGTCCAGGCCGTGCCCCTGCCCACCGCGCCCCTGCGCCGGGACCTGACCCTGGTGGCCCGGCGCGACGAGCTGGGCGGCCTGCCGGGCCAGCTGGCCCGCGACAGCCGGCGGCTGCTCGAGCGACGCTTCCGCGGCGAACTGCAGCGCCACCTGCCTTGGGTGGTGTCCCACATCGACGGTCTTTGAGCCCCAGACACCCGCCCCACCGCGGGGCCGAATGGCCCAGCGAGGCGTCCCGGGCGACTAGTATCGATTTTTCCTATAGTCGCGGCGTCGGCTCGACCGATGCTGTTTGCGGCCTTGTCATGGGGGGCGCCAGACTGGCCCAGGCTCCTGCAATTCCCGGTCGTGGGATCCGGTCCCACCCAGACAATGACAAACACAAGGGGTATTCGATGAGCTCTTCCCACCACACCACCTCGGTGGACTACGAATCGGTCGACAAGGCCTATCTCGACAAGCGCAAGCTGAAGAAGGGCGCAGCGGGCTGGATCCTGCTGGCCAGTCTCGGCGTCTCCTACGTGATTTCCGGCGACTATGCCGGCTGGAACTTCGGCCTCGCCGCCGGCGGCTTCGGCGGCATGCTGGTGGCCACCGTGCTGATGGCGATCATGTACACCGCCATGGTGCTGTCGATCGCCGAACTCTCCTCGTCCCTGCCCACTGCCGGCGGCGGCTACAGCTTCGCGCGTCGTGCCATGGGTCCCTGGGGGGGCTACGTCACCGGCACGGCGATCCTGCTGGAATACGCCATCGCGCCGGCGGCCATCGCCATCTTCATCGGTGGCTACGTCAACGAACTGATCGGCCTCAACGGGCCCCTGGTCTATGCCGCCTTCTATGCGCTGTTCGTCGGCATCCACCTGTGGGGCGCCGGCGAGGCGTTGAAGATAATGATGGGCATCACGGCACTCGCGGTGGTGGCCATCCTGGTCTTCGTGGTCGGCATGCTGCCGCACTTCAGCGTCGACAACCTCTTCGACATCGCGCCCAGCGCCGGGGTCGCGGGGGCCTCGGCCTTCCTGCCCGAGGGCTTCATGGGCGTCTGGGGAGCGCTGCCCTTCGCCATCTGGCTGTTTCTGGCCGTGGAGGGCGTGCCCCTGGCGGCCGAGGAGGCCGGCGATCCGGCCCGCGACATGCCACGGGGCATCATCACCGCCATGCTGGTGCTGCTGGTGTTCGCCGCCTGCGTGCTGCTGCTGGCCCCCGGCGGGGCCGGGGCGGCGGCCATGAGCGAGCACGCCGCGCCCCTGGTCGGGGCCCTCCAGGCGGTCTACGGCCGCGATTCCTGGGCGGCAGGCTTCGTCAACCTGGTCGGCCTGGCCGGCCTGATCGCCTCCTTCTTCTCGATCATCTACGGCTACTCCCGCCAGACCTTCGCGCTGTCCCGGGCCGGCTACCTGCCGCGCTGGCTGTCCGTCACCGGCGAGCGCAAGGTGCCCTACCTGGCGCTGATCGTGCCCGGTGCCATCGGTTTCCTGCTGTCGCTGACCGGCAAGGGCGACCTGATGATCACCATGGCCGTGTTCGGTGCCACCATCTCCTACGCCATGATGACCCTGTCACATCTCCTGCTGCGCCGGCGCGAGCCGGACCTGGCGCGGCCCTACCGCACCCCGGGCGGCACGCTGACCTCTGGCGTGGCCTTCGTCCTGGCGATCGTCGCCTTCCTCTCGACCTTCGTGGTCAGCGTCGAGGCGGCGCTCTGGTCGGCGGTGTTCTACGCCATCATGCTCGCCTACTTCGGCGTCTATAGCCGTCACCATCTGGTGGCCCAGGCGCCGGAGGAGGAGTTCGAGGCCATCGCCCTGGCCGAGCAGGAGCTGTCGGACGAAGAACCGGCTCCGGGCACGGTCTAAACCCCACATGACCCGACACGCCGGGCCCGGCACGGGCTCGGCAGAGAACCCAACAACAACAGAGCCAACGAGGAACCCACGATGAGCCGAATGCAGGCGAGAGATATCAAGACCGCGGAGGATGCCCGGCGCATCGTCGAGGAACGCGGCCTGAGCCACGTCAAGGTGGGCATGTTCGACATCGACGGCGTGATGCTCGGCAAGTACATGCAGGCCAGCAAGTTCGTCTCGGCCCTCGAGGATGGTTTCGCCTTCTGCGATGTGGTGCTGGGCTGGGACAGCAAGGACGAACTCTACGACAACGTCCGGTTCACCGGCTGGCACACCGGCTATCCCGACGCCCCGCTGCAGATCATCCCGGCGAGTTGCCGTGAGCTGCCCAGTGAAGGGGGGGGCATGCTGCTGTTCCTGGCCGACTTCGCCGGCCCCGCCGGGGACATCTGCCCCCGCGGGCTGCTCAAGCGCGTGCTCGAGCGCGGCCGGGGGATGGGCTACGACGCCTTCGGCTCCCTGGAGTACGAGTTCTTCATGTTCCAGGAGACCCCCGAGTCGGTGCGCGAGAAGGGCTTTCGCAACCTGAGGCCGCTGACCCCGGACATGATGGGCTACTCCATGCTGCGCAGTTCGGTGCACAGCGAGCTCTACCACGAGCTGCTGGCGCTGTCCGAGACCATGGACTTCCCCATCGAGGGCCTGCACACCGAGACCGGCCCCGGTGTTCTCGAGGCGGCCATCGCCGTGGACGATGCCCTGGCCGCTGGCGACAAGGGGGCGCTGTTCAAGACCTTCACCAAGGTCTGGGCCCAGCGCCGTGGCCTGATGGCGACCTTCATGGCCAAGTGGTCGCCGGACTACCCGGGCCAGAGCGGGCACATCCACCTCTCGCTGCGCGAGCGCGACTCGGGCCGTTCAGCCTTCTTCGATGCCGAGAAGCCCTACCGGATGAGCGACGTCCAGCGTCACTTCGTGGCCGGCCAGCAGAAGCTGATGCCGGAATTTCTTGCCCTGTTCGCGCCGACCATCAACAGCTACACGCGGCTGATCCCCGGCTTCTGGGCGCCCACCGAGGCCACCTGGGGCGTGGAGAATCGCACCACGGCGCTGCGCGTGATCCCCGGCAGCGACAAGTCCCAGCGGGTCGAGTATCGCCTGGGCAGCGCCGACGCCAACCCCTACCTGGCGCTGGCCGCGGCCATCGGGGCCGGGCTGTACGGCATCGAGCACCGCCTGGAGCCCGACGAGCCGGTCAAGGGCAATGCCTACGAGCTGGATCATCCCGACCACCAGGCGCTGCCTGCCACCCTCTGGGAGGCCGCCCAGCGGCTCAAGGCCTCCGAGGCGGCCCGGGCGCTGTTCGGGGATGCCTTCGTCGAGCATTTCGCCGCCACCCGGGAGTGGGAGGAGCGGCAGTTCCGTCGGCATATCACGGATTGGGAGTTGGATCGCTACTTCGAAATTATTTAGTGCCTGGGCCGGCTGCACGTCGCCAGAGCGGCGTTGGAGCGCCTCGAAATCTGCTCATTGACGACCGTCAACTCCGCGATTTCTCGTTGCTCCGCCTTGCTCTGACGCCGTTCGCACGGCCTTCGAGCTTGCGAAACCAATAAGGTAATTCAGATGGCCATACAACAGACGATTTCCCCGGTGGACGGCTCGGTCTATGTCGAGCGCGAGCTGGCCGACCCGGCCCGGGTGGAGGCGACCCTGGAGCGGGCAGTCGCCGCCCAGCGGGCCTGGCGCGAGACGCCGCTCGGCGAGCGCGCCCGGCGCTGCTCGGCGATGGTCGACGCCATCGTCGCCCGGCGCGACGCCCTGGCCGAGGAGCTGACCTGGCAGATGGGACGGCCGATCGCCGCCGGCGGCGGCGAGATCGGCGGCTTCGAGGAGCGTGCCCGCGGCATGATCGGCCTCGCCGAGGGGGCACTGGCCCCCGTCACGCTGCCCGACAAGCCCGGCTTCACCCGCTACATTACCCGCGAGCCCCTGGGCGTGTCCTTCATCGTCGCCCCCTGGAACTTTCCCTTCATGACCGCGGTGAACGCCATCGTCCCGGCCTTGATGGCCGGCAATGCGGTGATCCTCAAGCACTCGGCCCAGACCCCGCTGTGCGCCGAGCGCCTCCAGGAGGCCTTCGATGCGGCGGGCCTCCCTGCGGGGGTCTTCCAGCACCTGCATCTCTCCCATGCGGCCACCGAGGCGCTGATCCGCGATCCGCGCGTCGATCACGTCTCCTTTACCGGCTCGGTGGGCGGCGGCGCCATGGTCGAGCGCAACGCCGCCGGGCGCTTCATCGCCACCGGCCTGGAGCTGGGCGGCAAGGACCCGGCCTATGTGCGCGCCGACGCCGACCTGGACGCCGCCGTGGACGGGGTCATGGACGGGGCCTTCTTCAACTCCGGACAGAGCTGCTGCGGCATCGAGCGCATCTACGTGCATCGCGAGCTCTTCGACGCCTTCGTCGAGCGGGCGGTGGCCTGGGTCCGCCAGCTGCGCCTGGGCAATCCCACCGACCCGGCGACGACCCTGGGCCCGCTGGTCAAGCCGGCCGCCGCGGACTTCGTGCGCGGCCAGGTGGAGGAGGCCGTGGCGGCCGGCGCCAGGGCCTGGATCGATCCCGGCGACTTCCCGCTCTCGCGGCCGGGCAGCGCCTACCTGGCCCCCCAGCTGCTGACCGGAGTCGATCACTCCATGCGGGTCATGGGCGAGGAGAGCTTCGGCCCGGTGGTGGGCATCATGCCGGTGGAGAGCGACGACGAGGCCGTGGCCCTGATGAACGACAGCGACTTCGGCCTCACCGCGGCGGTCTTCACCCGTGACATCGCCACCGGCGAGGCGCTGGCCCGACGCCTCGAGGCGGGCACCGTCTTCACCAACCGCTGCGACTACCTGGACCCGGAGCTGGCCTGGACTGGCGTCAAGCAGTCCGGCCGTGGCTGCTCGCTGTCACGGCTGGGCTACGAGACCCTGACCCGGCCCAAGTCCTTCCATCTCAAGCACGCCTGATCGAGGAGATCCCATGAGCGACATGGACCTTTCTGCCTTCACCACGGGCTGGAACTATCCGGCCCAGGTCCTCACCGGCGTGGGCCGCGCCCGAGAGCTGCCGGCAGCCTGCCGGGCGCTGGGCATGCGTGCCCCGCTGCTGATCACCGACCCTGGGCTGGCCGGCCTGCCGATGGTTCAGGCACTGGTCGCGGCCTGCGCCGAGGCCGGCCTCGAGATCGCCGTATTCAGCGAGATCAAGGGCAACCCCACGGGGCGCAACGTCGCCGACGGGGTGGCGGCCTTCCGCGAGGGCGATCACGATGGGGTAATTGCCTTAGGTGGCGGCTCCGGCCTGGATGCCGCCAAGGCAGTGGCCTTGATGGCCCGCCAGCGGGACGACCTCTCGCTGTGGTCCCTGGAGGACGTTGGCGACAACTGGCGCCACGCCGACGGCCATGCCGTGGCCCCGGTGGTGGCGGTGCCCACCACTGCCGGCACCGGCTCGGAGGTGGGCCGCGCTTCGGTGATCACCGACGAGGAGGCCCACGTCAAGCGCATCATCTTCCACCCGGCGATGGTGCCGGCGACGGTGATCCTCGACCCGGAGCTGACCACCGGCCTGCCGCCGGCCATCACCGCGGCCACCGGCATGGACGCGCTGTCGCACTGCATGGAGGCCTGGTGCTCGCCCAACTACCATCCCATGGCCGAGGGCATCGCCGTGGAGGGCATGCGCCGCATCCGCGACCACCTCCCCCTGGCCTATCGGGATGGCGGTGACCTCCAGGCGCGCATGAACATGCTGGTGGCCTCGATGATGGGGGCCACGGCCTTCCAGCGCGGACTCGGCGGCATGCACGCCCTGGCGCATCCCCTGGGAGCGCTCTACGACGCCCACCACGGCACCCTCAACGCGGTGTTGATGCCCTATGTACTGCGCGCCAACGAGCGGGCCATCGGCGAACCCATGGTACGCCTCTCACGCTACCTCGACCTGCGCCAGCCGAGCACCGCGGCCGTCATCGACTGGGTGCTCGACCTGCGCGAGCGGCTGGGCATCCCGCACACCCTCGCCGCCCTTGACATCGATACCACCCAGGCCGAGCGGGTGGGACGCATGGCCGTCGCGGACCCGTCCTCCGGGTCCAATCCGATCGCCTTCGAGGCCGGCCAGTACCGGGACATCTTCGTCCAGGCCGTCGAGGGACGCCTCTAACCGCGACAGGGAGACAGGCCGATGCGCATCGGACTGCTGCAATGCGATGACGTGGCGCCAGCGCTGCGCGAGCGCCACGGCAACTATCCGGCCATGTTCGAGCGGCTGTTCACCGCGGTGGATCCGACCGTCGTATTCCGGGTCTGGCGCTGCCTGGATGGCGAGATCCCGGATGACGTGGATGCGGTGGACGCCTGGCTGACCACCGGTTCCAAGTTCGGGGTCAACGACGGTCTGGCCTGGGTCGAGGACCTGTGCGGTTTCGTGCGGCGTCTCTGGGCGGCCGACAAGCCGCTGGTCGGCATCTGCTTCGGCCACCAGCTGATCGCCAGGTCCCTGGGCGGCAAGGTCGTCAAGAGTGCACGGGGCTGGGGGGTGGGCATGTCCTTCAACCGGGTAAACGGCCGCGCCGCGTGGATGGAGCCCTGGCAGGAGGGCCTGGACCTGGTGGTCAGCCACCAGGACCAGGTGGTGGAGACACCCGCCGAGGCCAGGGTGCTGGCCGGTAGCGACTTCTGTCCCGTCTACCTGATGCAGGTGGGCGAGCACTTCCTCGGCGTCCAGGGCCACCCGGAGTTCGCCAAGCCCTACTCGGCGGATCTGATGGCGCTGCGCCGTGACCAGGTCGGCTCCCAGCGGGTCCGCGAGGGGCTGGCCTCCCTCCAGGCACCGGTGGACGATGCGCTGATGGCGCGCTGGATCCTCCAGTTCATGCGTGGAGCCGGCGTCGGGGGAGAGGCGAGAACCCGCGCCCCCGGCGTTCCCGTTGGCCGTTGATCCCCCCGCAGCGACCCGCCGACCGGCGGGTCGCTTGCGTTGCCTTCCTTGATCCAGCCCCGGGCAGCCGCAGCCAGACGGATTACACTGTAGCCAGGGCCCCACCGAGGGGGTGGCTCGCCAGCGGCAGGGAAGGGGAGCGATGCAGGAGAGTGTCCGGGAGGCGGTGGCCACGACGGGGGAGGTCGTGGCGGTGCGTGGCAATGTGGTCGACGTGCGCTTCGCGCCCCCCTTGCCGCCGCGTCTTCGGCAGCTGCGCACCGGTGTCGACCGGCGTGTGGTGCTGGAGGTCGAGTCCCACCTCGATCCGCGGACGGTACGCTGCATCGCGCTGACCGCCACGCGCCGGTTGGGACGCGGCATGCCGGTCGAGGATGTGGGCACGCCGCTGATGATCCCCGTCGGCCCGGCCCTGCTGGGCCGCATGCTCAATGTGTTCGGCGAGCCCATCGATGGGCGCGGGCCGATCGAGGCCACCGAGTGGTGGTCCATCCACCGCCCGTTGCTGTCCCTCGAAGCGCGCACTACCCGCACCGAAATCTTCACCACCGGCATCAAGGCCATCGACCTGCTGGCGCCCCTCGAGCGGGGCGGCAAGGCGGGCATGTTCGGTGGCGCCGGTGTCGGCAAGACGGTGTTGATCAACGAGATGATCCACAACATGGCCCTGGCCTACGAGGGCGTCAGCCTGTTCTGTGGTATCGGCGAGCGGTTGCGCGAGGCGGAGGACATGTATCACTCCATGGCCTCTTCCGGTGTCCTCGACAAGGCGGTGCTGCTCTATGGCCAGATGAACGAGCCTCCCGGGGCGAGATTCCGGGTCGGCCACGCGGCGCTGTCGATCGCCGAGCATTTCCGTGACGTGGAGAAGCGCGACGTCCTGCTGCTGATCGACAATATCTTCCGCTTCGTGCAGTCCGGAACCGAGGTATCCGGCCTGATGGGACGCATTCCCTCCCGCGTAGGCTACCAGCCGACCCTGGCCAGCGAGCTGGCCGCCCTGGAGGAGCGCATCTGCAGTTCCCGCTCCGCCGGCATGACCTCGGTGCAGGCCGTCTATGTGCCGGCCGACGACCTCACCGACCCTTCCGCGACGCATATCTTCTCGCACCTGTCGGCCTCCATCGTGCTGTCGCGCAAGCGGGCCAGCCAGGGCCTGTACCCGGCCATCGATCCGCTGCAGACCGCCTCCAAGATGCTGACTCCCGGCGTGGTGGGCGAGCGGCATTACCGGGTTGCCCAGGCGGTGCGCAGTACCCTGGCCGAGTACGAGGATCTCAAGGATATCATCGCCATGCTCGGCCTCGAGGAGCTCTCCCGCGAGGACCGCGCGACCGTGAGCCAGGCGCGCCGGCTCGAGCGGTTCCTGACCCAGCCCTTCTTCACCACCGGCCAGTTCACTGGCAAGGCGGGCAAGCTCGTGCCCCTGGATCAGACCGTCGACGGCTGCGAGCGCATTCTGGCCGGCGAGTTCGCCGAGGTGCCGGAAAAGGCTCTCTACATGATCGGCGCCGTGGAGGAGATCAGTGGTGAAGGCGTCACGGCCGATGATGCCTGACCTGGCGGAGCCGCGCGTCATGCAGCTGCGCCTGCTGGTGCCCAGCGAGGTGCTGGTCGACGAGCCGGTGACGAAGGTGGTGGCCGTGGCCGAGGACGGCGCCTTCTGCCTGCTGCCGCGACACATCGATTTCGTGGCAGCCCTGGTGCCGGGGGTGTTCCTCTTCCACGACCGTGAGGCGCAGGAACGCCTGTTCGCCGTGGACCGTGGCCTGCTGGTCAAGTGTGGCCAGGAAGTGCTGGTGTCGACGCCCAATGCCGTGGGCGGTGACGACCTCGGCCAGCTGGAGGCGCTGGTCGAGGAGCGCTTCCTGGCCCTGGATGAGCAGGAGCGCAAGTCGCGCACGACCCTGGCCCGGCTGGAAGCGGGGACCCTGCGACGCTTCCGGAACCTGCAGGAGCGCTGACATGGCCAAGTCGCCGAAAGAGCCGCGCACGCCGCGTGAGGAGGAGCGCCTCGGCAGGGAGGTTGGCCGCCAGGCCGAGCGCAAGCGCCGTGCCCGCGAGCGGGGCCATCATGCGCCCTGGTTCGGGCTCGGCATGTTCGGCCTGGTGGGCTGGTCGGTGGCGGTGCCCACCCTGGCCGGTATCGCCCTGGGGGCCTGGCTGGACCGGCGGGCGGGGGGGCAGGCCTCCTGGACCCTGACCTTCATGATCATCGGTGTGGCGCTGGGCTGCCTGAATGCCTGGTACTGGATTCGACAGGAGAGCCATCATGACGACTGAGCTCATCGAGATGTCGCCCGTGTTCGGCCTGATGATCAGTCTGTTGACGGGGTTCGGGCTGGGGCTGGCCTTCTTCTGGGGGCTGTGGCTTACCGTGCGGAGCCTCGGCGAGGCGCGCCATCCGGGGCTCAGGGTGGCGGTCAGCCTGCTGCTGCGCCTCGCCCTGGCCGTGGCGGGCTTGCTGTGGCTCGTGCGTCTTGCCGGCCTGGGTGGAGGGCTCGCCGGGGCCCTTGGGTTCACCCTGGCGCGCTGGGTGGTCGCCCGTCACGCACGGCCCCGGACGCCGGAACGGGAGCCGGGGACATGACGATCAGTCCGGATGACGTGGTCTTGTGGCAATGGGGCCCCTTCGCGATCAATGCGACCCTGCTCTACACCTGGCTGGTCATGGCGCTGCTGACACTGGTCTCCTGGGGGGTGACGCGCCGGCTGTCCACCGCGACAACACTGTCGCGCTGGCAGAACCTGCTCGAGATCCTGGTGACCGGCATCAACGACCAGATTCGCCAGGTCAGCCGCCAGGAGCCGGGGCGCTACCTGCCGTTCGTCGGCACCCTGTTCCTGTTCATCGCCGTATCCAACCTGCTGGACGTGCTGCCGGGCTACATGGCGCCGATGGGGTCGCTGTCGACGACGACGGCCCTGGCCATCTGTGTCTTCGTGGCGGTACCGCTCTTCGGCATCGCCCGGGATGGGCCGGGAGCCTACCTGCGGCATTACCTCAAGCCCAGCTGGCTGATGCTGCCCTTCAATGTCGTCGGCGAGCTCTCGCGCACCGTCGCCCTGGCGGTACGTCTCTACGGCAACATCATGAGCGGCACGGTGATCGTGGGCATCCTGCTCAGTCTGACGCCCTATTTCTTTCCCGTGGTCATGCAGCTGCTGGGCTTGCTCACCGGGATGATCCAGGCCTATATCTTCGCCGTCCTGGCCATGGTGTACATCGCCTCCGCCTCGTCGGTCCAGCAGGGCAAGGCGTCATCCCCGCCACCTTTGCACTGACAGGAGGAACCAGCATGGAAAGCCTCGCCATCATCGGGATGGTCTCGATCATCACCGCCGGGCTGACCATTGCGGTCGGCTGCATCGGGCCCGCCCTGGGGGAGGGGCGGGCCGTTGCCCAGGCACTCTCCGCCATCGCCCAGCAACCGGACGAGGCCGCCACCATCACGCGAACCCTGTTCGTGGGCCTGGCGATGATCGAGTCCACGGCCATCTATTGCTTCGTGGTGTCGATGATCCTGATCTTCGCCAATCCCTTCTGGGATCATGTCGTCGCCGCGGCGGGAGGTTGACGCATGGAGATCGACTGGATCACGGTCTCGGCGCAGGTCGTCAACTTCCTGATCCTGGTCTGGCTGCTCAAGCGCTTCCTGTATCGCCCCGTACTGCGGGCCATGGACCGCCGGGAAGAGCGCATCGCCGCGCGACTCCAGGCGGCCGGCGAGCGCGAGGCCGAGGCCGAGGCCCGGCTCGAGGACTACCAGGCTCGCAAGGCCTCGCTGGCCCGGCGGCGTGACGAACTGCTCGAGGCGGCACAGGACGAGGCTGGCCGGTTCAAGCACCGGCTGATCGACGAGGCCCGGCAGGAGGTCGACGCGATGCGCGCCGACTGGCAGCGTCAGCTCGCGGAGGAGCGCGAGGCCTTCCTGTGCCGCCTGGGCGAGCGAGCGGTTGTCGCCCTCGAGACGATGGCCCGCCAGGCGCTGCGCGACCTGGCCGATGCCGATCTCGAGGCCAGGGTGGTCGAGACCTTCATCGGCCGGCTGACGACCCTGGATGCCGAGAGCCGCCGCCAGCTGTCGGCGCCGCAGGACCCGCTGCGTGTCGCGACGTCCTTCCCCCTTGACCCGGCCCTGGAGGCACGACTCACGGCGGCCCTCCATGAGCAGCTCGGCGCCGACCGGGCCGTCGAGGTCGTCCGCGCATCGTCGCCGCTGTGCGGCATCGAGCTGACCAGCGGCGGGCGTCGCCTGGGCTGGAGCCTGGCGGACTACCTCGAGGCGCTGCATGACCAGCTCGAGGGGGAGTTCGGTCAGCACGGCGCCCTCGGCGGCAAGGAGTAGCGCATGCTCGAGCGTCTGCTGGATGACACCCTCGATCGCCTGGAGGCCGCGATCGGTCGGGTCTCGCCCGCCCTGGAGCTGCAGGAGGTCGGCACGGTGGTGGAAGTCGGCGGCGGTATTGCCCGCCTCGAGGGGTTGCCCGGGGTCACCGCCGAGGAACTGGTGGCCTTCGACGGGGGCGGGCTCGGCATCGTCTTCAACCTGGCCCCCGACGCGATCGAGGTCATGTTGCTGGACGACCGACCGGAGCTGTCGGCCGGCAGCCGGGCCCGGGCCACCGGCCGGGAGGTCGACACGCCGGTGGGCGAGGCGTTGCTCGGCCGCGTGCTCGACGCCACCGGGCGTGTGCTCGATGGCGGCGACCCCCTCGGCACCCTCGAGCGCTGGCCGGTGGAGCGGCCGGCGCCGGCGATCCTCGACCGGGCACCGGTGACCGTGCCGCTGGAGACGGGCATCAAGGCCATCGACGCCCTCATCCCCATCGGGCGGGGGCAACGCGAGCTGATCATCGGCGACCGCCAGACCGGCAAGACCTCGGTGGCCATCGATGCCATCCTCAACCAGCGCGACAAGGGGGTGATCTGCCTCTACTGTGCCGTGGGCCAGCGGGGGACCGCCGTCTCGCGGGTCGTGGACACCCTGCGCGACCAGCAGGCCCTGCCGAACACCATCGTGCTGGTGGCGTCCGATGCCGATGCCCCGGGGCTGCGGTTCATCACGCCCTATGCCGCCATGACCATGGCGGAATACTTCATGGCCAGGGGACGCGACGTGCTGGTCGTGCTCGACGACCTGACCCGTCACGCCCGGGCTTATCGCGAACTGTCCCTGCTGGCACGGCGTCCGCCGGGCCGCGAGGCCTTCCCCGGCGATATCTTCTACATCCATTCGCGCCTGCTGGAGCGATCCACCCAGCTGGTGGAACGCCTCGGCGGTGGCTCGCTGACGGCCTTGCCGATCATCGAGACCCAGGGCCAGGACATGTCGGCCTATATCCCGACCAACCTCATCTCGATCACCGATGGCCAGGTCTATCTGTCCCCGAGCCTGTTCCACAAGGGCTTCCTGCCGGCGATCGAAGTGGGCCGCTCCGTGTCCCGGGTCGGCGGCAAGACCCAGTACCCGGCCTTTCGCCAGGTGGCCGGGGACCTGCGCCTCGCCTATGCGCAGTTCGAGGAGCTCGAGACCTTTTCCCGCTTCGCGACCCGGCTCGATGCCGCGACCCGTCAGGCTATCGAACATGGCCGTCGGGTCCGCGAGGTGCTGAAACAGCCCGAGCACCGTCCGTTTTCCGCCGGCGAGCAGCTGGTGGTGCTCAAGGCCGTCAACGAGGGGCTCCTCGATGGTCTGCCCCTCGAGCAGATCGCCGCTGCCGAGACCCGCCTCACGCGCGGGGCTCAGCAGCGGCTGCCGGCGCTCTGCGCGCAGCTGGACAGCGGGGAGCCGCTCGAGGAGGCGCAGTGGCAGCAGCTGCTGGAGGCCGCCCGGGCGGTGCTGGGCGAGGCCGCCGGAGCCGCCAAGGGAGGACCAGATGGAATCGCTGGAGAGACTGCAGGGACAGCGCGAGACGCTGGATGAGCTGCGTACCATCGTCAAGACGATGAAGTCGCTGTCCACGGCGAGTATCCGCCAGTACGAGCAGGCCGTGGTGGCCCTCGCCGACTATGACCGTACCGTGGAGCTGGGGCTGCAGGCCGTCCTCCGCGACCTGCCGTCGCCGCCCGAACTCGACCACGCCGCCCGTCAGCCGGCCTCCCTGGGTGTCATCGTGTTCGGCTCCGATCATGGCCTGTGTGGGCGGTTCAACGAGGATATCACCGATTTCTGCCTGGCATGGCTGGCCGAGCGGGCACCGCCTCCTGCCTCCCTGCGACTGCTTGCCGTCGGCGCCCGGGCTGCGGACAACCTCGCGCGGGCCGGCCGGGAGGTCGACCGGGTGGTGCCGCTGCCCGGTTCGGTAGGACGCATCTCGACGATGGTCCAGGACCTGCTGGCGCGAATCGATGCCTGGCAGCAGGCGGGCATCACCCATGTCGAGCTGTTCCATCACCGGCATGCCGGCGGCAGTCGCTACCAGCCCGTCGCGCTCACCCTGCTGCCCGTGGACCTGCGCCGCTTCCTGCGCCGCGATGCCCCTCCCTGGCCCTCGCGGCGTCTGCCCAGCTTCCGCATGTCGCGTGAAGCCCTGTTGCGACGCCTGGTCGGCCAGTACCTGTTCGTGTCGCTGTTTCGGGCCTGTGCCGAATCCCAGGCCAGCGAGCACGCCAGCCGGCGGGCCGCCATGCAGGCGGCGCAGCGCAACCTGGATGAGCGCATCGAAGACGTCACCCAGGGGTTCCGCCGAGCCCGTCAGGCGGTGATCACCGCCGAGCTGCTGGACGTGGTGGCCGGTTTCGAGGTGGTCGCCGGCGAGCGATAGCGTGCCGTGCGTCCCTTGAGACAGGGCAATACGCCGGGCCGGCCGCCATGCTAGCCTCTCGTTGAGCCGTCGGGCCCTTGGCACGCCGGGGCGCGGCATGCTGCTATCGCCGTATCGACCGCCACAGGAACACAAGGACGAGTGATTGACACGACCATGACCCGGGTGCTCAGCGACCTGCCGCCAACGTCGGGGGCCCTGATCCTGTTGGGCGTGCTGCTGTCCTCGAGCATCTTCGCCGATGCCGTGGCGAGCCGCACCCGGCTGCCGCGCATCTCCCTGCTGGTAATGGTGGGGGTGGGCGTGGCCGTGGTGCAGCAGCTGTGGCTGGAGGCTCCGGATGCCCGTCCCTTGAACGGGCTCGGCGAGCCCCTGGTGCAGGTGGCCCTGGTGATGGTGGCCTTCCTGCTGGGCGGCGAGCTGACCCTCGAGCGCCTGCGGCTGACCGGGCCGCTGATCCTGATCGTCTCGCTGTCGGTCATCGTGGTGGGCGCGCTCGCGGTCGGCCTTGGCCTGCTGGCGCTGGGCTTTCCCCTGGTGGTGGCGGTCTCGCTGGCCGCCATCTCGGTGGCCACCGACCCGGCGGCGGTCCAGGAAACGGTGCATGCCAGCGGCGACACCCGCCTGCGAGCGCGGCTGCTGCTGGGCATCGTGGCCATCGATGATGGCTGGGGGATTGTCGTCTTCGGCCTGGCCATGTCGGCGCTGGGTTGGACGCTGACCGGTGCCGGCGGGGGTGAGCGGGCGCTGCTCGAGGCGGCCTGGGAACTGGGCGGCGCCGTGATGCTCGGCACGCTGATCGGCCTGCCCGCTTCCTGGTTGACCGGCCGCCTGGCTGCGGGCGAGCCGACCCAGGTCGAGGCCATCGCCCTGATCCTGCTGCTGGCTGGCGTGTCGTCCTGGCTCGGCGTTTCGTCGCTGCTGGCTGCCATGGTCACCGGGGTGCTGGTGGCCAACCTGTCGCGCCATCACACCCGCTCGTTCAACGAGATCGAGCACATCGAGTGGCCCTTCCTGGTATTCTTCTTCGTGCTGTCCGGGGCCAGCGTGGATCTCTATCGCCTCGACGAGGCCCTGGGGCTGACCCTGGCCTATATCCTGCTGCGCCTCGCCGGCCGCATGCTCGGCGGCCTGCTGGGCGTGCGCCTGGCCCGGGAACGCCAGGCCGACCTGCCGCGCAATATCGGCCTGGCACTGACGCCGCAGGCCGGGGTGGCCATGGGCATGGCCCTGCTGGCCGCCGAGCGTTTCCCCGAGCATGGCGTGGCCCTGCTCTCCACCGTGGTCGGCTCGACGGTGGTCTTCGAGATCCTGGGGCCGGTGCTGGTGCGTCGCGTGCTGCGTTGAGCCCTCAGTGGTGGCGGGAACGGAGCAGGCGCAGGCCATTGGCCACCACCAGCAGGCTGGCACCCATGTCGGCGAAGACCGCCATCCACAGGGTCGCCTGGCCGGTGAAGGCGAGCACCATGAATACCGCCTTGAGGCCGAGGGCGACGACGATGTTCTGGACCAGCACGGCGCGGGTGGCCCGCGACAGCCGCAGGAAGGTCGACAGTTTGCCCAGATCGTCGTCCATCAGTGCCACGTCGGCGGTCTCGATGGCCACGTCGCTGCCGGCCGCGCCCATGGCGAAGCCGATGTCCGCCCGGGCCAGCGCCGGGGCATCGTTGATGCCGTCGCCGACCATGCCGGTCACTCCCCGGCTCGCGCAGGCCTCGATGGCGGCCAGCTTGTCCTCGGGCAGCAGCTCCCCCCTGGCCTCATCGATGCCGGCCTCGGCGGCGATGGCGGCCACCGCCTGTCGGTTGTCGCCGGAGAGCATCAGGGTCTTCACGCCTTTGTCATGCAGCGCCCGGATGGCGGCGACGCTGGTGGGCTTGAGGGGATCCCGCACGGCAAACAGCGCCAGCACGCGCTGGGTGTCGCCGAGCGCGACCACGCTGGCGCCGTCGCGCTCCAGGGCTTCCAGGCGTGCCTCGAGCGCCTCGCTGGCCAGGCCGCGTTCGGCCATCAGCCGGCGATTGCCCAGCCACAGGGCGGTCCCGGCCAGCTCGCCTTCCACCCCCAGCCCCGGGCGCTCGCGGACGGACGCGACGCCGTCTTCCCCGGCCAGGGTCGCGAGGGCGTCGTACAGGGCCCGGGACACCGGATGCGTCGACCGCCCGGCGAGACTGGCGGCCTGGTGGGCGAGGCGTGCCTGTCCGGCCGCATCGAGGTCATCGTCCAGGGCCGCCCAGTGGGCCAGGCGGGGCTGGCCCTGGGTCAGGGTGCCGGTCTTGTCGAGGGCCAGCCAGGCAAGCCGGCGGCCCTGTTCGAGGAAGCGCCCGCCCTTGATGAGGATGCCCGCCCGGGCGGCGGCGGAGAGGCCGCTGACGATGCTCACCGGCGTGGAGATCACCAGGGCGCAGGGGCAGGCGATGACCAGCAGCACCAGGGCCCGGTAGACGCCGTCCAGCCAGGCGCCGGGAAACAGCAGCGGCCAGGCGACGGCCGTGAGGACGGCGAGGCCCAGCACCGCCGGGGTATAGACGGCGGCGAAGCGGTCGATGAAGCGCTGGGTAGGGGCGCGGCTGGCCTGGGCCTGCTCCACGGCGTGGATGATGCGGGCCAGGGTGGTGTCATCGGCGGGTCGGGTGGTGCGGTAGTCGAAGTCGCCGTGGCGGTTGATGGTGCCGGCGAAGACCGCCTCGCCCGGCCCCTTGTCGTGGGGCAGGCTCTCGCCGGTGATCGGCGACTCGTCCAGGGTCGGCTCGCCGCGCACGATCTCGCCGTCCAGCGGCAGCCGCTCGCCGGGCAGGATGCGGACCAGCTCGCCCACGGCGACGCCCTCGGCGGCGACCATCTCCCAGTCGCCGTCCGGGGTCTGCTGGCGGGCCTGGTCGGGGGCGCTGTCCAGCAGCTCGCGGATTGCCCGGCGGGCGCGGTCCAGGGAGCGGGCCTCGATGCGCTCGGCCAGGGTGAAGAGCACCATCACCATGGCGGCCTCGGCCCAGTGGCCGATCAGCAGGGCGCCGGTCACGGCGACGCTCATCAGGGCGTTGATGTTGAGGCTGCGATGGCGCAGGGCCACCCAGCCCTTGCGCCAGGTGGGCAGGCCGACCAGGCCGATGGCGGCGAGCGCCAGCAGCGCCGCGCCCCAGGTCGCGCCCGGCCAGGGCGTCCAGCCGACCAGCTCGGCCGCCAGGGCCAGGCCGGCGGCCAGCCACAGCGTGCCCCAGCGCTCGCCCTGGGCCGTCGGGGCCTGGTCGGCCGCGTTGCCGGTCTCCAGCGGCTGAGGCGTCATGCCCAGCGCGCGGATGCACGCCGCCAGGGCCTGGGGGTCGGCCCCCCGGTGATGGATGCTCAGCACCCGGCCCATCAGGTCGAAGTCCAGGGCGGCCACCCCGGGCGCATCGGCCAGGGCCTTGCGCAACAGGGCCTCCTCGGTAGGACAGTCCATCTCCTGGATGCGCAGGCGCAGGGTCACGGTACCTGCCGGGGCGCACGGTGCCTCGGGCGGGGTGGAGGGGGACTGGGCGCCGCAGCAGGTGTCCCGGGCGGGCGAATGGGCATCGGACATCGTGAACTCCCTCGGTCGTGTCTTGCCCCATGACAAACCCTGTAGGCAGTATAGGGTCAAGTCCTACCGGGAGCCTGAGCCATGAAGATCGGCCAACTGGCACGACGCACGGGTTGCCGCGTCGTCACCATCCGCTACTACGAGCGTGAGGGGCTGCTGCCCGAACCCGCCCGCAGCGAGGCCAACTACCGCCTCTATGGCGAGGCCCACGCCGAGCGGCTGGCCTTCATCCGCCACTGCCGGGCGCTGGACATGACCCTGGACGAGATCCGCGCCCTGCTGGACTGCCACGACCATCCCGAGCGTCCCTGCCAGGATGTCAATGACCTGATCGATGCCCACCTCGACCATGTGGCGGGTCGCATCGCCCAGCTGCAGGCCCTGGAACACGCCCTGGAAGCACTGCGGGCTCGCTGCCAGGAGCCGCGGTCGGCTGGCGAATGCGGCATCCTCGAGGCGCTGGCGCACGCGTCGCCGGTAGCGTCGAGCGCCGCGGAGGCTCGGGACGACCATGTCCCGGGGGTGCATCCCCGGGTGTGAGCCCACGGGCCGTTCAGGCGTCGGGGGTGTCGAAGTGCTTCTGCACCAGCGCATCGTATGTGCCGTCCGCCTTCAGGGCGGCCAGGGCCTCGTTGAAGCGCTCGGCCAGCTTGCGGTCACGCTGGCGAAAGGCCACGCCCACGCCCTGAGCGAAGTAGCGATCCGGCTCGCGGACCAGCTCGCCAAGCCGCTGGAAGTCGCTGGTGGCCTGGTCGATCTGCACGAAGGACTGGGCGGTGGGGTATTCCATGAAGGCCAGGTCGAGGCGCTCGGCGCGCATGTCGGTCACCACGTCGGCCCAGCTGGCGTAGCGCCGGATCTCGACGCTGTCGCCGTAGAGGTCGGTGACGTATTCGTCCTGGAGGGTCGCGATCTGGACCCCGACGACCTTGCCCGACAGGCTGGCCGTGTCGGCGACGTCGATCTCGCTGCCGTCACGGGCCACCCAGACGCTGGGCATCCGGAAATAGCTGTCCGAGAACAGCACCTGGCGCCGCCGCACCTCGGAGATGGTCATGGCCGACATGATGGCGTCGTACTTGCGCGCCCGCAGCCCGGGAATCAGGCCGTCCCAGCTCTGCACAACCCATTCGCACTCGCGTTCCAGGTAGTCGCAGATGGCGTTGCCCAGCTCGATATCGAAGCCGGCCAGGCTGCCGTCGGGGCGGGTGTACTCGAAGGGCTTGTAGGGCACGTCGGCGGCCAGGCGCAGGGGTTCCTCGGCCTGGGCGGAGGAGGCCAGCAGCCCGGCGCCCAGCACCGCGGCCAGCAGTCGGATGGAATGACGCATGAGGGATCTCGCGAAATCGGGATAGGTCAGAAAAATATACTGAGATAATCAGATATACCATTAGATGATACCGATATGTCGCGCTATTTCCAGTCGTGGCGACTGCCTTCAGGCGCGATACACCCGTCGCCCCATCGCCCAGACCTCGTCGATCGCCCAGGCGTCCTCGGCCAGCACCAGCAGGTCGGCGTCGGCTCCGACGCGCAGCCGGCCCTTGCGGGCGAGCCCCAGGGCCTTGGCGGCGTGGGTGCTGGCCGCGCCGATGGCCTTGTCGAGTGCCATGCCGTGTTGCGTGACGCATTCGCCCAGGGTCTCGAACAGGCTGGCCAGACGACCGGGCTGGAGGCCCGCGAAGCGGCCCTCGGCATCGAAGCGGGGCAGCGAGGCATTGGCGTCCGTGGACAGGGTGATCCGCGAGGCGTCGATGCGGGCCTCCAGGGCCCGGGCCACGGCGCGGGCGGCGGGCACCTCGCCGTCGGTCAGCAGCTCGGGAGTGGTGCTGGTGGTGAAGTCCAGGCGACCGCCCTCGCGGCCGAAGCGCAGGCCGTCCTCGAACAGCTCCGCGGTGCGGTTGATGTGGGTGGGCAGGAACTGAGCCAGGGGGATGGCGCTGTGCCGGGCCACCTCGCGCAACGGCTCGAGCCCGCCCGGCGCATCGCCGGTGTGGATAAAGACGATGCCGGCCTTGCCGGCCAGCATGTCGGCAGTGCGGGTCTCGGCGGCCAGCCGGGTCAACTCCTCGCGGCTGGGCTGGGAGCCGCGGTGGTCGCTGATGGCCACCTCGCCCAGGCCGATGAATTCGGGGATGAAGGTGATGTCGCCGGCCACCGAGCCGGTCAGGGTCACCGGCGGCAGCTGGTAGGAGCCCGTATAGCAGTAGGTGGTCAGGCCGCCGGCCGCCAGCTCGCGGGCCTTGCCCAGCAGGTTGGCGGGGGTGCGGGTCAGGGCGTCGGTGCCCAGGGCGCCGACCAGGGTGGTGACGCCGGAGGCCAGGGCCTCGTCCAGGGCGAGCTCGGGGGTGCGGGTACCGAAGCCGCCCTCGCCGCCGCCGCCGATGAAGTGCACCAGGGGGTCGACCAGCCCGGGGATCACGCGTCGTCCCTCCAGATCATGGACGTCCACCGCCGGCCCCCCGGCGGGCAGGTCGGGGTCGTCCGTCGGGACGATGGCGGCGAGGCGGCCGTCGGCAATCAACAGGTGGCACAGCCCCCGCGGCTCGGGGGCATGCAGGCAGGCATTCTTGAGCAGGGTCAGCATCGTCGCTCCTCTCGAAATGATGACGCCGGCGGGAGGCCGGCGTCGTGGGGGCCGGCGCAGGGCTATAACAACAGCAGGTGTGTCTCGGCGCTAACCCGTCGACAGGTCCCGGGGTGCCGGACCATCGAGGGGGCGCTGTGCCCCCCTCTTCGCCCTGTCCCCGGCGCGCCTCGTCATGCTCAGTAGTGATGGCCCTGGGGCTCGGCGCTTACAGCTTGACGTCGTAGCTGAAGTACTTGGCCATGATCGCGTCGTAGGTGCCGTTGGTCTTGAGTGCCTGGAGCGCCTCGTTGAAGCGTTCGGCGAGTTCGCGGTCGCGCTGGCGGAAGGCCACCCCGACGCCCTGGCCGAAGTACGTCTGCGGTTCCTTGATGAAGTCGCTGACCCGCTTGAAGTCACTCTGCGAGGTGTCGATGTCGATCATCGCCTCGGCGATCGAGTAGTCCATGAAGGTCAGGTCCAGGCGGCCACTACGCATGTCGGCGATGACATCGTCGGCGCTGGCGTAGCGGCGCACCTCGAGGATATCGCCGTAGAGGTCGGTGACGTAGTTGTCCTGGAGGGTGGCGCGCTGCACGCCGACGGTCATGCCCTCGAGGCTCTCGCGGTCCGAGATGTCGATCTCGTTGCCCTTGGCGGTGATCCAGGCGCTGGGCGTGGTGTAGTAGGGCTCGGAGAACAGCACCTGGCGGGCGCGCTCCTCGGTGATGGCCATCGAGGACATGATGGCATCGAACTTGCGCGCCTGCAGGGCCGGGATCATGCCGTCCCAGGGCTGTTCCACCCAGGTGCATTCCTCTCCCAGGTAGTCGCAGACGGCGTCACCCAGCTCGACCTGGAAGCCGGTCAGGGTGCCATCGGGCAGCTTGTACTCGAAGGGCTCGTAGGGCACGTCCACTGCCAGGCGAATGGGCTCGTCGGCCTGGACCGAGGTGGCGAACAGGCTCGCTCCGAGGGTGGCGGCCAGCAGCAGCTTGGCGTTACGCATGGGGAAACCTCCCGTGAGGGCGTGGATGGTCGTTGCTATTGCGATCAGGGATTCGCCGCTGGGGCGATGGCGACGGGGTCGCCGCTATCGGCGCAGGGCGCCGTCAAAGGCGAGGCACGGGTGTGCCGGGATGACCGGGGTGGTCATCGGGAAGGACTATTCGTCAAACCACTCGCTGAGATAGAAGCGTGCGGCGGGGGCCCGGCAGGGCGCGGGACAGGCCGAGAGGAAGATGGGCGGTTGAGACATGGGCTGGGTTTCCTGGCACGCGTCTCGCCGCCCCGACGGGGCCGGGGCGGCGACGGGGATCACTCGCCGAAGTACTCGGTGTAGATCTCTTCGTAGGTGCCGTTTTCCTTGAGGGTGGCCAGCGCCTCGTTGAAGGCCTGGGCCAGGTCCTCGTCACGCTGGCGGAAGGCGATGCCGAAGCCTTCGCCGAAGTATTCCTTGGGCTCGGTGATCTTCTCGCCCACCACCTTGTAGTTGCCGGCCTCGCTGTCGAGCAGGGTGGACTTGCCGATCGGGAAGTCGAGGAACACCGCGTCGAGGCGGCCGGAATCCATGTCCAGCACCATGTCGTCGGCGGTGGCGTAACGGTTCACATCGGCCACGTCGCCGTACATGTCGGTCACGTAGTTGTCCTGCAGGGTGCCGCGCTGCACGCCGATGGTCATGCCCTCGAGGGTCTCGTCGGACGGAGTGCCGATCTCGACATCCTTCGGCGCGAACCAGGCCGATGGCGGGGTGATGTAGGGATCGGAGAACAGCACCTGCTCGCGACGCTGTTCGTTGATGGTCATGGACGACATGATGGCGTCGTACTTGCGCGCCTGCAGGCCGGGGATGATGCCGTCCCAGCCCTGGACGACCCACTCGCACTGGATGCCGATCTCGGTACACAGGGCATTGCCCAACTCGATGTCGAAGCCGGTCAGCTCGCCGTCCGGCGTCCGGTACTCCATGGGCTCGTAGGGCACGTCGACGCCGATGCGGATGTCGCGGACCTCGGCGTTGGCGCTGCCGGCAATCATGGCGGCGCCGAGTACGCCGAGGCTCAGGATCTTGTGAAACTTCATGGGTGCTTCCCCTTGTTGTTGGTGGTTTCACCTTGCGGGTGATGACCCGTCCACGATAGCCGATGGCCGGACGGGTCGAAAGGGCCGGTTCGAACGATAGTTCCCAACGCTTGTTTTACGCTGTCTCAACCGCTCGCCGGCTTGAGATGGGCCAGCAGGCGCTTCTCCAGGTAGCGGAACAGGTAGAGGATGGCGAAGGTCAGGCACAGGTAGATCGCCGCCACGAACAGGAAGGCGTCGAAGGGCGCATAGAAGCGGGCATAGACGAAGCGTGCCGCCCCGGTGAGATCCATGATGGTCACCACGCTGGCGATGGCGCTGGCGTGGAGCATGAAGATCACCTCGTTGCCGTAGGCGGGCAGGGCGCGACGGAAGGCGCTGGGCAGCACGATGCGCCGCATCATCAGCCCCCAGGACATGCCATAGGCCCGGGCGGCCTCGATCTCGCCCCTGGGCGTGGCCTTGATGGCGCCACGGAAGATCTCGGTGGTATAGGCGGCGGTGTTGAGGGTGAAGGCGATCAGCGCCGGCACGAAGGGCTTCTCGAGGATCACCCACAGCCAGGTCTCCTGAATCCCCTCGACGAACACCACGCCGTAGTAGATCAGGTAGAGCTGCACCAGCAGCGGTGTGCCGCGGAACACGTAGCAGTAGAAGAAGATCGGCAGGCGCAGCCAGGCGTGCTTCGAGCCGCGGCCGATGGCCAGGGGCACCGCCAGCACCAGGCCGATGATCAGCGACAGGAACACCAGCTGGACGGTGGTGGACAGGCCCTGGCCGTAGTAGGACAGCGTCTGCAGGGTGAAGATGCTGTTGTCGGCCAGCTGGGCCTCGAGCCAGTTCATCAGGGCTTCCATCAGTCTGCCTCCCCGTAGCCGACGTCATAGCGCTTCTGCAGCCGCGCGAAGCCCCACTCGGAGACGCTGGCGATCAGCAGATAGATGGCGGCGACGATGATCATGAAGGTGAAGGGCTCGCGGGTTGCCTTGGAGGCCTCGGCGGCCACCCGGACCATGTCGGACAGGCCGATCACTGACACCAGGGCGGTGGTCTTGAGCAGCACCATCCAGTTGTTGGATAGCCCCGGCAGGGCATGACGCATCATCTGCGGGAAGCGGATGCGCCGGAACACCAGCCAGTGGCTCATGCCATAGGCGCGACCGGCCTCGATCTGGCCGCTGTCCACGGCCATGAAGGCGCCGCGGAAGGTCTCGCCCATGTAGGCGCCAAAGATCAGGCCGATGGTCACCACGCCGGCCACGAACTCGTTGACGTTGATGAAGATATCGATATCGAACTGGACATAGAGCCAGTCGGTGATCTGGTTGATGCCGATCTGGCCGCCGAAGAACAGCAGCATCATCAGCACCAGGTCGGGCACGCCACGGATGATCGTGGTGTAGAGGGTGCCGAGGCGGTGCAGCAGCCAGCTGCGCGACATCTTGGCGCTGGCGGTGAGCAGGCCGAGGAGCACCGCCAGAATCAGCGACAGGATCCCCAGCTCGATGGTGATCAGGGCGCCTTCCAGGAGGCGGGGGCCGTAGCCATGCAGGTCGATCATGTCTCTCTCCTTGTCCCGAGCCGGCCCATCAGTGCTTGGGCGCCAGGAACTGCTTGAGGCGCTCGGACTTGGGGTTGCCGAGGACCTCGTCGGGCGGCCCGGCCTCCTCGACCTGGCCCTGGTGCAGGTAGATGACCTGGGTGGAGACATCCCGGGCGAAGGCCATCTCGTGGGTGACCACGATCATGGTGCGGCCTTCCTCCGCGAGGTCGCGCATGACCTTGAGCACGTCGCCGACGAGCTCCGGGTCCAGCGCCGAGGTGGGCTCGTCGAACAGCATCACCTCCGGGTCCATGGCCAGTGCCCGGGCGATGGCACCGCGCTGCTGCTGGCCGCCGGAAAGCTGGGCCGGGTAGTAGTCGGCGCGCTCGGCCAGGCCGACCCGCTCGAGCAGCTGGCGCGCGTGCTCGGTGGCCTCCTGCTTGGACTTGCCGAGGACGTGCACCGGTGCCTCGATGACGTTCTCCAGTAGCGTCATGTGAGCCCAGAGGTTGAAGCTCTGGAAGACCATGGAGAGCTTGGCGCGCATGTTGACGACCTGCTTCCAGTCCGCCGGTTCGCGCCCGTGGCGGGTCTCCTTGAAGCGGATCTGCTCGCCGTGGACGAACAGCTCGCCCTCGTTGGGTTGCTCCAGCAGGTTCATGCAGCGCAGGAAGGTGCTCTTGCCGGACCCTGACGCGCCGATCAGGGTGATCACGTCACCCTTGTGGGCCTGCAGGGAGAGTCCCTTGAGGACTTCGGTGTCGCCGAAGCGTTTCTTGATGTTCTGCACTTCCAGCGGGATCGGGGTATCGGCCATGAAATGGGCTCCAGTTCAGGGGTCGCCTAGCGGGCACGGGACAACGCGGCTGGTGCGAAAAGGGGGGCGATTCTAACAGGCTCGCGGTGCCACGGCAGGCGGCGTTGCCCACTCGGTCATGCGACCTTGGTCTAGGTTGTGGTGGCTTGTTGTCATGAGTTGTCTCCAGATAATTGTTGTTCTTTGGCATTTCTTGCTGTGCAAAAGCGGTTGTCGTGACGATCGTCCGCTTGGCCAGGCCGGTTCGGTCAGCTTGTTCCCGGCGCCGGCACCGTCGTCACCAGCAGCGCGGCCCGGGCACCGATCTCTACCCTGGCGTTGGGGAAGACCACCCGTAGCGGCGTCTCGCCCACGCGAAAGGGACCGGCCTCGGCATCCTCGGCCAGCAGGGTGCCGGGGGCGAACTCGGTGAAGTTTGGCGTGTCGTCGGCAAAGCACAGCCGGAAGTCCCGGGAGGCGCGCTTGAGCTCGTGCTCGACGCGGAAGAAGGCCATCGTCGCGGCCGGGCGGGTGTCGGGGGGGCGCCCCTCCAGAAGGGCCGCCAGCAGCCGTCCCATGGGGGCCAGGGCAGCGAGGTCGTTCTCGCCGAAGGGCAGGGCCCGACCCAGCTCCAGGGTGAAGGCCTGGGCAGCATGGTAGTGCTTCGAATAATGGGAGAAGGTCCAGCTGTGGCAGTGCTGGTGGAGCACGGCCTGGATGTCGGCCCCGGCCAGCCAGCGCCACTGCTCGGGGCGGGTGGCGGTCTCGGCGTAGGGTTCTACCGCGAAGCGGGGATACTGGCTGTCACGGATCGCCGTATGCAGGTCGTAGTGGAGGCGGGGGCGGTCGCCGTGGTCGGCGAAGAAGGCGTCCACCGCGCCCATCAGCGTGCGGGCCCGGTCGGGCTCGTCACCGGCCGCGTCGAGGCCGCGCCGGAACAACCGGTTGAGGTTCGTCGCCACGAAGCGCTCGCCGGCCTGGATGGCCGCCAGGTTGCCGAGGATCACCAGCACCGGCGTGGCCAGGGCCAGCTGGCCGGCCTCCAGGTGGGCCAGGAGCTCGCCCAGCAGCTCGATGGGGGCGGTCTCGTTGCCGTGGATTCCCGCCGACAGCACCAGGGCCGGGGCATCCGCGGCCGGCGCCGACGGGATCAGTTCCAGCAGGCCGGGCGCGGGGATCCGGTAGCGTCCCCCGGCGAGCGTCCCTTCCTGCGCCGACCCGGCTTCTCCGGCGAGGCTCCGGTCAAGCCACTCAGTCAGCATGACGCGGACCTCCGGTGGCGGCAGTCGGCACACAGGGCAGGGAGTCGCGCCGGACGGCATGGGGCGTGGCAATCATGTCGGTCCTTGTCTTGTCGCTTTTTTCGGGCTGTGGGCCACCTTCTGCCTTGCGTGTCACGGGCTCAAGAGAGGCTGTCGGCAGGATGAAAGAGGCGGGTGCGATCCTGTAACTCGACCCCGGCGGGCACCCCGGTTCAGGGCGACCGGCGCCATGGGTGGCAGGCCTCGCCCTGCTCGACCTCGATCAGGGCGTCGACCGGAAAATCCAGGGCCGCGGCACGGCGCGTCAGGTCACGGTAGGTCGCCGGCGGCAGCTCGGGGGTGCGGGAGAGGATCCACAGGTAGTCCCGGTCGGGACCGGCCACCAGGGCCCAGGCGTAGTCCTCGTCCAGCGCCAGAACGTTGTAACCGGCATAGAAGGGGCCGAAGAAGCTGACCTTGAGGCGGCCGATGTCCGGTTCCTTGGCGGGGAAGGCTCTGCCCTCGGCAACATCGACCTCGCCGGCGGCCAGGTTCACGCCACGGTTGATCACCCGCAAGCCCCCGCCGTCGCGGCGGGTGTAGTCGGCGGTGACGCAGTCCAGGCCCTCCTCGAAGCTATGGTCCAGTCGGGCGATCTCGTACCAGCGACCCAGGTAGCGTTCCAGGTCGAAATCCTCGACGGCCCGGGTGCCGTCGGGGATGCCGGTGCAGGCGCCCAGTCCCAGGGCCAGGAGGGGCAGGAAGAGCCGGGGGTGGGGGCGAGGCATCGCGGACTCCTTGTCGGGGGCGACCATGGCAGGATAGGGGGCACGACGCGGAGCCGCTAGGCTGGGACCTCGAACCATCAGGAAGCCTGCCATGATCGACACGACCCGACAGCTCGATGCTCACTATGATGCCCTCGCTCGAGACGCGGGGGAACGCCTGCTGACTCGCCTGCAGGCAGCCTTCCGCAGCGCCGGCCAGGATCCCGAGCGGCTCTCCCCGGATGCGACCGCCGGCATCGACCAGCTGCATCTGGGCGGTCGCCAGGCCAGTCGTGCCCTGGCGCGGCACGGCGCCCTCGGCCCCGGGCTGCGGGTGCTGGACGTGGGCTGCGGCACCGGCGGTGCCAGCCGGCTGCTGGCGGCGGAGCATGGGGTGGAGGTGATCGGCGTGGATATCACCGCGGCCTTCGTCGAGGTGGCCGAGTGGCTGAGCCGGGCCACCGGCCTGGAGGCGCGCACCCGCTTCCTGTGTGCGGACGCGGCCCGGGTGCCGCTGCCGGCGGCGAGCGTGGATGTCGTCTGGTGCCAGCATGCGCTGATGAACATGCCCGACCTGCCGGTGGTGCTCGGCGAGTGGCGGCGGCTGCTGGTGCCCGGTGGCCGGGTGCTGCTCCACGAGGTGGTGGCCGGCGACAATCCGGCTCCCCTCGCGTTGCCGGTGCCCTGGGCGCGCCGCGCGGCAACCAGCCACCTGGCGTCCCGGGCGTCCCTGGCGGGTAGCCTCGCCGAGGCGGGCTTCCGCGATGTCCATCTCGAGGATGTCACCGACACCGCCCTGGCCTGGCGGCGCAAGCATGGCCGCCGCCAGGCCTCCCCCGAGGGCGCGGCGCGGCCCCTGCCGGGCCCGGCGCTGATCTTCGGCGACGACTTCGCCACCATGGGCCGCAACCTGCACGACAACCTGGCGGATGGCCGCGTGCGCATCCTCGAGGGCGTCTGGCGGCTCGCCTGAGCCTGGCTCAGCCGTCGTCGGCGATGCGCTCGGCGATGGCCTGGCCCAGGCCGGTGGTGGTGCCCCGGCCGCCGAGGTCCGGCGTCAGCAGGCTGGGGTCGCCCTCGGCGAGCACCGCCTCGATGGCGGCGAGGATGGCTGCACCGGCCTCGGCATGCCCCAGGTGCTCGAGCATCATCGCGCCGGACCAGATCTGGCCGATGGGGTTGGCGATGCCGCGACCGGCGATATCCGGGGCGCTGCCGTGGACCGGCTCGAACAGGCTCGGGAAGCGTCCCTCGGGGTTGATGTTGGCCGAGGGGGCCACGCCGATGGTGCCGGTACAGGCCGGGCCCAGGTCGGAGAGGATATCGCCGAACAGGTTGCTGGCCACCACCACGTCGAACCAGTCGGGATGCAGCACGAAGTTGGCGGTGAGGATGTCGATGTGGAACTTGTCCACCTCGACCTCCGGGTAGTGCTCGGCCATGGCCGCCACCCGCGTGTCCCACCAGGGCATGGTGATGGCGATGCCGTTGGACTTGGTGGCCGAGGTGAGCTTTTTTCGCGGGCGCGTGGCGGCGAGATCGAAGGCGTACTTCAGCACGCGGTCGACGCCGGTGCGGGTCATCACCGTCTCCTGGATCACCACCTCGCGCTCGGTGCCCTCGAACATGGTGCCGCCGACACTGGAATACTCGCCCTCGGTGTTCTCGCGCACCACGTAGAAGTCGATGTCGCCCGGGGCACGGCCGGCCAGCGGGCTCTGGATGCCGGGCAGCAGGCGACAGGGGCGCAGGTTGACGTACTGGTCGAACTCGCGGCGGAACTTGAGCAGCGAGCCCCACAGCGAGATGTGATCCGGCACCTTGTCCGGCCAGCCGATGGCGCCATAGAAGATGGCGTCGAACGCGGCGAGGGTCTCGTGCCAGTCGTCGGGCAGCATCTGGCCGTGTTCCAGATAGTAGTCACAGCTGGCGAAGCCGAAGGCGGTCAGGTCCAGGTCGATGCCGAACCGGCCGGCGGCCGCCTCGAGGGCGCGCACGCCCTCGGGCATGACTTCGGTACCGATGCCGTCACCGGCGAGCACGGCGATGCGATGGGTCATGGGAGCTCCTCTGCGGGCGGGGTCGGGCGTCCAGTCTAACCCTGCACATCCCGGAGACAATCGGGGTATGATGCAATCCATTGTTGAAACTGAGTGGAGAGTGGCGTGCCCCCCCTGGATGACCTGGCCTTCTTCCAGCGGCTGGCTCGGGCCGGCAGCCTGACCGCCACCGCGCGGGAGCTGGGCCTGTCGCTGTCGGCGGTCAGCAAGCGGCTCAAGCAGCTCGAGGCGCGCCTGGGGGTCGCCCTGGCGACCCGCACCACCCGCCGCCTGACGCTGACCGCCGAGGGCGAGCTCTACCTGGCCCGGGGCGGGGCGATCCTCGAGGAACTCGTCGAGCTGGAGGAGACCCTGGCCGACCACCGGACCGCGCTCTCCGGCCCGCTGCGCATCAACGCCACCTTCGGCTTCGGACGGCGCCATGTGGCGCCGCTGCTGTCGGCCTTCTGCCGCCGGCACCCGCGCCTCGAGGCCGCCCTGGAGCTGACCAACTTCCCGGTGAACCTCGCCGACCAGGGCTTCGATATCGGCATCCGCGTCGGCGAGCCCCCGGACTCGCGGCTGGTGGCGCGGCGCATCCTGGCCAACCGGCGTATCCTCTGCGCCTCCCCGGCCTACGTGGCGGCCATGCCGCCGCTCGACACGCCCGCTGACCTGGCGGCGCATCCCTGCCTGGTGCTGCGCGAGAATGCCAGCGACTATGCCCTGTGGCGCTTCGAGCGTCGCGATGGTCCTCGGGAGGAGCGGGCGGTGAAGGTGGCCGGCCCGCTGGCCAGCAACGACGGCGAGGTCATCCGTCGGTTGGCCCGCGATGGCCATGGCGTGGCGCTGCGGTCCTGGTGGGACGTGCACGAGGACCTGGCCGCGGGACACCTGGTGGAAGTGTTGCCGGGCTGGCGGGGCGTGCGTGCCGACTTCCATGCCGTGTATGATCAGCGCCGCCACGTCCCGCTGCGGATTCGTGCCTTCATCGCCTATCTTGAGCAGGAGATGGCCGGTCGCGTGCCCCCCGTTGCCCGGCCGACCACGACAGGAGAGTCGTCAACGTGAATGTGCTGATGTTCACCAACACCTATCTGCCGATCGTGGGTGGGGTCAGCGAGTCCGTACAGCGCCTCAAGCGCCAGCTCCAGGCCGCTGGGCACCGCGTGCTGGTGGTGGCCCCGCGTCTCGCCGGCCAGCCCGCCGACGAGACCGACGTGGTGCGGGTGGCGGCGGTCCAGCACTTCAATGGCAGCGACTTCTCCCTGCCGGTACCGATCCCGGGCCAGCTGTTCGATGCCATCGAGGCCTTCGAGCCGGACCTGGTGCATGCCCACCATCCCTTCCTGCTGGGGGACACCGCCGCCCGGGCGGCCGAGACCTATGGCTTGCCCCTGGTCTTCACCCATCACACCCTCTACGAGCACTACACCCACTACGTGCCAGGCGACTCGCCGCGCATGCAGCGCTTCGCCATCGCCCTGGCCACCCAGTACACCTGGCTGTGCGACGAGGTCATCGCGCCCAGCGAGAGCATCCGCGAGCTGCTGGTCGCGCGCGATGCCAATCCGGCGATCCGCGTAGTGCCCAGCGGCGTGGACACCACCCGCTTCGCCCTGGGCAACGGCGAGGATTGCCGGCGCCGCCTGGGGATTCCCGCCGGGGCCTACGTGATCGGCCACCTGGGGCGGCTGGCCAGGGAGAAGAACCTGATCTTCCTGGCCGAGGCCGTGACCCGGGCCCTGGTCGCGCTGCCCCGGGCGCACTTCCTGGTGGTCGGTGACGGCGATGCCGCTATGCGCATGCAGGCGATCGCCGAGGCCGCGGGCGTGGCCGGGCGCCTGCACTTCACCGGGCGCCTCGAGGGCCAGGGATTGATCGATGCCTACCATGCCATGGATGTCTTTGCCTTCGCCTCTCACAGCGAGACCCAGGGCATGGTGGTGGCCGAGGCCATGGCCGCCGGCCTGCCGGTGGTGGCAGTGCGCGCCCCGGGGGTCGTCGAGGTGGTCGAGGACGGCGAGAACGGCCGGCTGCTGGCCGGGGACGACGCCCCGGCCATGGCCTCGGCACTGGTCGAGCTCGCCGAACCGGCGCACCGTCGGCCTCTTCGCGAAGGGGCGCTGGCCACCGCCGCGGCCTTCGACGAGCGGCTGTGCGCCGAACGTTGCCTGGCGGTCTATCGCGACGTCATCGCCCGGGGCGGGCCCTTCACCCATGCCGACGATGGCGGCTGGGACCGGGTCCGCGGGCGGCTCGGCGCCGAATGGCAGATGCTGTGCTACCGGGGACGGCTGCTGCGCCATCTGGTCCAGGAGGAGTGGGAGCAGGAGCGCCCGTCCTGGTGGCCGGGCGGGCGCCACGACGAGCCCGAGCTGCCGCCCAAGTGAGTCCCCGTCTCAGCGCCGCCGACGCCGCTCGGCCCAGCGCTTGAGCCCATAGAGCAGTGCCACCCCGGCGACCAGGCCGATCAGCGAGAAGAGCACCTCCTGGCGACTGTCCGCCGTGGCCAGCTCCCCGAGCTGACTGCCCAGCAGGGTCACCCCGGCGAGTCCCGGTATGATGCCCAGCGTCGAGCCGATCATGTAGTCGCGAAAGCGCAGGTGGAAGGCTCCGGCCATCATGTTGGTGAGGGTGAAGGGGGCCAGTGGCAGCAGGTTGACCAGCGTCATGGTGCGGATGCCGCGACCCGACAGGTAGCGGGACAGGCCCTTGAGGTGCTTGCCGCCGTGGCGCATCAGTGCCTCCCGGCCCAGCCGGCGTCCCACCCACCAGGTCAGCACCGACGCCGCCAGGGTCCCGGCCAGGGCATAGCCGAAGCCCCACCAGGGGCCGAACAGCAGGCCGGTCAAGGCCACCAGCAGGCTCAGGGGAAACATCACCAGCGAGGCGCCGGCATAGATCGCCATCACCACCAGCACCGCCCAGGGGGTATCGCGCCAGGCCATCGAGCCCCTGGCCAGGGCCATCAGGCTATCGACGGTGAGCAGGTCCTGCATGGCGAGCCATTGCCACAGCAGGCCCAGGCCGAGGAGGACGAGCAGGGCGATGAAGAGGAGTCCGAGGGAACGGGGCATGGGGCGAGGCGCTTCCTGGTGAACGTCGCCACAGCATACGGCAGCGCGCCCGACGGCCAAAGCGGCCGCCGGGATATCCGGCGCAGGGGCAGGGATCAGCCTCGCCGGGCCAGCACCCTCAGGCGGGACTCGCACATGTCGAGATCCAGATAGGTGCCCTGGAGGTGGCGGCGGCCGCTGTTGGGGTCGAAGGCATTGCGCCCGTGCAGCACGCGGCGATTGTCGAAGGCGACCATCTCGCCCGGGGCCAGGGCGAACTCCAGTTGGTGCTGCGGCTCGTGGGCCCGCTGCCAGAAGGTGCGATAGGCGGCATACCAGGCATCGATGGCCTCCAGGGGCAGGCGCAGGCTGTCGCGGATCCAGTTGTTGAGGCGCACCTCGATGACGTTGTCCGCGGCGTCGAGGGCGATCACCGGTGCCTGCCAGACGAGGTCGTGGTCCTCGTCCTGGAAGCGGAAGTCGATGGGGGTCTCGCTGAGCAGGCGGAACGCCTCCGGCGATGATCGACGCAGGGCCTCGGCGGCGGCGAAGCCGTCGGCAAAGATCGATTCGCCCCCTTCGGCATCGTTCTCCAGGCAGTAGAGCAGCTGGATGTCCGGCGGTTGGCGCCAGTTGGGCAGGTCGCTGTGCAGCGCCAGGCCGATCGCCGTGTAGGCGGCGTTGTTGGGGTTGGGCTTGGAGCGCACGTCGAAGCGGGCCCCGAAGTTGGTGGGGCGCAGTGGGCCGATGCGCTCGGCCAGGCGGCTGACCTCCTCGTCGGCCAGGGGGCCGTCCTCGAGCAGCACCAGGCCGTCGCGCAGCAGGGCGGTCAGCCAGGCCCGCTCGCCCGCCACCTCGCCGACGAAATCAGCGTGGGGAATGCGGCTGGGCTGGAAGTCGTTTCCCCAGGGCTGGCGGACGGGCACGACATCCTCCCGCGGCGTCCCCGGGCGTCGCTGATGGAGCCAGCCGGCATCGAAGCGGCTGACGTGACCATCGGCCCAGGCGAGTTCCAGATTGCCCTCCACCACACGGGGCCCGGGGGCCTCGGTAGGCGTCTCGAGGGGCAGATAGAGGCGCTCACGGGTCAGGGGATGGCGGCACTCGGCGCAGGCGCAGTGGTCGCGCAGCCAGGCCAGCGGGAAGTGCGCCTGCCGGCCATCCTGCCAGGTCAGGGTGACCCGGGCGCCGCTGGCCAGGGCCTCGCTCAGTGCCGGCCCATCGCCATGGTCGGCCAGTTCGCCCATGGAAAGTCGCGGGCGGACAGCAGGTGTCGTCTCGAGGGTCGTCATGATCGCCTCCAGTCAGGGGATTCGGGTGCGCACAAGGGTGAGGCTTGGCCGAAGGGGTGACAAATGACTAATCTGGCCGCTATGACCCCACTCAGCTTATAGCGAGTTTTTTCATGGCTGCCTTGCCCCCCTTGCTCTGGCTGCAGGCCTTCGAGGCTGCGGCGCGCACCCTGAGCTTCACCGCCGCCGGCCACGAGCTGGGCGTGACCCAGGCGGCGATCAGCCAGCGCATCCGCCTGCTCGAGGACCGCCTGGGCCAGAAACTCTTCGTGCGCCATCCGCGCAGCCTGAGCCTGACGCCCGCCGGCCGAGCCTGGCTGCCGAGCCTGCAGGACGCCTTCACCCGTCTCGCCGAGGGTACCCAGGAGGTGTTCGGTGGCACGACGGATGCCCCGGTGACCCTGCGCACCACCCCGGTGATCCAGCAGAACTGGCTGGCACCGCGGCTGCCGGCCTTCCAGCGCGATCACCCGACCATCGCCCTGCGCCTGGTCAGCGCCATCTGGCCGGACGATTTCGGCCCCGGGGGCGCCGACCTGGAGATTCGCTACGGCCACGGCGAGTGGCCGGGCATGGAGGCGGTGACGCTGGGGGACGATTGCATGCTGCCGGTCTGCGCGCCCTCCCTGGCCGCGACGATTCGCGAGCCGGCGGACCTGGCCGGCCATACCCTGCTGCATGCGGTGGGCTTCGCGGTGGGCTGGCCAGCCTGGCTGGAGCGCGCCGGCCTGGCCTATCTCGAGTCACGCTGCGCCGCGCTTACCTGCGACAGCCAGGTGATGTCCCTGGCGCTGGCGGCGCAGGGCGGGGGGGTGGCCCTGGCGCACCGTCAGCTGCTGGCGGCGCGCCAGGACCTGGTCGCGCCCCTCGACCTGGCGATGCCCACCGACGAAGCGTTCTGGCTGGTGCGTCCGGTACGCCGGGCGCCGCGCCCCGAGGCAGTGTGCCTGTGGGACTGGCTCCGGACGCAGGTACCGGGCGCCGGTTAGCGGCAGGATCCCGGACGGGGCGGGGAGACGGGCTAGTTGCGGCGCGTCGCGGGCAGGGCGGCAAGCGTCGTCGGGGCGGTGTACAGAGGCGCCGCTGCGGCATCCCCCGCACACGCGGCGAAGGCCCGACCCGGGATCAGCCACCAGGCCTCACCGTTCTGCACGCCGAGATCCCGGGCCAGGGCGAGGTCGGCGCAGGCAAGGGCGCCATCGCGGTGCTGCGGCACCAGCATCCAGCGCTCGTCCGGGGCCTCGTGCAGCCAGGCGAAGGCCCGCTGGAACTGGGCCTCGTCCGGGGTGTGGTAGCCGAACTGCACCATGGGCTGGCGGGCCTGGAGCAGGAACTCCTCGTCGAAGTCGGGCATGGCCAACCAGGCTGACGGGCCGGTCCGGGAGACCACCGCCTGCATCAGGTCACGGGGCGAGCGGGCCGGGTCCATGAGCTGATAGCCCCAGGTCGACCAGCTCAGCCAGAACACCGCAAGCCAGCCCGCCAGGGCCAGCAGGCCATGGCGCGGCCGGCACCAGGCCAGCAGGAGCAGGGCCCCCAGCCCGAGCAGGCTCCACCAGGCCCAGGGCGTGACCCCGTGGTACGCGGCGAGCCGGGCCAGGGCCGGCAGGCCCAGGGCGCCGAGGATCCCCGCAGCCAGGAACACGCTCCCGAACAGCGCCAGCACGGCGGCGCCCAGCCAGTGCAGCCGTGGGCGGCTGAGCAGCCCCGGCAGCAGCGGCGCCATGGCCAGTACCAGCAGCGGCAGCGTCGGCAGCAGGTAGACGCCGCGCTTGCCCGGGGACAGTGAGAAGAAGACGACCACCAGCAGCAGGCCGGCGAGCGGCATCATGACGCGGGCATCGAGGCGCCGTGCGCGACGCCACCAGGCGGGCACCAGCCAGGGCAGAGCCAGCACCAGGGGTAGCCAGGCCCAGGGCATCACCTCGACCGGGTAGTAGTACCAGGGCTTCACATGGTGCCAGGCATCGGCATAGCGCTCCCCGGTCTGCTTGAAGAGGATATTGTCCCGATAGGCCGCCAGCGACGGGTCATCGGAGAAGCTGGTGACCACGGCCATGGGCACCACCCACAGGGCGACGACCCCGAGGATCACGGCGAGCCCGAGACCCAGGTCGCGCCATGTCAGGGGGGCTGCCTGGCCTCGCCGGGCGAGCAGTACCCAGGCGGGCAGCATCAGCAGCGGCAAAAAGCCCACGCCCTTGGTGAGGATGCCCAGACCCATGGCGAGGCAGCCGAGCAACCACCAGCGGCGGTCGGGCCCCAGCAGGGCATGACGCAGCAGTCCGTAGGCGCCGAGGGTGATGAAGAAGGTGACCAGCATGTCGATCTGAGCGGTACGCGCCTGGAGGCCGAACTGGAAGCTCGAGAGCAGGGCCAGGCCCGCCAGCCAGGCCACGCGGCGCCCGTGGAGGCGGTTCGACAGGTCCATGACCAGGGCCAGGGTGCCCAGGGCAGCGACCAGCGACGGCAGCAGGAAGCCCAGGCGCACCGACCCGGTCAGGTGAATGGCCCCCGCCATGGCCCACATGAAGATCGGCGGCTTGTCGGGATAGGGCTCCCCGGCTCGGTGGGGGATCCAGAACTGACCGGTGTGGAGCATTTCCAGGGCGTTGAGGGCGAAGCGTGGCTCGTCGGCGGGCCAGGGGTCGCGCAGGCCGAGCCCCACGCCCAGGAAGCCGGCGGCGATCGCCAGCAGCCAGAGCCAGGACAGGGGAGGCAAACGGCGAACGTAGCGGGTGTGATGCATGGCAAGGGAGTGGCGAGAGGCTAAGGCGATCACTGACGAGCCCGGCTCAACCGGACCTCGCGGCGGATCAGCACCAGGTTGCGAGTGTAGATGAACAGTCCCGCCCCCTGGCCGGCGATGAACACCGGATCGCGTCGGTAGAGGGCATAGGCCAGCAGGGTGATGCCGCCGGCGAGGCTGAAGAGCCAGAAGGCGTGGGGCACGATACTGCGCCGGGCCCGCTCGCTGGCCAGCCACTGGATCAGGAAGCGGGCGGAGAACAGCGCCTGGCCCAGGAAGCCGACGCCCAGCCAGAGCCACTCGATGGTCATGTCTCGCTCCTCGCTTGTTCCACTGGCTCGTCAAGCGTCTCCCGGTGCGTTACCTCCAGGGCCGCCGGCAGCTTCGAGCGGTGCCGCAGCCACATCACCCCGGCCATGTCGATCAGGCCTGCCCACAGCCGGTTATGCACCCCATAGTGCGAGCGGCCGGCGCCCCGCGGGCGGTGGCTGACCGGCAGCGAGACGCAGCGACCGCCCTGGGCCTGAACCAGTGCCGGCAGGAAACGGTGCATGTGATCGAAGTAGGGCAGGCGCAGGAAGGCCTCGCGGCGGATGACCTTGAGCCCGCAGCCGGTGTCCGGCGTGGCATCCTGGAGCAGCCGAGCGCGCACGCCGTTGGCAATGCGTGACGAGATCCGCTTGAGCCAGTCGTCGTGACGGGTGGTGCGGTGGCCGGCGACCAGGGCGACATCGCCCTGGCGTGCCCGTGCGAGCAGCCGCGGCAGGTCCGCGGGGTCGTTCTGGCCATCGCCGTCAAGGGTGGCCAGCCATTCGCCCCGCGCCGCGTGACCGGCCTGCCACACCGAGGTGCTCTGCCCGGCACTCTCGGCATGGCGCAGGGGCCTCAGCCGGGGATCCCTGGCGGTTCGTGCCCCGAGCAGCGCCCAGCTGCCGTCGCGGGAGCCATCGTCCACCACCAGCACTTCATGATCGAGAGCGGCCAGGGCGCGGGCGATCTCGTCGAGCAGGCTCGGCAGGTTGCCCGACTCGTCCCGGGCGGGAATGATCACGGATACCAGGGGAGCTTTCACGGCGGGTTCTCTGTGCATGCTTGCGGACCGGAGCAGACACTACCCAAGCATTCTTATCACAGGCTTAAGAGGCGGGGAATGCGTCGTGTCGCCAGGGCGGGGCCTGGCGGAAGTAGCGCGTCAGCAGCCCGTAGAGTGATGGGTAGGCCTGATGCAGGACCCCCGGAGCCGTGAAGAAATATTCGCAGGCCACCGCGAAGCATTCCCCCGGGTGACTGGCGGCATAGTCGTCGATGGGGGTGGCCTCGCCGCGGGCGAGCCTGGCCTGGAGATCATCCCAGACCGCGGTGAACTCCCGGTGCCAGTCCTGTGGCGCGATGTCGCCGGGCAGGGGCGGAAAGCCGTCGGCGTCCAGGGAGTTGGCCATGTCCAGCTTGTGGGCCAGCTCATGGATCAGCACATTGAACCCATCCAGGCCGCCACTGGCCATCAGGTCGGGATAGGCGACCACCACCGGGCCCTGATGGGAGGTCTCGCCGACCCGCTGGTCGTCGTATTCGTGCATCACCCCGAACTCGTCGAGCTCCTCCACGCGACGCTGGAAGGCATCGGGCAGGATCAGGATCTCGTGGACATTAGCGAAGGCATCGCGATGATCGCCCTCGCTCCAGCCAAGCGTCAGCAGGCAGGCCTGGGCGGCGATGGCCAGCCGGTCCGCGACGTCGAAGCTCAGTGCTTCGGCCAACGCGGGATGCCGGCTCAGGCGCTTGGCATGAGCGAAGTGCCAGGCCCGGTGGCCGAGGCGGGAGGCCGCCGGCTCCGGCACGGCCGCGAGCAGTGGCAGCCGTGCTCGGGCCTCCCGCCAGTCGGCTTCGGGGAAGGGGTGGCGGGTCTCGAACCAGGCGGTGCGCCAGTGTCTCAGCCTGCCGATCACGCTGTCAGTTCTCCTCCAGGCCGGTGCGGCCCCCGGACTTCCAGGACCAGTCCCGCAGGCGCAGGTCGAAGAGATCCTGACGGCGGTCCTTGAGGTTGGTTACCGAGCCCTCGTTGCGGACCACCGTCAGCCGGGTCAGGTCCAGGTCCGAGAACATGATCATCTCGGTGTTGGGGGTGGTCTCGGCCAGCACGGCATCGTGGGGGAAGGCGAAATCCGAAGGCGAGAACACCGAGGACTGGGCGTACTGGATCTCCATGTTCTCGATGGAGGGGACGTTGCCGACGCTGCCACACAGCACCACGTAGCACTCGTTCTCGATGGCTCGCGCCTGGGCACAGTGGCGCACCCGCAGGTAGCCGTTCTTGGTGTCGGTCCAGAAGGGCACGAAGAGGATGTCCATGTCCTGGTCGGCCAGCAGGCGCGAGAGCTCGGGAAACTCCACGTCGTAGCAGATCAGGATACCCACCCGGCCCGCGTCGGTCTCGAACACCTGCAGCTCGTCGCCGCCCTCGATCACCCAGTCGCGCCGCTCCTGGGGGGTGATGTGCAGCTTGGTCTGGCACTCCAGGGTGCCGTCGCGGTGGCACAGGTAGGCGACGTTGTACAGCCGGCCGTCGGCCTGTTCCTCGATCATCGAGCCGGCCACGATGTTGATGTTGTAGGCCACCGCCATGCGCGACAGCTCGGCCTTGAAGCTCTCGGTGAACCCCGCCAGAAAGCGGATGGCGGCGATCTGGTCCTGCTGGGCGGCGCGATCCTGAAGGCCCATCAGGGGGGCGTTGAACAGTTCCGGGAAGACGGCGAAGTCGCTCTGGTAGTCGGCCAGGGCGTCGACGAAGTACTCCACCTGCTGCAGCACGCCCTCCACCGAGGCGAACTCGCGCATCTGCCACTGGACGCTGCCGACCCGTACCTGGGTGGGGCGGGTCTCCAGCACCCGCTCGGCTGGCTCGAAGAGGATGTTGTTCCACTCCAGCAGGGTCGCGTAGCCCTGGGATTTCTCGTCCTCGGGCAGGTACTTGCGCAGCAGCCGCTTGACCTGGAAATCATTGGCCAGCTGGAAGGAGAGGATGGGGTCGTGGATCTCCTTGCGGGCCACCTTGTCGATGTACTCGGTGGGCGAGAGCTCCTCGGCATGCTGGTGGTACTGGGGAATGCGCCCGCCGGCGAGGATCGCCCGCAGGTTCATCGAGCGGCACAGCTCCTTGCGCGCCTCGTAGAGGCGGCGGCCCAGGCGGTAGCCGCGATAATCCGGATGGATCAGCACGTCCAGGCCGTACATGGCGTCGCCCTGGGGATCGTTGAGGATGATCTCGCGCTGGCCGATCAGGTCGTCGTACTGGTGGGGATTGGAGAAGTCGTCGTAGTCGACCCGCACGGTCAGGGCCACGCCGACCAGCTTGCCGTCGTCCTCGATGGCGATCTGGCCGTCCGGGAATTCCTGGATCAGCTTCTCGATAGTGTGTTCCGGCCAGGCGCCACCGATGTCGTGGTAGACGGCGTCCATCAGCGCCTTCAGCTCGGGATAGTCGTCCGGCGTCAGGTTGCGCAGGTTCAGGTGCAGCTCATCGAGGGACATGATCCAAGGCTTCCCGGTCCAAGTATGAAGAAGGGAGTCTAGCATGGGGCCTTGGAGGCAGCAGAGGTCCAAGCTGCGGCATGGATCGGGGTAAGGGAAGGTCTTCGGCCACCGACATAGCGAGGTAAGGGCGAACCGAGGATGCTCCGCACTGAAGTGGACCGGGGTCAGCCAATCGAGTCGTGAGGGTGGAAAGATGGATTGTAACAGAGCACTCTTGAAGAACCTGATGAGCATGGCGGCCATGGTCGAGGCACGGGACCCCTATACCGGTGGCCATCTGTGGCGCGTATCGCAGTTTGCCCACCTGCTGGCAGCCGAGGCTGGCCTCGATGATCGCCAGCAGGCTCGGATGGCCTTGGGCGGCTTCCTGCACGATCTGGGCAAGGTCGGCGTGCCGGATGGCATCCTCAACAAGCCGGGGCCGCTGAACGACGACGAGTTCGCCGTCATCAAGACCCATCCGGCGATCGGGCATCGCTTGCTGCTCCAGCACCCTCTGGCCCCGCTGGTCGAAGGGGCGGTTCATGGGCATCACGAGCGCCCCGACGGGCGTGGCTATCCCCGCGGTCTCGAAGGCGAGGTCATTCCTCTGGAGGCACGCGTGGTCGGGATCGCCGACGCCTTCGATGCCATGACCAGTCAGCGCCCCTATCGCCGCGGAATGCCCATCGATCGCGCCTTGCAGCTCATACGGACGAATCTCGGGAACCAGTTCGATCGATGGCTGGGTGAGCACTTCCTGGCGCTAGGGGAGACGGGGCAACTCGAGCATGTCGTCGGCCATAGCGAGCTGGAGGTGCCGCTGCAGGCGTGTCCGTCCTGTGGACCGGTGATCGTGGTGCGCTCGGCGCAGCGGACTGGCGAGCATGTGTATTGCCGCCTATGCCGAGCCGAGCTGGTGCTACAGCGACATGGCAAGCGTCTGGATGTGGTGCCCACCGGGCGACGAGGCGATGCATCGCAGCTGGTTCCGACCGTCGACGAAGATCTGATCGAGCGTCTGGTCGTGACGGCGCAGCAGCATCTTTCGGCGTCTCGCCGCCAGGCACTGATGTCGCGTCTGCGCACCCGGCTCGCGTTCTAGCCCCGTTCCTGGCGAGATGGCCCGGTCCGGGGCATCCGCGAATGAAGCGCGGAGGACATATGCAGCACTGGTTTTTCCACTTCGTGGTCGTGTCGCTGGCTCTCAACGCCTTGATGGCGCTGGTCTGGCCGACCGGCCTGTGGTCACTGGTGGTCGTCGGGCCGCTGATCCTGATGGGCTTGCATGACTGGTGGCAGACCGAACACAGCATCCGACGCAACTTTCCGCTGTTCGCCCGGGGGCGCTGGTGCATGGAGGCGCTGCGCCCTTATGTGCGGCAGTACTTCATCGAATCGGATACCGACGCGACGCCCATCAGTCGGATGTTCCGCAGCATCGTCTACCAGCGGGCCAAGGATACCCTGGACAGCGTGCCCTATGGCACACGGGTGGACACCTACCGTGACGGTTACGAATGGATCGGTCACTCCATAGCCGCGATCGACGCCGAGGCGGTCGATCAGGACATGCGGGTCGCGGTGGGGGGAGCCGACTGCCGACATCCCTATCGGGCCAGTATCCTCAATGTCTCGGCCATGAGTTTCGGTGCCCTCAGCGGCAATGCCATTCTCGCCCTTAACCGCGGGGCTCGCGAGGGCGGCTTCGCCCACAATACCGGCGAGGGCGGTATCAGCCCCTATCACCTCGAGCATGGGGGCGACCTGGTCTGGCAGATCGGCACGGGCTATTTCGGCTGCCGGCGGGCCGACGGTGGCTTCTGCGCCGAGACCTTCAGGGAAGCTGCGTCCCACGCGAGCGTGCGCATGATCGAGCTCAAGCTCTCCCAGGGAGCCAAGCCCGGGCATGGCGGCATCCTGCCGGCGGAGAAGAACACCGCGGAGATCGCCCTTAGTCGCGGCGTCGAGCCCGGTATCGAGGTGCGCTCACCGGCGGCCCATTCCGCCTTCGCCACGCCGCGGGAGATGATGCACTTCATAGCCCGGCTGCGGGAGCTGGCCGACGGCAAGCCAGTGGGCTTCAAGCTGGCGATCGGCCACCGGGTCGAGTTCCTGGCACTCTGCAAGGCCATGCTCGAGACCGGTATCCTCCCGGATTTCATCACCGTGGATGGCGGCGAGGGGGGCACCGGGGCCGCGCCCCTGGAGTTTGCCAACTCGCTGGGCATGCCGCTGCGCGAAGCGGTGGCCTTCGTCGATGACTGCCTGACCGGCTTCGACCTGCGCCAGGAGATACGGGTGATCGCCGCCGGCAAGGTGTTTACCGGTTTCCATATCGTCAAGAATCTGGCACTGGGCGCAGACATGTGCAACAGCGCACGTGGCATGATGCTGGCCCTGGGCTGCGTGCATTCGCTGACCTGTCACAGCAACCGCTGTCCCACCGGCGTGACCACCCAGGACCCCCGGCTCTATCGTGGCCTGGTGGTCAGCGATAAGGCGCCGCGGGTGGCCCAGTACCATGCCAAGACCCTGCATGCCGCCGCAGAGATCATCGGCGCGGCAGGGCTTCGCCACAGCCGCGAGTTGCGCCGCCACCATCTCTTTCGGCGTATCAACCAGCAGGCCGTGTGCCAATACGACCAGATATTTCCTCGCCTGCCCCCGGGGAGCCTGCTCGGCGATCAGGTGCCCGCACGCTTCCAACGGGATCTGGCGCAGGCGTCGGCGGACCACTTCTGGCGATTGGGCTAATGCCACATCGTCACCAACGCCGGCGGGGCCGTAATGGGGCTGGCCGTGTCGTCGCCAGGCGCCTCAGCGCAGCTGGCTGTCCTTGCTGCCCCGCCGATTGTGTCCGGCGGTGGGTCCACGGTGCTTGTCGCGCTCGGCCTGGCAGTCGATGCAGAGTCGCACCCCGGGCACGGCCTGTCGCCGTGCCTCGGGGATCGGCTCGTCGCACTCGTCACAGTGGCGGGCACTCTCGCCGCGGGGCAAGGCGTGTCTTGCCCGCTCGAGCTCGTCGCGTACGCTGTCGTCGATCTGCTGCTGCACATCGCCGTCTCTCGACCAGCCTCCGGCCATGGTGGTCTCCCCTCCGCAATGCCCCCGTCATCTGCCTATCAGCTTGCCAAATGGCTGGCCATGGCGCCATGGGAACCTCGAGCGCCAAGGCCGCGTGTCTCGGGGAGACTGTCCTGCTGAATCAAGGGTTGCCGCTCCCAGGCGCTCCTCCAGGTCTGAGTGCCATCGACACTTCGCGCGAGGGAGCACTTGAAGTCCGTCACAAAAAACCCCGGCTGCGCCGGGGTATCGCTGCCACGTGGAAAGGGCGATCAGTCGTCGGCATCGTTGGCCGAGTCCACGCCGCTCTCGGGCGCGACCTCGCCGCCCTCGACCGTCGACATCTGGTCCTCTTCCTCCAGGTCGTTGGCACTGTCGGTGCCGCCTTCCTCGACGAGGGGCTTCTCGCCCATGGCGGCCTCGTCGCTCGACATCATGGACTCGCTGGTCTCGTTGGCGGTGTCGACGCCGCTCTCGGGCGCCATCTCGTCCTCGTGGTCGGCTGCCAGGGCGGTGCCGGACAGCAGCAACAGGGTGGTCAGGGTAACGGCGGCGGTGGCGATCGGTTTCATGGTTGACCTCTCGTCCGGTAATTGGCGTGCCATGCATCCGTGTATCGATACGAATGCTATACAGAACCTATGCAATGGTTGCAGATCATGCAAGGTTTCTCTGTGTAACCCTGGAAACGACAGAACCCCGGCAGGGCCGGGGGTCGGGCGCGATCATGCCGACGGGGTCAGGCCAGGGCCGCCACCACGGCCTTCGCCACCTGCACATCCTGGTCCGGCTTCACGCCGGAAATGCCGACGCTGCCGGCCACCTGGCCCTCGACGATCACCGGCACGCCGCCGGCCAGCAGGGCCTGCATCGGCGCGGTGACGAAGGCGGTGCGGCCGTTGTTGATCATCTCCTCGAAGACCTGGGTCTCCTTGCGGCCGATGGAGGCATTGCGGGCCTTCTCGCCGGCGACCTCGGCGCTGAACGGAGGGGCGCCATCCAGGCGGCGCAAGCCGAGCAGGTGACCGCCGTCGTCGGCCACGGCGATGGTGACCGCCCAGCCGTTGGCCTCGGCTTCCTTCTGGCCGGCGTCGAGGAGGGTGTTGACGTCATCCAGGGTCAGGACGGGTTTGGTTTGCATGGGACTCTTCCTCGTGGGTGCATGAAATTGCGGTTCTGCAGGGGGGCGAGCGAACGCCCTGGCTTGTCAGTGCTTCTCAAGGGCCTCGTCGACGATCTCGATCCAGTGGCGCACCGGCGTGCGATTGGCACCTGCCAGGTGGGTCTGGCAACCGATGTTGGCCGTGACGATCACCTCCGGATTGCCGGCCTCCAGGGCATCGAGCTTGTTGTCGCGCAGCTGGGTGGCGAGTTCCGGCTGGGTCACCGAGTAGGTGCCTGCCGAACCGCAGCAGAGGTGGGCGTCCTGCACCGGGGTCAGCGAGAAGCCGAGTCGCGCCAGCAGGGCGTCGACGCTGCCGCCGAGCTTCTGGGCGTGCTGCAGGGTGCAAGGGCAATGGAAGGCCAGGCGCTTGTGCTCGCGCAGTGTCAGGCGTTCCAGGTCCTCCTCGCGCAGGACCTCCACCAGGTCCTTGGCCAGGGCGCTGATGCGCTCGGCTTTCTCGGCGTAGTCGGGGTCATCGGCCAGCACCTCGCCGTATTCCTTGACCATCGCCCCGCAGCCACTGGCGGTCTGCACGATGGCCTCGCAGCCGGCCTCGACATGCGGCCACCAGGCGTCGATGTTGGCGCGCATGCGTGCCCGGCCAGCGTCCAGGGCGTTGAGGTGGTAGTCGATGGCGCCGCAGCAGCCGGCCTCCGGTGCCGGGGTCAGGCCGATGCCGAGGCGATCCAGCACTCGCGCCGTGGCGGCATTGGTGTTGGGCGACAGGCCCGGCTGGACGCAGCCCTCGAGAATCAGCATCTGGCGTGCGTGGCGACTTCCCGCGGGACGCTGGCCGGCATCCACCGGAGTCGGTGGCATCTTGCTGCGCAGCGCGGCCGGGACCAGCGGACGGAACACCTGGCCCATCCTGAGCAGCGCCTTGAAGCGCGCGGGGTCCACCAGCGCCTTGCGCAGGCCGAGACGCAGCGCGCGGTCGGGCATGGAGCGCGGCACTCGCCGCTCGACCTCGGCGCGGCCGATATCGAGCAGCTTGTGGTACTCCACCCCGGACGGGCAGGTGGTCTCGCAGTTGCGACAGGTCAGGCAGCGATCCAGGTGCAGCCGGGTTTCCTCGGTGACATTGTCGTCATCGGGGTTCTCCAGCATCTGCTTCATCAGGTAGATGCGCCCACGGGGGCCATCACGCTCGTCGCCCAGCAGCTGGTAGGTGGGGCAGGTGGCGTTGCAGAAGCCGCAGTGCACGCAGGTACGCAGCACGCGGTCGGCCTCGCGGATATGCGGCTGCTGGAGGTCTTCCTCGGTGAAGTGCGTTTGCATCTCAGAGCTCCGCGTAGAGTCGGCCCGGATTGAAGATGCCCTTCGGGTCCAGCTCGGCCTTGAGGCGGCGATGGTACTTCGCCATCACCGGGGCTAGCGGGGTGAAGGGGGCGGCGGCGCCCGGGGTCAGGCAGGTGGCATGCCCGCCAGCGCTGGCGCAGGCCTCGCGCAGGGTCTCGGCGGGCAGTTCGCTGCGCAGCCAGCGCTGGCAGCCGGCCCAGTCGTACAGCAGGTCATCCTCGGCGACCCCGTCCAGGGCCAGTGCCGGCGTGTCGTAGGGCAGCGAGAGCCGCCACAGTGGTCGCGCGTCCTCGCGGGAGAAGAACGCCAGTCGCTGCTCGCGCAGCGCCTCCCAGAAGTCGGCCTCGAGATCCTCGCCGCCGAGACGCTCGCGGGTGGCCGCCACCGAGCCGGGGCCGCCCTCCAGGCGCAGGTGCAGGGCGCCGGTCTGCCAGGCGGCGGCGGTCAGTGGCAACGGCTGGCGCCCCCACTCGGCCAGGCGTGCGCGGGCCTGGTCCAGGGGCATCTCGAGACGCAGGCTGTGGCTGGCCGACGGCCGCGGCAGCACCTTGAGGGTGACTTCGGTGAGCAGGCCCAGGCTGCCCTGGGCGCCGACCATCAGGCGGGAGAGGTCGTAGCCGGCGACGTTCTTCATCACCTCGCCGCCGAAGCGCTGCTCGTCCCCGGCCCGGGTGATCACCCGGGCACCCAGCACGAAGTCGCGCACGGCGCCGGCCCAGGGCCGTCGCGGGCCGGACAGGCCGGTGGCGACCATGCCGCCGACGGTGGCGGTATCGCCGAAGTGAGGCGGCTCGAAGGGCAGCATCTGGCCGTGCTCGGCCAGTCGCGCCTCGAGTTCCGCCAGCGGGGTGCCGGTACGCACCGAGACGATCAACTCTACTGGGTCATAGCTGGTGATGCCGCGGTGTTCCCGGGTGGAGAGCGCCTCGCCCTCCACCGGGCGGCCATAGAAGCCCTTGGTGTCGCCGCCGACGATGCGCAGCGGCGTGCCGTCCGCGTCGGCCTTGCGGACGCGCTCTCCCAGGGCCTCGCTGATATCCCGGTCCGGGGTTGGGGTCGTGGTGTTGGCCATGATGACTCCTCAGAAACGGGGCAGCTCGGGGTGCGGCAGCTCGCCCCCGTGCACATGCATGGCGCCGAACTCGGCGCAGCGCGCCAGGGTCGGGATGTTCTTGCCCGGGTTGAGCAGGCGCTCGGGGTCGAAGGCCGCCTTCACGGCGTGGAAGGTGGTCAGCTCCTCGGGACTGAACTGGGCGCACATCTGGTTGATCTTCTCGCGGCCCACGCCGTGCTCGCCGGTGATCGAGCCCCCGGCCTCGACGCACAGCTCGAGGATCTTGCCGCCGAGGTCCTCGGCCTGCTCCAGCTCGCCGGGACGGTTGGCATCGAACAGGATCAACGGGTGCATGTTGCCGTCCCCGGCATGGAAGACGTTGGCGACCCGCAGGCCGAATTGCTCGGAGAGCTTGCTGATGCCCTGCAGGACGCGAGGAAGCTCGCGGCGCGGGATGGTGCCGTCCATGCAATAGTAGTCCGGCGACATGCGGCCCACCGCGGGGAAGGCGTTCTTGCGCCCGGCCCAGAACAGGGCGCGCTCGGCCTCGTCGTGGGCCTGCTGGATATCGGTGGCGCCGGCCGTCTCGAGCACTTCGCGCACCCTGGCGCAGTCGTCATCGACATCGGCCTCCACGCCGTCCAGCTCGCACAGCAGGATCGCCTCCGCTTCCACGGGGTAGCCGGCATGGATGAAGTCCTCGGCGGCGCGGATCGCCAGGTTGTCCATCATCTCCAGGCCGCCGGGGATGATGCCGGCGGCGATGATGTCGCCGACGGCGTGACCGGCCTTGCCCACGTCGTCGAAACTGGCCATCAGCACCTTGGCGGTCTCCGGCTTGGGCAGCAGCTTGACGGTGATCTCGGTAACTACCCCGAGCATGCCCTCGGAGCCGTTGATCAGGGCCAGCAGGTCGAAGCCGGGGGCATCCAGGGCCTCGCTGCCGAGCGTCAGGCGCTCGCCCTCGATGGTGATGATCTCGACCTTCATCACGTTGTGGACGGTCAAGCCGTATTTCAGGCAGTGCACCCCGCCGGCGTTCTCCGCCACATTGCCGCCGATCGAGCAGGCGATCTGCGAGGAGGGGTCCGGCGCATAGTAGAGACCATGCGGGGCGACGGCCTCGGAGATGGCCAGGTTGCGCACCCCGGGTTCCACCCGGGCGGTGCGGGCGTCGGGGTCCACGTCGAGGATGCGGTTGAAGCGCGACATCACCAGCAGCACGCCCTGCTCCAGGGGCAGGGCGCCGCCGGACAGGCCGGTGCCGGCCCCGCGGGTGACGACCGGCACGCCCAGTTCCCGGCAGCCCTTGAGCAGGGCCACTACCTGGTCGAGGGTCTCCGGCAGGGCTACCAGCATGGGCAGCACGCGATAGGCGGCCAGGCCGTCGCACTCGAAGGGATGCAGGTCTTCCTCGCGATGGAGCAGAGTCAAGTCGGGAACGCTCTGCTGGAGGCTGGCGAGCACCTCCGCCTTGTCCCGGCGAGGCAGCTCCCCATCGAGTCTCGCGTCGAAGTGGATATTCATGGCGGCTCCGAGAAACGGGAATGAATCCAGTATGGGGTCAATGGTATGGAAATGTCTTCCATAAATTTACGGAAGCGCTTCCGGACATTTTGCCGCACTGCGGCGGCAGCCGACGGGCTCGCATGGCCCCGCCTGTCGGCGGGGCCATGGCTCAGGTCAGTCGCAGCAGCGGGTCGGCGATCGCCCACAGCTGAATGGCCACCAGGCCGACAAGTCCCGCCGCTACTACATAGTAGATGGTCGGCAGGATGGTCTTGCGGATGGTGATGCCCTCGCGGCCCAGCAGGCCGACGGTGGCCGAGGCCGCGACCACGTTGTGGATGGCGATCATGTTGCCCGCGGCGGCGCCGACGGCCTGCAATGCCACCATCATGGCCGTGGAGACCCCCAGTTGCTGGGCCACGTTGAACTGGAAGTCGGACAACATCAGGTTGGATACCGTGTTGGAACCGGCGATGAAGGCCCCCAGGGCGCCGACGGTGGGCGCGAACAGCGGATAGATATCACCGACCCCGTCGGCCACCAGGCGCGCCATGGCCACCGGCATCGACACCAGGTCGGCGGCATTGACGCCCGAGTTGATCAGGATACGCACCATGGGGATGGTGAAGACCAGCACGAAGCCGGCGCCGACCAGAGTCCGGGTGGACTCGCCGAAGGCGGCGCGCAGCTCGCCGAGGCGCATCCGGTGCAGGACCGCGGTCAGCAGCACCACCATCAGCAGGATGCCGCCTGGCAGATAGAGCGGCTGGATGCTGCCGGAGATGCCGGGCTCGCCGAGGATGTTGCCCCAGCTGAGGCTCACCGAGGTCAGGGCCTCCTTCAGCGGGGCCACGGTCCGCGAGGCGACCAGCAGCAGGGCCAGCAGCACATAGGGCAGCCAGCCCATGAAGGTGGAGATCGGCGTCTTGCCGACCACCTCGTCGGTCTTGATGACGAGCTTGCCGATCCAGTGGTCCGGCCAGGCGGTCGCCTCGGGGAAGTCCCAGCTCTCGCGGGGCATCAGAAAGCCGCGTCGGGCGGCCGGTACGACGATGGCCAGGCCGACCATGGCGCCGATCATCGAGGGGAATTCCGGTCCCAGCAGCACGCCGGCCAGCGCATAGGGCACCACGAAGCTGATGCCGGCGAACAGCGCGAAGGGCGCGATGGCCAGGCCTTCCCGCCAGGAGCGGTTGGCTCCGAAGAAGCGCACCATCACCATGACCATCAGCAGCGGCATCAGTACCCCGACAATGGCGTGGATGACGGCCACCTCACCGGCCACAAGGTGGAAGTAGTCGAGCCAGCCGGCCCCGCCGGCCTCGAGGACTTGGCTGATCCCGGCGCGGTCGAGGCCGCCCGACACGCCGACCACGATGGGCGTGCCCACGGCGCCGAAGGACACCGGCGTGGACTGGATCATCATGCCGACCACCACGGCGGCCAGCGCCGGGAAGCCGAGGGCGACCATCAGCGGGGCGGCCACCGCAGCGGGGGTGCCGAAGCCCGAGGCGCCCTCGATGAAGCAGCCGAACAGCCAGGCGACGATGATGGCCTGGACGCGACGGTCGGGACTGATGCCCGAGAAGCCGTTGCGAATGGCGGTGATGCCGCCGGAATGCTTGAGGGTGTTGAGCAGCAGGATGGCGCCGAAGATGATCCACAGGATCGCGACCGTCAGCATCAGGCCCTGCAGGGTCGAGGCCAGGACCCGGGTGAAGGTCATGTCCCAGGCGAGCAGGGCGATGACGGCCGTCACGGCGAAGACGATCGGCATGGCGACCCGTGCCGCCATGCGCAGGCCGATCAGCAGGATCCCCGCCAACAGCAGGGGGGTGAAGGCCAGAAGCGCCAGGAGAGTGTCATGCATCGGTGGAGGTCTCTCATCGAGGATGATGTCGGTGTCGGCCGCGCGGGACGGCAAGGGTGAACCTTACGGTCAGACACCGGGATTGACCATTTCAGGTAAATTGGTATTACCAATATTTCTGTGCCGATGCATTCCTCGTGTCGCTATTAAATCCTTTTTTGTTCAGTGGCTTGAATAGAAGTTGTCGAGCCTGAGCGGCACCGAGGCGTGAATGGTGGTTATACCAATGGACAAGAGGCCGGTAGCCGCCGGGGCGATGGCAGCGGCCGGCAAAGCCTGGCACTATCGGGGCTCTCCCCTCACCGGATGCAAGGAGTCGGTATGACACGGGTGCTCTACGAGCTCTGCGGGATTGACGAATCGCTGCGGTTTTCGCCGTTCTGCTGGCGGGTCCGTTATGCCCTGGCCCACAAGGGGCTGGATGTCGAGACTCGCCCCTGGCGCTTCACCGACAAGCAGGCGCTGGCCTTCGCCGACCATGACAAGGTACCGGTCCTCGTCGACGGTGACGAGGTGGTCACCGACAGCTACGCGATCCTGCGCTACCTGGATCGCACCTATCCCCAGGCACCGCTACTCGGCGACGCCCTGGCCGAAGCCCGGGGACGCTTCTTCAAGCACTATGCCGAGCGTGCACTGGCGCCGGCGATGATGCGAACCATCATCATGGACCTGTTCAATGCCGTGCATCCTGACGACCGCGCCTACTTTCGCGAGTCCCGCGAGAAGCGCTTCGGCCGTACCCTGGAGGAGTTTCACTCCCCGGCCAAGGGCCTGGCGCAGCTCGACGCGGCCCTCGGGCCGATGCGCGGGCGCCTCGAGGAGGCCGACTTTCTCGATGGTGATGCCCCGGGAGGCGCCGATTATCTCGTCTTCGGCAACTTCATGTGGGCCCGCTGCGTCTCCAGCGCTGACCTGGTCTCCAATGCCGACCCGGTCCATGCCTGGGTCGAGCGCCTGCTCGACCTGCACGACGGCCTGGGTCGCCGGGCCATGCGCGTCACCGATATCGAGGGAGCCTACCGCTGACCTCCTTCACACTTGCGTGTGACGAGGCCCGGCCCTGGCCGGGTCTCGTCGTGTCCGGGGGAGGGGAAAAAGGGCGGCGAAGATGTTGCGATGCACAAAACGGCCTGCTATGTTGCAATGCAGCACGGGCGCATGGCCCGGTATCCCCACCATCCCGGAGGTGTGCGATGAGCAAGGCAACGACCGACAAGACCACCGAGCAGTTCGAGTCTCTCTTTGTGCAACCCATGCGGTCCTATGCCGCGCTGAACCTCGAGTATGCCGAGAAGCTGGTCTCCACCCAGTTCGACTCGGCACGCGCCCTGACCGATCTGGGCCTGGCCCAGGCGCGCGGCTGGCTCGAGGTCAAGGATGCCGATGGCGTCAAGAAAGCCATGGAAGGGCAGCAGAAAGCCCTGCAGGACCTCGGCGAGCGCGTCAAGAGCGACTCCGAGGCACTGATGACCCTCGGCCAGGAATATGCCCAGAAGGGGCAGAAGCTGGTCGAGGAGCAGGTCAAGGCCGCCAGCACCAGCTGATTTCCCGACTCTCTGCAAGCAAGGGGCCCTTGCCGGGCCTTGCGGGTCACCACCAGACGGCGGTGACCCGTTTTTTTCGGTTCTTCGCGGGTCGGGGCGCAGGCGTTCAGCCGTGCTCGGTGCCCAGCAGCTGGATCACCTCGTCGTCGCTGACCTGCCCGAAGTCGGCGAAGAACTGGCCGACGGCGCTGAAGTTGGCGGGGGTGAGCAGGCATACCACCTCGTCGGCGAGCCTTTCCAGGCGCGCCACGGTCTCGGGAGGCGCCGCTCCCATGGCGGCGATCAGCCGGGCGGGATGGTGGGGGCGCAGGCTAGCCAGGGCGGTGGCCATGGTAGCACCGGTGGCGCTGCCGTCGTCGACCACCACCACGATGCGCCCGGCGGGATCGATGGGCGCCCGCACCGGCGTGTAGCGGCGACGGCGCTCCTCGATCAGCGCCTGCTGGGCCTCGATCTCCCGGGTGATGGCATGTTCCGGATAGTGACTGGCCGCCGGCTCGAGCTGCACCCGGCCCTGTTCGCCGACCGCGCCGATGGCGTATTCCGGGTTGCCCGGGGCGCCGATCTTCCTCACCAGCACCACGTCCAGTTCCCCTTCCAGCTCATCGGCGATCAACCGGCCCATGGGCACTCCCCCCCGGGGAATGGCCAGGATCAGCGGGTCGCGTCCTCTCAGGTGCGCCAGTCGGCGCACCAGTCCCTCGGCAGCTTCCAGTCGGTCGCGGAACATCGTGGCATCCCCTCGTGTAGACCCTCTCTCTGTCTAGTGTAGACGTGACGGAGCCTGCCCCGGGGCTGTCGCCGGGCGGCTGTATGCGGCCGTGGGGCCGCTGACGTGACCGGTAGGGTCAGCCCACCCGATCCTCGAGGCGAAAGCCGGCGATGCGGTTGATCTGCTCGATGGCGGTGCGACGCTCCTCGGCCGGATCGTTCTCCAGGCGCGTCTCGAAGGCGGCGAGGATGGCGTGCCGGTCACTGCCCTTGACGGCCATCACGAAGGGGAAGCCGAACTTGGCCTTGTAGGCGGCGTTGAGGCGCTCGAACCGTGCCATCTCCTCGGGCGTGCACTGGTCGAGGCCGGCACCGGCCTGCTCCCGGGTGGAATCATCTGTGAGCTCGCCGGCGATGGCCGCCTTGCCGGCCAGGTCGGGGTGGGCGCGGATGACCTCGAGCTGGCGCTCGGCGCTCGCCTCCCGCAGGACTCGGCCCATGGCCGCGGCCAGGCCCGGAGGCGTGTCCTGGCCGCTATCGAGGCCCCGCTCCCAGGCCAGTTCGGCCACCCAGGGCGAGTGCTCGTAGATATCGCCGTAGTGCGCGACGAAGTCGGCCTGGCCCAGCTCGCTGGGCCGCGGGGAAAGCGTCTTGCTGTTCATGGTCTGGTCTCCTTGCTGAGCGGTTGCCATCTGCCGTGTCAGGGTAGCGATAAAAGTGTATACAATAAAGTCTTTGAAATGTACTCTCTTTAGAGCTAAAACTGTTCTTAATAGGATGCGCTCGTCTCGGCGGGCGCAACCACCGGAAGACACTCCCGCCGGACCTCCCGCCGTGGCCGGCATCGACAATAGAGGAGAAACGTGATGGGACGCCTGACGACGCATGTGCTGGACACCTCCCTCGGCTGCCCGGGCCAGGGGATTCGCATCGAGGTCTATCGCCTCGAGGGCGCTGACCGCACCCGCATCACCGAGGTCGTTACCAACGACGACGGGCGCTGCGATGCGCCCATCCTGGAAGGTGATGCCTTCACCGCGGGCGAATACGAGTTGGTCTTCCATGCCGGCGCCTACCTGGATCGCCAGGGCGTGGAAGGGAGCAAGCCCCGGTTCCTCGACGTCATTCCGCTGCGCTTCGGCGTGGCCGATGCCGGCCAGCACTACCACGTGCCCCTGCTGCTGTCGCCGTACAGCTATTCCACCTACCGCGGCAGCTGAGCCCGGTCCCTGCCCCAGACGACAATCGCATAATTCCAACGAGGCCTGACCGATGGAAGCCTATTTCCTGGACTTCGCCAACCTCCTGCTGAGGTGGCTGCACGTGATCGCCGCCGTGGCCTGGATCGGCGAGTCGATCTACTTCGTCATGCTGGACAATGGCCTGCGCCCGCCCAAGGCCGCCGAGGACCAGCGCAAGGGCGTGTTCGGCGAGATGTGGGCGGTGCATGGCGGTGGCTTCTACCACAACCAGAAGTACGCCAGCGCCCCGGAGAAACTCCCCGAGGACCTGCACTGGTCGTTCTGGAAGGCCTACACGACCTGGCTCTCCGGCTTCGGCCTGTTCGTGCTGCTCTACATGGCCAATCCCGGCTTCTACCTGGTCAACCCGGGCAGCGACTGGGCGTGGGCCGCCAACCTCACCGGCTGGCAGGCCAACGTGGTGGCCCTGCTGTTCCTGCTCGGCGGCTGGGTGGTCTACAACGAGATGTGCAAGCGCATCAGCCCCAACATGGAGCGTGACGGCCTGCTGAGCCTGGCCGTGGCGGTGATGATGGTGGTGGTGGCCTACCTGAGCACCCAGATCTTCGCGGGACGCGCCGCCTTCCTGCTCACCGGTGCGGTGATGGCCACCGCCATGTCGGCCAACGTCTTCTTCTGGATCATCCCGGGGCAGCGCCGCATGGTGAAGGCCATGAAGGCCGGCGAGACGCCGAATCCCATCGATGGCAAGCGCGGCAAGCAGCGCTCGGTGCACAACACCTACTTCACGCTGCCGGTGGTGCTGCTGATGCTCAGCAACCACTATTCCTTCACCTACACCCATGAGCTGTCCTGGGTGATCATGTCGCTGTTCATCTTCGCTGGCGCCCTGATTCGCCAGTTCTTCGTGCTGATGCACGCCGGCCAGATCAAGCCGGCCTACCCGGCCTCGGGCGCGGTGCTGATCCTGGTGGCGGTATGGATCGGGGCGCCCACCGCGGGCAATGCCACGGCCGCCGCCACGGCCAGCAGCGAGACAGCCGGGGGCGAGACTGCGCCGGCCCAGGTGGCCCAGGCCGAGCCGGAGAGCCGGGCGCAGACGATCATCGAGCAGCGCTGCGTCCAGTGCCACGCCCAGAACCCGAGTCATGCCGGTTTCTCGGCGGCACCGGCCGGGGTGATCCTCGACACCCCCGAGCAGATGTTGCGCCAGATCGACCAGATCAAGCAGGTGGTCGCCAGCGGCTACATGCCGCTGGGCAACATCACCCAGATGACCGACGAGGAGCGTGCGGAGATCGCTGCCTGGAGCCCGTGAGCTGATGCCGAGCCTCCTCGCCCCATGACCACCGCCCGCCTTTTTGGCGGGCGGTGGTCGTTTCGGGCAGCGGAAAGCGTATACAATGAGTGGCATATCGGGTTTTCACGGAGGCGAGCAGTCCATGAACCAGCGTCAGGTCGTTGCCGGGGACAAGTCCAGCGACGGCGGCGGTCGCCCCGGCAAGAACGGCGACGGCGCCGAGCGTCACGAGGCGATCTACCAGTCGATCAGCGATGCCATCATCGAGCATCGCCTCAAGCCCGGCGCGCGGCTGCGCGAGGATGCCCTGGCCGAGGTCTTCGGCATCAGCCGGACCGGCATCCGCAAGATCCTCCAGCGCCTGGCCCTGGAGCAGCTGGTGACCCTGACCCCCCGCCGTGGCGCCAGCGTGACGCGGCCCACCGCCGACGAGGCCAAGGATGTCTTCGATGCCCGGCAGATGGTCGAGTGTGGCCTGATGCCCGAGGTGGCCCGCCGCATCACCGCCGAGGACGCCCAGTCACTGCGCGAGATGGCGGTGCGTGAACGCGAGGCCCTGCGGGCCGGCGAGCAGAGTGCCGCCATCAAGCTGTCCGCGGCCTTCCATGGGCGACTGGCGTGGATCTCCGGCAACGCCACCCTGGCGGCGTTCGTCGAACGCCTGTGTTCGCGCTCCTCGCTGATCCTGGCGGTGTACGGCAACGCCGGCCACCTGGGCTGCGAGTCCCACGACCACGACGACCTGGTGGGCTACCTGGTGAGCGGCAACGGCGAGCGTGCCCTGGCCTTCATGAGCCGCCACCTCAAGGCCATCGAGGCATCGCTGTCCATCCATGCCGAAGAGGATGAGGCCCCGGACCTGTTCGAGATCTTCTCGGGCTAGGGGCGACTCTCCCCGGGTTACCCTCGAATCACCGCGCCCCGTGCCATGGCACGGGGCGCGGTGTAGCGTGACGAGGGATGGGGATCAGGAGTTGGCGGTGACCGGCTGGCGCTGGCCCTTCATCAACAGGAAGTAGAAGAGCCCGCCCAGGGCAGCACCGATCAACCAGGCATAGCCGCCGAGCGCTTCGAGGGCTGGCACCCACACCGATGAGATCGAGAACAGCGCGGCCAGGGCGAAGGCGCCGATGGCTCGCTTGTTCCAGCCCTTGACGTAGTGGTAGGCCCCGTCGGGGTCGGCGGAGAACATGTCCTGGATGTTCAAGTGCTGGCGTTTCACCAGGTAGTAGTCCACCACGATGATGCCGTAGAAGGGTGCCACGATGGCTCCCAGGGCATTGACGAAGCCGGCGATGCCGATCTGGCTGATCACTGACACCCACAGTGCCCCGACGAAGAAAGCCACCACCGCGGTGATCAGCCCGCCGATCCGAAAGCTGATCTTGCCCGGGAAGAGGTTGGCCAGGTCGTAGGCCGGTGGGATGAAGTTGGCGACCAGGTTGATGCCCACGGTGGCGGCGAAGAAGGTGATCGCGGCGATGATGGTCAGCGGCAGGGAGTCGACCCGCTCGATGATGTCCGAGGGGTTGGTGAGCGTCTCGCCGAACAGCGCGAGCGTGCCCGCGGTAATGATCAGGGCGATGAAGGAAAAGAAGGCCACATTGAGCGGAAGGCCCAGCAGATTGCCGAGCTTCATCTGTTTCTCGCTCTTCACGAAGCGGGTGAAGTCGCCGAAGTTGATCACCACGGCAGCGAAGTAGGCGATCATGGTGCCGGTAATCGCCAGGAAGGCGGTCAAGGGGCTGCCTTCATACTCGCTACTGCCACTGAAGATGGTGCTCACCGCGGGCAACAGGTCGCTGCCGGCCTGGAACCAGACGATGACCATCAGCGCCACCATCACCACGTAGACCATGGGGCCGGCCCAGTTGAGGAAGTGCTTGATGCGGTCGATCCCTTGCCAGAACAGCGCCATCTGGAAGACCCAGACGATCACGAAGGACACCCACCCCACCGCGGACATGCCCAGCCAGGAACCACCGGGGTCGCCGATGAGCGCGGTGATCAGCAGGGCGACCGCCGTGGAGGCGAAGTAGGTCTGTACCCCGTACCAGAAGATGCCGATGATGGCCCGCAGCATGGCCGGGAAGTTGGCCCCGCGCACTCCCATGCTGGACCGGATCATTACCGGGAAGGGCACGCCGTACTTGACGCTGGGCTTGCCACTCAGGTTGACCAGCCACATCACCACGACGCCGGCGAGGATGATCGCCGCCATCACCGCCCAGCCGTTGAGGCCGTAGGAGATGAACAGCGAGGCCGCCAGGGTGTAGCCGAACAGGCTCTGGATGTCGTTCGACCAGACATTGAAGATCTCGAACCAGCCCCAGTTGCGGTCACGATGCTTGATCGGCGCCAGGTCCGCGTTGTAGAGGGTCGGGTCTCGGTGCTGGATCTCCAGCTCTTTTTCCATCATGGGGTTCACCCTTCTTGTCGTTGTGGAAAAGCCCCTGCCTATAACGGGAGGGCCTGAAGGCGAGAGGGTGACGCCGTCACCCTCAGTCTAGGGCGTTCAGCTGCAGAAGCGCTGGCAGGGCGCCCAGGTCTTCATCAGCAGGTAGTAGGTGAGGCCGGCCGGGATCAGGCTGGCGTACCAGGATACGGAAGAGAAGGTCAGGGCGACCACGGCACCCACGGCGGTAGCGATCAGTGCCGCGTGGTGCACGCCGCGATAGGGACCGTTCTCGTCGTAGAGCTTGCCAAGGTCCAGAGTGCGGCGGCGGATCAGGTAGTAGTCGACCACCAGGATGGCGAAGATCGGGCCGAGGAAGGCGGAGTAGGTCTGCACGAAGACCTGCAGGCCGGCGGCGGACTCGTCCTTGACCAGCTCCCAGGGGAAGGTGGCGAAGGCCAGCAGGCCGACGATCACGGTAGCGGTGCGGAACTTCAGCTTGAAGGCGTCCATCAGCACGTAAGTCGGCGGCACCACGTTGTTGAGCACGTTGGTGGTGACCTGGGCGAAGGCGATGAACAGCAGGGTGGTCATCAACAGCGGGGTGTTGTCCACGGCATTGGCGAACACCTGGATCGGGTCGGCGACGCCGGTGGCCTCGGAGACCATGTAGCCGATCAGCCCCATGAACAGGGTGCAGGGCAGGATCGACATGGCGTAGATGGTGGTCAGCAGGCCCGGACCGGTGCCCTCCTTGTGCTCGCGGGAATAGTCGCTGACGTTGAGCATCATGGTGCTGTAGATGCCCAGGAACAGCATGGTGGCGCCCCAGAAGGGCATGCCCCAGGAGCCTTCCATGGTCAGCATGCTGGCGGAGAGTTCGTCGCCGTAGCGCTGCACGGTGCTATAGAACATGTAGACCAGCGAGGCCAGGATGAAGGCGCTGCCGATGTTCTCGAGCCACTTGATGCCCTGGAAGCCCAGCACCGACAGGGCGATCTGGAGGAACTGGAAGGCGATGAAGAAGAAGATCAGGTTGTCGAAGCCGAACAGGGTCGCCGAGACCATGTTCAGGGCGCCGGCACCGATCCAGCTCTGAAAGCCGTACCAGACGATGGCCGGCACGGCACGCACCAGACCCGGCAGGCGGGTACCGGAAAAGCCGAAGGCACTGCGTGCCTGGACCATGAAGGGAATGCCGTACTTGTAGCCGGCGGCGCCATTCAGGGCCAGGGCGATGCCGATCACGAAACAGCCGATGGCGATCGCCAGCGTGGCCTGGAGCAGGTTCAGGGTGCCGACCACGCTGGAGCCCATGGTGAAGGTGCCGATGGAGACGCAGCCGCCGAACCAGGCCAGCAGGTAGGAGGTGCGCCCCATGATGCGGGTCTTCTGGGGGGCCAGCGATTCGCTGCCGGCCGCCTTGGTGTCATGGGGGCTGTCGTGGATCACCCCGGTATCATCGCCGGGGGCGGCGCGTGAAGTCGAGAGAGTCATGATGCAGTCCTCGCAAGATGGTGCGGTGATTGTGGTTGTTGTCCGGCCCGTTCAGGGCGCGGGGTCGCTTGCGGTATCGTGCTCGGGATGGACGCTGGGGGCGGCCGGCCCCTCAGCCGTCGGGGGCCAGCTCCGACAGGTGGGCGAAGCGGCCGGTAAAGGTCTTGGGACGGGGGAAGGCCAGGTCGCCGACCTTGCTGGTGCCGAGTCCCAGGCCGACCAGGGCCTCGCTGAGCTTGACCGCGGCCGTCACGCCCTCGACCACCGGCAGGCCCACGGCCTCGCTGATCTCGTCCGTCAGGTCGGCCATGCCGCCGCAACCCAGCACGATGGCCCCGATGCCATCCTCGTCGCGGGCGCGACGGCCCTCGTCGATGATCCGTGTGAGGGCGGCGTTGCCGTCGTCTTCCAGGTCGAGCACCGGGATCTCGGCGGCACGGACTCGGCGGCAGTGATGGCGGAAGCCGTACTGGTCGAGCAGATGCTCGGCGATGATGCCGGTGCGGCTCAGGGTGGTGACCACCGAGAAGCGGGTACTGATCAGGGCGGCCATGTGGAAGGCGGCCTCGGCGATGCCGACCACCGGGGCTCGAGTCAGCTCCCGGGCCGCCAGCAGCCCCGGGTCGCCGAAGCAGGCGATGATATAGGCATCCACCCGATCACGTTCGCCGGCCATGATTTCCTCGAGCACGCCCACGGTGCTGATGGCCTCGTCGAAATGGCTCTCGATGGAGACCGGGCCATGGGCCGGTTGGGTGGCGCTGATCACCGTCCCGGGGGCGGCGATCCCCTGGGCGGCGGTGGCGATGGTATCGGTCATGCCGCGGGTGGTGTTGGGATTGATGACGCGGATCTGCATGGGTGGCTCCGTTGGCGGTTATTCTTGTGAACAATGATTTTTTTCTTTGTACACAAAATAGTCGGGGGTGCCTCGAAAAATCAACCCATGACTTCAATGGCTCCCTCATGGAAATTCCATTGTTTAACAGTGAGTTAGGGGTGTACTAAGAAAAATTAACCAGTGCGATACACTGTATACAATAAATGAAGCTCAAATTCTCGGATATTTAAGACAGTTTATCGAGGTTAAGTGTATACACTGTGGTGTTCTGCCGGACGAATCGGCCTGCCAGGGCGGAGACTGCCCATGATGCCGGCCGCCATTGAGGGGTGAGGCATCGGCGGCCGGGTCCGGGGAAAGAAAGGATTGGCCGTGGGGATTGATTTTTTGTATACAAAGTACGAGGCTAAAGGCAGTCATCGGAAAGGGGGAGGGCGGCATGCGCCTGCTGATGCTTAACGGCAATACCAACACCGCCATGACCGACGCCATGGCCTCACGGGCCCGGGCCTTTCTCGGGAGTGCGGTCGAGGTCCACGCCGAGACGGCCGAGCAGGGCGTGGCCTATATCGCCTCACGTCGAGACTGTGCACTGGCCGGTGCCGCGCTGGTCGCGAGTCTCGAACGGCGCTCCAGGATCGAGCATGACGCCGTGCTGCTGGCCTGCTTCGGCGAGCCGGGGCTCGCCGCGGCCCGTGAGGCCTGCCCGGTACCCGTCACCGGCATGCTGGAGGCCTCCGTGCTGTCCGCCCTGCAGTTGGGGGAGCGCTTCTCGATCGTCACCCCCGGGCGGCGCTGGCCACGCATGATCGAGGACATCCTGCACGAGCTGGGGGCGTCGCGCCGTTGCCTGGGGATCTCCGCCGTGAACATCGACGACCTGGCCCTGCCCGCGCAGCGGGATCAGGCCCGGACAAGAGTCCAGTCGGCGGTGGCGGATCAGCAGGCGCGACTCGCCCCGGACGCCATCATTGTCGGCGGTGCCGCCTTCGCCGGCCTGGCCGCCGACCTGGCGGTAGGCCCCGACTGCCGGCTCGTGGATTCCCTGGACGCCGGTCTGGCTCAGAGCCTGGCGCTGATGCGCCTGGCGAGGGGCTGAAAGGCCATCCTTGAATATAGAATGGGCACACTCTATTCTATTTCTGTATACAGTTTATGTTGTTCATCCGGGGGCTCCTGCACCGTCGAGCGCTCAAAGAACAAGAAGGACGCATTGCCATGACCTCACCGACCCGCAACGACTATCCCCGCGACCTGATCGGCTATGGCCGCGATGTCCCGGCGGCCAACTGGCCCGGCAGGGCACGCATTGCCGTCCAGTTCGTGCTCAATTACGAGGAGGGCGGCGAGAACTGCGTGCTCCACGGCGACAATGGCTCCGAGCAGTTCCTCTCCGAGATCATCGGCGCCGAGTCCTACCCCGATCGCCACCTGAGCATGGAGTCGATCTACGAATACGGTTCCCGGGCGGGCGTGTGGCGGATCCTGCGCGAGTTCGAGCGTCGCGGCCTGCCGCTGACCGTGTTCGGTGTGGCCATGGCGCTGGAGCGCAACCCCGAGGTCGCCCTGGCCTTCAAGGAGCTCGGTCACGAGATCGCCTGCCATGGCTATCGCTGGATCCACTACCAGCAGGTGCCGGAGCACATCGAGCGCCAGCACATGCAACGGGCCATCGAGATCTTCCAGTCGCTGTACGGCGAGAAGCCGCTCGGTTGGTACACGGGACGTGACAGCCCCAATACGCGTCGCCTGGTGCTCGACGAGGGCAGCTTCCTCTACGACAGCGACTACTATGGTGATGACCTGCCGTTCTGGACCCGCGAGGAAGACAGCCAGGGGCGTGAGCACAGCCACCTGGTGGTGCCCTATACCCTGGACACCAACGATATGCGCTTCGCCGCGCCCCAGGGCTTCAACACCGCGGATCATTTCTTCACCTACCTGCGTGACGCCTTCGATGTCCTCTATGCGGAAGGCGAGGACACCCCGAAGATGCTTTCCGTGGGCATGCACTGCCGGCTGCTGGGACGCCCGGGGCGTTTCCGCGCCCTGCAGCGCTTCCTCGACCATATCGAGGCCCACGACCGCGTCTGGGTCACTCGCCGCATGGACATCGCCCGTCACTGGGCCGAGCACCATCCGGCACCCTGATTCCGCCGTTCCGACAGCCCGGGGTGGGCGGCGCGCCGCCTGTCCCGCTCCGCATTTTGGCATTGCCTGAAAAGTCGGCGAGCGAAGGCTAGACAAGGCAAGAAGCAGCGACAAATCGGCAGGGATTACCGATTTGGGCAGCTCAGTTGCTCGCAGAGCGAGCGATATGGAGGTCGCGAGTCAAAAGGCGGAGTTTTCGAGCTGTAAATGCGCACTTTGATCGGACTCGCCACCGAGCTGAGTTTTAACACGCCGTTTAGCCGAGCGCAGACACTTTTCAGACATTGCCCTCAGGAGGTTACATGCTCCAACTCGAAGCCCGTCCCCTGACCCCGGAGGCCTTCGCGCCCTTCGGCGACGTGATCGATACCCGCACGTCCGACTACTTTCACATCAATGCCGGTCGAACCCGTCGCTACCACGACCTGGCCAGGGTCGAGACCCTGGGCGAGCAGGGCCGGGCACTGATCAGCATCTTCGTCAGCCAGCCCGTCAGCGTGCCACTCGATCTGAACTTCCTGGAGCGCCATCCCCAGGGCAGCCAGGCCTTCGTGCCCATGCACGAGGAGCGCTTCCTGGTGGTGGTAGCGCCGCCCGGCGACGCCATCGCCCCCGAGAAGGTGCGTGCCTTCGTCACCGATGGCCGCCAGGGCGTGAACTATCGTGCCGGCACCTGGCATGCCATCCAGTCGGTGCTGGAAGGCGAGGGCGAGTTCCTGGTGGTCGACCGTGGCGGCGAGGGCAACAACTGCGACGAGATCCCCATCGATATCCGCGTGACCCTGCCGCAAGGCGAGGGCGTCGCGTCTACCAGCGAACAAGAGGCAACCCCATGACCCAGCGTCAGTACTACGCTCCCCAGGGCGGCCATCCCGGCCAGAAGGTGATGACCACCGACCGCGCGATGTTCACCGAGGCCTTCGCGGTCATTCCCAAGGGGGTGTATCGCGACATCGTCGCCAGCAAGCTGCCCCACTGGGAGAACACCCGCCTCTGGGTGCTGTCCCGCCCGCTGTCCGGCTTCGCCGAGACCTTCTCCCAGTACATCATGGAGGTGTCCCCCGGCGGCGGCAGCGAGCGGCCCGAGACTGACCCGGGCGCCGAGGGCGTGCTCTTCGTGGTGGAGGGCGAGATGGTGCTGACCCTGGCCGGCGAGAAGCACCGGATGGTCCCCGGCGGCTATGCCTTCATCCCGCCGGGCAGCGACTGGCAGCTGCGCAACGAGGCCGACGCCCCGGTGCGTTTCCACTGGATCCGCAAGGCCTACGAGTTCGTCGACGGTCTCGAGGTGCCCGAACCCTTCGTGGTCAACGAGAACGACATCGAGCCCTCGGTCATGCCGGACTGCAACGAGGTCTGGGCCACCACGCGCTTCGTCGACCCGGACGATCTGCGCCACGACATACACGTCAACATCGTGACCTTCCAGCCCGGCGGCGTGATTCCCTTCGACGAGACCCACGTGATGGAGCACGGCCTCTATGTGCTCGAGGGCAAGGCGGTCTACCATCTCAACCAGCAGTGGGTCGAGGTGGAGGCGGGCGACTACATGTGGCTGCGCGCCTTCTGCCCGCAGGCCTGCTATGCAGGCGGCCCGGGCCCCTTCCGCTACCTGCTGTACAAGGACGTCAACCGGCACATGGCGCTGCCCTACAGCAAGCGGCGCTGATCGGCCCCGGCACGGCAACGGCACACGACGACACCCGCCCTTCGGCGGGTGTCGTCGTGTTGGGGCGATGGCGCGGCGTCAGCCGCGATTGATATCGGTGATCGACTCGCCGGTGTGCTGGAAGGTGGTCAACAGACGCTTTGCAGCTGGCTGATGGGTTGAGCCTCGACGGCTTAGTGCCGGGCTGCGGTATCGCGCCCAGCGCTGGGTCGCCGGCCAGCAGGCCCGACTGGTCTTTGCCGGCATCGGTGAGGCGGTCCTGCACCTCGCTCCCTGAGATTGCATACGAACGTTTCATTCATGGGACACCGGCTAGCCCAATCGGGGGATTGTCTCGGCCCCTTGTGATTGAATTTATGGTAAATTTTTCCATTAACCCAAGATACTGTTATGGCTTGGGTATTTTTTGCCTGCTATCGACTGGAAATGTTTTCCAAAAGGTGTTGACGGTATTCCCGTGGCGGGTCTAGTCTCTGTATACAGAAATATTTTCCAAAGAATAAAAGCCACCAGTGGAGGAATCGCCATGGCTCGCATGACCGCTGCGGAAGCTGCCGTTCACGTGCTGCGCAAGGAAGGCATCGAGGTCGCCTTCGGGCTGCCCGGCGCCGCCATCAATCCCTTCTACGCCGCCATGCGCAAGGTCGGCGGCGTGGATCACGTGCTGGCACGCCACGTCGAGGGGGCCTCGCACATGGCCGAGGGCTATACCCGTACCCAGCCGGGCAACATCGGCGTGTGCATCGGTACCTCCGGCCCGGCGGGGACGGACATGATCACCGGGCTGTACTCGGCCTCCGCCGACTCCATCCCGATCCTGTGCATCACCGGCCAGGCGCCGGCCAGCAAGCTGCACAAGGAGGACTTCCAGGCGGTGGATATCCAGGCCATCGCCGGGCCGGTCACCAAGTGGGCCATCACCGTGCGGGAGCCGGCCCAGGTGCCGCGTGCCTTCCAGCAGGCTTTCCAGATCATGCGCAGCTCGCGCCCGGGCCCGGTGCTGCTCGACCTGCCCATCGACGTGCAGATGACCGAGATCGAGTTCGACCCGGACACCTACGAGCCGCTGCCGGCCTACAAGCCGACTGCCAGCCGCGCCCAGATCGAGAAGGCCCTGGGCATGCTCAACGAGGCCGACAAGCCGTTGCTGGTGGCCGGGGGCGGCATCATCAACGCCGACGCCAGCGACCTGCTCACCGAGTTCGCCGAGCTCACCGGCGTGCCGGTCATCCCGACCCTGATGGGCTGGGGCACCATCCCGGACGATCACGAGCTGATGGCCGGCATGGTCGGCCTGCAGACCTCGCATCGCTACGGCAACGCGACCCTGCTCGAGTCCGACTTCGTGATGGGCATCGGTAACCGCTGGGCCAACCGTCACACCGGCACGCTGGACACCTACACCGAGGGGCGCACGTTCGTCCACGTGGACATCGAGCCGACCCAGATTGGCCGCATCTTCGGGCCGGACTATGGCATCGTCTCCGACGCCAAGGCGGCGCTCGAGCTGTTCGTCGAGGTGGCCAGGGAGTGGCAGGCCGCGGGCAGGCTCAAGGATCGCCGCGCCTGGGCCGAGGAGTGCCAGGAGCGCAAGCGCACCCTGCTGCGCAAGACCCATTTCGACAACGTGCCGGTCAAGCCGCAGCGCGTGTACGAGGAGATGAACAAGGCGTTCGGCAAGAACACCCGCTATATCAGCACCATCGGCCTGTCGCAGATCGCCGGCGCCCAGTTCCTGCACGTCTACAAGCCGCGCCACTGGATCAACTGCGGCCAGGCGGGCCCGCTGGGCTGGACCATCCCGGCCGCGCTCGGGGTGCGTCGCGCCGACCCGGAGGCCGATATCGTCGCGCTGTCCGGCGATTATGATTTCCAGTTCATGGTCGAGGAATTGGCCGTGGGCGCGCAGTTCAACCTGCCCTACATCCACGTGCTGGTGAACAACTCCTACCTGGGACTGATCCGCCAGGCCCAGCGCGGCTTCGACATGGACTATCAGGTGCAGCTGTCGTTCGAGAACATCAACTGCCCGGAGATCAACGGCTATGGCGTGGACCACGTCTCGGTGGTCGAGGGCCTGGGCTGCAAGGCGATCCGTGTCACCGAGCCCGACCAGATCGGCCCGGCCTTCGCCGAGGCCCGCGAGCTGATGAAGCAGCACCGCGTGCCGGTGGTGGTCGAGGTGATCCTGGAGCGCGTGACCAACATCTCCATGGGCACCGACCTGGCCGGCATCAACGAGTTCGAGGAGCTGGCCGAGAACGTGGCCGACGCGCCGAGCTCCATCGCCGCCCTGCGCTGAGGACGGCTGCCGTCCGGCCGTCGGTGGGGACCGGTGGCCGGGCGGCCCGAGACGCACGCTGACATACACGAGAAGACACAGGGAGATTCACATGGCCAAGTTTGCCGCCAATCTCAGCATGCTGTTCACCGAGGTCGACTTCCTCGATCGCTTCCAGGCCGCCGCCGCGGCCGGCTTCAAGGGCGTGGAGTACCTCTTTCCGTACGACTTCGAGGCCGCCGAGATCAAGCAGCGCCTCGACGACAATGGCCTGACCCAGGTGCTGTTCAACCTGCCGGCCGGCGACTGGGGCGCCGGCGAGCGCGGCATCGCCTGCCATCCGGATCGCGTCGAGGAGTTCCGTGCCGGCGTCGACCGTGCCATCGAGTACGCCAAGGTGCTCGGCAACACCCAGGTCAACTGCCTGGCCGGCATCAAGCCGGAGGGCGTCAGCGATGACGAGGCCCGACAGACCCTGGTCGACAACCTGCGCTTCGCCGCCGACAAGCTGAAGGCCGCGGGCATCCTGCTGATCGCCGAGCCGATCAACACCCGCGACATCCCGGGCTTCTTTCTCAATCGCACCGCTCAGGCCCTGGCGCTCTTCGACGAGGTGGGCAGCGACAACCTGAAGCTGCAATACGACATCTATCACATGCAGATCATGGAAGGGGATCTCGCCCCGACCATCGAGAAGCACATTGATCGCATCGCCCACGTGCAGCTGGCCGACAACCCGGGCCGCCACGAGCCGGGCACCGGCGAGATCAACTATCCCTTCCTGTTCGCCCACCTCGATCGCCTGGGCTACCAGGGCTGGATCGGCTGCGAGTACAAGCCGGCCGGGTCCACCCAGGAGGGGCTGGGCTGGCTGGATGCCGTAAAAGGCTGAACATTGAAGATAGAAAGGGGCGCCGGGACAGGTCCGTGGTCGGGATGAGCTACCCCGGCGTCAAGACGCCGCGAGGGCGCTGTGACCCCCTCCCTGGGCGTAGGACCCTCGCTTCGTCTTGCCCCCGGCGCTCATCCCTAGGAGCCCTGAGCGACACTTTCTGCACGACGACGAATACTCACGACCCAACGTCAGCAAGTAATGTGACAGGAGAATCATCATGAGCAAGATCGGCTTTATCGGACTGGGCATCATGGGTCGCCCCATGGCGGGCCACCTGCTGGACGCCGACCACGAACTGACCACCGTCAAGCGCGGCACCCTGGACGAGACCCTGGCCGCCAAGGGCATGCTGGAACTCGACGGTCCCAAGGCGGTCGCCGAGGCCTCCGAGGTGATCATCACCATGGTGCCGGACACCCCCGACGTCGAGCAGGTACTGTTCGGCGAGGGCGGTGTCATCGAGGGCCTCCAGCCCGGTACCCTGGTGATCGACATGAGCTCGATCGCCCCGCTGGCCACCCAGGAATTCGCCAAGCGCATCACCGAGGCCGGCGGCGAGTACGTCGACGCCCCGGTCTCCGGCGGCGAGGGCGGCGCCATCAACGCGGCCCTGACCATCATGGTCGGTGCCACCCAGGAAGGCTTCGAGCGCGCCAGGCCGCTGCTCGAGATCATGGGCAAGACCATCACCCATATCGGCGATCACGGCGCCGGCCAGACCTGCAAGGTGGCCAACCAGATCGTCGTCGCCCTGACCATCGAGGCCGTCTCCGAGGGGCTGCTGTTCGCCTCCCGGGCGGGTGCCGACGTGGCCAAGGTCCGCGAGTCCCTGCTCGGCGGCCTGGCCCAGTCGAAGATCCTCGATGTTCATGGCGAGCGCATGATCAACCGCACCTTCGATCCGGGCTTCAAGATCAAGCTGCATCAGAAGGACCTCAACCTGGCGTTGGAAGGCGCGCGAAGCCTCAATCTCGCGCTGCCCGGTACCGCCAATGCCCAGCAGCTGTTCCAGGCCTGCGTCGCCCACGGCGGCGGCGACTGGGATCACGCCGGCATCGCCCGTGCCCTGGAACAGCTCGCCGACCACGAGATCGGCAGCCGCTGAGTCCGTGCCGCCGGCCATCATGGGTGGCCGGCGGAGGACAGGGGAGGTGACTGCTCCCTGATGGCAGGCGTCGGGTCGTCGTCTGCCGGGGTCGTCGATTGACGGCCCCTTGCCCGGTGTCGAGTCTTCCCCTGTAGCCCCCTGGTTCGTCACCGGGCCCTTTTTCGAAGGAGACCCCCGAATGAATGCCCTTTCCCCCCTGCTTTCCCGCGAGCGGCCCGAGGCAGCGCGTGCCTGGCTGAGGCGCCTGGGCGAGACCGCCGTCTCGGCCGTGCATCCCGATACGCTGCTGCCCGACCGGCTGCCCGATCCCCCGGTCGGCCGCACCCTGGTAGTAGGGGCCGGCAAGGCGGCGGCAGCCATGGCGGCTGCCCTGGAACGCGCCTGGCAGCTGCGCCATCCCCAGGCGCCGCTGTCCGGCCTGGTGGTGACCCGCTACGGCCATGGCGCCGAGTGTCGCCATATCGAGGTTCTCGAGGCCTCGCACCCCATGCCCGATGACCTGAGCGAGCAGGCCGCCCGGCGGATGCTCGAGGCCGTCGAGGACCTGGGCGAGGACGATCTGGTCATCGCCCTGATCTCCGGCGGCGGGTCGGCGCTGATGACCCTGCCCGCGCCCGGCATCCAGCTTGCCGAGAAGCAGGCCATCAACAAGGCGCTGCTGAGAAGCGGGGCGCCGATCCGCGAGATCAACACCGTGCGCCGGCACCTGTCGGCCATCAAGGGCGGCCGGCTGGCGGCCGCCGCTCACCCGGCCCGGGTGCTGACCTGGCTGATCTCCGACGTGCCCGGCGACGAGGCCTCACTGATCGCCTCCGGCCCGACCTTGCCCGACGCCAGCACCCCCGCCGAGGCCCTGGCGATTCTCGAGCGCCACGACATCGAGATCTCGGACGCGGTGCGCCGTCAGCTGGAGGCCAATACCGAGGCGCCGCGCCCCGATGATCCGGCCTTCGCCCGGGACCAGAGCGAGATTCTGGCTCGCGCCCGCGACGCCCTGACGGCCGGGCAGGTTGCCGCCGAGAGCGATGGCGTCGAGGTGCGCCTGCTGGGCGACGACCTCGAGGGCGAGGCCCGCGAGCTGGGCCGTGCCCAGGGCCGCATGGCGCTGTCCGCCCAGGATGGCCTGGAACGGCCGCTGCTGATCCTGTCGGGCGGCGAGACCAGTGTGACGGTCACCGGCGACGGCCGCGGCGGCCGCAATGTCGAGTTCCTGCTTGGCCTGTTCGCCACCCTCGAGGGCGCCGAGGGCATCCATGCCCTGGCCATCGATACCGACGGCATCGACGGCTCCGAGGACAATGCCGGGGCCGTCTTCGGACCGGGCTGCTGGACGCGCATGCGCTCGCTGGGCCTTGACCCGGACGCCTATCTGTCACGCAATGATGCGTATACTTTCTTCGAGGCGCTGGACGACCTGATCATGACCGGGCCGACGCGCACCAACGTCAACGATTTTCGTGCCATCCTGGTACTGCCGAGGAACTCATGACGACACTGCCGCCCCATGCCCCGATCCACGAGCCGATCCGCCGCACCAAGATCGTCGCCACCCTGGGCCCCGCCAGCGACCGGGAGGGCGTGCTCGAGCAGATGATCGCCGCCGGCGTCGACGTGGTGCGCCTCAACTTCTCCCACGGCTCGGCGGACGACCACCGCCGCCGGCTGGCCGCGGTGCGCGAGATCGCCGCCCGCCAGGGCCGTAGCGTCGCCGCCCTGGGCGACCTCCAGGGGCCCAAGATCCGCATCGCCCGTTTCCGTGACGGCGCCGTCGAGCTCGCCGAGGGCGCGCCCTTCGTGATCGACGTGGCCCTCGACGGCGAGGCCGGCGACGCCGAGCGGGTCGGCTGCGACTACAAGGCGCTGGCCGACGACGTGGCCGCCGGCGACCGCCTGCTGCTCGACGACGGCCGGGTGGTGCTCGACGTCGCCCGGGTCGACGGCAGCGCCATCCACACCCGCGTGGTGGTGGGCGGTGCCCTGTCCAACAACAAGGGCATCAACAAGCAGGGCGGCGGCCTCTCGGCGCCGGCGCTGACCGACAAGGACAAGGCCGACCTGGAGACCGCCATCGCCATCGGCGTGGACTACCTGGCGGTGTCCTTCCCGCGCCATGCCGCCGACATGCGCGAGGCCCGTGAGCTGCTCGGCGAGGCCGGCCGTGAGATCGGCCTGGTGGCCAAGCTCGAGCGTGCCGAGGCGGTGGCCGACGACGCCACCCTCGACGGCATCATCGAAGCCAGCGAGGCGGTGATGGTGGCCCGCGGCGATCTCGGCGTGGAGATCGGCGACGCGGCGCTGATCGGCACCCAGAAGCGCATCATCAAGCACGCCCGGACCCTGAACCGCGCGGTGATCACCGCCACCCAGATGATGGAGTCGATGATCGAGGCGCCGCTGCCCACCCGGGCCGAGGTGTTCGACGTGGCCAATGCCGTGCTCGACGCTACCGACGCGGTGATGCTCTCCGCCGAGACCGCCGCCGGCGACTTCCCGGTGGAGACCGTGGAAGCCATGGCCCGGGTCTGCCTGGGCGCCGAGCGCGAGCGCAGTGCCCAGGAATCCGGCCACCGCATCCACGAGGGCTTCTCCCGGATCGACGAGACCATCGCCCTGTCGGCGATGTATGCCGCCAACCACCTGACCGGGGTAGCGGCGATCGCCTGCATGACGGCCACCGGCTACACGCCGCTGATCGCCTCGCGGATCCGCTCCGGGCTGCCGATCGTCGGGCTGGCCCACAACCCCGTCGCCCAGCGGCGCATGGCGTTGTACCGTGGTGTCATCTCGCTGCCCTTCGACACCAGTGAGATGGGGGCCACCGAGCTCAACGACCGCGCCCTGGCGCGGCTGGTGGCACAGGGCATTGCCGAGCCGGGGGATCACGTGATCCTGACCCGCGGCGATCACATGAACGCCCACGGGGGCACCAATACCCTGAAGATCCTGGACGTGACGGCCGAGCACCAGGAACGCTGAGGGATGGCCGTTCTCTTGTATACAAAATGTAGCCATGGTGTGGCCAGATAGCGTGAAACATGCGATGGTTCTCTCAGGACCACGCGGAGAGACATGCCATGAACAATGCCTGGCACACCGAGATGCTGGCAGAGGCCAAGGCCGGGGGACGCGTCAGCGACCGGGATATCGTCGACAAGGTGCGCCGAGCGGTGCTGATGCAGCGCCTGCCCCCGGGTACCAAGCTGCCCGAGGTGACGCTGGGGGAGGTCTTCGGTGTCAGCCGGTCGGTGGTGCGCAAGGCCCTGACCCGCCTGGCGTCCGAGCACGTCATCGACCAGCGTCCCAACCAGGTGGCTCGGGTCCGCGCCCCGAGCATCGAGGAAACCCGCGAGACCTTCGATGCGCGGCGCCTGGTGGAGGGCGAGGTGGTGGCCCTGCTGGCCGGCCGGCTCCCGGCCGAGGCCATGGCCGCCCTGTCCGAGCAGGCACGCGGCGAGGTCGCGGCCTTCGAGCGGGGCGACGAGCCGGCGCGGATCGAGCACTCCCTGACCCTGCACCACCTGCTGGCCGAGCATTCGCCCAACCGCGTGCTGGGCGCGATGCTCACCGATCTGGTGCTGCGCACCTCCATCGTCATCGCCCTCTACAAGCGCGCCGGCCTGGCCTCCTGCTATCTCGCGGGGGACCATACCCGGCTGCTGGCCCATCTGGAAGCCGGGGACGCCGAGGCGGCCCGTGGCGATATCCACGACCATCTGAACGGCCTCGAGGCATTGCTCGACCTGAGTCCCCGGGAAGCCCGTATCGATCTCAAGTCGATCCTGGGCCGCGCCACCGAACAGGCCTGATTGGGGTCATGCCGGTGCCGGGTTCCCCGGCGGGCGCCTTTACCGTCCGCCGCGTCTGGATGACAATGCTGCCGAGTCGACCGGCCCGGCCGTCTGCTTGTCGTGTCTAGTTGCCTCGCCCGTCCCATGATCGGTCGTCGGGGGCGGGGAGGGCATCCGGCAAGGGGCAGTCCGTGTCGGCCGTCTTGACAAGGCTGACCATCCGGTCAACTTTGGCGGCATGTCATTCGAGAGGCTCGACACCATGAAGCATCCCCGACGCTGGGCGGCCCGCCTGGCCCTGCTCCTGCTGCCATGGATGGCCCCCCTGGTGCAGGCCATGGAGGTGCCCAGCGTGGCGGCGGCCTCGTCGCTGCAGTTCGTGTTCCCTGAACTTGTCGCGGCCTACCGCGAGGAGACCGGCAATGATGTGCGGGTCAACTTCGGTGCCTCGGGCAACCTGAGTCGCCAGATCCTGCAGCATGCTCCCTTCGAGCTGTTCCTCTCGGCGGACGAGGCAAACGTGCGCGTGCTCGAGGAGGCGGAGCTCATCGAGGGAGAGGGCCGTGTCTATGCCGTGGGACGCCTGGTCTGGCTGCAGGCCAGGGGGCGTGGCGTGCTGCCCTCGGCCGATGCACCATTGGCGGGGGTGCGGGAGGCGCTTGCCGCCTTCGAGGACGGCGAAGGGCGGCCGCGACTGGCCCTGGCCAATCCCGAGCACGCGCCCTATGGGGTGGCGGCCCGTCAGGCGCTGACCCATGCCGGGCTGTGGTCACCGACGACGAGGCTGCGAGTGCTGGGCGAGAATGTCTCCCAGGCGGCCCGCTTCGCCCTGGCCGATGAGGCCCGGGGCGGGCTGGTGGCCTATTCCCTGGCCCTGGCCCCGACAGTGGCCGAGCAGGCCGATCATGTGCTGATTCCCGCCGAGTGGCACGCTCCGCTGGTCCAGCGCATGGCCCTGATTGACGGAGCCGGGGAGGGGGCACGGGCCTTCTATGCCTGGCTGCAGGGAGAGCGGGCGAGGTCGATCCTCGAGCGTCGTGGCTTCCAGCCGCCCGTGCAGGATGATGCCTCCTGATGGATTGGCCGGCGCTGTGGGTGTCGCTGCGCCTGGCGGCGTTGACCAGCCTGCTGTTGATCCCCCTGGGCCTGTGGCTGGGGCGCACCCTGGCATTGGCCCGCTTTCGTGGGCGTTCCCTCTGCGAGGCCCTGGTGGCGTTGCCGCTGGTGATGCCGCCGACGGTGCTGGGCTTCTACCTGATGCAGAGCTTCGGCCAGCAGGCGCCCTTCGGGGCTGTCTGGGCTTCGCTCACCGGCACGACCCTCAACTTCACCTTCAGCGGCATCCTGCTCGCCTCCCTGGTGGCCAATCTGCCCTTCGCCGTGCAGCCCATCCAGCGAGCCTTCGAGGGGATTCCCGCCAACCTGCGCGAGGCCGCCTGGTGCTGCGGCCTGTCCTCCTGGCAGACCCTGTGGCGCATCGAACTGCCGCTGGTATGGCCCGGGCTGGTCTCGGCGCTGGCGCTGACCTTCGCCCATACCCTTGGGGAATTCGGGGTGATCCTGATGGTCGGGGGCGCCATCGACGGCGAGACCCGGACGCTTGCCATCGCCATCTACGACCGCGTCCAGGCCTTTGACGAGCAGGGCGCGGCGCTGATGTCGGCCATGTTGCTGCTGGTGTCCTTCGTGACCATCGGCGTGGTTTATGGGCTGAGCGGCCGCAGGAGGCGACGGCATGGACACTGAGACCGCGGGACCGCCATGCACGGTCGGCGATCTGACGGTGCGGGTCGCCCAGGCGGGGCCGATTCCGCTCGATGCCGCCTTCCGCTGTGCCCCCGGTGAGCTGCTCGCCCTGGTGGGCCCCTCGGGCAGTGGCAAGACGACGCTGCTGCGGGCCATCGCCGGTCTCTACCGGCCGGCCGAGGGCGATATCCGCTGTGCCGGCGAGACCTGGTTCGCCTCGGCCCGCCATTGCTGGATGCGACCGCAGCGACGCCGGGTGGGACTGGTGTTCCAGGACTATGCGCTCTTTCCCCATCTCGACGCCCGGGCCAACGTCATGGTGGCCCTCGGCCAGTTGCCCGCCGCCGAGCGCCGCCCGGTCGCCGAGGCCTGGTTGTCGCGGGTGCGCCTGGAGGGGCTGGGGGGGCGGCTGCCCGACGAGCTGTCCGGGGGCCAGCGCCAGCGTGTCGCCCTGGCCCGGGCGCTGGCCCGCCAGCCGCAGGTGCTGTTGCTCGACGAGCCCTTCTCCGCGGTGGACCAGGTTACCCGGCGTCGCCTGCAGCGGGAGCTGGCGCTGCTGCGCGAGGAGATCCGTATTCCCATCGTGCTGGTCACCCACGACCTCGACGAGGCCGCCGCCCTGGCCGACCGGCTCTGCGTGCTGCATGCCGGGCGCAGCCTGCAGCAGGCCCCCGCCGAGGCGCTGTTTCGGCGGCCGGCCTCCCCCGAGGTGGCGCGCCTGCTGGATCGCCACAATGTCTTCGACGGCACCGTGGTGGCGGACGCGGCGGGGCGGCGACGGTTGCAGTGGGGGCCCTGGCGGCTCGAGGTGGCCGAGGGGCTGGAGACGCTGCCCGTGGGGCGGCGCCTGACCTGGTACCTGCCGAATTCCGATGTCGTCCTGCATCGCCGCGGCCGGCCGTCCCGCGGGGAGCGGGAGAACCCGATCACCGGCCGAGTCAGCGAAATGGCGATCCTGGGGGGCATGGCGTCCGTGGCACTGGCCTTCGATCACTGCGACGATACCCTGCGTTTCGAGATCGCCACCCATGCTGCCCGCCGCAATGGCCTGGCCCGGGGCGAGACCGTGACCGTTTCGCTGCTGGCCACCGGTATCCACCTGATGCCGGAGGCCGCACTGCCCAGAGAGGAGCCTGCCCATGTCTGAGATGCCTGACCCGACCCGACGCCGCCTGCTCCAGGCGCTGCTGCTGTTGCCCACCGTGCCGCTCTGGGGGGCGCCGGTACTGGCCCAGGAGCCGCGCCTGCCCCGGGTGCCGGTGACCCTGCACGGCGAGGCGGGCCCGCGGCGCCTGCAGGCGGAGGTGGCGCGAAGCCTCGCCGAGCGCGGCCGGGGCCTGATGGAGCGCGAGCAGCTGCCACCCGACACCGGCATGCTGTTTCTCTACGAACGGACCCAGCCCTCGCGCAACGGCTTCTGGATGTATCGCACCCGCATCCCGCTGGATATCGCCTTCATCGACGAGAGCGGGCGGATCCTCGAGATCCACCGCATGGAGCCCTGCACGGCCGACGCGCCCCGGGACTGTCCGGTGACCCGGCCGGCCGCCGCCTATCGGGCCGCGCTGGAGGTCAATGCCGGCTACTTCGCGGAGAAGGGCGTCAGGCCGGGCGACTGTGTCAGCTGGCCCGGCGATGGCGGGGAGTGTCGCCGCGCCAGCATGGCGGCGGACGGCTGAGGGGTCAGGAGGACGCCTCGGCGGGTGTCTTCCGGCCCCCCAGGCGCAGCACGATCAGGGCGATCCCGGCCACCACCAGCCCGCCGCCGATCAGCTTGTGCGGTCCCAGCCCATCCCCGAGCAGCACGACCCCGAGCCCCACGGCCAGCACCGGCACCAGCAGCACCATGGGCACCACTCGGTTGACCGGGTGGCGGCGAAGCAGGCCGTACCAGACGCCGTAGGCGAGGATCGATGACATCACTGCCGTGTAGAAGACCGCGCCCCAGGCGGCCCAGCCGGCATCGGACAGGGCCTCGATCTGACCCTGCTCGAACCACCAGGAGCCCAGCGCTACCTGAGGCGTGGCGAACAGCGCCACCCAGCCCGCCAGTGCCATGGGCGGGACATTGGGGCCCTGCTTGATCAACAGCTGGGAGATGGCCCAGCCCAGGGCGCTGACCAGCAGCAGCGCGGTGGGCAGGGGGGCCGGCAGCGTCGGGCCGCCGGCCAGCACGACGATGCCGGCGAAGGACAGGATCAGGCCGGCCAGCCGACGCGGGCCCAGGCGTTCCTTGAGGAACAGCACTGCCAGCAGGGTGGCGAAGGGCGTGCCCATCTGCACCAGCAGGGCCCCGGTGCCGGCCTCGGCCTGCTCCAGGCCGATGAACAGCATGGCGAAGTGCAGGGTGCCGAAGGTCAGCGACAGCAGCGCCAGGAAGGGTAGCTGGTGGCGGGCCACGGGGTGGAAGGGCACCAGCAGCGCGGCCACCAGCAAAAAGCGCAGGGTGGTCAACAGCAGCGGCGGCAGTTCCGCCACGCCGAGCTTGATGACGATGATGTTCAGCGCCCAGATGGCAACGACGCCAAGGCCCAGGGCCAGATCCCGTAATGGCACGATTCTTCCTTGATTGATGGCGGCAGGAAGGCGCCAGCATAGCAAAAGATGGTCGCCGCTTGCCGTGGGGGTTCGCGTGGCGGGCGCCGCGGGCAGCTCATCGTCGGGCCGGCTCTCGTGGTGGGTTACCATGGTGGCCTGTGGCACGAACAAAGGAGTGGTGTGGCATGCAAAGAGTCCTCTTCGTGATCGATCAGCTGGCCAGTGGCGGCGCGCCCCGCTCGGTGCTCAAGCTGACCCGGGCCATGCTGGCCCAGGGCGTGTCGGTCACCCTGATCGCCCTGTCCGAACGCCTGGGCCTGGAGGTGCCCGAGGGCGCCGAGGTCAGGGTGGTGCCCTTCACGCCGCGCGGGCGGCGCGAGAAGCTGCACCGCTACCGACTGCATGCACGCCGGCTGGATGCCTTCCTCGCCGAGTACGAGGCGTCCTTCGACCTGGTGGTGGCCAATCTGCACCAGGCGCACCAGGTCGTCAGCCGCTCCTGCCTGGCTGATCGGGCCTGGCTGTGCATTCGCTCCGATCCGCGCCAGGAACTGCTCTCCAACAAGCAGGGCTGGCGGCGGCGGATCAAGCGACGCAAGGTGTGCCGGCTGTACGGGGACAAGCGCCTGATCGTGCTCTCGGAGACCAACCGGCATTCCCTGGCCTCGATCGGCTGCCGCCCGCGGGAGGTCCAGGTGATTCCCAACGTCATGGAACTGGAGCGCCTGCAGGCGCTGATGCATGAGCCCATCGCCGAGCCGGAATGGGCCGAGCGGGACTTCTGCCTCTACGTGGGCCGGCTGGCCATGACCCAGAAACGCCTCGACCGACTGCTCAGAGGCTACCAGGCCAGCGGGACCGACCTGCCGCTGGTGCTCATCGGCGATGGCGACCGGGCGAGTGTCGAAGGCGAGATCCGCGCCCTGGGGCTCGAGGACCGGGTCACCCTGCTGGGTGCGCGTGACAACCCCTACCCTTACATGCGCCGGGCGCGCCTGCTGATGTTGTCCTCCGACTACGAGGGCCTGCCCAACGTGCTCCTGGAGGCCCTGGCCTGCGGGACCCCCGTGGTCAGCACCGACTGTCTCTCGGGACCGTCCGACATCCTCAAGGGCGAGCTCAGGCGCGGGCTGGTGCCCCTCGACGACGTCGAGGCCTTCGGTGCCGCGGTGGGCGACCTGCTGGCGGATCCCCCGGCCATCCCGGCGACGATCGTCGAGCGCTATTCTCCCGCGAGCATCGTGGCGCGCTACCGCGCCCTGGGCGGTGCCTGACGCCGGGGGCGTGGGGCCGGGCCGGCGTCGTGGCAGAGAGAGGACCGACGGGGGCGGCCGCGGCCGCCCCGGGCGAATCGCTCAGAAGGTCCAGCGCACCATGGCCTGCGGGAACGACTCGTCGGTGTCCTCGAGGCCGAACTTGTTTTCCCAGTGCTGGTACTCCAGCCCGACGCCGAGGTTGTCGGTGGCGTGCCAGACCAGCTGGGGCTGGGTCAGCAGCTGGGCCTCCAGTTCGCCCTCCTCGGTGATGTAGTCGATGAAGCCCTCGAAGGAGAAGTCAGCCCCGCCTAGCCGGAAGGGCAGGTTCCAGGCCGCGGTGTACTGCGCCGAACTGCCGCCGGCGGCCTCACTCTCGTCGTCGCGATACATCGCGTAGACCTTGAAGAAGCGGAAGCCGGGCACCGCCAGGTCGGCGGAGAGGCCGGCCAGGTGCGTGGTCTTGCGGGTCGCCGCGTTGCGGTCCAGGTCCAGCTGGCCGGTCACGTAGAGGCCGGTCACCGGGCCGAAGGCCAGGTCGAGGCCGGTGGCCTTGCCGATGTTGCCGCGCAGGTTCCACTCGGCATGGGTGCTGCCGAAGTCCTGCTCGTCCTCGCGGCCCTGGTCCAGGTTGGTGAAGTCGGCGAAGAAGAAGCTGTCGCCATAGGTCCAGCCCGTGGCATTGGCGACGGTGAGGATGGCGTGCTCCTCGTTGTCGATGGGGAAACCGGCGCCGGCCTCGTCCTCGTAGTCCCAGCCATAGAGTGCCTCGACCTTGGTGGTGCTGTAGAGGGCGGCACTGGCGCCCTGGGCGAGCAGCAGCGATGCGGTGGCGGTGGCGAGGACGAGCTTGGTCTTGGTGCGCATCTTGTTCTCCGGTGTTGTTGTCGTTGGAGGCGGCCGATGCCCTGAGGCTCGCCCGGTCGCGGCGCCGGGCGCGTGAGCACCAGTTTTGTACACAAAGGGTGGTATTAAATGTTCCCATAAGCATCGGTCGTACACATTTATAGATCCTGGTGTGCACGGTTTCAATCATTATCTGTATACGTTATGCGCGGCATGATGAGGCCACCCGGGGCTGGGCAGCGGTTTCCGGATGGCGGACAGCACCTGGCATGCTGACTCGAGAGGGCGAATGCCTGCTTATCGAGCGCCGCGTTCACACGCTCATCCAGGACAGGGGCGGGGTGTCCCTGGCGTGGGACTCGTTCCCCGAGTCGCGGCGTCCTGCGGTCCGCGAGGCAAGGGCCCGGGAGATCGGTCAGACCCGACCCGAGTGGAGAAGGCCAACTGCCTGGCGGGGACCCGCAGCGCGGGGTGAGCGTCACCCTGCTGGACGAGCCCGGTGCCGGGCCTTCGTCACCGAGAACGTCCATGACGCCCGGGAGTCGCGTCTCCGGCCTCTCCGCACGGAGCATTCCGGGCGGGGGGATCGGGCGGTCCCCGCGCTGCTCCTTTTCCGGAGCCCGTGTGGCCCGGTCGTACTGGCGCTGGTCGCAAGGTACGGGGTCAAGCGGACCTGGCAGGAAGGCCAGCGGGAGACGCTGTTGCCGGTCATGTGGCCACTGGAGAGGTGCTACCTGGTCTGGCTAGCGCTGCCCTGGCCCTGCTGGTGGCCTTCCCGACCATGGTCCCGTGGCGGGGCTGGCGCAGCAGAGGGGACTGCGCCTCCTGGGCAGGCGCAGCCCTCGCACCACGTCGAGCGCCGCGACGAGGCGGCGGCTCGGGGCTAGCCGCTGCCGCCCTCCAGACTGGCCAGGGTGCGACGGTGCAGCTCGGCGCTTTCGGCATCGAACAGCACGAAGCGTACCCGGCGTACCGTCGGGCAATGGGGAAGGGTGTCCATCACCGTGGCCAGCGCAATGCGGGCGGCCTCGGCCGCCGGGTAGCCGAAGGCGCCGGTGGAGAGGGCCGGAAAGGCGAGGCTCTCGATGCCGTGGCGCTCGGCCAGCTGCAGGGCATGGCGGTAGCAGGCGGCGAGTAGCTCATCGGATGGCTCGTCGACGCCGTACACCGGGCCAAGGCAGTGGATCACATAGCGGTTGGGCAGGCCAAAGGCCTCGGTGACCACGGCCTGCCCGGGGTGGAGGGGCGCCAGAGGACGACCCGCCTCGGCGAGTTCGGGGCCGGCGGCCCGATGCAGGGCCCCGGCCACGCCGCCGCCGGAGCGGAGCTGGGCGTTGGCCGCGTTGACCACGGCGACCATGTCATCCTGGCGGGCGATGTCGCCCTGGCAGCACTCGATGCGCGACGAGGACGCTTTCATCTCGATCTCCTCGAGGGTTCGCGGATGGGCACCCTGTCAGTCTGGTGCCCAGAGCGGCAGGGAGGCAAGGTCGTCCCGGAGGTCCTGGGCCAGCGGCAGGCGCGAGCGGGCATCCTCCAGGGCCGTGCGGTCCAGGGTGAACCAGTGCAGCGCTTCCTCGGAGCCGAAGGGCCTCGCCGGGTGATCCTCGTCGACCAGAGGAGGGCACAGCAGCGAGTGTCCCCAAGCCTTGCCGGCCCGGTTCAGGCTCAGCCAGTAGCACTGGTTCTCCATGGCCCGGGCGATGACGAAGGCGTGCCAGCTGACAAAGGAGAAGTCCCGGGTGAAGGCCACCGGATGCAGCATCAGCTCGACCCCGAGGTCGGCCATCCGTCGGGCGAGCTCGGGGAAGCGCAGGTCGTAGCAGATCATCACGCCCAGGCGCCAGCCGGCGATCTCGGTGACCAGCAGCCGCTGCCCCGGCGTGAAGTGGGCGGCCTCCGCCGAGGCGCCGAATTGAGCGCAGTGCAGCTTGTCGTAGACCCCGGCGAGTTCCCCGTCGGGACCCAGCAGCAGCTGGCTGATGTGGTGACGCCCGCCGTCGCGGCGCGCCACGCCGAAGGCGACATGACATCCAAGCTCGCGGGCCAGCTCGGCGAAGGTCGCGGTCACCGGGCCATGACCGTCGTCATCGAGATCGCGCAGGCAGGCGAAGGCGCCGTTGCCATACTCCTGGGCGGCGAGTTCCGGCAGCACGATCAGGTCCGGAATCCGCTCCCGACAGGCCTCCCGCAGCCGGTGACACAGAGCGCGGAGGTGGGTGAGCTGATCGCCGCGGCAGCGGGTGCGCGGGATGGCGATCTGGCAAGCGAGCAGGTTCATGGCGGCTCCTCCCCGGCGACGCGGGCCCGACAGGGTGTCCTCCCAGCTTATCGCGGTTTGCACCGTTGCGGGCCCTCGCCCTTCGGCTGCTGGTCACAAGCGCGTCGCGCCCGTCGCACCTGCGGCGCGTCGTCCTTGAACGATCAGTTGCGAAAAGCTGGTGTTTTCGCGACATTCGTTGCAAATGTGCGCAAATGCTTGCAACTCTGCTTCTTGCGCTGTACCAATACCAGCCCCCTTGCCAAGGCCACGGCACGCCCGCGTGACAGCTGTCCGAGCGGACGCGTCCCGCCCCGGCCGTGACATAACAACGGAGGAGATGGCATGAATCAGCGTGTGAACCTGGAGCTCGACGATCCCCAGGCCGAAGCCTTCGAGGCCCGTCAGTTCAAGGTCTATACCCATCGCCAGCTCGACAAGATCCAGGCGCTCAAGCAACTGCCGGAGGCGCTGCGTTTCGACATGCGGGTGGTCAGCCAGGTGCTGCCTTTCCGGGTCAACGAGTACGTCATCGATGAGCTCATCGACTGGAGTGCGGTGCCCGATGATCCCGTCTTCCAGCTCACTTTCCCTCAGCGCGGCATGCTGCGGCCCGAGCACTTCGACGAGGTCGCCGAGCTGATGCATCGGCAGGCCAGTGCTGCCGAGATGAAGCCGGTGATCGAGCGCATCCGCGAGGAGCTCAATCCGCACCCGGCGGGGCAGATGGACCTGAACCTGCCGCTGCTGGACGGTGAGGCACTGCCCGGCATGCAGCACAAGTACCGCGAGACGGTGCTGTTCTTTCCCAGCCAGGGACAGGTCTGCCACAGCTACTGCACTTTCTGTTTCCGCTGGGCGCAGTTCGTCGGCGACAAGGAGCTGAAGTTCGCCTCCAGCGAGGCGGACTCGCTGCACCGCTATCTCGCCGAGCACATCGAGGTCACCGACCTGCTGATGACCGGCGGCGACCCCATGGTGATGAAGGCCAAGCACCTGCGCCAGTACCTGGAGGGGCTGATGGCGCCGGAGCTGGACCACGTCCAGGACATCCGCATCGGCACCAAGAGCCTGACCTTCTGGCCCTACCGCTTCGTCACCGACCCGGACGCCGAGGATATTCTCGAGTTGTTCCGTGAGCTGACGGCGGCCGGCAAGCACGTGGCCTTCATGGCGCACTTCAACCACTGGAAGGAGATGGATACCCCCATCTGCCGCGAGGCGATCCGTCGCATTCGTGCCACCGGCGCCGAGATCCGCACCCAGGCGCCGCTCCTGAAGCACATCAACGACGATGCCGAGCAGTGGGCACGCATGTGGACCACCCAGGTGCGCCTGGGGATGATCCCCTACTACCTGTTCGTGGAGCGCGACACCGGCGCCCGCCACTATTTCGAGGTGCCCCTGGTGCGCGCCTGGGAGATCTACCGCCAGGCGATGAAGCAGGTGCCGGGCCTGGCGCGGACGGCTCGTGGCCCGTCGATGTCTGCCGATCCCGGCAAGGTGGAGATCCAGGGTGTCACCGAGTTCAAGGGCGAGAAGGTCTTCGTGCTGCGCTTTATCCAGGGCCGCGACAGCGACTGGGTGCAGCGGCCGTTCTTCGCCAGGTACGACGAGACGGCGACCTGGCTCAATCATCTCGAGCCGGCGCTGGGCGAGGACGCGTTCTTCTTTGAGGCCGAGTTCGCCGCCATGAAGGATGCCAAGCAGGCGCTGATCACCAAGGCCTCCTGACGCTTTCGCGACGATCGACACTCCCGGGCCCGGCTGATATGCCGGGCCCGTGCCGTTCGGGCGGTGGGAAAATTAACGAGCCCTAAACGTTGACGGCAACTAGACTGACACGGAAAGAAAAATTCCTCATCATACAGGCGTTCCTTCGCTAAAGTAGAAGAGTAAGGTTCGGCCCTGGGCGGTTGCTGACGAGGGACCGTCGACCGAACGCTATGCCCATCATGACAAGAGGTGTGTCAATGAAACGCCATGCTTTCTCCGCCGCCGCCTTCTCTGGAGCGCTGCTCGGCGCCGCAATGTTCTCCTCGCCGGTAATGGCCCAGGAAGAGTTCATTACCATCGGTACCGGGGGACAGACCGGGGTCTACTATGTGGTCGGCCAGTCGGTCTGTCGCCTGGTCAACCGCCTCGAGGATGCCAACATCAAGTGCAATGCCCCGTCCACCGGCGGCTCCGTGGCCAATATCAATGGCATCAAGTCCGGCGAGCTGGACATGGGTGTGGTGCAGTCCGATGTGCAGTACCAGGCCTACAACGGCACCGGCAACTTCGAGGACGAACCCTACGAAGAGCTGCGCGCCGTCTTCCGCGTGCACGGCGAGCCGTTGACCCTGCTGGCCCGTGCCGATGCCGGCATCGAGACCCTCGACGACCTGGAAGGCAAGCGCGTCAATATCGGCAATCCCGGCTCCGGCCAGCGCAATACCATGGAAGTGGTCATGGAAGCCAAGGGCTGGACCGAGGACACCTTCTCGCTGGCCTCCCAGCTGGATGCCGCCGAGCAGGCCGCGGCACTCGCCGACAACAACGTCGATGCCATGGTCTACGTGGTGGGCCATCCCAACGGTTCCATCCAGGAAGCCACCACCACCGTCGACGCGCGGCTGATCCCGCTGAACGGCGAGGCCATCGACGGTATCGTCGAGGAACATCCCTACTACTCCAAGTCGGTCATCCCCGGCGGTCTCTACAAGGGCAATCCGGATGACGTCGACACCTTCGGTGTGGCCGCGACCTTCGTCTCCGATGCGGATACCAGCGAGGAGGTGGTCTACCAGACCGTCAAGGCGATCTTCGACAACTTCGATCGCTTCAAGCGCCTGCATCCGGCCTTCGAGAACCTCGACCCGCAGGAAATGGTGACCTCCGGGCTGTCTGCTCCGCTTCACGAGGGGGCCGCGCGCTACTATCGCGAACAGGGCTGGATCGAGTGATCGTCGACGCCTGACATCACCGCATATTCGCTGAATGATGCGCGGCCCTCGCCGAGGGCCGCGCATTGCGTTTGCGGCACCGGATAGTATCTTCGCGCTCGCTTCGTATCACCCATGTACAGCAGGGCTCGCTTATGACTGACGATAAACAGAGGGCGCCGGGCGCCGAGGTCGACCTGGAGGACATGGTCGCCTCAAGCGACTCCGGGGCCCGCAAGCCGGCCGGAACGCCGGGCAAGCTGCTGGTCAGCATCGCCGCGGTGTGGTCGCTCTTCCAGTTGTGGATCGCCTCCCCGATCCCCTTCATACTGGGCTTCGGTGTCTTCAACGCCACCGAGGCGCGCTCCATCCACCTGGCCTTTGCGCTGTTCCTGGCCTACATGGCCTATCCGGCGCTGCAGCGCTCTCCCCGTGACCGCATTCCCCTCCAGGATTGGGTGCTGGCGATTGCGGCGGCCTTCTGCGGCGCCTACATGTTCATGTTCTACGAGCAGCTCGCCCAGCGTCCCGGTGCCCCGATCACCCAGGACGTGATCGTCGGCGTGATCGGCATCCTGCTGCTGCTCGAGGCCACGCGACGTGCCCTGGGGCCACCGTTGATGATCGTGGCGACGGTCTTTCTGGTCTACAGCCTGGCGGGCCCCTGGATGCCCGGCATCCTGGCCCACGGCGGCGTCAGTCTCTACGGGCTGGTCAACCACCAGTGGCTGACCACCCAGGGGGTGTTCGGCATCGCGCTGGGCGTATCGACCAGCTTCGTCTTCCTGTTCGTGCTGTTCGGTGCCCTGCTCGACAAGGCCGGTGCCGGCAACTACTTCATCAAGGTCGCCTTCTCGCTGCTCGGCCACTATCGCGGCGGACCGGCCAAGGCGGCCGTGGTGGCCTCCGGCATGACCGGCCTGATCTCCGGCTCCTCCATCGCCAACGTCGTCACCACCGGGACCTTCACCGTGCCGATGATGAAGCGGGTCGGCTTTCCCGCCGAAAAGGCCGGGGCCGTGGAGGTGGCGTCCTCGGTCAACGGCCAGATCATGCCGCCGGTGATGGGGGCCGCGGCCTTCCTGATGGTCGAGTATGTGGGCATCTCCTACGTGGCGGTCATCAAGCACGCCTTCCTGCCGGCCCTGATCTCCTATATCGCCCTGGTCTACATCGTCCATCTCGAGGCACTCAAGGCGAACATGCAGGGCCTGGAGAGCAGCAACCCACCCAAGCCCCTGGTGCGCAAGGTGATCGGCTTCCTCGCCGGCCTGCTGCTGATGATGATCACGGCCCTGGTGGTCTACTACGGGCTGGGCTGGCTCAAGCCGCTGCTGGGCGATGCCACGCCCTGGGTGGTGGCGGTGGCCCTGGCGGCGGTCTATGTGGGACTGCTCAAGGTGGCCGCCGGCTATCCGGAGCTCGAGCTCGACGACCCCAACGAGCCGGTCTACAAGCTGCCCCAGACCCGGCCCACGGTGATGGTCGGCCTGCAGTACATCCTGCCTGTCATCGTGCTTATCTGGTGCTTGATGGTGGAGCGCCTCTCGCCGGGGCTGTCGGCCTTCTGGGCCACCGTCTTCATGATCTTCATCATGATCACCCAGCGTCCGATCACCGCGATCTTCCGTCATCGCAGCAGCCTCGGCGAGGACATTCGCGAGGGCTTCTTCGATCTCTGGGAGGGCCTGGTCACCGGTGCCCGCAACATGATCGGCATCGGCATCGCCACGGCCACCGCGGGGATCATCGTGGGAGCGGTCTCCCAGACCGGCGTCGGTCTGGTGCTCGCCGATGTGGTCGAGATCCTCTCCATGGGCAATCTGATGCTGATCCTGCTGCTCACCGCGGTGCTCAGCCTGATCCTCGGCATGGGCCTGCCCACGACGGCCAACTACATCGTGGTGTCCGCGCTGCTGGCGCCGGTGATCGTCCAGCTCGGCGAGCAGAACGGCCTGCTGGTGCCGCTGATCGCGGTCCACCTGTTCGTCTTCTACTTCGGCATCATGGCCGACGTGACGCCGCCGGTCGGCCTGGCATCCTTCGCCGCCGCCGCGGTCTCCGGCGGCGATCCCATCCGCACCGGCTTCCAGGCGTTCTACTACAGCCTGCGCACCGCGGCGCTGCCCTTCCTGTTCATCTTCAATACCGACCTGCTGTTGATCGACGTGTCCTTCCTGCAGGGGATCCTGATCTTCGTGGTGGCCACGGTGGCGATGCTGATCTTCGCCGCCGCCACCCAGGGCTTCATGATCACCCGCAGTCGCTGGTACGAGTCGATCCTGCTGCTGCTGGTGGCCTTCACCCTGTTCCGCCCCGGGTTCTGGATGGACATGATCCACGATCCCTACCAGGAGATCCCGCCGGCGCAGTTCGTCGAGGCGCTGGGCCAGGCCGATACCGACACCACCCTGCGGGTGCAGATCAGCGGGCTGGATGCCTACGGGGATCCCATGACCACCTACATGACCCTGCCGGTGCCGGACGGGGCGGATGGCCAGGAACGCCTGGAGAACCTGGGCCTCGAGCTGCTCATCGAGGACGACCGTGCCGTGGTCGACATGGTCGCCTTCGGCAGCCAGGCGGCGGACATGGGCTTCGACTTCGACCAGGAGATCATCCAGGTCCAGGCACCGGTGGATCGCTGGACCAAGGAGCTGATGTGGATTCCCGCCTTCCTGGTGTTCGGCCTGGTGGTGCTGCTCCAGCGCCGGCGTCGGGAGCGCAGCGCTGAGCCGGTTTCGGCCTGAAGGAGGTAACGCTCATGTACAGCAAGATAATGCTACCGGTGGATCTCAACGAGGAGGCCTCCTGGCGCAAGGCCCTGCCCACGGCGCTGACGCTGTGTCGCAGTTTCGGCGCCTCGCTGCATGTGGTGACGGTGCTGCCCGACTATCACATGCCGCTGGTGGGGGCCTACTTTCCCGAAGATTTCGCCACCAAGGCCCATGAGGCGGTGACGAAGGCCCAACACGAGTTCATTCAGACGAACGTGCCGGAGGACATCACCGCCCAGAGCGTGATCGTCGACGGCTCGCCCTGGGAAGCGATCATCAAGGCGGCCAAGAAGCTCGAGGTCGACCTGATCGTCATGGCATCCCACAACAAGCGCAAGTTCGCCGACTACGTGCTGGGCCCCAATGCCGAGCACGTGGTACATCACAGCAAGGTATCGGTGATGATCGTGCGCTGAGCGACCCGCGGCCACGGCCGACGCGAACGCCCCCGCCCCGTCGGGGGCGTTCGCGTTTCGGCCGGCGCAGCGTTGAGGGGAGGGTGATGTCGGTATCGGCGGGATGACAGAGGGTCGTCTACATTAATCAGGTGTTAAGGGACGAAGCGCGTATTGGGCCATACGGCCCGTGCGGCCTCTGACTGTCCCGGCAGTACCGGGATTCCATCGGCGGCAAGAGGGGTGACTCCATGAGCGCAGCAGCCACGAAAGGCCATGACAAAACGCCAGCCAAAGTCAAGATCACCATCCGCCCCGTCGGCATGGACAAGCCACGTGCCTGGCTGGCGGCCGGCTTCGAGGACTTCCGCCGCGCCACGGCGGTGAGCCTGGCCTACGGCATGTTCTGGGTCGGGCTGAGCATCGCCATCACGGCCGGGGCCTTCACCCTGGGGCTGTGGCACTGGCTGCTGCCGCTGATCGCCGGCTTCATGTTCATCGGCCCCCTGGTGGCGGTCGGCTCCTATGGCATCAGCCAGGCCCTGGAGGCCGGGCGCAACCCCACCCTGGGCGATGCCTTCGGCGGCTGGAAGGGCCATGCCGGCCAGCTGGCCATGATGGGCGTGATGCTGGTGCTGATCCTGCTGGCCTGGTTCAACATGGCGATGCTGTTATTCGCCCTTTTCTTCGGGCTCGGCGCGCCCGATCCGACAACCATCTACCTGTCTCTGCTGACCACCCCCCAGGGGCTGGGCATGCTGCTGGTCGGCACGGCCATCGGCGCGGTGCTGGCCTTCGGCGCCTTCACCATCAGCGTGGTGGCGATTCCGACCCTGATGGATCAGGACCTGACCTTCATGGAGGGCATCGAGGCCAGTGTCCGGTCGGTGGCCAGGAACTTCCGTCCGATGCTGCTGTGGGCCGTCATCCTGACGGGCTGCGTGATCGTCGGGGTGGCCACCTTCTACATCGGCCTGGCGCTGATCCTGCCGGTGCTCGGCCATGCCAGCTGGCATGCCTACGAGGACCTGGTGCGCATCGAGCAGGTCGAGGAGCTGTCCAGCTGAGCCGAGCAATGCCGGTATCGAGGTTGCGGGGGCGCGCTGCGTCCCCGTTTGCTTTTCGGGCCGGGGCGACCTGACCTCGTGTCACGAATCGCGTACCCTTAGTCGCCGACACGACTGGCAACCGGGAGCCCTGCCATGCGTCCCCGCATCCTCCTTACCCTCGTCGGCGGGCTGCTGCTGACCTGCCTGGCGATGCCTGCGGCTCAAGCGGCCGGCGCACTGCCGACGCCCGATGGCCCGATCATGCTGACCGTGGGAGGGGATATCACTCGCACCAATGTCGGTGACGAGGCTCGCTTCGATCGGGCCATGCTCGAGGCGCTGCCGGCCCGCGCCATCGTCACCAGCACACCCTGGCACCCTGAGACCAACCGCTTCGAGGGGCCGCTGGCCCAGGCCATTCTCCGCGCGGTGGGGGCCGAGGGGCGCCGGGTTCGAGTGAGTGCCCTGAACGGCTTCGAGGCGGTGATCCCGGTCAGCGACTTCGAGCGTTACGACGTCATTCTGGCCATGCAGCGTAACGGCGCACCCATGCCCATTCGCGACTTCGGCCCCCTCTTCGTGCTCTATCCCTTCGACGCCCATCCCGAGCTGGTGACGGAGGCCATTCGCTTCCGCTCGGTCTGGCAGGTCAACCGTATCGAGGTCTACTGACGCCGGCACGGCCGATCATCAAGGAGGAGTTCGGTGCTGCACTACCCTCTGCGCCTGAAGTTCGGCGCCATCGCCGCGCTGTTGTTGTTCGCCGGCGCCCTGCTGGTGGTGGGCCTGGTGGCCTGGCGACAGGACAGCCTGATCTGGCGTGTCGGGGAGGATACCGTCTGGCATGCCTACAAGCTCGATCGAGACACCGTGGAGCTGCGCAGCTTCCTGGCCCTGAGCGAGGGCGGCCAGGCGCCGCTGGAGGAGGCCCGCCTGCGCTTCGAACTGCTCTACAGTCGGCTGGCCCTGCTGCGTGGCGGCGAGGTCGCCGAACTCGTCAAGGCGATTCCCCGCACCGCTGCGCTGATCGACCAGATCGAGACGCATCTCAAGGCGCTGGACGCGAGGATCAAGAGCCTCGACAGCCTGGATGCCGAGGCACGGCAGGCGCTGATCGAGCGCCTGGGCCAGCTCAGCACTCCCTCCGAGCGACTTATCATCACCGTCAACGGACACATGGCCGAGGCCTCGACCCGCGAGCGCGAGCGCCTGCAGTGGCTCTACGGTCTCTTGCTGGTGCTGATCCTGGCCATGAGCGTGGCGGCGATGATGGTGGTGACCTTCCTGTTTCGGGAGGCGCGGGACAACGCCGCCGCGAGGCGCACCCTGGAGACGCTCAGCGGGGAGCTCGAGGTCGCGGCGCGGCGCGCCGAGTCGGCCAACCAGGCCAAGTCGGAGTTTCTGGCCACCGTCAGCCACGAGATCCGCACGCCGCTCAACGGTGTGATCGGCATGAGCGACCTGCTGGTGGACCAGCGCTTGCCGGAGCGGGCCCGCCACTACGCCGATACCATCCACGAGAGTGCCCTGCGCCTGCTCGAGCTGATCAATGACATCCTGGATTTCTCCAAGATCGAGGCTGGCCGCCTCGACCTGGAACACCGGCCGCTGTCGCTGGGCGAACTGGTGAACGGCGCGGTATCACTGTTCACGCCTCATGCCGAGGCCCGAGGCCTGGTCCTGGAGGCGCATCTGTCCCCGTCATTGCCCGAGCGCGTGGTCAGTGATCCCGGCCGCCTGCGCCAGGTGCTGCTCAACCTGCTGTCCAATGCCATCAAGTTCACCGAGCACGGCGAGGTTCGCGTCGAGGTCGATCGGTCAGGGCGGGATGCGTTGTGCATCGCGGTGGTCGACACGGGCTGCGGGATCCCGACCGAGCAGCAGGCCCAGCTCTTCGAGCCCTTCCATCAGGGCGATCCCTCGACGGCGCGCCGCTTCGGTGGCACCGGCCTGGGACTGGCCATCAGCAAGCGCCTGGTGGAAGCGCTGGGGGGCCGGATCGGTATCGAGAGTCAGCCGGGCGAGGGCAGCCGTTGCTGGTTCTGCCTCCCCCTCGTCGAGGCCGCGTCGACGTCGGAAGTGGCCCCCTGGGCGCATGGCGAGGGCCCTGCCCAGCCTCTGAGCGGGGCCCGGCTGCTGGTGGTCGAGGACAATCCAGTGAACCAGCAGGTGGCGCAGGCCATGCTCGCCAAGCTGGGATGCCGGGTCAGCCTGGCCAGTACCGGGACCGAGGCCCTGGCCGCTGCCACCCGGGAGCGGTTCGATCTGGTCTTCATGGATGTGCAGATGCCCGACATGGATGGGCTCGAGGTCACGCGCCGGCTGCGTGCCCGGGGGGGCTGGCTGGCGGAGGTGCCGGTGGTCGCCATGACCGCGGGCGGTCCGGGGGGCGACCAGGCGCGCTGCCTGGCCTCGGGCATGAACGGCTACCTGGTCAAGCCGCTGATGCGGGATGCCCTGCTTAACGTGTTACGGCGCCATCTCCGGCAGCGTCCACCGAGCCCGGTGCGGACTCCCCTGGCGAGACGCGGGGCCATGGTGGGGGCCGACCAGCTGGTGGATCCCGAAGTCATGGCCGCCCTTCACGAGAGCCTGGGGCGTGCCGGGGTCGATGCCCTGGTGCAACGCTACCGGGATCAGGCGGAGGAGCACCTGGCGGCGTTGCAGGCCGCCATGGCCGAGGGCGATGCGGCGGGGGGCGAGCGCCTGGCCCACCAGCTCAAGGGCGAATCCGCCAGCCTCGGTGCCGTCAAGGTCGCCGGGCTGGCGACGCGGCTCGAGCAGGCCGCCCATGCCGGGCGGCTGGGCGGGGCCGAGGAGACCCTGGCCACCCTGAGGACGACGCTGCAAACCACCCTGGCGGCCCTGGACAACTCGGCCCCGGCCCCGTGATGCCCGCCTGGCTGTCCGGCAGGCGAAGCGAGCGCCCGAACCACCCCCTTGGGCCCAGCAAGGGAGCGCCCAGGCCTGTCAGCGGCGTCAGGGGCAGGAGTCGCCGATCAGCAGCGTGGTGTGCAGCAGCCGGGGCTCGGCGGGGTCCAGCCCGAGGACCATGCGTGCGGCGATCCGGCCCTTCTCGACACTGTCCTGGCGGACGGTGGTCAGGCGCGGTGCCCGGTACTGACCCTCGGCGATACCGTCGAACCCGGTGATACGCAGGTCCTGGGGAACGCGCAGGCCGCGTTGCTCGGCCAGGGTCACCGCGGTGAGGGCGATACGGTCCGACATGCAAAGCAGCAGGTCGGGGCGTTCGTCGTCGGGCAGGTCGAGGATCTCGGCGATCACCGGGGCGCAGACCTCGTAGGTGTTCTCCTCGATGTTCCACATCGGCACGCCGGCCGGGTCGATACCGTGCTCGGCGAAGGCACGATGGAAGCCGGCGAGCCGCGAGCGGGTAATGGTGCGGGCGGCGGGCAGCAGTTCCTGGTCGGGAGCGATGCGGGCGTTGCAGGGATGCTTGGTGAGCCGCAGGTTGACGACCGCGGGTCGCCGGGGTCGGGTCTGCAAGGCGTGTCGGCCGATGGCGTAGCAGGCCGGCTCGTCATCGACATGGACCGTGGGCTGTCCCTCGAGGTCGAAATCCACGGCCACCAGGGGACGCTGCCCGGGGCCCTGCAGCTCGTCGATCAGCATCATGCTGGGCATCAGCCCGTAGACGATGAAGCCATCGGCGATGCTCGACGAGCCGGGTACCCGAGCGCCGCTCTGGCGGCCCGATAGCAGCAACAGGGTATGGCCGTGGGCGTCCAGCACCTCGGCGATGCCGGACAGCAGTTCGCTGGCCACGGCATCGTTGAGGCTGTAGGTCAGGCTTTCGGCAAGCACCACGGCGATGATCCGCGAGCGGCCTGTCCTCAGGCTGCGTGCCTTGGCATCGGGGCCCGAATACCCCAGTCGGCGTGCCTCGCTGAGGATGTGCTCGCGGAGTTTCGGTGACAGCTGGTTGGGCCGGTTGAAGGCATTGGATACCGTCGCGGTGGAGACGCCCAACGAGCCGGCGAGATCCTTGAGCGTGATGCGTCTTGGTGGTGTCACCCTGTCTTCCTGCTCGGCGATTCATCGATAGGATACCGGCTCGCCCCGACCCGTGACAGCCGGGGCAAGCGCGTATCAGCGGGGGGCGAGCCATGTCACCTGGCCGGGGCGCAGGCTCAGGCGTGTGCCCGCCAGGTCGGGTGAGGCCATGCCCGGCAGGTCCCGAGGTTGCCAGCCGGCCGTATCGGGCAGCAAGCCGTCCAGCGCGATACCTGCCGCCCCGCCCCGGCCGAGGTGGGCCAGACACAGCAGGCGCCGTTCGCCGTGGGTACGGATCACGCCGAAGACGTCTTCGGGCAGGGCCTCGGGGGGGATCAATTGCTGGTCGCCCTGGCGCAGGGTATCGCTGTCGGCGCGCAGCTGCAGCAACTGGCGTACCCGATTCAGCGGGCTCTCGGGCGCCGGATCCTGGCGGCCGACGGCCAGCGGCCGGTGGCGCTCGTCGACCGGCAGCCAGGGGGCGATGTCCTCGGGACAGAAGCCGCCGTTGGCGCCGTCGTCCCAGACCATCGGCGTGCGGCAGCCGTCGCGGCCCTTGACCTCGGGCCAGAGGTTGATGCCGAAGGGATCCTGCAGATCCTTATAGGCCAGCTCGGCCTCGGGCAGGCCGAGCTCCTCGCCCTGGTAGAGGCACAGGCTGCCGCGCAGCGAGCAGAGTACGGTCAGCGCCAGCAGGGCGCGCTCCTCGCCCCAGCTGGTGGCGCTGCGCACCACATCATGATTGGACAGCGCCCAGCAGGGCCAGGTGTCGTCACCCAGCTCGGCGAAGCGTGCCAGTACACCGTGAAGCTCGCGAGCGTCGCCGGTGGAGTCCAGCAGGTCGAAGGTGTAGGCCATGTGCAGGCGCTTTTCGCCCTGGGTGTAGGCGGCCATGGTCGGCAGTGGGTCGTTGCCGGCGATCTCGCCCACCGTGGTGGACCCCGGGTACTCGTCGAGCAGCGCGCGGATGCGCTCGAGATAGGCCAGGTTCTCGGGCTGCTCGATGTTGTGACGCTGGAACTGGTAGCTCTGGGGATTGCCGGGCTGGATCCGCTCGCGGGGCATCGGCGGGTTGTCGGTGAGGTCGCGGTCGTGGAAGTAGTAGTTGACCACGTCGAAGCGGAAGCCGTCGACGCCGAGTTCCAGCCAGAAGCCCAGGTTGTCGAGCTGCGCCTGCTGCACATCGGGGTGGTGGAAATTGAGATCCGGCTGGCTGGGCAGGAAGTTGTGCAGGTAGTACTGCCGGCGCCGGGCATCGAAGGTCCAGGCGCGCCCGCTGAAGGCCGCCATCCAGTTGTTGGGCGGGGTGCCGTCCGGCTGGGGATCGGCCCAGACGTACCAGTCGGCCTTGGGGTTGGTGCGGTCCTGGCGGCTCTCCCGGAACCAGGCATGCCGGTCGGAGCTGTGCGACAGCACCTGGTCGATAATCACCCGCAGGCCCAGGCTGTGGGCGCGGTCGACCAATGCCCGGAAGTCGTCGAGGCTGCCGAACATGGGGTCGACGTCGCGATAGTCGGCGACGTCATAGCCGAAATCGTCCATCGGCGAGGTGAAGAAGGGCGATAGCCAGATGGCATCGACCCCCAGGCTCGCCACGTGCTCGAGCTTCTCGGTGATGCCCGCCAGATCGCCAATCCCATCCTGGTTGGCGTCCATGAAGCTGCGCGGGTAGATCTGGTAGATCGTCGCGCCCCGCCACCAGTCATGCCGGGTGTCCTGGCGCCGTTGGGACAGTGTCATCCTGGGCTTCCTTTCGTTGGGTAATCGGTAGGCTCCGGCCGGAGGCGATCCGACCGGGCGACACACATGGCCTTACCAGCCGCGGCGGCCGAGGCGCTCAAGTTCCCGGCCCAGCTGCTGGACTGCCTGGGTGCCGTCGAGATCGCCAGAGAGCACCTGGTGGGTACGGTTGAAGAAGGCGTTGGAGACCCGCGCGTAGGCATCGCCGGTCACCGTGGCGGGACGCGGCACGCCGCCCACCAGGGTCGCGTAGAGTTCGCCCATGGAGGGGTTACTGGCCAGCACCTCCTCGTCCTGGTAGAGCGCCTCGATGGTGGGGTTCATGCCCATCTGAATGGCATGGGCCTTCTGCTGCTCCCGGGAGGTGATGAAGGCGACCAGGTCGGCGGCCAGCTCGGGGTGCTCGGAATAGCGCGACACGGCGAAGTTCCAGCCACCCAGGGTGGCCCGGGACTCACCCTCCGGGCCATGGGGCAGCGGCGCCATGCCGACCTTGCCGGTCACCTCGCTGCCCTCGCCGTTGGCCAGCGACCAGACGTAGGGCCAGTTGCGAAGGAACAGGGCGTTGCCGGACTGGAAGATGCCGCGGGTCTCCTCCTCGGTGTGGTTCAGTGCGCCTTCCGGGGAGATACTGCCGATCCAGGAAGCGGCCAGGTCCAGCGCGGCGGCAGCGCGGGGGTTGTCGATGGTCACCTCGCCATCGTCATCGACAAGGGTGCCGCCACCGTGGCTGGCCACCCATTCCAGGGCATTGCAGGTCAGGCCCTCGTAGGCGCGTCCCTGGAAGCTGTAGCCCCAGAAGCCGTCGTTGCCGGCCTCGCGCTCGGCGGCCTGGATGGCCTGGGCGGTCGCGGTCAGTTCCTGCCAGGTCTCGGGGACTTCGAAGCCGTGCTTCGCCAGCAGGTCCTTGCGGTAATAGAGCAGGCCGGCATCGGTGAACCAGGGCAGGGCCACCAGTCGGCCGTCGACGGTGTTGTTGTCGACCAGCGCCGGGAAGAAGCCGTCGGTGGCATCACTCGGCAGGTAGTCGCCGAGGTCCACCAGGTGGTCGTCGAGCATGCCGGGCCAGACGATATCGACCATCAGCACGTCGATGTCGTCGGACTCGCTGCCCAGCAGCTGCTGGTAGAGCGACAGCTTCTCGGTGGCGCTGTTGGGGGTGGAGACGACCTTGACGCTGTGACCGGTCTTCTCGACCCACTGCTGGGCGGCGATGGGGCAGTAGTCGGCGGCGTCGCCGGAGCCGCAGGCAATGGCGATCTCCGCCGCCAGGGCCTGCGGGGTGGCGATCACGGCGCCGCCCAGTAGCAGGGCGCCCCCGCCGCCCTTGAGCAGGCGGGTGAGGGGGCGTGGGTGGCGTGTCGCTTCGAGGGACATACGGTGGTTCTCCGTTGTTGTAGTTGTTGAAGTGAATGGCCCGCCTCAGGCGGCCTGGCGATGCTTGGCGACGGCCAGCGCTCGGTCGCGCGTGTCGAACAGGTGCACGTGCTCGAGTTCGGGCACCAGCGCCACCCGCTGGCCGAGGTCCCAGCGACTGGGCGACTCGCTGCGATGAATCAGCAGGGTCTCGCCGGCCTTGGGCTCGAGGTAGACGTAGACCTCGTTGCCCAGGTACTCGACGTTGACGATCTCGAAGCTGTTCTCGCCCTGGGGCTCGGCCAGGCGCAGGTGCTCGGGGCGCACGCCAAGGGTCAAGGCGGCATCAATGCTTTCGCCGTTGGCGTCCTGGGGCAGGGCAAGCTCACCGAGCCCCGGTGCCTTGACCTTGCACCCGTCACTGTCGCTGTTCACCAGCGCCGCCGGCATGAAGTTCATGGTCGGCGAGCCAATGAAGCCCGCGACGAACTTGGTGGCCGGTTGCTGGTAGAGGGTCTGCGGGCTGCCGACCTGTTCGATGCGCCCGTCGCGCAGCACCACGATCTTGTCGGCCAGCGTCATGGCCTCGACCTGGTCATGGGTGACGTAGATCATGGTTGACCCCAGGCGGTGGTGCAGGCGGGCGATCTCGTTGCGCATCTGTACCCGCAGCGAGGCATCCAGGTTGGACAGCGGCTCGTCGAACAGCAGGATACGTGGCTCGCGGGCCATGGCGCGGCCCATGGCCACCCGCTGGCGCTGGCCGCCGGACAGTGCCTTGGGCTTGCGGTGCAGGAGGTCCTCGAGCTGCAGGATGCGCGCGGTGGCCATCACCCGATCGTCGACGGTCTCGTTGGCCATCTTGGCCAGCTTGAGGCCGAAGGCCATGTTCTCGTAGACCGACATGTGCGGGTAGAGGGCGTAGGACTGGAAGACCATGCCCACGCCTCGCTCCCGGGGCGGCAGGTCGTTGACCACGCCCTCGGCGATCTTCAGGTCGCCGTCGGTGATCGACTCCAGGCCGGCGATCAGCCGCAGCAGGGTCGACTTGCCGCAGCCCGAGGGGCCGACGAACACCACGAACTCGCCATCGCCGACCTGCAGGTCGACATCCTTGATGATATGGGTGTGGCCGAAGACCTTGTTGATCTTTTCCAGGGTCACGCTTGCCATCTTGCGACTCCTCGCCGGCCCACCGGGCCGGCCTCTTTGTTAGGTCGTGTTATCGATCGAGCTGGATGAAGGCGGCCTGGTAGGCCGGCAGGGTCAGGGTGTTGCCGTCGAGCGAGACCTCGAAGCCATGGCCGTCGAGCGGGGTGCCGGGCTCCGGCAAGGCGGTGCTGCGGGCGTCGCCGCCGAGATTGAAGACGCACAGCACACGTTCACCCCGGCCCTCGCGGAGCAAGCCCAGCAGGTCCTCACCCACATCGATCAGGGTGAGATCGCCGTCGACCAGTGCCGGGTGAGCGCGGCGGAAGGCCAGCATGGCGCGGGTGGCGTTGAGCACCGAGTTGGCGTCGTCCTGCTGACGCTCGACGGCCAGCGGCCGCTGGCGCGCCTCCACCGGAAGCCAAGGCTCGACGTCGGGGGAGGGTGAGAAGCCCCCATCGGTGGCGTCGAGCCAGGGCATCGGCGTGCGGCAACCGTCGCGGCCCTTGAACTCGGGCCACAGTACCTTGCCGTAGGGATCCTGGATGCGCTCGAAGGGCACCTCGGCCTCCGGCAGGCCCAGCTCCTCGCCCTGGTAGAGGCAGACGCTGCCGCGCAGCGAGAACAGCATCGCCAGGGCTACCTTGGGATAGGCCACGGCGTCCTCGCCGTCTCCCCAGCGAGTGGCACTTCTCACCACATCATGGTTGGACAGTGCCCAGCAGGGCCAGGCATCGCCGGCCAGGCGTTGAAAGCGTTCGATCACTTCACGGATGTAGGCCGGCGAATGCGGGTCGTTGAGCAGATCGAAGGTATAGGCCATGTGCAGCTTGTCGCCGCCGGCGGTGTACTCGGCCATGCGTTCCAGCGGCTTGTCGTCGCCGATCTCGCCTACCGTGGTGGTGCCCGGGAACTCGTCCATCAGCGCTCGCAGGTCGCGGAGGAAGTCGAGGTTCTCCGGACGGCTCAGGTCATAGACGTGGCGCTGCCAGGTATAGGGGTTGCTGTCCGGGGCCCCCAGCGTCTTGGCCTCGCCCTTTGGTACCGGCGGGTTGTCGCGCAGCTCGGGGTCGTGGAAGTAGAAGTTGACCGTGTCCAGGCGGAAGCCATCGACCCCCAGTTCCAGCCAGAAGCGCATGTTGTCGAGTTGCGCCTGGCGCACCTCCGGATGGTGGAAGTTGAGGTCCGGCTGGCTGGTCAGGAAGTTGTGCAGGTAGTACTGGCGGCGCCGGGAGTCGAAGGTCCAGGCCGCGCCGCCGAAGATCGACAGCCAGTTGTTGGGCGGAGTGCCATCGGGCTTGGGGTCGGCCCACACGTACCAGTCGGCCTTTTCATTGGTGCGGTCCAGGCGGCTCTCCCGGAACCAGGGATGCTGATCCGAGGTGTGGCTGATCACCTGGTCGATCATCACCTTGAGGCCCAGCGCGTGGGCCCGTGCCAGCAGCGCCTTGAAGTCCTCCAGGGTACCGAACATCGGGTCGACGTCGCGGTAGTCGCTGACGTCGTAGCCGAAGTCGTGCATCGGCGAGGTAAAGAAGGGCGACAGCCAGATGCCGTCCACGCCCAGGCTCGCCACGTAATCGAGGCGTTCGGTGATGCCTGGCAGGTCGCCGATGCCGTCGCCGTTGGCATCCATGAAGCTGCGCGGGTAGATCTGGTAGATGACGCCGCCGCGCCACCAGGTCAGGTTGTCTTGCATCTTGGGTTCCTTGATAAAAGTGGCATCGGGCGCGAAGACACTGCGAGTGCAGCCAGTTTTCGCGCCGGATTCAGCCCTTGACGGCGCCGGCGGTCAGCCCCGACACGATGCGTCGCTGGAAGATCATCACCAGGATGACCAGGGGCACGGTGACGGTGACCGAGGCGGCCATGATCGGCCCCCAGGGCAGCTCATGCTGGCTGCCGCCGGAGATCAGGGCGATGGCCACCGGCACGGTGCGCTGGTCGTCGGTGAGGGTGAAGGTCAGGGCGAACAGGAACTCGTTCCAGGCGGCGATAAAGGCCAATAATCCCGTCGTGGCCATGGCCGGCCACATCAGCGGCAGGAACACCTTGGTGATGGTGACCCAGGGCGTGGCGCCGTCCATGATCGCGGCCTCCTCGAGTTCCATGGGCAGCTGACGCATGAAGGTGGTCAGCACCCAGACGGTGAAGGGCAGGGTGAAGATGGTGTAGCTCAGTATCAGGCCGCCCGGGTTGTTATAGAGGTTGAGCGCGCGGATGACCTCGAACAGCCCCGAGAGCACCGCCACCTGGGGAAACATCGAGACGCCGAGGATCGTCAGCATCACGGTGGTGCGGCCGCGGAAGCGGACCCGGCCCAGGGCATAGGAGGCGGTGATGCCGAGTAGCAGGGCAATGAACACCACCGACAGCGAGATGAGGATGGAGTTGAAGATGGCCCGCACGAAGCTCTTCTGGGTGAAGATCTGCACGTAGTTGCTGAAATCCAGCGACGTCAGCCAGAAGTCGACGCGGAACAGCTCGCTGGAGGGCTTCAGCGAGGTGATCACGGCGTAGTAGAAGGGGAAGATGGCGTAGACCAGCACCACGGCGATCAGGGCATAGAGGCCAACGCGCTTGGCGAGCTTCATGAGCTGGTACTGGTTCATTGGTCGACTCCCAGTTGACGGCGGCCCAGGTAGAGGTAGATGACGACGGCCAGGGCGATGATCAGGAACAGCATCGTCGAGGCGGCGCTGCCGTAGCCCACGTCCTGGAACTCGACCAGTTGCTGGCGAGCGTAGATCGACATGGTCATGGTGCTGGTGGAGTTGGAGGTCAGCACATAGATGACGTCGAACACGCGCAGGGCGTCGAGCAGCCGGAAGATCACCGCCACCAGCAGCGCCGGGGTGATCAGCGGCAGGGTCACGCGGAAGAACACCCTGAGCGGATGGATGCCGTCGACCTCGGCGGCCTCGTAGCAGTCCTTGGGCAGCATCTGCAGCGCGGCCAGCACCAGCAGGGCAACGAAGGGGATGGTCTTCCAGACATCGACCATGATCACTGCCCACATGGACAGGCTGGCATCGGCGGTCCAGGCCAGGGGGGCATCGATCAGCCCCAGGGCCATCAGCATGTGATTGATGATCCCGAACTGGTCATTGAGCATCCAGGCCCACATCTTGGCGGAAACGATGGTGGGGATGGCCCAGGGGATCAGCACGGCGGCGCGCACCAGCATGCGGCCCTTGAATTCGGCGTTGAGCAGCAGGGCGACGATGATGCCGAAGACCACTTCCAGCGATACCGACACCACGCTGAAGAAGACGGTATTCCACACGGAGTTCCACCACACCGGATCGGTGAGCAGGCCGTACCAGGCGCCGTCGTCGTAGACCAGGTAGTTCTCGAAGCCAATCAGTGCGGCACCGGCGGTGTCCGACAGCGAGGCATCGGTGAGACTGAAGTAGAAGGTGCGCAGCAGCGGCCAGCCGGCCACCATGGCCAGTGCGACCAGCATCGGTGCGAGAAACAGCCAGGCGGCGCGGACCCGCTGGCGGCGCACCTTGGTGCCGCGATAGGCGGCGGAGGAAGAGCGCCCCACCGCGGGGGCGCTGTCGGTTGCCTGTGTCGTCATGACGACCTCCGGTTACCAGCGGCGACGCTTGATGCGGGCAAGCTCACTGTCCAGCTGGGCGACGGCTTCGGCGCCGCTCAGGTTGCCGGACAGCACGTTGTGCACCGCGTTGAAGAAGTTGTTGCTGACCCGACCGTAGTTGTCCCCGGTAGGCGCCGACGGGCGGGCCACGGCGTTGGTGAAGGTGGCATAGAGGGTGCCGAAGAAGGGCACGGCCTCGAGGACCTGTTCATCCTCGTAGAGGGAGGCGATGGTGGGGTTGTAGGCGCCCTCGATGGCACGACGCTTCTGTTCGGCCTCGCCAGTCAGGAAGGCCACCAGGTCGGCGGCGATCTCGGGATGCTGGGTATACTTGGATACCGCCAGGTTCCAGCCGCCCAGGGTGGCGGCACTGTCGCCGTCGGGACCATGGGGCAGCTGGACCACGCCGACCTTGCCGCGCACGTCGCTGTCCTCGCTCTGGGCCAGGGACCAGGCATAGGGCCAGTTGCGCATGAACACGGCGTTGCCGGACTGGAAGATGCCGCGAGCTTCTTCCTCGGTGTAGTTGAGCGCCCCGTCCGGCGAGATCTCACCGATCCAGGTGGCGGCCAGGTCGAGGGCCTCGGCGGCCTGGGGGTTGTCGATGGTGATCTCGCCCTCGGCGTCGACGATACTGCCACCGCCGTGGCTTGCCACCCATTCCAGGGCGTTGCAGGTCAGGCCCTCGTAGGCCCGGCCCTGGAAGACGTAGCCCCACATCCGGTCATTGCCGGCCGCGCGCTCGGCGGCCTGGATCTCCTCGGCGATCTCGGTCATCTCCTGCCAGGTCTCGGGGGGCTCGACGCCGTGCTGCTCGAGCAGGTCCTTGCGGTAGTAGAGCACCCCGGCATCGGTGAACCAGGGCATCGCCACCAGGCGATCATCGACGGTGTTGTTGGCCACGATGGTGTCAAAGTGGCCGGCCGCGGCGTCCGCGCCGAGGGTCTCGCGAAGGTCGAGCAGGTGATTGGCCAGCAGGCCGGGCCAGACCACATCGATCTGCATGACGTCGATGTCGCTGGACTGGGCCGAGAGGATCTGCTGGTACAGCGACAGGCGCTCGGTGGAGGAGTTGGGCGTGGAGACGATATCCACCTGGTGGCCGGTCTTTTCCTCCCACTGGGCGACGCCCTCCTCGCACAGCGCGAGTTCGGCGCCCACCGCACCACAGGAGATGGTCAGTTCGGCAGCCAGGGACGGGCTGCCGGCAGCGGCACCGGCCAGGGCGAAGGTGGAAGCGATCAGAGTCTTCTTGTGCATGGGGTTTCCTCGTCGGTTGTTGTTGTCCGGGGCTGGGCGCGATCCGTTGACACGCTTACCGTCGCTCACGGCGCGTGGGCCTGAAAGGTTACTTAAACGATTAAGATTGACTTGCCGCTCAGTTAACCGGTGGTGAGGCCGTCCTGCAACCTAGACTTTCGTCACAGAAGTCTCAGCGGAAAAGCGAGCCTGTTAACCACTCGCAAGCCATTTTATTAGGTAACTTTACTAATATGCGTGAGGGTTATCGGCCCCTATTAGACATAAGTTGTAATATTACAAATTTTTTTTGTCCTCCGGAACTTAATCGATTAAGTTTCCTGGCGTGTTTCATGCCCCTTGCTGGGTCGGCCGCTCCCGCGGCAACGGCTCCGCAGGCAGGGTGACGAGACGCCTTATCCCTGGCGCATGGGACACCCGACGTTCGACACGACCTATCGCGACAACAACAAAGGGCGATTATCACCATGACTTCCCCCGCTTCCTGCAAGATCAAGTCCCCGCTTGCCATCGCCATTGCCGCCGCCGGCCTTGCGGCCAGCGGCCTGGCCAGTGCCCAGGGCCAGGATGACCTCGAGGCGCGCCTCGCCGAGCTGGAACAGCGCATCGTCGCCGCCGAGCGGCGCGCCGAGGTTGCCGAGCAGCGCGCGGAGGCGGCCGAGCGCGAGTCAGGCCAGGGCCTCACCGATGATGCCCTCGAGGAGCGACTGAGCGCCGTCGAGCGCCAGGCCAGCGGCGAGGAAGGCTTCTCCTTCGGGGCCTATGCCCGTTCGGGCCTGCTGATCGGCGAGGATGGCAAGAGTACCGAGGGGGGGCCCTACGTTACGCCGGCGGGGTCGGTCGGTGGGGCCGTCGGCCGACTGGGTAATGAGCCGGATACCTATGCCGAGGCGATCTTCAACTACAAGATGCGTTTCGACAATGGGGCCAAGGCCCATTATCGCACCATGATCGCCGACGGCGTGCGGACCAGCAATGACTGGACCTCCGAGGAATCCAACCTCAATGTGCGCCAGGTCTATGCCGAGTTCAGTGACCTGCCGGGCTTCACCGGGGCCTTCGAGAATGCCTCGATCTGGGCCGGCAAGCGATTCGATCGCGACAACTTCGATATCCACTGGCTCGACAGCGACTTCATCTTCCTGGCCGGTACCGGCGGCGGGCTCTACGATGTCCAGCTCGCCGACAGCTGGAAGGCCAATTTCTCGGTCTATGGACGCAGCTTCACTGACTTTCCCATCATCGAGGAAGCCGATCCGAACGAGAACGACACCGACAGTTTCATCTATACGGCCAATAACTACTTCGGCAACTGGCAGTGGATGGTCAATGGCATGACCGCCGCGGACAACGACATGCGTTTGCTCCAGAGCGGTGACACGGCCGCCGACGACGGTTTCCACACCATGATCGCCTACCATGGCGACAGCTTCTTCGGCCTCAGCGAGGGCAACTTCAAGGCCGCCGTCATGCATGGCCAGGGCCTGGGCGCCGAGGTCAAGGGACTGGGATCCAACGGCGATCTGACCGAGGATGCCGCCTCCACCCGAGTGGCCCTCTACGGCACCACCTACCTGGCGCCCAAGTGGCGCATCGCCCCGGCGCTGATGGCCGAGAACAGCGAGGACCGGTTTGCCGAGGGAGACGAGTACCTGTGGGCGACGATCAACGCGCGCCTGGCCAACGAGCTCACCGATAGCTTCGAGATGCAGTACGAGGCGAGCTACCAGTATCTCGATTTCGATCCCGCCGGCTTCATGGGCCGCAATGCCGCCGCGGGGGGATACACCAAGTTCACCATCGCGCCGACCTTCAAGCCCGACGTGGGCGGCTTCTGGCAGCGCCCGGAGGTTCGCGTCTTTGCTTCCTTCAGCGATTGGGACGAGGAGCTCAACGACTACGCCGCCGACGATGCCTTCGGCAGTGAAGGCTTCGCCGGCAGCGAGTGGGCCTTTGGCGTGCAGACCGAAGTCTGGTTCTGACGATAGGGCCTCGCGAGCCGGACGGCCGGCTGTTTCGATCCTTGCCCGTGGTATAGATGCCACGGGCTTCTTGGTTCCCGCCGTCCCTTCGGAACCGCCCGCCGGCCGCTGCTCTCTGGCAGCAGAGCCAAATGCCCCTTTGTTCCTCCCAAAGTACCGAGGGAACGCTCCGGTTCCTGTGCTTTACTGGGAGCATCAGATGCCGACCCCGTCTCCCGCAGGGGCAACAAGTCGCGGGAAGACGGCTGTGCCTGGCGAGCCGCCCCCTGGTCGCACCGGAATCGGCGGAGCACCTCCGCGGGTGATTCCTGCCCCGCAGGCGTGGCGCTGCGAGCGTCCCGACATGGCGACGAAGTGGCCGTCACCCCGGTGCCCTTGCCATGGGCAGCCAGGGCAACTCGGCTCGGCGCAGGGTGTCTAGAACCAGTACCGCGACATGGAGGTCGTGGTTCCCGGGAGATCCCGACCCCATTCCACGGACGGACGACCTGCATATGGCCTGCAGCATGCGTCTGGCACTCTCGGGGCCGAAGACGCCGTGCGATGCCTGGTGACCGGAGCCGTCGATGACCACTGCCTTCCCTTACCCCGCCTCGTCTTCCAGCGGCCCGAATGCGTTGACGCTGGCGATGCTGCGGCGACAGAACCAGGTCTTCCGCGGCAGTGGCGGCGTCAGCGCTGGCAACCGCTCACAGGGGTTCCGCCCCGCCTTCTACGATATGGACACCGGTACCGTCCACCCCTCCCGGTTCGCCAGCGGCCTGGAGGCGCCCATGCACCTGCTGGATGGTCTGCCCGATGACCTGGTCGTCTCGCGTCAGGCCAATGGCCGGGTCGAGGCGGTCAAGCCCGGCATCGTGGCAGGCTTCATGCGCGACGGCCGCTTCTTTACCCGCCAGCAGGCGGCCATGGCCACGGCGCAGCCCGAGGAGCTTGCCGGTCGCCTCAGCAACCCCGGGGATCACCGCCGCCTGCTGGCGTTATGGGAGCGCTTCATCGAGGTGCGGGAGCTGGGCGGCGACGATATCCGGCCGGTCGTCGAGTCATCCTGGCATCGCTGCCACGCCTGCTGGGTCGACCCGGAGCGGCGCCAGGCGCCGGTGGTGGCCGACACCGACGTGCTCGATCGGCATCGCGCCGGCCAGGCAGAGCTCCGCGAGGCCGCGCAACCGGTCCTGGCGCGGGCCGGCGAGGTGTTGCACGAGGAGGACAGCCTGGTGCTGCTGGCCGATCCCCAGGGGCTCGTCCTGGAAGTCGCCGGGGACCGTCAGACCCGCCGACAGGCCGAGGCGGTCAACCTGATGGCGGGCGGGCTCTGGTCGGAACGTGACGTGGGCACCAATGCCATCGGCACGGCCCTGACCGCCGCCGAGCCGGTACAGCTCTACGGGGCCGAGCACTTCTGCACGGGCATCAAGCGCTATACCTGCTCGGCCGATGTGATCCGCGACCCGCACGACGGCCGGGTCCTGGGGGTGATCGACCTCTCGGGCCGGACCCGCAGCCATCGACCCCATGCCCTCGACTTCGCGATGTCGGCCGCCCGCCTGGTCGAGGCCAACCTGAGGGCCGATTACTTCCACGACCGTGACCAGGTGATCGAGGCGAGCCGGCATGCCTTCCGCTGCTGGCAGGGCGAGGGCCTGCTGGCCTTCGATCGTCGTGGTCGGCTGGTCAAGGCCAATACACCGGCCCATGACGCCCTCCGTCTCCTCGGCGCCGACATGGCACTGACGCCCCAGACTCGCTTGCCATCGCTGGACCGGGAGGCGTCCAGCGAGACCCGGGTAGTGCCGGCGTGGCTGGCAAGCCAGGAGCGCCAACCGCTGGGGCCGCCTGGCCGCGAAGTGGGCACCCTGGTGAGGTTGTCGGCGAGCGCCTGAGGGGCAGTCAGCGACGTGACTCCTCCGGAAGTCGCATTCACGGCGACAAGGAGGGCACTCAAGTCGCATTTCCCGCCGCCGCGCGTCTCTCTAGACTGGAGGAGCCGCCCTCGCCGATGAGTGTCCCCGCATGGAGATCGATCCGTCACCCTTGCCTCCCGTTGACCACGCACCTGCGGAGCCCCCCGTGCTGGTCGCCCAGTCGCGGGCCCGGGAGCCCGACATGGCCGCCCAGGATCTGGCCCGCCGCCTGCTGCATCCCTGTCTCGGCGGGGTGCTGTTCTTCTGTTCCGCGGAGTATGATCTCGACGCCCTGGGCCGGGCCCTGGAGGAGCATTTCGGCGGCGTCTCGCTGTGTGGCTGCACCACCGCCGGCGAGATCGGCGAGGATGGGTATGGCCGTGGGGGCATCACCGCCATCGGCTTCGATCAACGCTACTTCGCCTTCGCCCATGCACTGATCGAGGATCTCGACGGTGTCTCGCTGCTCGACGCCCAGCGGCTGAGCGACCGGCTGCTTGACCGCTGCCGTCAGGCGGCGATCGCCCCCATCAAGGGCCATAGCTTCGCCCTGACCCTGCTCGATGGCCTCTCGGCCAGCGAGGAACAGGTGCTGGCGACCCTCAATGCCGCGCTCGGCAGCATTCCCCATTTCGGCGGCAGCGCCGGGGACGACAACCGCCTCGCCGGCACCCATGTCTACGGTGAGGGCCGCTTTCGTGGCGGGGCGGCGGTGGTGGTGATGGTTACCACCGTCCTCGACTTCGAGGTGTTCACCACTCACCACCTGCGCCCGCTGGACGACAAGCTGGTGGTGACCGCCGCCGACCGCGAGCAACGTCGCGTGATCGAGCTCAACGCCGAGCCTGCCGCCGAGGAGTATGCCCGGCTGGTGGGCTGTGCGGTGGCGGATCTCGACGAGGAGGTCTTCGCCCGCCATCCACTGGCCGTGCGGCTGCACGACCGGACCTATGTGCGCTCGATCCAGCGCGTCAACGACGACCTCAGCCTGAGCTTCTATTGCGCCGTGGAGAACGGCATCGTGCTCACGGCCATGGCCGCCGCGCCGCTGCTCGACGACCTGCAACGGGTGTTCGACGATATCGTCGCGCGGCAGGGGCCGCCGCAGCTGGTGATCGGCTGCGACTGCTTCCTGCGTCGCCTGGAGATCGACCTGGACGGCCTGAGCGACGCCGCCTCCCGGCTGCTGAGCCGCTATCGCGTGGTGGGGTTCAATACCTACGGAGAGCAATGCAATGGGCTGCACCTCAACCAGACCTTCACCGGAGTGGTCATCGGCCATGGCCGCCGCCGCACCTGACGCCGGCGTTCGCGAGCGGGCCCTGGAGCGCGAGGTCGCCAAGCTCAAGCGCATCAACGCGGCCCTGATCGAGCGCGTCGAGGCCAGCAACCTGCCACGCAGCGCCCCCTATGCGGCCTTCGAACATGCCGCGCTGCTCGCCGAGCAGGTCCGCGAGCGGACCCAGGAGCTCAACCAGGCGATGCACGAGCTGCGCGCCAGCAACCGCTTGCTGGTCGAGGCCCGGGAGCGGGCCGAGACCGCCGGCCAGCACCTGGTCGACGCCATCGAGAGCATCACCGATGCCTTCGTGCTGTTCGATGCCGACCAGCGCATCCAGCGCTTCAACAGCCGCTTCGCCGACTTCTGGCGCCCGGCGGGAATCCGCATCGCCAGCGGCATGCATATGCAGGAGCTGCGTCGCCAGGCGCTGGCATCGGGTCTGGTGCGCAGCGAGGAATCGGGACACGGCGACCGTCGCACCCTCTATCGCCTGCATGACGACCGCTGGGTCCAGGTGCACCAGCGGCCCACGCGGGGGGGAGGCCGGGTCATGCTTTTCGTCGACATCACCGCGCTCAAGCGCCAGGAGCATGCCCGCCGCGAGCATGCCCTGGCGCAGAAGAGTCGCCTCCAGCAGGTCACCCTCGACAGCCTGTCCCAGGGCGTGGCGGTGATCGGCGCCGCCGGCCAGCTGGAGATGTGCAACCAGCGTTTCCGGACCCTGACCGGGCTCGCTTCCCTCGCGGTGCCCCACGATCTGGCGGCCCTGGCCGGGCGCAGCGCCTTGATCGTTGCCGGCGATGCCCGGGGAGTGACCGCCCCCTGCGAGCGACAGCTGCCCGATGGCCGGGTGGTGGAGGTGCGCGGTCATGCCATGCCCGGCGGTGGCCAGGTGCTGACCTACACCGACGTCACCGAACGCATCCGCCATGCCGAGGTCCTGCGGGAACGCGAGCGCTGGATCCGCACCATCACCGACGAGGTGCCGGCGATGATCGCCTACCTCGATCGCGATCTGCGCTACGTGTTCACCAATCGCGTCTACGAGGAGTGGTACGGCTGGCCGCGGGATCTGCTGCTCGGCGGCGAGCTCACGGCCCTGCACAGCGCCGAGCATTGCGCGCGTCTGGCGCCCTACCTGGAGCGGGCGCTTGACGGGGAGAGCGTCTCCTTCGAGTTCCCCGAGCAGGGCGCCGGCGGCCAGGAACGGGTGCTGTTGCGGAGCTACGTGCCCCACGTCGGCGAGGACGGCGAGGTCCTCGGGCTTTTCGTGTTGATTCGCGACATCACCGAGCGGCGGCGTTCCGCGGAAGCCTTGCACCAGGCCTACCAGAACCTCGAGCAGCGGGTCCGCGAGCGCACCACCCAGCTCACCCGGGTGAATACCCAGCTGCGCGGGGAGATCGCCGAACGTGCCGCCGTCGAGCAGCGCCTGCGCGAGGCCAAGGCCGAGGCCGAGGCGGCCAATCTCTCGAAGACCAAGTTCCTGGCGGCGGTCAGTCACGACCTGCTGCAGCCGCTCAACGCCGCGCGCCTGTTCACCGGAGCCCTCGGCGAGCACGAGGTGCCGGTGGACGGACGGGAGCTGATCGAGCAGATCGGTCGCTCGTTGAAGGACGTCGAGACGCTGCTCGGCACCCTGGTCGATATCTCCAAGCTCGATGCCGGGGTCGTGACCCCGGACATCGCCGCTTTCCCGGTGGCCGAGCTCCTCGACGGCCTGGCCCGGGAGTACCGCCAGGTGGCCGCCAACGAGGGCCTGGCGCTGCACTATGTGCCGAGCGGCGCCGTGGTACGCAGCGATATCCAGCTGCTGTCCCGGGTGGTGCGCAACTTCCTGACCAACGCCATTCGCTATACGGCGTCGGGGCGTATCCTGCTTGGCTGCCGGCATCGTCCCGATGGCCTGGAGGTCCAGGTGGTCGACACGGGCATGGGCATCGAGGAGGCCGAGCTGGGGGCGATCTTCCAGGAGTTCCGCCGTTCCCAGGCCGTCGGCAAGCGCCAGGATCGTGGTCTGGGGCTGGGCCTGGCCATCGCCGACAAGATCGCCCGCATGCTCGATCATCCGCTGGGCGTGGCCTCGATTGCCGGACGCGGCTCGCGGTTCAGCATCCTGCTGCCCCACGGCCAGGCTGCCCCGCCCGGCTCCCTGGTGCCGGAGCCGCCGCCGGTTGGCCAGCTGGCCCTGCGGGATCGGCGCATCTGGGTAGTCGACAATGACACCGACATCTGCAAGGCGATGCGCCTGCTGCTCGGTCGCTGGGGATGTCGCGTCCGGGTCGCCGAGAGCGAAGCGGCCCTGGTCGCCCAGCTCGACCCCGCCACCGCCCCGGCGGATGTGCTGGTCGTCGACTACCACCTGGACGGGGGGGACACCGGCGTGGCGCTGGCCGAACGACTCAATGCCGGCCGCCGGGCTCCGCTGCCGGTGGTGGTGATCACCGCCAACCATAGCCGCGAGCTCAGGCGAGAACTGCGTGAGCGGGGCTACAGCTTGCTGCACAAGCCGGTGAAGCCGCTCAAGCTGCGCATGGTACTGGCGCAGTTGCTGGCCGGGACGGGATGAGCCATCGGCCACGACGACGCTATCAGGGGAGCGGTCAGCGCCCGAGGTAGGCGCTGAAGTCGATGTCGCCGGCCGAGAGGATTGCCTGCACCCGGTTGTGAACGCCGAGCTTGCGCAGGATCGCCGAGACATGGGCCTTGACCGTGGTCTCGGCGATGTTCAGGTGGTAGGCGATCATCTTGTTGGACTCGCCGCGGGTCATGCGCTCCAGCACCTGCAGCTGCTTGCGGGTCAGGGTCTCGAGCTGCCGTGGGCTGATCCCCGTCTCGGCGCCGCGGGCCGGCGCGGTGCCGGCGGCCCGCATGATGTCCGAGGGCAGGTAGATGTTGCCATCGAGAATCTGCGTGATCGCCTTGGTCATCTGCTCGCGGGGCGACGACTTGGTGATGAATCCCACCGCACCATAGGTCACGGCCTGCAGGATGACCTGCTTGTCCTCCTCGGCGGAGATGATCACCACCGGAATCGTCGGGGCCTCGTTGCGCAACCGCAGCAGTCCCCCCAGGCCATGCATGCCGGGCATGTTGAGGTCGAGCAGGATCAGGTCCAGGTCGTCGTGCTCGATGGTCATCGCCAGGGTCGACTCGAGATCCTGGGTCTCGAGCACCTCGGCGGCATCGAAACCGTCGCGGATGACCCGGCCGATGGCCTCGCGGAAGAGGGGGTGGTCGTCGGCGATCAGTAGCTTGTACATGGCTATGGCCTTGTCGTGGTCGTCAATCGGCGTCGCCATCGTGCCCATGCGGCGTCGTGCGGCGGCCTCGATCGGCCCTGTCCCGGGCGGCGGCCCTCCGCGGGGCGGGAGAATCCAGCGCCCCGCCCCATGATGACGCCAATCGGTGCAGGGAGAACTACGACTTCCGTCGGGGCGAGGCGCGGTACATGCCGAGCTGGCTGCCAGGCGTGCGCCTCCGGCACCCGCTGACCAGGAGGCAGCCGCCTGGCCCCTGCCATGGGGACGCAGGGCAGCGGCACGCTATACTCAAGGCAACCCACCTCGACCGTAGCCACGATCCCTGCGGCCGTACCTCGTCAGACGGGAGGGCGGCATGACCACGGACTTTACTCTCGAAGAACTGCAGTCGGCGACCCGCAATCACGGCATGCCCCTCGAGGCGCTCGCCTACACGACCACGCCTGTGGGCATGCACTACGTGCTCACCCACTTCGATACTCCTCGGGTCGACCCCGAGGCGTGGCGGCTCGAGGTCGACGGCCGTGTCGCACGCGCGCTTTGCCTGTCGCTGGAGGAGGTTCGCTCGCGTCCTCGGGTCAGCCAGCAGGTGACCCTGGAGTGCGCCGGCAACGGTCGGGCGCGCCTGACACCCCGCCCCCGCAGCCAGCCATGGCTCGACGAGGCCGTCGGCACCGGCGAATGGACCGGGACCCCGCTGGGGCCGCTGCTCCAGGAGGCCGGGCTGCTCGACGAGGCTCGGGAGGTGCTCTTCACTGGGCTCGATCGCGGCGAACAGGGCGAGATCGTCCAGTGGTACCAGCGCGCCCTTTCCGCCGCCGATAGCCTGCGCCCCGAGGTGCTGCTGGCCTACGAGATGAACGGGGTGCCCCTGCCACCCCAGCATGGCTTCCCGCTGCGGCTGATCGTGCCCGGCTGGTACGGCATGACCCAGGTGAAATGGCTGCACCGCATCACGGTGCTCGACCAGCCGTTCTGGGGCTACCAGCAGAACGTCTTCTACCGCATCGCCCGGGACGAGGATGACCCGGGGGTCCAGCTGACCCGCATGTATCCCCGCGCCCTGATGGTGCCGCCGGGCATACCGGTATTCGAGACCCGCGAGCGCCTGCTGTCCCTCGGCCACCAGCGGCTGCAGGGTCGGGCCTGGTCGGGCTGGGGCGGCATCATCCGTGTCGAGGTCAGCACGGATGCAGGCCAGCATTGGCAGCTGGCCGCGCTCGAGCCACCGGCGGCGCCCCATGCCTGGCAGGCGTGGTCGCTGGACTGGGAGGCCGGCGAGGGCCGCCACGAGCTGCTTTGTCGGGCCACGGACGCGGCCGGCAACGCGCAGCCGCTGGAGCCCCAGTGGAACCTCAAGGGGGTCGCCAACAATGCGGTCCAGCGCCTGGTGGTCCAGGTCCGCCGCGACCTCGACTCCTCCTCCTGAGCCATCCCCTCGTCCCCCGGGGCGGGGCCTTCCCCGCCCCGCGCCTCCTGGCACTTCCCGCTCGGCCTCGCGCCGGCGTTCCTGCGGGGCCGCCGGGTGGGGCCCGGGAACTACGACCAACGACCCCCATCCGTTGCCTCCAAGGCAGGATGGGCGAACGCGCAGAATTCACTACCCTCTAATACATGCGTCCCGCCCGGCCCGCCCTCGTGGGCCGGGCGGGGCTCCCAGAGATCCCGACAGGCAGGAGTATGCACCATGATCTACGCCAACCCCGGTAGCCCCGATTCCCCGGTGTCCTTCGCGCCCCGTTACGGCAACTACATCGGCGGGGAATTCGTCGCGCCGGTCAAGGGGCAGTACTTCGACAACGTCAGCCCGGTCAACGGCGAGGTGTTCTGCGAGATTCCCCGCTCCACCGCGGAGGACATCGACAAGGCGCTGGACGCCGCCCATGCGGCCGCGGCGGCCTGGGGCCGGACCTCGGCCACCGAGCGGGCCAACCTGCTGCTCAAGGTCGCCGACCGCATCGAGGCCAACCTGGAGATGCTCGCCGTCGCCGAGACCTGGGACAACGGCAAGGCGGTACGCGAGACCCTGAACGCCGATATCCCCCTGGCCGTGGATCACTTCCGCTACTTCGCCGGCTGCATCCGTGCCCAGGAGGGCACCGCGGCGGACATCGACGCCAATACCGTGTCCTATCACTTCCACGAGCCGCTGGGCGTGGTGGGCCAGATCATTCCGTGGAACTTCCCCATCCTGATGGCCGTCTGGAAGCTTGCCCCGGCACTGGCGGCTGGCAACTGCGTGGTACTCAAGCCCGCCGAGCAGACCCCGGTGTCGATCCTCAAGGTCATGGAACTGGTCGGCGATCTGCTGCCGCCCGGCGTGGTCAATGTGGTCAACGGCTACGGCGCGGAGGCCGGCCAGGCCCTCGCTACCAGCACGCGGATCGCCAAGATCGCCTTCACCGGCTCGACCCCGGTGGGCTCACACATCCTCAAGTGCGCCGCCGACAACATCATTCCCTCCACCGTGGAACTGGGCGGCAAGTCGCCGAACATCTACTTCGCCGACATCATGGACGCCGAGCCGGAGTTCATCGACAAGGCCGCCGAGGGCCTGGTACTGGCCTTCTTCAACCAGGGCGAGGTGTGCACCTGCCCGAGCCGAGCGTTGATCCAGGAAGACATCTTTGATCCCTTCATGGCCAAGGTCATGGAAAAGGTGACGACCATCACGCGCGGCAATCCGCTGGACACCGATGTCCAGGTCGGCGCCCAGGCCTCCCGGGAACAGTTCGACAAGATCATGTCCTACATGGACGTCGCCCGGGAGGAGGGCGCCGAGTTCCTCACCGGTGGCGACAAGGAGAGCTTCGACCCCGCCTATGACAAGGGCTTCTATATCCAGCCCACGCTTCTCAAGGGCCACAACAAGATGCGCGTCTTCCAGGAGGAGATCTTCGGCCCGGTGGTGGCGGTGACCACCTTCAAGGACGAGGCCGAGGCGCTGGCCATCGCCAACGACACCGAGTTTGGCCTCGGCGCCGGGGTATGGAGCCGCGACATGAACGTGGCCTTCCGCATGGGACGCGGTATCCAGGCCGGCCGGGTCTGGACCAACTGCTACCACCAGTATCCGGCGCATGCCGCCTTCGGGGGCTACAAGAAGTCCGGCGTGGGCCGCGAGACCCACAAGGTGGCTCTCGAGCACTACCAGCAGACCAAGAACCTGCTGGTCAGCTATGACACCAATCCCCTCGGCTTCTTCTGAAGCCTTTCCCCGGGCACGCGCCCGGGGCATGTCCCCTGACGAGTCGATGCCCGGTATCGCCACAGGCGATGCCGGTGCCTGCCAACGCAACGGTTAGGAGCAGCAACGATGGACAAGACGATGCAAGCCGCCGTGGTGCGGTCCTTCGGTGAACCGCTGAGCCTGGAAGAGGTCGAGGTGCCCCGCCCGGGGCGTGGCGAGATACTGGTGAAGGTAGCCGCTTCCGGGGTCTGCCATACCGATCTTCACGCGGCCCATGGCGACTGGCCAATCAAGCCCGAGCCGCCCTTCATCCCCGGACACGAGGGCGTCGGCCATGTCGCCGCCGTGGGCGAGGGGGTGACCCATCTCAAGGAGGGCGACCGGGTTGGGGTGCCCTGGCTGTATTCCGCCTGCGGCCACTGCGAGCACTGCCTGGGGGGCTGGGAAACCCTGTGCGAGTCCCAGCAGAACACCGGCTACTCGGTGAACGGCGGCTTCGCCGGCTACACCCTGGCCGATGCCGGCTACGTGGGCCGCCTGCCGGGCAAGGTCGACTTCCTGGAGATCGCGCCGGTACTCTGCGCCGGAGTCACCGTTTACAAGGGGCTCAAGATGACCGACACCCGCCCCGGCCAGTGGGTGGTGATCTCCGGCATCGGCGGGCTCGGCCACATGGCGGTGCAGTACGCCCGCGCCATGGGGCTCAACGTCGCCGCGGTGGACATCGACGACGCCAAGTTGGCCCTGGCCGAGCGGCTTGGGGCCACGGTCACCGTCAATGCCATGACCACCGACCCGGCCGCCTATCTCAAGCGCGAGATCGGTGGCGCTCACGGCGTGCTGGTCACCGCGGTCTCACCCAAGGCCTTCGAGCAGGCCCAGGGGATGGTGCGTCGCGGCGGCACCATTTCGCTCAACGGCCTGCCGCCGGGCGACTTCCCGCTGCCGATCTTCGACACCGTGCTCAACGGCATCACCGTGCGCGGCTCCATCGTCGGCAGTCGCCTGGACTTGCAGGAGGCGCTCGACTTCGCCGGCGAGGGCAAGGTCAAGGCCACGGTATCGAGCGACCGACTGGAAAACATCAACGATGTCCTTCAGCGCATGATCGATGGCAAGATCGAGGGGCGCGTGGTGCTCGACATGCGCTGATCGAGGCCGGCCAGCACGTCACCGGGGATGGCAGTTGCCATCCCCTTTTGCATATGGCGGAGCCGGTGGGGGCCTCAGGGACGCATTACCATCTTGGCCTCGGTGAGCCGCTTGACCACGCTCTTGAAGCTGTTCTTGAGGACCAGCATCTCGCCATTGGCCAGGGTGACCACGGCCACTGGCTCGTGGCGGGGTTCGTTCTCCGCCTCGATCTCGGGGCGGATCTGGGCGATCTGGTCGAGATGCAGCAGCAGGACGAACTCCTCCTCGTTGGAGGGGTAGTCGCTGACGACCTCGATGAAGCGGTGACTCATGGGCATCTCGCTCGACAAGCGGTATGTGATCATCAGTGTAGTCTAGGCACCGCCGGGGCCCTGGCGACGCCCTTCGTTGCAGGGGCTACGGCGATCCCGGTTTCTGCCAGGCCAGGGTGCCCCACAGCGGCACGCTACTCAGCGCGTGCTTGAAGCTGCCGCTGGTCTCCTTGGTGCTGTAAGCCAGGTACAGCAGGGTCTGGCTCTCGGCATCATAGATCCGCCGCAGCTTGAGGCTCTTGAACAGGACGCTCTGGGAGCGCCGGTAGAGCAGCTCGCCGTCTGCCGAGGTGTCGATGTCGGCGAGCATCTCGGCGGTGATGGGGCCGGTCTGGCGACAGGCGAGGCTGGTGTCGGAAGGGTCGGCCAGGTCCAGGTCGGCGTCGATGTTGCTGAGATGGCAGGTCACCCCGGGGACCTTGGGGTCACTGAGGCTCTCGATCTTGATGTCCTTGGTGGTGAACAGGCCCAGGGAGACGTCGCCGACCTCGTTGCCGCCGTCGCAGCCGGCGAGCAGCAAGGCGGCAAGGGGCAGGGCCAGTCGGCGTACAGGGCCGGTGGGTAAGGGGAAGCGCATGGGCGATAGCTTGGTCAGTGGTCGTCGCTGAAGAGGCTCAGGTCGAGCGGATGGCTGTGTCCCAGCCACATCACCCCCTGGGTATGGTCGAAGCGGTCGTCGCCGGTACCGACGTGGACGAAGACATCCAGCGAGCCGCGGTTGAGGGCCAGCCAGGGCACGACCTCGCCGAACAGCTCGGTGGCAAAGGTGAGCTGGCAGCTCCACAGGGGGTGGGGACCCACCGGTTGCTCGTGGAAGCGCCCCACCCGGATCGCGAAGCGCTCGGCGGCGGCCTCGGCCACGCGACGGGCCTCGGCCAGCCCCGCCGCATCCTCGTAGTAGAGGTGGGCGTGGTAGTAGGTGATGCGCCGCGGGTCGGTGAGGGGCGGGGTGTCACTCATGGCCGTCTCCTGACAGGGGGCATCAGGGTAACCGCTGCAGGGCGACAACGCGAGGCGGTGTCCCCAGACATGGGCCCGGGCGAGAGGCGTCAGCCATCGGGCATCGGCAGGGTGTCCAGCTGAACCCCGTAGGCGCCCGGGGGGAGCGCCTTGTCCACCGACAGCCGGAACCCGCCGAGGGCCGGCTCGGCGAGGTCGACCCGCTTCCCGGGGATGGCCGCCTTGCGTTCGTCGAGCTTGACCAGTACCTGCGGACGCAGCGGCTGGTCGGGCACCTGCGCGACCACGATGCCGACCATGCCGTTGTTGAGTTCGACCAGGGTGCCGAGGGGGTAGAGCCCGATCCAGTCGATGAAGCGGTCGACCAGCCGCCCATCGAAGAGGTGTCGACGGCCCTGGTGGAGGATGCCCAGCGCCTCGGTCGCCGGCCGAGCCGGGCTGTAGACGCGGTCGCTGGTGATGGCGTCGTAGGTATCGACGATGGCGAGGATTCGCGCGGCCTCACCGATGCCTCGAGCCGGCTTGCCGCGGGGGTATCCACTGCCGTCGAGGCGCTCGTGGTAGTCCCGGCAGGCGATCTTGACCGCCGTGGGGAGGTGCGGGTCATGCTCGAGCATGGCGTAGCCCCGCAGCACGTGGCTCTGGACGTGGGCGAACTCCTCCTCGGTGAGCGGGCCGGGCTTGTCCAATATCGCCTGGTCGAGGCGCATCTTGCCCACGTCGTGCAACAGCCCGGCGAGCCCCAGTGCCTCGAGCCGTGAGCGCTCGTGGCCCAGGTGCTGGCCGAAGGCGATGGCAAGGATGGCGACGTTGAGGCCGTGCTCCATCCGATAGGCACCCCGGTGCTTGAGGCGCGTCAGCCAGACCAGGGTATCGGGGACCACCTCCAGCGAGGCGATGAGTCGGCCGATTTCCCGCTGCAGCGTGGGCAGGCGGCGATACCAGTCATGCTCGTCGCGCATCAGGCGCTGCAGCGTGCGCTGGGTCTTGGTATACAGCTGCTCGGCGTGATGCATCTCGCGGGGGTCGCTGGACGTGACTGCCGGGCTGCGTCGCTCCTCGGCGGGCATGGGCGCGATCTCGCTGAGGTCCGGAGGGGTCTGCAGCGCCGACAGGATCGCCTGCACCTGCGGTTGGGAGCGCTGCGGGTCGACGTACACCGAGCGGCAGTAGCTGCGCAGTCGACGCAGGTCTGAACGGCCCCGTTTCAACAGGTGTGGCGGGACCATCCAGGGCCGATCGAGGGCGGCGATGTACATGCCGTTCTCGAGCAGGCTGACCGGTACTTCGACCAGGCGCGTACCACCCGGCGGTTCGGGGTCCTGTTGCATGACGCTATCTCCGGCTGTCATGGCCTGGGTACTGGGTACAGTTATAGACCATCCGCCGGGTGGCGGCGTGGCCGCCGGGCCCGGTCAGTCATTGAAGTGAGCCGGCACGCGGGGATGCCGGTCCACGCTCAACGAGAAGAGGTCGGGTCGGCCGTAGTGGCCGCCCACGTCCAGGGTGCGTCGCGCCCGTCGTGCCGCCGCGGCATCGATGTCGGCATAGAGGATGCCCGTCTGCCGGTGCAGTGGGCCGGCGACCACCTCCCCGCCAGGGGCGACCACGGTGGCGTCTCCTGGATTGATCCACTCGTCCGGCGAGAACAGCCGGTCGCGCTCGGGAAAGGTCTCGGGAATGTCGCTCCCCTGCATGGCGGTCGCCGTGGCGATGACCCAGCAGCCGCCCTCCCGGGCGATATGCCGCAGGCTGGCCAGGCGCGTCTCGCCGGCGTCCCAGGTCGGGTTGATGAACAGCTCCATCCCCTGGGCATAGAGCGCGAAACGGGCCAGCGGCATGTAGCATTCCCAGCAGATCAGGGTGCCGAGGCGCCCGGCGGGGGTCTCCACGACCCTCAGTCCGCTGGCGTCGCCCTGGCCCCAGACCATGCGCTCCGGGTTGGTTGGCATGAGTTTGCGATGACGGTTGAGCAGGGTGCCGTCGGGTCCGATCACCACCACGCTGTTGTACAGGGTGGTGCCACTGTAGCGGCCGTCCCGCTCATGCAGGCCGATCACCAGCGTCACGGCGTTACGCGCCGCGGCCTCCCGAAGGGGACGCAGATGATCCTGCTCAAGGTCGATGGCGTTGTCCCACAGGCGGGCATGGATCTCGCCGGACAGGGCCATGTCGCCCCCCGGCCGCAGGCGCCAGATCCAGGTGGGGTAGCCGGGCAGGTAGGCCTCGGGAAAGACCAGCAGGCCGGCTCCCGAGGCGGCGGCCTCATCGGTCAGGGCGATGGCCTCCTCCAGGCTGGCGTCACGGTCGAGCAGGCACGGAGGGGCTTGAATGACGGCGACGCGGGTGTGCATGGCTGATCCCTTCCAAGAGGCCGGCGGCCGCCGGCTCCCTTCACTATGGGTCAGATCCATCGCTATGTCGCTGCTCCCTTATGGCGCACACGAAAGCGGCGACCCCGTGGGGTCGCCGCTCGCGTTCAGGCGTTGGGCGCGTTTCAGGCCGGACTGAGGTCCTGGGGCGGCTCGCCCACCGACCCCGGCATCGCCTGGACATTGGCGCCGCCCTCGCCGGCCAGGGCCAGGAAGTGCAGGTGGCGCTCGTACTCGGAGAGCACGTCGCCGAGCACCTGCCCCCGGGTGTAGCCGTTGAGGTCCTTGTCCGCGCCCCCTTCGGTCAGGTAGACGTCGAGGCGCACATAGTAGTCGTCATCCGCCGGCAGGAAGCTCGGGGTACGCAGGCGGTGGGCACGGACCTGGTAGACGAAGCCGTGGGCGTCGTCGAAGTCTGCCTGCAGGGTGAGCTGCGGCAGCGGCTCGCCCTCGACCGCCTCCTCGGTCACCGTGGCCGGCTGGCCGCGACTCTCGAGCTCCTCGGCGAACTGGCGCAGGGCCGGTTGGATGGCGTGCTCCACGGTGGCGGCGGCGCCGGCCCGGGTCGACGTGTCCAGCGCCCGGTCGAGGCGCTCACGCCAGTCGCCGCCCGGCGCGGTGCCGCTGACCTGGCGGCGGGCGTCGGCCTTCTTGCTTTCCAGCTTCAGCGCCCGGGTCATGCCCGCCATGATCGCGAAGATCACCAGCGAGAAGGGCAGGGCGGTGATCACCACGGCGCTTTGCAGCGCCGACAGGCCGCCGGCCATCAGCAGGGCCACGGTGACCAGGCCGATGGCCATGGACCAGAAGATGCGCAGGCGGATCGGCGCGTCGTGGTTCACGTCCGACAGGATCGAGGTGAAGTTCGCCAGCACCAGGGCGCCGGAGTCGGCGGAGGTGACGAAGAACACGATGCCCAGGATGGTGACCACCGAGGCGGTGATGCCGATGTAGGGGTACTGCTCGAGGAAGGTGTAGATGGTGGTCTGGGGCGCGTTGAGGGCCTGCTCGCCCAGCTCGGCGAGCCCCTGGTTGGCGACCATCTCGATGCCGCTGTTACCGAAGATCGACATCCAGGCCATCATGAAGCCCAGCGGGATCAGCAGGGCGCCGATGACGAATTCGCGAATGGTCCGGCCGCGGGAGATACGTGCCAGGAACAGGCCGACAAAGGGCGTCCAGGCGATCCACCAGCCCCAGAAGAAGATGGTCCACCAGCCCTTCCACTGCTGGGCATCCGCCCCGGCGAAGGCATAGGTGTCGAAGCTCGAGCCGACGAAGTTGCTGAAGTAGTCCCCGGCGTTGAGCACCAGGGCATCGAGCAGGTGCAGGGTATCCCCCTGGAAGAGCACGAACAGCAGCAGGGCGGCGGCCAGCCCCATGTTGAACTCGGACAGCCGGCGGATGCCCTTCTCGACGCCGGTGACCACCGAGATGGTCGCCAGTATCACCACCAGCACGATCAGCACCACCTGAGTGGCGAGGCTCTCGGGGACGCCGAACATGAAGGTCAGGCCGTAGTTCAGCTGCATCACGCCGATGCCGAGGCTGGTGGCGATGCCGAACACGGTGGAGATCACCGCGGTGATGTCCACGGCGTTGCCGATGGGGCCGTTGATGCGCTTGCCGAGCAGCGGGAAGAGGGCGCTGCGGATGGCCAGCGGCAGGCGATGGCGATAGCTGAAATAGGCCAACGCCATGCCCATCAGCACGTACATGCCCCAGCCGGAGAGCCCCCAGTGGAGGAAGGTCTGGGGCACGGCGGCGCGCATGGCCGCGGCACTCTCCGGAGCCATGTCCGGTGGCGTCAGGTAGTGGGACAGCGGTTCGGCCACGCAGAAGAACAGCAGGTCGATGCCGATGCCGGCGGCGAACAGCATCGAGGCCCAGGACACCAGCGAGAACTCGGGGCGCGAGTGGTCGGGGCCGAGGCGGATCGAGCCGACCCGTGAGCAGCCGATTACCACCACGAAGGCGAGATAGATCACGGCGGCCAGCATGTAGTACCAACCGAAGGTGTCATTCACCCAGGCCAGGCCGGCGTCGAAGAAGGCGCCGGCCTCCTGGGTGAACGTCATGGTCAGGACCAGGAACACCACGATGCCCGCCACGCTGCCGTGGAAGACCGTGCGGTTGATCCGATCCCGTCGTTCGGGAAGGGCGGTGTTATCCGTCATTCGGTGAGACTCCTGTCGTTGGGGCGACTCTTTTTTTAAATGAACGTTCAAATAAAATACGCACATCCCGTGCGGCCTGCAAGTCGGCCATCCTGTCGCGGCGGGAATCTCGAAGTCCAGTGAGACGGGAGAAACGAGGACGCCCGACACGGGGCCGGGCGTCCTGGTAGGCGGAGAGGGCGGCCTCAGCCGGCGTCGGGGGGCGACGGGCGGTCGCCGCCATGGTGCGCATCGGAGCCCTTGTGAGCGGGCCGCATTGCCTCGCGCAGGCGGCGCAGCTGCTCCTCGTCGAGTTGCTCGGCGAGCGTCTCGCGATACTCGGCACGGAGCTCCCGCCAGGCCGATCGGCGGTCCTCGCGGCTGTCGAAGGGCTGGTCGCGCAGCGCCTGGGCCTCGGCATGGAAGGCGGCACGTTGCTCGCGGAGGGTCTCGTGGGTCGTCTCGTCGAGCTGCCACTCGTCGAACAGGGCCTCCAGGCGTGCCGCGCGGGCCTGGCGCTGCTCGGCCCGCCATTCCCGGCGCATCTCGCGCTTGGCCTGCTCGAGGGCCGCGCGCTGGTCGGCGTCGAGGATCTCCTCGAGGCGCTCGCGGTGCTCGGCCTTCAGCGCCTGCAGTGCCTGGCGGTGCTCGGCGCGGGCCTCGGCCAGGGCGTCGCGCGTCTCGGCGTCGAGGCCGGCGCGCTCGAAGAGCGCCTCGCGTTGTTCGGCGTGGGACGATCCTCCCCTGCCATGGGGCTCGCCCTCACCGGGAGCAGCGCTGGCGGAGAGCGCCAGGGGGGCAATGGCGGCGGCCAGCAGGGCGGGAGCGAACAGCGTGCGGGTCAGGCGCATCGTCTTCATGTGGGCATTCCTTGTGTCATTGGGTTGACGCTTGCAGTTTCGACCGGCGTCGTGCAAGCGCCGTGGACAGCGGATGCAAACCCCATGCAATGTCAGGGCAATTCCGTTCAATACGCCGTGAGCGGGGCCGCCTAGCCTGACCAGGACCGACAACCACAAAGGAGGTGCCTCATGTCCTGGTCCCTGTCGCTTTCCATGGCGGCCTTCGCCCTGGCGGCTTCCCTGTCCCCCGGTCCGGTTAACCTGATGGCGTTGACCGCCGCAACGCAGCATGGCTTCCGGGCCAGCCTGCGCCACGTCACCGGCGCCACTGTCGGCTTCACCCTGCTGCTGGTATTGATCGGCCTGGGGCTTCACGAACTGCTGGCCCGCTGGCCTGGAATCCTGCACGGGGTGCGCTGGGCAGGGGTGGCCTTCCTGCTGTACATGGCCTACCGGCTCGCCCTGGACGACGGGCGCCTGGAGGGGAGTGCCTCCGGGGAGGGACCGTCGCTGCTGATGGGCGCAACCATGCAGTGGCTCAATCCCAAGGCCTGGCTGGCCTCGATGGCTGGCATGGGAGCCTATGCTGCTGGCGGTGATCTCGGCCTGGTGGCATGGTTCGCGGCCCTGTACTTCGTGATCTGCTATCTATCGATCGGCTGCTGGGCCTATCTCGGCGCCTTTCTGAAGCGCTTCCTCGATCGACCGGCGAGGGTGCGCCGCTTCAACCGCGGCATGGCGGTGCTGCTGGCGGCGAGCGCGCTCTATTTGTTGGTGTGACTCGTGGCGTACTGCCCCGGAGTGGCCGCCTGCAGGCGCTTGAAGGTGCGTTGGAAATGCGCCTGATCGGCGAAGCCGCAGTCCGCGGCGACCTCGGCGATGGGCTGTCCGTCGCGCAGCTTGCGGCGACCGAGCCGGATACGCCGGTTGGTGAGGAAGGCGTGTGGCGTCAAGCCGTAGTGGGCCTTGAAGCGCCGGACCAGGTAGGAGCGGGACAGGCCGGCGGCGTTGCAGATGTCATCCAGGCCGATGGCCTCGGTGCAGTGGGCGTCGATGTAGTCCGCCGCGCGGCGCAGCCCGAGGGGATGGTCTCCGGGGGGCGGCATCCGCGGTGCGAGTCGATGCTGCATCTCGACGACCAGCGCGGTGGCCTCGGTCTCCCTGGCCAGACGGGTGGCATCGGGGGCGAAGAGGGTGTCACACAAAGCCACCAGCCGGCGGTAGAGGGCCGGGTGTCGGCTCGAGCACTGGGTGTATATCTGGAGGTCGAGGTGGGCGGGCGCGCCGAGCTCTCGCTGGAGGTCGGCCAGCCAGGCGATATCGAGATAGAGCATATCGTACGACCAGGGGCGGTCATCGACGGGATTGCAGGCGTGCACTTCCTCGGGGTTCATCACCACCACCATGCCCGGGGTGACGCCCTCCTCATGCCCCTGGTTCCAGTAGGTGCTGCGCCCTCCAGTGATGGCACCGATCGAGAAGGTCGCGTGGCTGTGCCTCGCGTAGCAGACGCGGCGGCCGTCGGTGACGCGGCGTGCCTCCATGAAGGGCAGCGCCGGATCGCGCCAGAAGCGCTGGGGGTCTCGTTGGCCTGCCATGCGCGCCCTCCCTGATCCGGCGCGGGTCTCGGTGAGCGGGCCTGGCGGGCCCGGGTGGTGGCCCGCGCCGACCGCGGGGGAAATGCCGGCCCGTGCGATCACCAGCTTAAGCCAGGGCGGCGCAGGCGTCACCCTCGAGGGGACTCACTCCTCCGGCTGGTACTTGTAGCCCACACCGTAGACCGAGCGAATGATCTCGCGCTCGGGCCAGACCTCGGCGATCTTCTTGCGCAGCTTCTTGATATGGCTGTCCACGGTGCGCTCGGAGACGATGCGGTGATCGCGGTACATGTGATCCATCAGCTGTTCCCGGGAGAAGATGCGGCCGGGGGACTGCATCATCACCCGCAGCAGCTGGAACTCCACCGCCGTCAGTCCCAGGTCCCGGCCCTCGGCCAGCGCCCGCCAGCCGTCCTCGTCCAGGCTCAGGGTGTTGGCCTCGTCGGCCGTCTCCGGGGCCTCGGCAGCGCGGCTGCGGCGCAGCACGGCCCGGGCCCTGGCCACCACCTCCCGGGGGCTGAATGGCTTGCAGATGTAGTCGTCCGCGCCGAGTTCCAGGCCCAGCAGGCGGTCGACCTCCTCGACCCGGGCGGTGAGCATGATGATGGCCACCCGCGGCCAGCGCTGGCGAATCTCCCGGCACAGCGTCAGGCCGTCGGTGCCCGGCAGCATCAGGTCGAGCAGGACCAGTTCCGGGCGGGCCTCCTGGGCCTCGAGCCAGGGCAGGACCTTGTCGCCGTGGTCGATATGGTGGCAGTCGAAGCCGCTGCCCTCCAGGTAATCCGCCACCAGGCGGGCGATCTTGGGTTCGTCCTCGACGATCAGGACACGGTCGGTCGCGGGGTCCGGGGCAATCATGCGTCATCCTCCCTGAGTTGGTGTTCGGCGATGGCCGGGAAGGTCAGCGTCCAGCATAGCCCCCCGAGCGACGACGGGCTTGCGACCATCTCGGCGCCGTGGGCCCGGGCCAGGGCCATGGCGATGGACAGCCCCAGGCCGCTGCCGCCGCTGGCCCGGCTGCGCGATCCCTCGACCCGGTAGAGGCGTTCGGTGAGTCGTGGCAGCTCGGCCTCGGGCACCCCCGGTGCGCTGTCCTCCCAGCTCACCTGCCAGCCCGTGTCGGTGGCCGCGAGGCGTACTCTCAGGCGGCCCGGGGGACGAGTGTAGGCACAGGTGTTGTCAAGCAGGTTGGTCCACAGCTGGCGCAGCCGCTGGGTGTCGCCGCGGATCCAGGCGGGGCCCGCGATCTCGCTGTCCAGCGCGAGCTCGCTATCGGCCAGCCAGGGGCAGGCCTCGTCGAGGCGGCCGGCGAGGCTGGAGGCGAGATCCAGGGGCGCCAGCTGGACCTCCAGGGCACCGGCATCGCTCTGGGACAGCAGCCGCAGGTCGGCCACCAGACGCTCGAGCTGGTCGACCTCCTGGGCCAGCGAGCCCAGGTTGTCCAGGTCCAGGGCACGGATGCCGTCCTGCATGGCCTCGATCTCGCCGCGCAGCACCGCGAGCGGCGTGCGCAGCTCGTGAGCGATGTCCGAGACCCAGCGGCTGCGGGCCTCGCGGCTGGCCTCCAGGGTGGCCGCCAGGACGTTGAAGTCGCGTGCCAGGCTGGAAAGCTCGTCGCGTCCACGCTCGGCCAGGCGGGTGCTGTAGTCGCCCTCGGTAAGACGCCGGGTGGCCAGGGTCATGCCCCGGGTGCGGCGGCCCAGCCACCAGGACAGCCCGCCCGCCAGCAGCAGCGAGGCCAGCCCCAGGGCGCCGACGATGATCGCCAGGTTGCGGCGTTGCTGGGAGAGGAAGATCCGGTCCATGCGCGCCATCAGCTGTTGGGGCGGCCGGTAGCCCAGGGTGCCGACCCGGGTGCCCTCGCTGACGATCGGCAGCCAGCGCAGCTCTGCGGCCTCCAGGTCGTTGTCCGGCGGCAGGCCGATCACCGGCAGGCCCTCGGCATCATGGAGCACGAAGTCCTTGGGATCCCCCAGGCGCCGCTCGATGCCCTCCGGTGGCGGGGCATCCCCCGGCCACAGTTGGCGTCGCACCAGGTGATGCCAGGTGCGCGGTGACTGGCGCAGCCACTGCCAGTCGCCGCGCCAGGCCCATTCGTCGGCCAGGCCCTTGGCCAGGGTCTCGGCCCGCCGGGTCTGGGTGCGGTCCAGGTACTCGATGAAACCCTGGTCGAGGCTGCGTGACACGGCGATGAAGACCAGTCCGGAGATGGCCACGTTGACCACCAGGATGATCACGAACAACTTGATCCCGAGCCGGGACACGGCCGGGGTGAAGACGCGTCGTCGACGCATGCAGGGCTCCGCTAGCGTGATGAAGGCAAGATGCCACAGCCTATCATCGGTGAGTGCCGTGGAGGCATCGGGCAGGAAGTGTGCAGAGAGTGTGCAGCCTTGCCTGCAGGGTGAACGGCGTCAGTGGCCGGCCGGTCCGGCCTGGGCTGCTTGCCGGCGGCACGGCCGCGCGAACGCCCAGCCGGAGACTGGAGGATCAGCGACGGCAGGGTGCCCATGGCCTACAGCGTCAGCAGGAAGAGGATCAGCGGCGGCGAGAGCAGCGAGAGGATGAACCCGCTGACCACCGCCACCGGCAAGCAGGTCACGCCACCGTGTTGCTGGCTGACCCCTGGAGAGCGGCAGGGTGCCCATGGCCTACAGCGTCAGCAGGAAGAGGATCAGCGGCGGCGAGAGCAGCGAGAGGATGAACCCGCTGACCACCGCCACCGGCACGCAGGTCACGCCACCGTGTTGCTGGATGACCGGCAGGGTGAAGTCCATGGCCGTGGCGCCGCCGTAGCCGATGGCCAGCGCCGCCTGGCGGCGGATCACCAGCGGGATCAGCACGAAGGCCAGCAGCTCCCGGCCGAGGTCGTTGAAGAAGGCCACGCCGCCCAGCAGCGGGCCGAGCTGGTCGCCGATCAGGATGCCGGACAGCGAGTACCAGCCGAAGCCGGCGGCCATGGCCAGGCCCTGGTTCCAGGGCAGGTCGAGCAGGGGAGCGGCAAGCAGGCCACCGACCAGCGAGCTCGCCGCCAGGGTGACGGCGATGGCCAGCCCGAACCGGTTGAGCAGGATCTGCCGTAGCGGCATGCCGGAGTTGCGCAGCTGGCAGCCGATCAGTGCGAGCAGGGCATAGAGTACCCACTCCGCCAGTCGTTCGGCCCAGGGAAACAGGCTCTCGCCCAGGGGACCACCGGCCGCCACGCCCAGCACGACCCCCAACAGCACGACCCCGACCAGCGAAAGCGACCCGGCCATGGCGGCGAGCTTGCTGGTGGGGGCGTCGGCCACCACCCGCGAGGGGTCCACTGCCAGGCGCAGCCGGCGGGACAGCCAGCCCAGCGCGGCGAGGTTGCAGGCCGAGGTCACGCCGAGCAGGGTCAGGGCCTGCCCGCCCATCCGCGAGAGCTGGCCGCCGAGGTCATCGAGCCCGGCCAGCCCGATGCCCATCAACAGCAGGATCACGTAGATCGAGGCGTTCACGCCACGGTTGATCAGGGCCATGGGCCCCGCCCGACGGACCCGGACCAGATAGCCCAGGACCAGGGGCAACAAGACGATCAGCAGACCGGTCAGCATGCGAGAGTCCCTTCTCCAGAGGGGCGCCGTCGGCGACCCGAAAACCGGCTACTCTAGCAGCCTGTCGGACTTGACGCTGCTCTACTGCGAAACCCGGGCTTTCGGCCGATTTCATTCGATCTGATTCGTTAAATAGCGTGCTATTTGCCTCATTAGATCGATAAACTCGTCTCGAAATCCGTCTTGCTCGTGACGATCGGTCGAATCCGACCGGCTGCCAGGCATCTTTGGCCCGCGGCGGAAGGGCGGCTCAGGGCTCGGCCAGCGCGGTCAGGGTCAGACGACTGCGGCGTTGCCCGTCGCGATGGTACTCCAGCGCCAGCAGCAGGCCGGGACGCCGCGCATCGAGGTCCAGCACCAGACGCTTGCCGGCCTCGCCGGGCTCGGTGAGGGCGACCCGCACCCGCTCGAAGCGGCCCAGCGGCAGGGACAGGGCATCCCGTCCCAGCACCCGATAGCGCAGCACCGCCTCGCGGCCCCGGTGGTCCCGATAGTGCAGCGGGCAGTCCCGGGAACAGGCATCGCCGATGGCCCGGCGGGCGAGGGCGACCAGCGCGCTCTGGCGGTCGGGCAGGGCCCCCAGCTCCCGCCGGTCCAGCGAGTAGCCCCGCTGGATCCCCAGCAGCGAGTAGCCGGCGGCATAGTGCAGGGCGCGTACCCGATCCTCGGCGACCCGGAAGCGTCCCCACTCCCGCCCCCAGGCGCCGGGCAGCTCGGTGCGCATCTCGCTCTGCCAGGTGCCCCCGTCATGGCTGAGGCGGTGGCGGATGTCGGCATCCGGCCAGCCGTCCACCTGCAGGTGGTAGCGGGCACTGAAGGCCTGCGGCGGAGGCGCCGCCAGGGCGGGCAGGCCCAGCGACAGCAGGGCCAGCCAGCCGACGAGGCGCAGGGCGGGAAGGAGCACGGCGATGCCCTCGAGGGGGTGACTGCCCTGAGAGCGCGGCGTGCCGCCCCGGGTTCCCGCCGGGCATGGCCGATTCATCGATGGCGGGCTAGGCTGCCCTGGCAGGGGCCCCGCTTTGCTTCCCACCCACAAGGAGATCCCCATGGCCAGCTTGCTACTTATCGCCGGCGACTTCGTCGAGGACTACGAGATCATGGTGCCCTTCCAGGCCCTCCAGGCCATGGGCCACCAGGTGGATGCGGTGTGTCCCGACAAGCGCGAGGGCGACCGTATCCGGACCGCCATCCACGACTTCGAGGGCGACCAGACCTATTCCGAGAAGCCGGGCCACAACTTCGTCCTCAACGCCACCTTCGCCGAGGTCACCCCCGGCGACTACGATGGCCTGGTGATTCCGGGGGGGCGTGCCCCCGAGTACCTGCGCCTTGACGAGCGGGTCCTGGAGCTGGTGCGCCACTTCTTCGACCACGAGAAGCCGGTGGCCGCCATCTGCCACGGGGCCCAGCTGCTGGCGGCGGCGGTCTCCCTGGAGGGGTTCCGGGTCTCGGCCTATCCGGCCTGCGCCCCGGAGGTCCATCTGGCCGGCGGCGACTTTGCCGAGCTCGAGGTCGACCAGGCGATCGTCAGTGACAGCCTGGTCACGGCCCCGGCCTGGCCGGCCCATCCGGCCTGGCTCGCCCGCTTCCACGAGCTGCTCTAGCCCTGGCCGGTCCCCCTCGTGATCCGGGTCGCCGTGACCCGGGGAGCCGTGTTTGACGACCTAGACCGACTGGTCTATTGTGTCCGGCATGAAGCAATCGGCAACCCGTGACAGACTGATCCAGGCAGGCATGGCGCTCATCGCCGAGCATGGCTACAACGCCACCGGTATCAACACCGTGCTCAAGGCGGCGGCCGTGCCCAAGGGATCCTTCTACCATTACTTCTCCAGCAAGGAAGACTTCGGCCTGGCGGTCATCGACGCCACGGCCGAGGGCTACACGGCGCGCCTGGAGGCAATGCTCGCCGACAGCGACGTGCCGGCCCTGCAGCGCCTGCAGCACTACTTCGCCGCGGGCCGGGCGGACATGGTCGACTGTGACCACGCCCGCGGCTGCCTGATCGGCAATCTGGGCCAGGAGCTGTCCGGGCACAGCGCGCGCTTTCGGGACCGCCTCGACCAGGTGCTGAGTGGCTGGGAGCGGCTGCTTGCCGATTGCCTGCGTGACGGCCAGACACGGAGCGAGATTCGCACGGATCTCGACCCCGACGCGTTGGCAAGCTTCATCCTGTCGGGCTGGGAAGGCGCCCTGATTCGCGCCAAGACCGTCAAGTCGGTCGCTCCCCTGGAGCGCTTCGAGACGGTACTGCTCGACTGCCTGCGGCCGAGCTGAGCCCCGACACGGGTGGAAAGACACAGTTCAGCGCCCGAGAACTAGTAGACCGGTCTAAAAATAATAGACCGGTCTACAAGAAAACGAGGAGACGCAACATGACCCGCCACGACGATCCGCTGTTTCAGCCCTTCACCCTGGGCGAGCTCGCGTTGCCCCACCGGGTGCTGATGGCCCCGTTGACCCGCTCCCGCTCGGCGCAGCCCGGCGACGTGCCCCAGGCCATGAACGTCGAGTACTACCGCCAGCGGGCCGGCGCCGGCCTGATCTTCAGCGAGGCCACCCAGATCTCGCCTCAGGGCAAGGGCTATGCCTTCACCCCGGGGATTCACAGCGCCGAGCAGATCGCCGGCTGGCGTCGCGTGACCGATGCCGTGCACGACGCGGGCGGGCGCATCCATGCCCAGCTGTGGCACGTGGGCCGGATATCGCATCCCGCCCTGCAGCCCGGCGAGGCATTGCCGGTGGCGCCCTCGGCGATCCGTCCCGAGGACGCCAAGACCTTCATCAGTGCCGATTCGGGCATGGTCGACGTGCCCCAGCCCCGGGCGCTCGAGGCCGGAGAGCTGCCCGGCATCGTCGAACAGTATCGCCAGGCGGCGGAGAATGCCCGAGAGGCCGGTTTCGACGGTGTGGAAGTCCATGCGGCCAATGGCTACCTGCTCGACCAGTTTCTCAAGTCCGGGAGCAATGCCCGGGAAGACGCCTATGGCGGCTCGCTGGACAATCGCCTGCGCCTGCCGCTGGAGGTGGTCGAGGCGGTGGTCGGCGTCTGGGGCAAGGCTCGGGTCGGCGTGCGTGTCAGCCCCACCGGCAGCTTCAATGCCATGCACGACGAGGATCCGGTGGCCACCTTCGGGGCCTTCGCCAAGGCCCTCGACAGCATCGGCATCGCCTATATCGAGGTGGTCGAGGATTCCTTCCAGGGCAACCACGAGACCGGTCGTCCGGAAGCGGTGATCGATGCCATTCGTGGTCGATTCGCCGGTGCCTATATCGGCAACGGTGCCTATACCGCCGATGAAGCCCGCCAGCGCATCGCCGATGGGCGTGCCGACCTGGTCACCTTCGGACGGCCCTTCATCGCCAATCCCGACCTGCCCGAGCGGCTGCGCAGCGGGGTGGCCCTCAACGAGCCGGACTACGCCACCTTCTACGGCGGCGACGAGCACGGCTATACCGACTATCCGTTCCTCGAGGCCCGCGACTAGGCCTCGGGAACCGACACGCTCTCATTCACGGCCCGCCGCTGCGGCGGGCCCGGCCAGAGGACACGTATCCATGGCAATGCACGACACCGCCAAGCAAGGCATTCAGGACAAGGTCATCATCATCACCGGCGCCAGCAGCGGCCTCGGCGAAGCTACCGCCCATCGTCTGGCCAAGGCCGGGGCCAAGCTGGTTCTCGGCGCCCGCCGCGAGGACCGCCTCCAGGCCCTGCGCGACGCCATTGTCGATCAGGGCGGCGAGGCAATCTACCGCGTTGCCGATGTGACCGACCGCGACCAGGTCGAGGCCCTGGCACAGGCCGCGAAGGAGGCCTATGGCCGCATCGACGTGCTGGTCAACAATGCCGGCCTGATGCCGCTGTCGCCGCTCGACCAGCTCAAGGTCGACGAGTGGGAGCAGATGGTCGACGTCAACATCAAGGGGGTGCTCTACGGCCTCGCCTCCGTGCTGCCGACCATGCGCGAGCAGCACGCCGGCCATATCATCAACCTGTCCTCCGTGGCCGGCCACGTGGTCTTCCCCTCCGCCGCCGTCTATTGCGCCACCAAGTACGCGGTCAAGGCGCTTTCCGAGGGCATACGCCAGGAAGGGGGCGAGGAGATCCGCTCCACCAACATCTCGCCAGGGGCCGTGTCCACCGAGCTGACTCAGACCATCAGCGACGCCGAGACCGCCAAGGGCGTGAACGAGCTCTACGAGATGGCCATCGATGCCGATGCCATCGCCCGGGCAATCGTCTACGCCATCGAGCAGCCGGCGGACGTCGACGTCAACGAACTGATCATTCGTCCGACCAAGCAGCCGCTGTAAGACAGCGACGGAGGCATGACGCGTTCATGCCGCCCTCGCCGACGACATCACGCCGCCACGCCCCCTCGGGGCGTGGCGGCGTCTACGGATGGACGGGAGGTCAGGAGCGCGACTGCAGGTGCTCGAGTCCCTGGCTCAAGGCGACCGGATAGCCGCTGCCTCCTTCCTCGAGGCGCCGGAGGTGATCGGGCAAGCGGTGAAGGGCGTCCGCGACCCGCTCCCTGGCGTCATCCGCCCGGGCCATCTCGTTCGCATCCAGCCGGCCGGCCTGCACCAGCAGTCGCAGCAGCGGCTGGCCATCCTCGATGGGCTCGTCGCGCAGGGCGATGACATCGCCGCTGAACTGCCCGGCCGCGTCCCGATGACGATATACCTGCTTGCGTCCGGGCAGGTTGATCTTGCCCGTGGAGTGCTTGACCCGGGGCGTGCCGGCATACTCCACCAGCTTGTAGGAGAGGTCGATGACCGGGGCGTCCGCCGCCACCCCCATCTGCGTGCCGACGCCGAAGGCGTCGATCGGGGCCCCGTCCGCGAGCAGTGCGGCGATGGCATGTTCGTCGAGGCCGCTGCTGGCGACGATCTTCACCTCCGGGTGGCCGGCCTCGTCGAGCAGGGCGCGGGCCCCTTTGGCCAGCTCGCCCAGATCGCCGGAGTCCAGGCGCACGGCGCCGATGCGCACCTCTGGCTCATCGCGCATCAGGGCGATGACCTGACGCACCCCGGCGAGGGTGTCGTGGGTGTCCACCAGCAGGGTGGTCTGAGGATAGTGGCGGGCGAAGGTGCGGAAGGCTTCCCGTTCGCTGTCATGCGCCAGCACGTAGCTGTGGGCCATGGTGCCGTTCAGGGCGAGGTCGTGGCGCAGGCCGCCGAGGACGTTGCTGGTGCCGGCGAGCCCGGCGGCACGATAGGCCCGCACCCCGCGGACGGCGGCATCCACGCCGTGCATGCGGCGCATCCCGAAGTCCACCACCGGCCGGCCCCGGGCCGCGGTGACGATGCGCACCGCCTTGGAGGCGAGCACCGTCTCCAGCTGCACCAGGTTCATCACCAGGCTCTCGAGCAGCTGGGCCTGGGCGATGGGCGCGTCCACCTCCAGCAGCGGCTCGTTGGCGAACACCGGCGTGCCCTCGGGCAGGGTCCAGATATCGCCCTCGAAGCGCCAGTTCGCCAGCCAGTCGAGAAAGGCGGTCTCGAACTGATCGACCGCGGCCAGTCGGGCCAGGGCGCCGTCGGTGAAGCGCAGCCGGCTGGCCACCTCGGCGGCATGCTGCTGGCCACAGGCGAGCATGAAGCGCCGCTGGGGCGGCAACCGGCGGAAGAACAGGCTGAAGGTGGCGACCTCGTCCATGGCCTCCTTCCAGTAGGCCTGGGTCATGGTCAGCTGGTAGAGGTCGGTGAGCAGCGCCAGCTCGTCGTCGTCCACCTGGAGGGGCGTGGGCCGGCTCATGGGCGCACCTCGGCGCCGGCGTCGGCGAACTCGCGCCGGCACGCCGCCATGCTGTCGGGATCCACCGCCGCGCTCAACGACTCGAGCAGCACCGTGTCGAAGCCCTCCCGGCGGGCGTCCAGCACGGTGGCCCGGACGCAGACATCCAGGGCCAGGCCGCAGACGATGACCCGGCCGATGCCACGGTCGCGCAGGTAGCCGGCCAGGCCGGTGCCGTCGAATCCCGAATAGGCGTCGGCGTCGAAGGCCGTGGCCTTGCTGACGCGGATGGTCGCCGCCGGCAGCCGAAGGTCGGGATGGAAGGCGGCGCCCTCGGTGTCCTGCACGCAGTGCACCGGCCAGGGGCCACCGCGATGGGCGAAGCTGACATGATCCACCGGATGCCAGTCGCGGGTGGCCACCACCAGGGCACCGGCCCGGTGGGCCGCGGCGATCTCGGCGTTGATGCCGGCCACCAGGGCGTTGCCGCCGGCCACTGCCAGGGCGCCGCCCTCGCAGAAGTCGTTCTGCATGTCCACCACCAGCAGCGCGTCCCGGGGGCCGTAGTCCAGCTGATGAGCACGCATCGCACACCTCCGTCGAGGTCGGTGAGTGTCATCCTTCAGCCTACGCCCTGCGTCGGCGTTCGTGTAGGGCGCGTCGGTCAGTAGCCGGCGTCCGGGTCGATGGTGTCCACCGGTTCTCCAGCCTCGAAGGCGCGCAGCGCGTCGGCGACCTGGTCCACGGCCGCGGCCAGCGGCGTGGGGCCGGCCATGTGCGGCGTGACGATCACCCGCGGGTGATGCCACAGCGGGCTGGTAACAGGCAGCGGTTCCTCCGGGAAGGCGTCCAGCAGGGCGCCGCGCAACCGGCCCTGCGTGTCGCCGTCACCCAGGGCCTCGAGCAGGGCGGTCTCGTCGATGAGCGACCCGCGCCCGGGGTTGATCAGGCTCGCCCCCTCGGGCAGTGCCGCCAGGGCGTTGGCGTCGATGATCCCGCGGGTGGCGGGAGTATCCGGCAGCAGCAGCACCAGGCTTCTCACCCTGGCGAGCAATGCCATCAGGCCCGCCTCGCCGTGATGGCAGGTCACCTCGGGAAGCCGCTTGGGGGAGCGACTCCAGCCATGCACCGGAAAGCCGTCGGCCGCGACCATGGCGGCTACCCTGGCGCCGATGGCCCCGAGGCCGAGCACGCCCACCGGCCAGTCGGCCTTGTCGACCAGCGGATGCTCGTGCCACTCGGCCCGCGACTGCTGGCGCGCATAGCGATCGAAGTCGCGCTGGAAGTGCAGCAGGCCATAGCGCACATAGTCGCCGATGGGCCCGGCCATGCCGGCATCGCGAAGCTTGACGATGGGCACCCCGCGGGGCAGTCCCGGATTGGTCAGCAGGGCATCGACGCCGGCGCCGAGGTTGACGATGCCCTTGAGGTGTTCCGGCTCGCCGAGCAGCTCGGCGGGTGGCTTCCATGCCGCCAGGTAGTCGGCCCGGCGGCGCTCGGCGAGGGGCGCGGCACTGGTGATGATCTCGGCCTCGGGCAGGCGACGGGCCAGGGCCTCGCGCCAGGCCTCGGCGGCGTCGATATGGACCATTACACGCATGGGGACCTCCTTCAGTAGACGAGCTGCATCATGGGGGGCGGGGCTTCGTCGAGCAGTCCGGCGAGGCGGGCCAGGCCCTGCTCGAGGCGCCCGATATCGGGCTCTGCCCCGAGGCTGAGCCGGATCCGCCGCGGGGCCGGGGTCTGCTCGACCATGAAGGGTACCGCTGTGGTGATGGCCACGCCCTCCTGTTCGGCCTGCTGCTGGAGTTCCTCCGCCCGCCAGGCCGGGGGCAGCGAGAGCCAGACATGCAGGCTGGAGGGGCGGGCGCTGCGCTCATGGCCGTCGAGCAGCCTCGCGGCCAGCCGCTGGCGCTCGGCGAGCAGGCGGCGCTGCTCCGCTGCCATGGCCTCCAGGCTATCATCGGCGATCCAGGCATCGGCGATCTCGAAGATCAGCGGGGTGGCCATCCAGGTGGTGGCGCGCATCCGCGGCAGGGTGTGGTGCAGCTGGCCCCGGGGCACGCTGAGATAGCCGGCCCGCACCCCGGGCACGGTAGCCTTGGTCAGGCTGGTGACATGAAAGCTCAGGTGGGGCAGGCGGGCGGTGAGTGGGGTGAGGCCCGGCGGCTCCAGCAGGGCATGGACATCATCCTCGATGAGCCAGACGCCATGGTGCTCGAGGACCCGGGCCACGGCGTCGCGTCGCGGGGCGTCCATGGTCGCGCCGGTGGGGTTGAGCTGGGTGGGCGTCAGGCAGACGGCCCGTGGCTTGAAGCGCCGGCAGGCGATATCCAGGGCCTCGGGGACCACGCCGCGCTCGTCGATGGCCACACCGCGCAGCTGAAAGCCCAGGGTACGGGACAGGGCGATCAGGCCGTGGTCGGTGAGCGCTTCGGTCAGCACCAGGTCGCCGTGCTGGACCACCGTGGAGATGGCCAGCATCAGGCCATGGGCGGCACCGTTGCACAGCACCCTGCCCTCGGGCTCGCCGGGCACGCCGAGTCGCTGGCTCAGCCAGTCGCTGGCCCGCTCGCGATGGTGGGAGAGGCCGGCGATGGGACGATTGGCGGTCACCACCTCGGGACTGGCCTGCTCGGCGAGCCGTGCCAGGGTTTCGCGAAAGCGCAGGTGATGGCCCGGCGGGCAGATCGGATGGGCGATGGACAGGTCGATCAGGGCACTCTCATGGCGCGGTTCCTGGCCGCGCAGGTAGGCCGACTCCCGGGCGTCGTCGAGGGTATTGATCCAGGTGCCGCTACCCACCCGGGCCTGCACCAGGCCCATCTTCTCGGCCTGGGCATAGGCGCGGGAGACGGTCTGCACGCTGACGTCGAGGATCTCGGCCAGCTGACGATGGGGCGGCAGTCGGGTCCCCGGCGTGAGGTCGCCCTGACGGATGGCCTCGGAGAGGGCGCGAGCGATGGCCAGGTACTTGGGCCCGGAATCCGAAAGGTAGGGCGTCAGATCAATTGTCATGATGCAATAAAGCCTTTGACCGGTCGCCGAGCGGGGGTGCTAGTATCAGCGTTGAGACATTGACCGGAAATTGTCATGACACATGCTAGCAAACGTCATGACAATTCACACGCCCCAGACGTGGCCGGTGAGTCCGCCCTTGCGCCCCGGCCGCCTCCAGGAGAGGACGTGGCCGGATTTGGTGATGTGATCGTTTGACGAGCGATTCCATGATTGAGGTTTCCCTGCCGTTCACTCGTGAGGAATACCTCGGCCGCCTCTGGAAGGTGCGCGCCGAGATGGCGAGTCGAGGCATCGATGTGCTGATCATCAGCGACCCCTCCAACATGGCCTGGCTGACGGGCTATGACGGCTGGTCCTTCTATGTGCACCAGTGCGTGCTGCTCGGCCTGGAAGGCGAGCCGGTCTGGTACGGCCGGCGGATGGATGCCAACGGTGCCCTGCGCACCTGCTGGATCGACCCGGAGAACATCACCTACTATCCGGACTACTACGTCCAGAATCCCGACATGCACCCCATGGACTACCTGGCCCAGACGATCCTCCCCGATCGTGGCTGGCACGAGGGGGTGGTGGGCATGGAGATGGACAACTACTACTTCTCGGCCAAGGCCTACCAGAGCCTGCTGCGCGAGTTGCCCCATGCCCGCTTCATGGATGCCAACGCCCTGGTCAACTGGTGTCGCGCCATCAAGTCGCCCCAGGAAGTCGAGTACATGCGCATCGCCGCCAAGATCGTCGAGGGCATGCACTCGCGCATCCTCGAGGTGATCGAGCCGGGGCTGCCCAAGAGCAAGCTGGTCTCGGAGATCTACCGGGTCGGCATCGAGGGCTGGAAGGATGCCAGCGGCAAGGTCTACGGGGGCGACTACCCGGCCATCGTGCCGATGCTGCCCACCGGCAAGGATGCCGCCGCCCCGCACCTTACCTGGGACGACACCCCCTTCCGCGAGGGGGAGGGGACCTTCTTCGAGATCGCCGGGGTCTTCAAGCGCTACCATGCTCCGATGTCGCGCACCGTCTTTCTGGGTCGGCCCCCGGCGGAGTTCATTCGCGCCGAGTCGGCGCTGCTCGAGGGCATCGACAACGGCCTCGCGGTGGCCAAGCCCGGCAATCGCACCGCCGACATCGCCATGGCGCTGGGCGCGGCCATGGACAAGTACGGCTTCGACCGTGGCGGTGCCCGCTGCGGCTATCCCATCGGCATCAGCTACCCGCCGGACTGGGGCGAACGGACCATGAGCCTGCGTCCCTCCGACGAGACCATCCTCAAGCCGGGCATGACCTTCCACTTCATGCCCGGCCTGTGGGTGGACGAGTGGGGCCTGGAGATCACCGAGAGTATCCTGATTACCGAGACCGGCTGCGAGACGCTGGCCGACTTCCCCCGTCAGCTGTTCGTCAAGTAAGGAGACCGCCCCCATGAGCAAGCGACCCAGCCCCATTTCCGCCACCGTCGATTTCGACGCCGAGGGCGTCCAGCACGGTTTCCTCAAGCTGCCGATCTCCAACGACGAGTCCGCCTGGGGGGCGGTGATGATCCCGGTCACGGTGATCAAGCACGGCGAGGGGCCCACGGCCCTGCTGACCGGCGGCAACCACGGCGACGAGTACGAGGGCATCACCGCCCTGCAGAAGCTGTCGAGCTCGCTGTCGGTCGAGGATGTCCAGGGTCGGGTAATCATCGTGCCGATGATGAACACCCCGGCCGCCCAGGCCGGCCGGCGCACCTCGCCGATGGACGGCGGCAACCTCAACCGCAGCTTCCCGGGGGACCCCGACGGCAGCGTCACCGAGAAGATCGCCGACTATTTCACCCGCACGCTGGTGCCGATGTGCGACGTGGTGCTGGACCTGCATTCCGGGGGGCGTACCCTGGACATCCTGCCCTTCGCCGCCTCTCACGTGCTCGAGGACCCCGAGCAGCAGCGCCGTGCCCTGGCGGGGGCCAAGGCCTTTGGTGCCCCCTATGCCATGATGATGTTCGAGCTCGATGCCGAGGCGCTGTTCGATACCGCCGTGGAGCGCCAGGGCAAGATCTTCGTCGCCACCGAGCTCGGCGGCGGCGGCACCTCGACCCCCCGGAGCCTGGCCATCACCGAGCGGGGCATCCGCAACTTCCTGGTCCACTTCGGCCTCGTCGAGGGTGTCCTGGAGGCGCCCGAGGCGCCCCAGGTGTATCTCGACATGCCGGATGCCAGCTGCTATGTGCAGAGCGAGCATACCGGCCTGCTCGAGCTTGGCGTGGCGCTGGGCGACAGCGTGACGAAGGGGCAGGTCATCGCCCGGGTCTACGACATGACCCGCAGCGGCGCGGCGCCGGTCGAGTACCGGGCCGAACGCGACGGCGTGCTGGCCGCTCGCCGCTTCCCCGCCAACGTCAACATGGGCGATACCATCGCGGTGATCGCCGAGGTCGTCGAGTCGCTCGGCTGAACCCCTGACCAGAGATCCCCATGAAGCTCGATCGTTACGACCTGAAAATCCTCGAGATCCTCTCCCGGGACGGGCGCATCACCAAGTCCAAGCTGGCCGAGGCGATCAACCTCTCGGTCAGCCCCTGCTGGGAGCGGGTCAGGCGCCTGGAGCAGGCCGGCATCATCGAGGGCTATGGGGCGCGGCTCAACCCGGCCGTGCTCAAGCCGCGCACGCCGGTGTGGGTGCAGATCGAGCTCAAGGCACACAATGCCGAGAGCTTCGCGCGCTTCGAGGCCCTGGTGCATGACACCCCCGAGGTCACCGAGTGCGTGGCGGTGGGCGGCGGTGTGGATTACCTGGTCAAGTTCGAGGCCGACTCCATCGACGCCTACCAGCGCCTGATCGATGCCTGGCTGATGTCGGACGTGGGCATCGAGCGCTATTTCACCTATATCGTCACCAAGACCGTCAAGCGTCCGGCGGCGGGCATCACGGCGGCCGAGCTGACACTCTAGCCGGCACGCCGGAATGACTGCGGACCCTCAGCGTTGATTTAGGGTGGCGGAAATGGGATAAGCTGATGAAGAAGTGGGTCGCAGACCCATGACTGCCGGGCGATCCCACCGGCGTTGACGAATCTTGCGGCGCCGCAGTGCTGGACGTAGCCCGAATGATTCGAGATCGCCTGACGCAGAGAGACCGCCGATGTCCTATTTCACGATTGCCGGTGTCCAGATGCATGCCCTGCATCATGGCGACAACACCGAGGCCATGCGCCATCGCATCGATGTGCTGATGAGCCGTTTCCCCCAGGTGCAGATGGTGCTGTTCAGCGAGCTGATGCCCATGGGCGCCTCGCCGCACCACGCCCAACCCCTGCCCAGCAACGCCGAGGCAATGTTCTGCCAGCTCGCCGAGCAGCACCGCATCTGGCTGATTCCCGGCTCGATGTTCGAGCAGGTCGGGGGGCATGTCTACAACACCCTGTCGGTGATCAATCCTCACGGCCAGGTCGTGACCCGCTACCGCAAGATGTTCCCGTTCCGCCCCTACGAGGCCGGGGTGGAAAGCGGCAGCGAGTTCATCACCTTCGACGTGCCGCGGGTCGGCCGCTTCGGGGTGTCGATCTGCTACGACATGTGGTTCCCCGAGACCACCCGCACCCTGGCCGCCATGGGCGCCGAGGTGATCCTGCACCCGACCATGACCGATACCATCGACCGGGATATCGAGCTGTCCATCGCGCGGACCAATGCCGCGGTGAACCAGTGCTACTTCTTCGACATCAACGGGGCCGGCGCCATCGGCAACGGCCGCTCCATCGTGGTGGGCCCCTCCGGCGACGTCATCCACCAGGCCGGCACCGGCGAGGAGATCATGCCCATCGAGGTGGATTTCAGCCGGGTGCGCCGCGAGCGTGAGACGGGCCTGCGCGGCCTCGGCCAGCCGCTCAAGAGCTTCCGCGATCGGCGCGTTGATTTCTCGCTGTATCGCAACGAGGGCGGCTCCACCCCCTTCCTCGATACCCTGGGGCCCCTGGCCAAACCACAGCGCGCCGATATCGAGGAGTACTGATCTCTCCAGGGACAGGCGCCAACGGAAGAGGAGGTTCCATGCTTACCAGGATCCTGCATGCCCTGCGTCGCCTGTTCGATTCGTCCCGGGCCGCCGGCCACGCCGGCGCGTCCTCGCCCGACCGCCCTGCCCCCGCCAAGGGGGCGGGGCGGGGGGTATCCGCCGATAGCCAGGGAGCGACAACGATGAGCAAAATAACAAGCATTGCCGATGTCCGCCGCCAATTCCTCAACAACAAGGAGCCGATCTACTTCATCTCGGCGACCAACTTCAACCTCCTCGGGATCGGTGACTGGGTGGGGAACTTCCGCCACATCAACTACATCGACTGCTTCGAGGGGCGTCAGCGCAATGTCTTCGTGCCCAAGGAGAAGTTTCCCCGCGACTTCGAGAGCATCGAGGACATCAACAATTACCTGCTCGAGCACAAGGAGGTCATCGACTTCATCCAGTCCCGGGCCGATGGCGACAACGCCGGCATCGCGACCTTCCTGATGTTCGACGAGCACACCGAGGAGGTGTGCCGGCAGCTGGGCCTCAAGGTGGCCTTCCCGCCGGCCAAGCTGCGCTCGCGGATGGACAACAAGATCGAGACGGTGCGCATCGGCAACAAGGCCGGGGTGCCCAGCGTGCCCAATGTGCTGGCCAGGGTGGGCAGCTATCAGGAACTCGGCGAGGTGAGCCGCGAGTTGGGCGACGACCTGGTGGTGCAGACCGCCTTCGGCGATTCCGGTCACACCACCTTCTTCATCGCCAGCGAGGACGACTACTACAAGCATGCCGAGGAGATCGAGGCCGAGGCCGAGGTCAAGATCATGAAGCGCATCAACTGCCGCGGCTCGGCCATCGAGGCCTGTGCGACCCGCTGCGGCACCGTGGTCGGCCCGCTGATGACCGAGCTCGTCGGCTTCAAGTCGCTGACTCCCTACAAGGGCGGCTGGTGCGGCAACGAGATGTTCGCCGGGGCCTTCAGCCAGGAAGTGCGGGACAAGGCCCGGGAGTACACCTTCAAGTTCGGCGAAGCGCTGCGCGAAGAGGGCTATCGGGGCTATTTCGAGCTCGACTTCCTGATCGACATGGACAGCCAGGAGGTCTATCTCGGCGAGCTGAACCCGCGGGTCACCGGCGCCAGCTCGCTGACCAACGTTGCGGCCTTCGCCCACTCCGATATCCCGTTGTTTCTGTTCCATCTGCTGGAGTTCTCGGAGCTGGACTTCGACCTCGACATCGCCGAGATCAACGAGCGCTGGGCGCACCCCGAGAGCATCGATAGCTGGAGCCAGCTGGTGATCAAGCATACCGAGGAGTCAGTCGACCTCTTGACCCAGGCCCCCCAGTCCGGTGTCTGGAAGATGGCCGAGGACGGCAGTATCGCCTACGACCACTACGACTCCCACCCGCATGCCGCCGAGAACGAGCGGGAGGCCTTCTTCCTGCGCATCAGCGGCGAGGGCGACTTCCGCTACGAGGGCGCCGACCTGGGCATCCTGATCACCCGCGGGCGGCTGATGGACGATGACTTCCAGCTCACCGAGCGGGCCCGCGCCTGGATTGAGGGCATCCGCGGCCAGTACGCGGGCCAGTCGCTGCAGGACCCGGTGGTGGAGGAGGTCGCCGTCAGCCATGCGGTCGGCGGCGGTAACTTCAAGATCCTATGAGCAGGGAGCACGGCACCGGTCCGTCGGGCCGGACGCCGCGGGGCGCGATGGACAAGATGCTGGACTTCCGGACCGTGCGCGAGGACACGCCCGGCGCCAGGTGGAAGTCGCTGTTCGACTATCACTGGCCGGCCTACGAGCACTGGTACCTCAGCGAGGGAGAGCGCGAGCGGCCGGCCTATCTGGCCTGCTTCAACGCCCTGCGTCGCCACATGCCGGAGTTGCTGGGGACCTACCGGGTCCTCTGCGACCTGGCCGGAGGCGGCGATCTCAGTGCGCGACTGCTCAGCCTCTACCGTCCGCCCCCCTACATCACCGGCTGCTCCCAGGCGGTGCTTGCCCGGCCCGCTTCCACGCTGCTGGCGCGCAACTACGACTACCCCCCGGAGCTCTGCGAGGGGACCATCCTCCATACCCGCTGGAACGAGCGCCGGGTGATCGCCATGTCCGATTGCCTGTGGGGCGTGCTTGACGGCATGAACGATGCCGGCCTGGCCGTCTCGCTGGCCTTCGGCGGGCGCAAGGTGGTCGGTGACGGCTTCGGCGCCCCGATCATCCTGCGCTACATCCTGGAGTTCTGTGACAGCGTGCCCCAGGCCGCCGAGGTGCTGGCCCGGGTGCCTACCCACATGGCCTACAACATCACCGTCGCCGACCGCGCGGGGCGCTACGTGACGGCGATGATCGCGCCGGACCACAAGGCCAGCATCCGGCGCGTGCCGGTGGCCACCAACCACCAGAAGAAGATCGAGTGGTATGCCCATGCGCTAGCCTCCGAGACGCTGATCCGCGAGCGCCAGCTGTCGATCCTGGTCGACGATGAGGCCACCACCGAGGAGCGCCTGGTCTCGGCCTTCTTCTCGCCGCCGCTGTTTCGTCACGACTACGGTCGCGGCCTGGGGACGGTCTATACCGCCGTCTACCGCCCCGGGGAGGGGCGGGCCCAGTACCACTGGCCGGGCATGCACCTGGACCTGACCTTCGACGACTTCCCCGAGGAACGCATCACCGTGCGCTACGGCGCGCGCGGCCTCTATTCGGGCTGAGCCCCACGCTTCCCCGCAGAACAACGACCGAGAAGGGTGTCGCCATGCAAGAACCGACTCATACCGAAACCACCTACACCGCGCTGGGGTTCTATCACAAGATCTCCCACTTGCGTGCCGACACCTGGAATGCCCTGACCCGGGACCTGGGCCAGCTGGTGCGACTCAAGGACGAGAGCCGGGCGAAGAACCTGGTCAAGGCCATCGACGTCAAGCTCACCCGCCTGGAGATCATCGAGGACTACCATGCCTTCCCTTCCAAGGAGGACTTCCGCCATATCTGGGCGCTGTTCGAGCGCGGGGAGTACGTGCTGCTCGAGAAGGTGGTCAAGCGCCTGGTCCGGGCGCTGATCAGCGAGTCCTACCGGCGTCGGCACGTCGACCTCAGCGAGACCGACGCCGATGCCGAGGATCTGGAGACCCTGGATGCCCTCAACCAGCTGCGGCGTGGCCACCCTGCCTCCAACAGCTCGGCCCAGCCCTACTTCGAGTTGCTGATCGTCGACAACTGCTCCCCCCAGGAGGAGGAGGTGGTCCGCGAGGCCTTCCACAACCTGCGCCGCCCCGAGGACAAGTTCGTCTACGACGTGGTCACGGCGAGAAGCTTCGAGGACGCCCTGATCGCGGTGCTGGTCAATCCCAACATCCAGGCCTGCCTGATTCGCTTCGATTTCCCCTTCAAGTCGAAGTACAACCTCAGTGCCCTGCGCGGCTACCTCGAGGGCCTCAGCGAACAGGCGCTGGACAGTCAGAGCGAGGCCGATCGCAGCATCCTGCTGAGCTCGATGATCCACGAGCTGCGCCCCGAAGTGGATCAGTTCCTGGTGACCAGCGGCGACGTGGAGTCCACGGCCAGTCGCGATATCCGCTACTTCAACCGGATCTTCTATCGCGAGACCGATTACATCGAGCAGCACCACACCATCCTGCGGGCCATCGACAGTCGCTTTCGCACGCCCTTCTTCGATGCCCTGCGCGAGTACAGCAAGAAGCCCACCGGGGTCTTCCACGCCATGCCCATCTCCCGGGGCAAGTCGGTCACCCGCTCGCACTGGGCGGGCCACATGATCGACTTCTACGGCATCAATATCTTCCTGGCCGAGACCTCGGCGACCTCGGGGGGCCTCGACTCCCTGCTGCAGCCCTACGGGCCGATCAAGAAGGCCCAGGAGTATGCCGCCCGGGCCTTCGGCGCCCGCCAGAGCTTCTTCGTCACCAATGGCACCTCCACGGCCAACAAGATCGTCGTCCAGGCACTGATCAAGCCCAAGGATATCGTGCTGATCGACCGCGACTGCCACAAGTCGCACCACTACGGCATGGTGCTGGCCGGGGCCCACGTCAGCTACCTGGACTCCTACCCACTCAACGACTATTCCATGTACGGAGCCGTGCCGCTGCACGAGATCAAGAGGACCCTGCTGGCCTACCAGCGGGCCGGCCAGCTTCACAAGGTCAAGATGCTGCTGCTGACCAACTGCACCTTCGACGGGGTGGTCTACAACGTGCGGCGGGTGATGGAGGAGTGCCTGGCAATCAAGCCTGACCTGGTCTTCCTGTGGGACGAGGCCTGGTTCGCCTTTGCCTCCTTCAACCCCACCTACCGGCCGCGCACCGCCATGCATGCCGCGCGCACCCTGCGCGACCGCTACCGCAGCGAGGAGTACCGCCAGGAGTATGCGGCCTGGAAGGCCGAGTTCGACCAGCTCGATCCCGACGATGACGCCACCTGGCTCGAGCATCGCCTGCTGCCGGACCCGGACCGGGTCCGGGTGCGCACCTATGCCACCCATTCCACCCACAAGACCCTGACCTCGCTGCGCCAGGGCTCGATGATCCACGTCTACGACCAGGATTTCCGGCAGCGTGTCGAGGCCCCCTTCCACGAGGCCTACATGACCCACACCTCCACGTCCCCCAACTACCAGATCCTGGCCTCGCTGGACGTGGGGCGCATGCAGGCCGAGATGGAAGGCTTCGAGCTGGTGCATGCCCAGGTCGAGACGGCGCTGTCGCTGCGCGAGCAGCTCTACAGCCATCCGCTCCTGCAGAAGTACTTCCGGGTGCTCAAGAACAGCGACATGGTGCCCGCCGCCTATCGCGAGTCCGGCGTCGAGTCCTACTACAACCCGGTGACCGGCTGGAACCAGATGGAGGAGGCCTGGGCCCGCGACGAGTTCGTGGTCGACCCGACCCGGGTGACCATCGCCATCGGCAATACCGGGGTGGATGGCGATGCCTTCAAGAACGAATACCTGATGAACAAGTACGGCATCCAGATCAACAAGACCTCCCGCAACACCGTGCTGTTCATGACCAACATCGGTACCTCCCGGGGGGCCATCGCCTACCTGCTCGATGTCCTGATGAAGATCGCCAAGGAGTTCGAGTACCGCTGGGAGGACAGCAGCCGGCCCGAGCGCAAGATCATCGAGCGCCGGGTGCACTCCCTGACCCAGGAGCTGCCGCCGTTGCCCGATTTCAGTCGCTTCCACGACGCCTTCCGCCAGCGTGAGGAGACCCCGGAAGGCGATATCCGGCGGGCCTACTTCCTCAGCTATGACGAGGAGAACACCGAGTATCTGCGCTTCGACAACGGCGAGCTTCAGGCCCAGATGCGCGAGGGCCGCGACGTGGTCTCGGCCAGCTTCGTGATCCCCTATCCCCCCGGCTTTCCGGTGCTGGTGCCGGGCCAGGTGGTCAGCGAGGAGATCCTCGCCTTCCTGCAGGCCCTGGATGTCACCGAGATCCACGGCTACCGCCCCGAGCTCGGCCTGCTGGTGTTCGCCGAGGCGGCCCTGGCCGCGCCGCCGGACGACTGAAGGCAGTCGCCGGCGGTGGCGCAAAAAAAATCGCAACTTCTCGGGCATGGAACGAAAAACCTGCCGCCTGCAGGGCGGCGCTTCGAAAAGTCCTGATCCGCCACCTCCCTTACCATGAAGGCATCGCGCGGCCTGTGGGCCGCGGATGACATTTTATCGCCGGCGTGATGACTGAACGCGCCGGCGAGTCAGGGGAGGTGCCCATGAAACTCAGCGATCCGCGTCTGTTCCGTCAGTACGCCTATGTCGACGGCAAGTGGACCCACGGCGAGGGTGGCCGCGAGGAGCCCGTGTTCAACCCCGCCACCGGCGAGGTACTGGGGCATATCCCGCTGCTCGAGACCGAGCAGGTCAACGCGGCGGTGGACGCCGCCGAGGCGGCCTTCACCCAGTGGCGGGCGCTGCGTGCCGACGAGCGCTGCGAGCGCCTGCTGGCCTGGTACGACTTGCTGCAGGCCAACCGCGAGGATCTGGCCACCATCATGACCCTGGAGCAGGGCAAGCCGATGCCGGATGCCCGCGGCGAGGTCGAGTATGGCGCCAGCTTCGTGCGCTGGTTCGCCGAGGAGGGCAAGCGCACCTTCGGCGAGACCATCCCCAGCCATATTCCCAACGCGGCCCTCGGCACGATCAAGGAGCCGGTGGGCATCGCCGCGCTGATCACGCCCTGGAACTTCCCGCTGGCGATGATCACCCGCAAGGCCGCGGCGGCCATGGCCGCCGGCTGTCCGGTGATCGTCAAGCCCGCCCACGAGACGCCCTTCTCGGCCCTGGCCCTGGCCGAGCTGGCCGAGCGTGCCGGCATCCCCGCCGGGGTCTTCAACGTGGTATTGGGCGAGGCGGCCGAGGTCTCGAAGCTGCTGTGCTATGACGACCGGGTCAAGGCGCTGTCCTTCACCGGCTCCACCCGGGTCGGCCGGCTGCTGCTGGAGCAGTGCGCGAACACCGTCAAGCGGGTCTCGCTGGAGCTCGGCGGCAATGCGCCCTTCATCGTCGGCCCGGACATGGATCCCAAGGAGGCGGCCTATGCCGCGGTGGCGGCCAAGTTCCAGACTGCCGGCCAGGACTGCCTCGCCGCGGATCGCATCCTGGTCCACGAGTCGATCCACGAGGCGTTCGTCGAGCACTTCGCCGAGCGCATGGCGGCGCTGACCGTGGGCAACGGGCTGGAGAGTGAAATCGACCTGGGCCCGCTGATTCACCGTCAGGCGGTGGAGAAGGCGGCGGCCGTCGTCGACGATGCCATCTCCAAGGGCGCGACCCTGGTGGCCGGCGACCAGAGCCAGGCGCCGGGCGAGAACTTCTTCATGCCGGTGCTGCTCACGGGCGTGACCCACGACATGAAGATCTGGCATGAGGAGAGCTTTGCCCCGGTGGCCGGCATCACCGCCTACGCCGACGATGATCAGGTCATCGAGATGGCCAACGACACCGAGTACGGTCTGGCGGCCTACATCTATACCCACGATATCCGCCGCATCTGGAAGATCATGCGCGCCCTGGAGTTCGGCATGGTGGCGGTGAACTCGGTGAAGATGACCGGTCCGCCCGTTCCCTTTGGCGGCGTCAAGCACTCCGGCCTCGGCCGCGAGGGTGGGGTGACCGGTATCGACGAGTACCTGGAGACCAAGTACTACTGCCTGGGCGCCCTGGGTTCGGTATCCGGGAGCTAGCTGCGCTCGGCCTGACGGCGTTGGGCCCGACATCGAACATGCTCATTTACGGCCAGTAAACTTCAGCTGTTCTCCGTCGGGCCCGCCTGGTCAGGCCTTCGCTCGCAGAGCTCCCAAGCTTCGAGAAGAAGGGCTCCCCGAGCTCTCGAATGGTTAGGCAAGAGATCGGTAATCGCCGGTCCCAGAACGAATGACGAACATCTCCCCGGCGGAGCCGGGGAGCCTTACTGGAGAGACGCATGACCACCCATCAGGAACTGATCGATCGCGACCGCAAGGTGACCTTCCACGCGTCCACCCACCTGCGTGACTTCGCCCATGGCGATGCGCCGGGACGCGTGATCACTGGCGGCAAGGGGATCCATATCATCGACAAGGACGGCCGCGAGTTCATCGACGGTTTCGCCGGGCTGTATTGCGTCAATATCGGCTACGGACGCACCGAGGTCGCCGAGGCGATCTACCAGCAGGCCCTGGAGATGTCCTACTACCACACCTATGTGGGCCACTCCAACGAGCCCCAGATCGCGCTCTCCGAGAAGATCCTCGAGCTGGCCGGCCCCGGCATGTCCAAGGTCTACTACGGCATGTCCGGCAGTGACGCCAACGAGACCCAGCTCAAGATCGTGCGCTACTACAACAACGTGCTGGGGCGCCCGCAGAAGAAGAAGGTCATCGCGCGGATGCGCGGCTACCACGGTTCCGGCATCGCCTCGGGCTCGCTGACCGGACTCAAGGCCTTCCACGACCACTTCGACCTGCCCATCGACACCATCCGGCACACCGAGGCGCCCTACTACTACCATCGCGCCGCGGAGCAGGCGGGCATGACCGAGCGCGAGTTCTCGGCGTACTGTGCCGGCAAGCTCGAGGAAATGATCCTCGCCGAGGGGCCGGAGACCGTGGCCGCCTTCATCGGCGAGCCGGTGCTCGGCACCGGTGGCATCGTGCCGCCGCCGGAAGGCTACTGGGAGGCCATCCAGGCGGTCCTGGCCCGGTACGACGTGCTGCTGATCGCCGACGAGGTGGTCTGCGGGTTCGGTCGCATCGGCGCCGACTTCGGCAGCCACCACTACGGCATCAAGCCGGACCTGATCACCGTGGCCAAGGGCCTGACGAGCGCCTACCAGCCGCTCTCCGGCGTCATCGTCGGCGATCGGGTCTGGCGGGTGCTGGAGCAGGGCACCGGCGAGTACGGCCCCATCGGCCACGGCTGGACCTACTCCGGTCATGCCCTGGGCTGTGCGGCCGGCCTCGCCAACCTGGCGATCATCGAGCGCGAGGGTCTGACTGCCAACGCCGCCGAGACCGGTGCCTACCTGCAGCGGCAGATGCAGGCCGCCTTCGGCGACCACCCCATCGTCGGCCAGGTACGCGGCGTGGGCATGCTGGCGGCCCTGGAATTCTCCGCCGACCCGGCGCGGCGTCGTCACTTCGACCCGAGCCTGAAGGTGGGCCCGCGCATGGCCGCTGCCGCCCTGGAGGAGAACCTGATCGCCCGGGCCATGCCCCAGGGGGATATCCTCGGCTTCGCGCCGCCGCTGACCACCACTCGGGGCGAGGTCGACGAGATCGTCGCCCGTACCAAGCGCGCGGTGGACAAGGTCACCGATGCCCTGGTCCGGGAAGGTACTCTGCAGACCGCCTGACACCGGCCGGTGCCGACGTTGGTCGCCGCGGGGAGCCCCCCGCGGCGCACTTGTTGGGGCGCCGCCCATCGACCATCATCGGGGCGGCTCCCCCGGGCTCCCCCGGGCTCCCCCGGGCTCCCCCGGGCTCCCCCGGGCTCCGTGCCCGAACCCGTGAGGAGGCTTTGGATGAGCGAGTCGAGCCATGGCGTCACCCTGGCGGCGATCCAGGCCGCCCGTCGGCGCCTCGAGGGCCAGGTGGTCCGCACGCCCCTGGTACGTTCCGCTGCCCTGTCGCGGCGCTTCGACGCCGACATCCTGCTCAAGCTCGAAACCTGCCAGCCCACCGGCGCCTTCAAGCTGCGCGGGGCCACCAACATGATCGCTGCCCTGCTGGAAGAACGGGGGCGGGAGGCCCTGGCCGCCGGTGTGGTGACCGCCTCCACCGGCAACCATGGTCGGGCAGTGGCCTATGCTGCAGCGCGGCTGGGCATTCCCGCGATGGTCTGCCTGTCGCGGCTGGTGCCCGCCGACAAGGCCGAGGCCGTCGCGGCGCTGGGCGCCGAGGTGCGGCGGGTCGGCGAGAGCCAGGATGCGGCCTTCGAGGAGGTCGAGCGGCTGGTCCGCGAACGGGGCATGGTCCTGATCCCGCCCTTCGACGATCCCCTCATCGCCGCGGGCCAGGGCACCATCGGCCTGGAGCTGCTGGAGGAGGCGCCCGATCTCGACCGCGTCCTGGCCGGGCTCTCCGGCGGCGGCCTGATCGGCGGGATCGGGGCGGCGCTCAAGGCGCTCCGGCCCGAGGTCACCGTCACCGGGGTCAGCCTCTCCCGTGGCGCGGCCATGGCCGATAGCCTGGCGGCCGGTCATCCGCTGGCGGTGGAAGAGGTGGCGAGCCTGGGGGACTCCCTGGGCGGTGGCATCGGTCTCGACAATCGCTGTACCTTCGCCCTGGTCCGCGAGGTCATGGACGAGCACTATCGGGTCTCGGAGGCGGCGATCGCCGGGGCCATGGTCGACTTCCTGGCGCACGAGCAGCGCCTGATCGAGGGCGCCGCCGCGGTCGGCCTGGCGGCACTGGCCGAACACGGCATCGCGGTGCAGGGGCAGAAGGTGGCCCTGGTGGTCTCGGGCAACGCGGTCTCGCTCGAGACCTTCGATCGGGCCCGGGCGTTGGCGGGGCGCTGAGGTTCGAGGTTCGCGGGGCAAGAGGGGAGTAGACGAGTAGCAAGGGACAAGAGCATCTTGCACTCTTCACTCTTCACTCTTCACTCTTCACTCTTCACTCTTCACTCTTCACTCTTCACTCTTCACTCATCGTTCCTCGACCCTGGTTCCTTGCGTCTGGAGGTTTTCCCATGCAGCTCTATCAACGCGATACCATCGAGACCGCCGTGGGCATCGATCGCCAGGCCCTGGTGGCGGTGGAGGCCGGCTTCACTGCCCTGGGTCGCGGTGAGGCCGTGCAGCCACCGATCCTGTCCATGGCCATCGAGGAGGCCAATGGCGAGGTGGACGTCAAGATGGCGCATATCCGTGGTGCCGCGCGCTTCGCCATCAAGGTCAGCCCCGGCTTCTTCGACAACCCCAGGCTCGGCCTGCCGAGCCTCAATGGCCTGATGATGGTGTTCTCGGCGCGCACCGGCCAGGTGGAGGCCGTGCTCTTCGATGAGGGCTACCTGACCATGGTGCGCACGGCCCTGGCCGGGGCCATTGCCGCTCGCCACCTGTCCCGGGAGAACAGCCGCCGGGTGGCGGTCCTGGGGGCCGGCGAGCAGGCCGAGCGCCAGGTGGAGGCCCTGCGCCTGGTACGGGACATCCGCGTGGTGGATCTCTGGGCGCGCCGCCGGTCGGCCGCGGAGGCCCTGGCCGAGCGGTTGCGCGCCCGCGGCCTCGAGGCGCATGTCCATGAGGAGATCCGCGCCGCCTGTGCGGCAGCCGATCTCATCGTCACCGCCACACCGTCCCGGACACCGCTGCTCTTTGCCCAGGACCTCCCCGAGGGCGTGCACGTTACCGCCATGGGCTCGGACAGTCCCGACAAGCGCGAGCTCGATGCCTCGGTGCTGACCCGCGCCGACGCCTTCGTCGCCGACAGCCGCGGCCAGAGCGAGACCAACGGCGAGCTCAAGGCCTTCGCCGGCCGGGAGACGCCGTTCAAGGTCCACGAGCTCGGCCGGGTGATCGCCGGCGGTGACATGCTGCGGCTCTCCTCGGCCACCATCACGGTCTGCGACCTCACCGGCACCGGCGTCCAGGACACCGCCATCGCCGACCATGCCCTGTCACGCCTCGCTGGGACCTGATACGCCTTGTGCCCGGCCGCGGCCTGGCGCAGGCTGCACTGGTGAGCCCAGTGATCGACGTAAGGAGAGAGCACGAGATGGCAATGGTACTGGCCTTCGATGTCTACGGGACCCTGATCGATACCCACGGCGTGGTCACCGAACTGGAGCAGCGGTTGGCCGCCCAGGGCCAGTCCGACCTGGCCCCGGAGTTCTCGCGACGCTGGCGGGACAAGCAGCTCGAGTACAGCTTTCGGCGCGGCCTGATGGGAGCCTACGTGGACTTCTCGCAGTGCACCCGCGAGGCCCTCGAGTACACCGATCGGGCGCTGCGCACCCGCCTCGCCGAGGCCGACAAGGATCACCTGATGGCGACCTACGCGCGGCTGCCGGCCTTCCCCGAAGCCGAGGTGGCCCTGGCGCGCCTCGCCGAGGCCGGCGTGACCTGCGTGGCCTTCTCCAACGGCAGCCACGATGCCGTCGCTGGCCTGCTGGGCGAGGCCGGCCTGCTCGAGCGCTTCGACGACATCGTCAGCGTCGAGGAGGTCAAGCGCTTCAAGCCCGACCCGGCGGTCTATGCCCACCTGCGTCATCGCCTCGAGGTGGCGCCGGGTGACACCTGGCTGATCTCGAGCAACGCCTTCGATGTCATCGGCGCCCGTCATGCGGGCCTGCATGCGGCCTGGGTCCGGCGCCTGCCGGAGGCGCCCTTCGATCCCTGGGGCATCGAGCCCGACCTCACCGTGGCGGATCTATCGGGGTTGGTCGACGCCCTGGCCTGAGCGTCAGGAGGGACACTCCAGGGGCGTGGCATCCGCCGAGAGGACCATCCGGCTGAACCAGGCACGGGCATCGCCTCCGGCATTGTCGCCGTCGGTCATCAGGGCCACGCCGTCGATGGTCGCCGGGGTGGCGCCGAACAGGCGGCGATAGTCCGCACGCACGTCACGGACCTCGGCGACCCACTCGCCCACCCGGGCGCTTCCCCCCTGCAGGGCAAGCAGGTGGGCACGGTCGGTGAAGGCGTTCGGCCAGTCGCTGCCGGCGGCCTGGGTCGACGACCACACATAGTTCACCGACTGCACCTGCCAGGGCAGCAGGCCGGTGCGCCGGGCTACATAGACCCGTGCCGGGTAGTCGTCGCCGTCCTTGGTGGTCTCGTCGAGGCCGGGATAGATCCCCGAGACCCGCCAGCACCACTTCAGGTAGGGGGTGGCGGTCAGGTCGATCCGCCGCTCCAGGTACTTGGCCGAGGCCTGGCCAGCGGCCCGGGCCTGCAGCACCCGCCGGCCGTCGAGGTCCACCAGCCGGTAGTCGGTGTGACCGGCGAAGGAGCGGGTCGGCCAGCCGAGGATGTCGCGGGGCGAGAATGCCAGCTCGGCGGCCGCCGAGGCGCTTGCCAGGCCGAGGAGCAGGGCGGCCAGCAGGGGCAATGCCAGGCGTGGTGGCGGCGCGGGACGGTGACGCATGGGATCTCCTTGAGGAGGGAGAGTGGGCGGCGGCAATGCAGGACCTGGGTCGTGGCGCCCGGGCATTCCTTACCGGCAACCGGGATGACTTGACCTGCCGCCGGGTGTCGCCAAGGATGAGGACTCCACCAACGGGAGGGAATTCCATGAGGCATGTGACGTGGCCGCTGGCCCTGCTGGGGCTGGCGATGGGGGTGACCCTCGGCGCCGCCGCCGATGACACCCGCGAGACATCGCCGCACGGCATCCTCCACAGGCTGAGCCAGGATGACATCGCCCGGGTCGACAGTCGCCTCCGCGAGGCCCTGGAGGCCCGCGGCATGCGCCTGATGACCGTGGTCGACCATGCAGCGAATGCCGCGGGGGTCGATCTCGAGCTGCCCGAGACACGCACCTTCGTCTTCGGCAACCCTGCCGTGGGCACCCCCATGATGCAATGCCAGGGCAGCCTGGCCCTGGACCTGCCCCAGAAGATGCTGCTGCGCGAGACCGATGGCGGCACCCGCATCGAATGGAACGATCCCCGGTACCTGGCCCGGCGCCATGACCTCGAGGCCTGCGACCTGCCGCTGGATAAGGTGGCAGGAGCGCTGTCTGCCATCGCCGAGGCCGCCGCCACCGACTAGCCCCTCGTGCCCCAGCATCTCCCCCCGGGCGCCTGCCTGTAAGGGTGTGGCCCGGCTTGCCGACCAAGCCTGGCAAGCTGACGTTCGTTGCGATTGTCGGCGCCTCGTCGCCGGGGGAGGTGGAAGGTGCGACACCCGTTCCTTCGCGGGCTCATGGGCTTGCTGCTCGGGATGATGCTCGGCAGCGCCGACGCCCAGGACCTGACTCCGCTGACGCCCGGTCTCTCCGATACCTTCCTGGTTCCGCAGGGCGTGCATCGCTTCTCCCTTCGTATCGAGTCACCCGCGACCCTGCGGCTTCAGGGACGGAACTGGGCGTTTACCGCCAGTGATCAGTGGACGCCTGCTCGATGGCGAGGCGCGTCCGCTGGGGGCCTCCCTTCCTGGCGAGGGAGGTTTTCAACTCGTTGCTGAGGTCTCCCCGGGGGACTACCTGCTCGAGTTCGAGGGGGCCACCTTCGGTACCCGCAGCGAACTCGAGACGTCGCGTTATCAGATCCTGATGATCCTGGAGTAAGCCGGGCCCGTATCGGGCGACAAAAGAGGAAGGGCGTGACGCCCCGAGTTCGGTGTTGAGCTAAGTTAACTATGGCCTCCTTCGGGAAGGCTGTTCAATAACCATAACAAGAGGTGACTCTCATGGATCATTCACGCAGCTCGCGGCTCCCTGCGGTCTGGGCGTTGTCCCTGGGGCTTGGCGGGGGATTGTCGGTGGTGGCACAACCCGGCCTGGCCGACCAGGCCACTCTGGAGGAACTGCGCGCCCAGATGCAGCAGATGCAGCGCCAGATCGAGCGACTCGAGCGCGAACAGCGGCAGTCGGCGCAGCAACGCGAGGTCGCCGCCGGCGTGCCGGCCGATGTGGTGACCGGCGGGGACATGCCGGGCAGCTTCAAGGTGCCGGGCAGCGAGACCTCGGTGCAGATCGGTGGCTATGTGAAGTTCGACGCCATCTACGACCTGGACCAGGACCTCGGCGACACCCTGTTCGTCGATGGCCTGGACGCCTCGGACGATTCGGGCGATCCCTCCTTCCGCTCCCACGCCCGCCAGTCCCGGTTGTATATCAAGACCTCGACGCCCACCGCCCTCGGGGCGGCCACCACGCACATCGAGGGGGACTTCTTCGGTGGCGGGGGCAACGAAGTCTTCTCCAACTCCCGCGGTTTCCGGCTACGTCACGCCTATGGCGAGCTTGCCGGACTGCTGGCCGGTCAGACCTGGTCGAACTTCATGCACTTCTCTGCCTATCCGACCACCGTGGACTTCGATGGCCCGGTGGGGGTGAGCTTCATTCGCCAGGCTCAGGTGCGCTATACCTTGCCGGTTGGGCCCGGGGAACTGTCCTTGGCCGCGGAGAATCCGGAAGGCACGGGCTATGCCGAGTCCCGGGACACCGCCCCGGACGTCACGGCGCGCTACAAGTGGCAGGGGGCGGCGGCCGCGGTCGAAGCGGGGGCGCTGCTGCGGCGCCTCGAGACCGACGATGCGGCCGCGTCGAGCGACGATGCCGCCACCGGCTACGGCCTGATGCTGGCCGGCAATGTCGACGTGGCCGACAGTACCCGGCTGATGGCGGGGGTTCTCTATGGTGACGGCATCGGCCGCTACATCTACACGGCCAATGGCTCCGAGGACGGGGACTCCATCGGCGCGGCCTATATCGATCCCGACGGCAGCCTGGAGACCATCGAGGCCTACGGCTTCAATACCGCCGTCGTACAGGAGTGGACGCCGGCCTTCACCTCGAGCCTGTCCTATGGCCTGGTGCGCGGCGATCGCCCGGAGGACATCTTCCCGACCTCGACCCGGACCCTGCAGAGCATCCACTTCAGCCATTTCTACCAGTGGAGCGACCCGGTGACGCTGGGCTTCGAGGTCTCGCATGCCTACAAGGAACTGCAGAACCGCGACGATGCGGACAATACTCGACTGCAGTTCTCCGCCCAGTACAGCTTCTGACAGGCCATGGCAACGGGACGGGGCGCCACCCGGTGGCGCCCCGCCATCAAGGGGGCGGTTCAGCGGCCGGGCGAGCCGGGATCGTCGTCGCTCTGCTCGTGCCTCTCTCCGTCGTCTTCCGACGTGGGCTCGTAGTGGCGGCCCACCTGGTGCAGCAGCTCGAATTGCCGGTCGCAGTTGCGGCAGGCGCCACACATCGCCAGGTGCAGGCGCAGCGACAGGCGCTCCTGGAAGGTCAGGGGGCGGTCCCGTTTCAGCGACATCAGGCGTGTCGCCTGCTTGCACATCATCATGCCGATTCCTCCAGCCAGCCGCGCTCGATACAGGCACGCAGCCGCAGCCGTGCCCGGTGGAGCATCACCCAGCAGTTGTTCTCCTTGATGCCGACCTCCTGGCAGATATCGCCGGTGGACAAGCCCATCAGCTCGCGAAGCGAGAAGACCCGGGCGAGGTTGTCCGGCAGGCCGATCATGCAGGCGTCGAAGACCTGCCAGAAGTACTCGTTCTCGAAGGTTGCCTCCGGCTCGCCCCAGCTCGATGGCCGGGCGGATTCCTGCCAGCGGCCGTTGCGCTGGAACTGGCGGTCGATGGCCTCGTCATCGGTCTCGTCTTCCAGCGGCTGCCACTTGCCCTGGCGCCTCTGGGCCCGCATGGCGTCGAGGATCTTGTACTTGAGGATACCGAACACCCAGGTCTCGTAGCCGGAGCGACCGGCGAAGGCCTCGGGCTTCTCGATGGCCGCGACCAGGGCCTCCTGCACGGCGTCCTCGGCCTGGGCGGCATCGCGAAGGTGCATCAGGGCGAAGGCCACCAGGCGTGGCCTGACGGCCGCCAGGCGGCGGTGGCGATCATCGTCGGCGCTGTTCGGGGTCACATGGCCTCCTTGTCAATCCGTGAATGCGTCGAGGGCGGCGAGCCGCCCCAGGTCCTCTGGACGGTCAACATCCCATACCTCGGCCGGGCAGGCCAGTCGCCATCCCAACGCTCGGGCCCGTTGCCGGGTCTGGGCCATGACTCGGGGCCCACCCCAGTCGATGCCGCGAAACAACTCGAGGTGGCTCTCGCGCACGCCGACCAGGGCGTAGCCGCCGTCCTCGGCGGGCAGGCAGACCGCCTCCGCCGTTTCCAGGGCCGCCTGGCATTGCCCCAGCAGGGCGGGGGTCAGCACCGGACAGTCGCTGCCCACCAGCAGGCCGGGGCCGCCCAGGACGACCAGGGCATGGTGCATGCGTGCGCCCAGGTCGCCCTCGGGCTGGGCGGCCAGGCGGATCCCATGGTCCTCGGCGAGCGCCAGGAACAGGGGGTGGGCAGGGTCCAGAGCCGTCCACAGGGTGATCCGCTCGGGGCGCGTCGCCGCCAGCGCCATGGCCAGCGTATGACGCAGCAGCCGGACATGCAGGGCCGCCGCGCCGGCCGCGCCCAGCGCGGGGATCAGCCGCGTCTTGACGCGGCCGGGCAAGGGGGCCTTGGCGAGAATCGCCAATCGCGGGCTCCCCGCCCCGGCGTCAGCGGACATCATGGTAGTGCCTGGCCAGTCGCGCGGGAGGAGTGCCACACCAGTAGCGATAGCGCAGCCACCACATCAGCAGGATGGTTCGCCAGGCGCCCTGGCGGGCCCAGCGTCGCCCGTCGCTGACCACCGGGCCCGGCAGGCACGCCGGGCGCGACAGCTGCTTCAGGCGCCGGGACATCTCGATATCCTCCATCAGCGGCTGGTCGGGGAAGCCGCCCACGGTGTCGAAGGCCTCGCGGGTCATGAACAGCGCCTGGTCGCCGGTGGCGATACCGGTGAGCCGCGAGCGCAGGGTCATGGCTCGGGCGATCACCGGCAGCAGACGGTGGCGCCCGGCCAGGCGGATATCGAAACGCCCCCAGTGGTGTCGTCCGGCCAGGGCCGCGGCGATGTGCCGGTCGGCGTCGGGCGGCAGGCGCGTGTCGGCATGCAGGAACAGCAGCCGTCGGGCCCGGGCCAGCCGGGCCCCGGCATTCATCTGGCGAGCCCGGCCGGGCGCGACGACGGCGACCCGCGTGGCCAGGGGGCCGGCCAGCTCGGCGGTGGCGTCCCGGCTGTCGCCGTCGACCACGATCACCTCGGCGCCGCGCTCGCGATACGCGCGCAGCGCGTCGAGGGTTGCCGCGATCGTGCCGGCCTCGTCCAGGGTCGGCACGATGATGGACAGGGGGGGCGCGTGTGGGTCATGCACGGTCGGTGTCCTGGTGACGTCCTTGAGCAGGCGTTCCTGGGGCGGCGGGCCTGTCCCTACCTTACCGCGATCGCGGGCCCGTGTAAGTCCCGGCGCGAATCGGCGACGAAACCCAGAGGCGGTTCATGCGCCGGAGGGGGAGGAACGCACATGATGGCACGTGCCGTGTTGACCGTGATCCTGGGCCTGTCCCTGTGTCTGGTCGGGCCGGCGGCATCGCCGCTGGCCCGGGCGGCAGCACCGCCGACGGTCCTCGAGCCCGAGGTGCCGCTGGCACATTCCCTGGCGGCCTTTCGGCAGGCGGTGCGACCCGGCGGGCCGGGCAAGGACGGCATTCCCGCCATCGACCGGCCACGTTTCGAGTCGGTCGCCGAAGCCGATGCCTGGCTGGCCCCGGGCGACCGGGTGATCGGCCTCCAGCGGGACGGCGAGGCCCGGGCCTATCCTCAACGGATCCTGGTCTGGCACGAGATCGTCAACGACGTGGTGGCCGGGACGCCGCTCAGCGTCACCTACTGCCCGCTGACCGGCTCGGCGCTGGGCTTCCGACGAGGCGACGGCACCTTCGGCGTCTCCGGGCGCCTGGTCAACAGCAACCTCGTGATGTACGACCGGGCCACCGACAGCGAGTGGCCACAGCTGCTGGGCGTGGCCATCGACGGCTCCCAGGCCGGACGGGGGCTGGTCGCCGAGCGGCTGGTCTGGACCACCTGGGGGGCCTGGAAGGCCCGCCATCCCGGGACCCGGGTGCTGAGCCGCGACACCGGCTATGTGCGCAACTACCGCCGCGACCCCTATGGCGGCTACAACCCGCGCCGCGGCTACTACCTGCCGGACAGCGGCCGGCTGTTCCCGGTGATGGCCGAGGATGCCCGACTGCCGCCCAAGGCCATGGTGCTGGCCTTCCGCGAGGCCGGAGGCGCCGCCGCCGTCAGCCTGCCGGCGCTGCGCGAGGCCGGGATGGTGCGCCTGACCCTCGGGGAGCGGGCCTATGTGGTCATCCATGACCCCGGGCTGGATACCGGCTGGGTCTACCGCCACCCTCAGGGACAGGATATCGATCCCGCCGCGCTGCGCTTCGGCCCGGGCGGCGCGGGCGGCCCCGGGGGCGAGGCCCTCACGTCCGTGCCGGCCTTCCAGGTCATGTGGTTCGCCTGGGCCGCCTTCCATCCCGACACCCTGCTGATCGGGGAAGGCGGGACACCGTGACCGCCCTGGCCCGGCTGCTCGCGGCGCTGTTCTCGCGGCCCGCCACCCTCGCCATGATGGCCGCGACGACCCTGGGCTATGCGCTGTTGTTCCTGTGGCTGTCCGGGGACATCGCCGGCGGCGGCCGGGGCGGCGTGCACCTGTCCCTCACCGCCTGGCAACGGATGTTCGAGTCCCGGGGGCCGCTGCGCTTCGAGCCGGTGGGGCTGGTCGAGCTGGGCCCCTGGGTGTGGACCTTCAGCCCCCTCGATACCCTGATAGCCCTGGGCCTTGGCCTGCTGCTGGGCGGCAACCTGGCCGGGCTGTGGCTGGCCCGCCGCGAACCGGCCGCCTGCCCCAGGCGTGCCCCCCGCGCCGCCGGGCTGGCGGCCCTGCCGGCGTTGCTGGCCGGCGGGGCCTGCTGTGCCCCGCTGCTGGTGGTCTGGCTGGGATTGCCGATCGCCGGGGGGCTGGCGGTCCTGGCGCCCTGGCTGATCCCGCTGGCCTGCCTGGTCCTGCTGCTGGGGCTGGTCCGCCTGGCGATCGGGCGTAACCAGCAGGGCAGCGAGGGTCGGGGAGGCGGATCATGACGGCCTGGCTGGAGCGTTGCGGCTATTGGCTGGGCTGCTGGCTGTCCTGCCCACGGCCCTGGTACCGCACGGTGCCAGCCTACGACGAGGACGTGTGCGGTTGCCTGCGCCCCGGCGATGTCCTGCTGGTCGAGGGCTCGTCCCGGCTGAGCACGGTCATCAAGTACCTGACCCAGTCCTCCTGGTCCCACGCCGCCCTCTACGTAGGCGAGCACCAGGCCCGGCGCCTGGGTGCCGAGCCCGGCCAGTGGTTCATCGAGGCCGACCTGGCCGAGGGGGTGCGCATGGTGGGCTTCGCCGCCTATCGGGGCCATACCCTGCGCATCTGTCGCCCGGTGGGCCTGTCGGCGTCGGAGATCGAGCAGCTGATCGACTTCGCCCATGCCCGGGTGGGCCATCGCTATGACCTGCGCAATATCGTCGACCTGGCCCGCTACCTGATGCCCCTGCCCCCGGTGCCGGTCACCTGGCGGCGCAGCCTGCTGGCACTCGGCAGCGGCGATCCGACCCGGGCCATCTGCTCGACCCTGCTCGCCGAGGCCTTCCAGTCGGTGCACTATCCGATCCTGCCGATCCGCGTCGCCGGCCATCGTCGACTGTTCCGACGGCGCCACTACACCCTGTTCACGCCGCGGGACTTCGATATCTCGCCCTTCTTCGAAGTCGTCAAGCCACGCCTGGTGGGCGGCTTCAGTCCCCGAGAACTGCGCTGGCTGGAGGAGGGGCCCGCGCCGCGCATTTCGGCACGGGCCGCGCCCGAGTCCTAGGCGAGCTCGATCACCCGCCCTCCCGCCGCCTCGGCATCGTCGCGGTCGTGGGTCACCATCAGGGTCGGCAGGCCCCGCGCCCGAATGCGCGCGAACACCAGGCGGCGCATCTCGTCGCGCAGGGCGGCATCGAGCTTGGAGAAGGGCTCGTCGAGCAGCATGGCCCGCGGCTCGGCCAGCAGCACCCGCATCAGGGCGACCCGGGCCCGCTGCCCGCCGGACAGGGTCGCCGGGTCGCGGTCGGCGAAGCCGGCCAGCCCGATGTCCGCCAGGGCCGCCTCGACGGCCTGCCGGCGCCGTCGGCGGCCGCCTCCGACGGGCATGCCGAAGGCCAGGTTGCCGCCCACGCTGAGGTGAGGAAACAGCAGCGGGTCCTGGAAGAGCAGCCCCAGGCGGCGCCGCTCCGGGGGCCGACGGGTCAGGTCGTCGTCCCCCAGCCGGATCCGCCCGGAGGCCTGGAACACCGGGGCCAGGAAGCCGGCGACCTGGGCCAGCAGCGTCGACTTGCCGACCCCGGAGGGGCCCATCAGGGTCAGCACCTCGCCGGGAGGGACGCGAGCATCCACGGCGACCAGCGTCTGGTCGCCGTGACGGATGATCACGTCCTCCAGGATCAGGGGGGAGGGGGCGGTCGGAAGCGTGAACTGGGTCATGTCAGTAGCTGGCGTCGATGGCGAAAGAGAAAGCGGGGCAGGCCCAGGGCCAGCGCGAAGCCCAAGGCCGGCAGGGCGAGCTGGCCCAGCGCGTAGACCGCCGTCAGGCGACGGTCGCCGCCGCTGGCCAGGCTCACCGCCTCGGTGGTCAGGGTGGCCAGCCGACCGGCGCCGAGCAGCAGGGTCGGCAGGTACTGGCCGACGCTGACCGCGAAGCCCACCGCGGCGGCCACGGCGATGGGGCCGGCCAGCATGGGCAGCCGGACCCGCCGGAAGGTGGCCGCCCGGGACGCGCCCAGGGCGGCGGCGACCTGGCCCCAGCGGGGGTCGAGCCGCCGGTAGCTCTCGGCCAGCGACAGAAACACATAGGGCAGCACGAAGAGGCTGTGGCCCAGGGTCACTGCCAGCCAGCCGGCGGCGAGGCCGAGCTGGGCCTGGAGCTGGACCAGGCCGTAGAGGAAGGCCACCGGCGGCACCAGCAGCGGCAGGTAGAGGATCAGCTGGGCCCCGGGCCGCAACGGTCGCCGTCGCAGGGTCTCGGCTTCCAGGCAGCCGACCACCAGCACCACCGACAGGGCGGTGGCGCCGAGACCGATGGAGGCGGTGTGGCGCAGCGGGCCCAGGGCCGTGTCGGCGGCCTCCCGCCAGGTCCGCAGCGTCATCGGCGAGGGCCAGGCGGCGGGAAAGGGCCAGTAGGCGGCCAGCGACCAGAGGATCAGCCCGGCCAGGCTGGCGCCCAGCAGGCCGATGGCCAGCCAGGTCAGGGTGGCTCCGAGGACCCGGCCGGTGGCCTCGCCGCGTCGCCGTCCGCCATCGATCAACCAGCCGGCCGCCAGCCGGCGCACCAGGCACTCGGCGCCCCACCAGGCGAGCAGGGCGAGGGCGGTGGCGGCGAGCTGCAGCAGGGCCCCGGCCGAGGCCAGGAAGCGCAGTGACAGGTCGGGGTCGCCGAGCCAGCGGACCACTGCCACGGCCAGGGTCGGCGGCGTCGAGGGCCCCAGGATCAGTGCCACCTCGACGGTGGAGGTGGCGAAGGCGATGACCGCGTACACCGGCAGGCGGATCAGCGGGTAGAGGCCCGGCAGCACGGCCTTGGCGAAGGCGCTGACCGGCCCGTAGCCCAGCGCGCGTGCCACCATCAGGCGCTCCCTGGCCTGGCACTGGGGCAGGGCGGCGAGGCTCATCAGCAGCAGGAAGGGCACTTCCTTGAGGACCAGGCCGGCGATCAGTGCCAGACCGCCCGGGTCGCCGGGGAAGAGGTAGTCCGGCGGCTGCGTCCAGCCGGTCAGCCAGGGCGAGAACAGGCGACTGGCCAGCCCCGAGGGGGTCAGCAGGAAGGCCAGGCCGATGGCGGCGGCGGCATGGGGCACGGCCAGCAGCGGCGAGAGCAGGCGCCTGACCACCCGGAACAGCGGCGTCTCGAGGAAGGCCGCCAGGAACAGCAGCACGATGGCCAGGGCCAGCAGGGTGCTGGCGAGCCCGGTGACCAGACTCAGGCGCAGCATGTCCGCGAGTCCCGGCGCCTGCCACAGTGCCTGCCAGTGGGCCAGCGTCCAGGTCCGGCCGCCCAGCGCCGGCAGCCAGCCGAAGGCCGGCGCCACCACCCCCACCAGGCCGGCGGCCACGGGCAGCACCAGCAGCAGGATGGTCAGGCGGGGGAGCAGGCGAACCCCGAGGGTGAATCCCGACATCAGCGTCCCGCCCGGCCGTCAGCCCTCGGCATAGCGCGCGAGCCAGGCCGCCTCCAGGGCCTCCATCCAGCTGGGGTGGGGCTCGGGCAGGAGCTTCTCCAGGGCCTGAGGTGGCAGGCGTGCCGGGTTGCCGTCCTCCCCGGTGAAGAGGGCCCGGGCGGCGGCATCGAGCCGATCCATGTCGAGCACCGTGGGATCGCCCCAGACCGCGATGTCCTGCTTGCGGGCCTGGGCCTCGGGGGAGAGCAGGAAGTTGGCCAGCACCATGGCGCCGGCCTTGTGCCGGGCATTGAAGGGGATCGCCACGAAGTGGACATTGCCCAGGGTGCCGCCATCCAGCACGTAGCTGCGGGTGCTGGGGGGCAGCTGATAGTCGGCCACCGCCGCGGCGGGCTCTGAGGGGTTGAAGGTAAAGGCCAGGGACAGTTCGCCGTCGCCCATCAGCTGCTTGAGCTCTGGGCCGCTGGTCGGAAAGTGGCGGCCCTGGCGCCACAGGTGCGGATGCAGGGCATCCAGGTAGTCCCATAGCGGGGCGGTCACCGCCGCCACGTCGTGGTCGGTGGCCGGCTCGGCGAGCACCGTCGGGTCCTCGACCAGCTCGAGCAGCGCCTGCTTGAGGAAGGTGCTGCCCAGGAAGTCCGGCACCAGGGGATAGGTGAAGCGACCGGGGTGGGACTTGGCCCAGTCGAGCAACGCCTGCATGTCGCGCGGTGGCTCGTCGACCCGGGCGGCATCGTAATAGAAGGTCAACTGGGCCTTGCCCCAGGGCGCTTCAAAGCCCTCGGTGGGCAGGGTGAAGTCGGTGAGCATCTCGGGGTTGTCGTCAGGCGCGGTCAGCGAGAAGTTGGGCAGCCTCTGGGCAAAGGGGCCGAACAGCAGGTCATGGCGCTTCATGGCGGCGAAGTTCTCGCCGTTGATCCACACCAGGTCGATGGCGCCTTCGGCGAGGTTGCCCGCCGACTTCTCGGCAATCACCCGGGAGACCGCCGCTGCGGTGTCGTCGAGCTTGACGTGGATCACCTCCACGCCATGGCGCTGGGCCACCCGCCCGGCCACCCAGGCGATGTAGCGGTTGGTGGCGGCATCCCCGCCCCAGGCGTTCCAGTAGACGGTCTGCCCTCGGGCCCGGGTCTCGATGTCGCCCCAGTCCTCGGGCAGGGCCGTCTCGGCGGCCGCCGAGACGGCCAGCGAGAAGGTCAGCGGTATCGCCAGCAGCAGGGGGAGCACGCGTCGGGCCAGGTTACGAAGGGTCATGGCGATGGTCCTGTATGGCGGGGGAGGCTGGTGAACTGGGCCGCCAGGGCGTCGAGCTCGTCGCGGCCGCGGCGCAGCGTGGCCGGCGCCAGGTAGTGATCGACCCGGTCGCGCACATGGGCGACCAGGGTGTCCGCGCTGAGCGCGGCGGACCAGTCCTCGCCGTCCGCGGCGTCTCGGGGACGCTGTCCCTGGGCGACGCGCCACTTGGCGCACCAGGTCAGCGACCATAGCCACATGGCGCGGCGGCAGGCCAGCAGGGCGTCCGGGGGATGGTCGGCAGCGGCCGGTCCCATGGCCTCGCGCCAGTCGGCATAGAAGTCGGCGACCTGGTCGCGGCTCAACGTGGCCCGGCTGGCGCGGTCCCAGGTGGTGGAGGTGTAGAGGCTGGCATGGGCCAGGTCGAAGCCCGGCAGGCCATAGCGGCACTTCTCCAGATCGACCAGCACCGCGCGGCCGCGGGCATCGACCAGGAAGTTGCCGGGGTGGGCATCGAAGCTGATCAGCCTGGCCATGTGTGCGGCCCCCGGCAGCCGCTCGGGGAGCGCGTCGAGCTGTGCCGCGATCAGTCGCCTCGCCTCGGCCCCGAGTCCTGCCTCGGGCAGGGCGGTGGCCTGGCCGAGCACCTCCTCGCGCATCGCCCGCCAGGGATCGGCGGGCGCCAGCAAGGGCGCGCGCTCCGTCGCCGACGGGCAGGGCAGCCGATGCAGGCCGGCCAGGCTGTGCGCGATGGTCGGCAGATCCTCGGGCAGCCGCGCCGGACGGCCGGCGATGGCCTCGACCAGCAGGGCGCCCCGGGGCAGGTCCTCGTCCGGCGGCAGGCTGCCGTGCAGGGCCGGGGCATGGCCGCCGGCGGCAGCCCGCGCAAAGCAGGCCGCTTGATAGGCCAGGTTGGCCGTGGCCGGCAAGCCCATCTGGCTCTGCTTGGGGATGCGCGCCACCCAATCGCCGTCCGCGCGGTGCAGCCAGACATGCCAGTGGGCGAGGCCGGTATCGGCCAGCGTCGTGAGATCCTCGACCGCGTCGAACTGGCCGGCCCGCCTCAGGGCACGGCTCAGGCGGGTGAGCAGGGAAGGCCCGTCGCGGCAATCCGTGTCGGCCGAGGGAACTGGGGGCTCGGGCATCGGGGGTCCTTGCTGTGGGGCGTGCCTGCACTGGGTCGTGGGGGGCACGCGTTCCTTACACCGGTGGGCAGGAAGTCCCCGCCCTCGCGTCTCAGCATAGCCGCACGCGTGTGCCGGCCGGCTGCATGCCGTCAACGCCGCATCCTGTCACTGCGACGCCGGGATCGCCAGTCGTGGCACGAAAAAGGGCGCCACCTGGCCGGTGACGCCTAACGAGTCAGCATGGCGGGCATGCCGGGGAGTCGGCGGTCAGGGGCCGCCACGAGAGAACAGGGATCAGCGCAGGCGCTGGCCTGAGACGCTGGGGTGGTAGAGCGGTTGTACGGTATTGCCGTCCGGGTCCTTGCAGTAGAGGCTGCGTCCGCCGTCGGCGTGGTCGTGGGGGCCGCGCACCACCTCGACGCCCCGCTCGAGCAGATAGGCGTGCCACGCATCAACGTCCTCGCGTGAGTCGACCACGAAGCCGAAGTGGTCGAGGCGCTGGGGATCGTCACCGGTGGGCTGATGGGCCCGAGAGAGCGAGACATTGTCGTTGCCGAGCGTCAGGTAGACGAGGTCCTGGTGGGCGCGGCGCAGCACGTCCAGGCCGAGCACCTCGACATAGAAATGCTCGCAGGCCTCCAGGTCCTGGACCTGGAGGGCGATGTGGCGCATGCCGTTGAACGGTGCGGGACGTTGCATGGGACCTCCTCGTCGACGCGATGGGACTTCATGAGTATATTGGAAAATGTTTCCATAAAAACCCTTTTTCCACAACCCTCGGGAGTCCCCCATGTACTGCATCATCGTCCAGACACGTCTCAAAGCCGGTACCCGCGAACGTTTCCTCGCGGCCATGCTGCCCAATGCCGAGGCCTCGGTGCGCGACGAGCCGGGCTGCCTGGCCTTCGACGTGCTCGAGGATCGCGATACCCCGGAGCTCATCCATCTCTACGAGATCTACACTGACCAGCAAGCCCTGGCGGCTCACAAGGAAACGAGCCACTACAAGGCCAGCCGGGCGATCGTCAACGAACTGATTGCCGAGCAGGCGGTGATTCGCGCCGATGTCCTCGCGACCAACCCCGGGGCGCGACCCGGAGGCTGAACGAATCGCCCCGCCCGGCATCACAGCTTTAACCTTATGCCGAGGCGGGGAGTCATGATGTCCACCGGATCGCATGCCAGGCGCCGCGTCATCCTCTGGCTGAGCCTGACCTGCCTGCTGCTGGGGGCCCTGGCGGCATGGCAGTCCCAGGCCCAGCAGGCGCGTGACACGGCCCTGGTGATGACCCTCGACGGCGCCATCGGTCCGGCCACCAGCGACTACTTCCTGCGCGGTCTCGACCTCGCCGAGGAAGGCGACGCCGAGCTGGTGGTGGTGCAGATGGATACCCCTGGCGGGCTCGATGCCGCCATGCGCGACATGATCTCCGCCATGCTGGCCTCCGAGGTGCCGGTGGCCTTCTATGTCTCCCCCGGGGGCGCCCGGGCGGCCAGCGCCGGGACCTACCTGCTGTATGCCAGCCATGTGGCGGCCATGGCTCCCGCCACCCACCTGGGCTCGGCCACCCCCGTGCAGATCGGTGGCGGTGGCGGCCTGCCGGGCCTGGGGGAACCCGAGGAACCGGCCGACGAGGGGGGCGACGAGGCCTCGGGCGGCAAGGACCAGACCGGAGAGACGGCGAGCGGGGAGGGGGCCAGCGGCCAGCAGGATGCTAGCGCCGAGGCGCCGAGTGGCGAGCCGGGCAAGCGTCGTGGCGAGACCGCCATGGAGCGCAAGGTGCTCGAGGACGCCGTGGCCTATATCCGCTCGCTGGCCGAGCGCCACGGCCGCAACGCCGACTGGGCCGAGGCGGCCGTGCGCGAGGCCGTCAACCTCACCGCCCGGGAGGCCCTGGAACGCAATGTCATCGACGTGCTGGCCTCCGACCTCGACGACCTGCTGACACAGATCGACGGCCGCGAGGTGGTCATGGCCGACGGGACACTCACCCTGGCCACCGGCGAGCTGGTCATCGAGCGCTTCGATCCGGACTGGCGAACCCGACTGCTGGCAGTGATCACTGATCCCAACGTGGCCTACTTCCTGATGATCATCGGCTTCTACGGCCTGATCTTCGAGCTCTCCAACCCCGGCAGCCTGGTCCCCGGCACCATCGGCATCATCTGCCTGTTGCTGGCGCTCTTCGCCTTCCAGGTGCTACCCGTTAACTATGCCGGCCTGGCGTTGATCCTGGTGGGGCTGGGGCTGATCGTCGGCGAGGCCCTGATGCCCAGCTTCGGCATCCTGGGCATGGGCGGCATCGTGGCCTTCGTGATCGGATCGGTGATGCTGATGGATGCGGACACTCTGAACATCTCGCTGCCGTTGATCGGTGGCATCGCCCTGGTGGCGGCGGGGCTGATGCTGTGGGTCATGACCCGCTTCATCGGTCTGCGGCGGCGCCCGGCGCGTACCGGGCAGGAGGAGCTGCTGGGCAACGAGGCCCAGGTGCTGGAGGACTTCCAGGGCGAGGGGCACGTGCGGCTCCATGGCGAGCGCTGGAACGCGCGCAGCCGCCGACCCCTGAGCCGTGGTCAGGTGGTGCGCGTGGTCGACATCGACGGCCTCACTGTCGAGGTCGAGCCGGAGGACGGATCGTCCTGAAGGAGGCCGGTGGCGCATCGGCCCTCAACGTCGAGGAGAGACAACCATGATGATTTCCTATCTCGTACCGGTCGTTCTGGTGCTGATGCTGCTGGCGGCCTCGATCCGCATCCTGCCGGAGTACAAACGCGGCGTGGTGTTCTTCCTGGGGCGCTTCCAGGCGGTCAAGGGGCCGGGGCTGTTCATCATCATTCCGGGCATCCAGAAGATGCAGGTGGTCGACCTGCGGGTGATCACCATGGACGTGCCCGAGCAGGACGTGATCTCCCAGGACAACGTCACCGTCAAGGTCAATGCCGTGCTCTACTTCCGGGTGGTGGATCCGGAGAAGGCGATCATCCAGGTGGAGCACTTCGTCAATGCCACCAGCCAGCTGGCCCAGACCACCCTGCGCTCGGTGCTCGGCAAGCACGATCTGGACGAGATGCTCTCCGAGCGCGACAAGCTCAACGACGACATCCAGGAGATCATCGACGCCTCGGCGGAGGGCTGGGGCATCAAGGTGGCCAACGTCGAGATCAAGCACGTCGACCTGGACGAGAGCATGATCCGGGCCATCGCCCGCCAGGCCGAGGCGGAGCGCGAGCGGCGCGCCAAGGTCATCCACGCCGAGGGCGAGCTGCAGGCATCGAAGAAATTGGTCGAGGCCGCCCACGTCCTGTCGGCCAACCCGGCGGCGTTGCAGCTGCGCTACCTCCAGACCATGGCGGACATGGGCAGCAAGAGTTCCACCGTGGTCTTTCCCATGCCGATGGATCTGCTCAAGGCCTTTCGGGCGATGGGTGAGTCGGCGCCGAGCCCGGACGAACGATGAGCCCCCGGCCGGCGGTTCAATATGCAGGCCGCCGGCATTCCTGTTAGAATCCTGCGCCTTTGCGCCCTGGGCCATGCTCCCGGGGCTCTCATGAGCACAGGGAATCGACCGACCGTGATACCGCCTCGCACCGGGCTGGCCACGCCGCCCTAGCCTTTCCCGCCCCAAACGATCCGGCGAGCGCCGCCATCGGTGCGTCATCGCCCGGCATCATCGTGGTGCTCCGGTGTCCCTCGGCACCCTCCCTGCGCCCCCCAGAACGCTCGACATGCGCCCGACGTCGCCGCGGCGACCAGGGCAGGCCGTGTCGTCCGAACGCTAGACCCTGGCGCCTCACGGCATCACCCACCTTCTCCGACTGGACCGCAGCATGATCCGATCCATCAAGCACGACTGGTTCTCGAACCTGAAAGGCGACTCCCTGGCGGGCATCGTCGTCGCCCTGGCCCTGATCCCGGAGGCCATCGCCTTCTCCATCATCGCTGGGGTCGACCCCAAGGTTGGCCTCTATGCCTCCTTCTCCATGGCGGTGATCATCGCCTTCGCCGGTGGCCGACCGGGGATGATCTCGGCGGCCACCGGGGCCATGGCTCTGCTGATGGTGACCCTGGTCAAGGAGCATGGTCTGGAGTACCTGCTGGCTGCCACCCTGCTCACCGGGGTGCTGCAGATCGCCGCTGGCTACCTGCGGTTGGCCGACCTGATGCGCTTCGTCTCGCGCTCGGTGGTCACCGGTTTCGTCAATGCCCTGGCAATCCTGATCTTCATGGCCCAGCTGCCGGAACTGACCAACGTGACCTGGCATGTCTATGCCATGACCGCGGCGGGGCTCGGCATCATCTATCTCTTCCCCTACGTGCCGGTGATCGGCAAGACCCTGCCCTCGCCGCTGGTCTGCATCCTGGTGCTCACCGCCGTCTACCTGCTGACCGGCATGGATATCCGCACCGTGGGCGACATGGGCGAGCTGCCGGACACCCTGCCGGTGTTCCTGTGGCCGGAGGTCCCGCTCAACCTGGAGACCCTGTCGATCATCTTCCCCTACTCGGTGATGCTCACCGTGGTGGGCCTGCTGGAGTCGATGATGACCGCCACCATCGTCGATGACCTCACCGACACCGGCAGCGACAAGAACCGCGAGTGCAAGGGACAGGGCCTGGCCAACATCGGCACCGGCCTGCTCGGCGGCATGGCGGGTTGCGCGATGATCGGCCAGTCGGTGATCAACATCAAGTCGGGGGGGCGGACCCGCCTGTCCACCCTGATCGCCGGCGTAATGCTGCTGATGATGGTGGTGTTCCTCGCCGACTGGGTCTCGCAGATCCCCATGGCGGCCCTGGTGGCGGTGATGATCATGGTCTCCATCGGGACCTTCAGCTGGACCTCGATCCGCGACCTCAGGAAGCATCCGTTGTCCACCAACCTGGTGATGCTGGCCACCGTGGTGGTCACGGTGGGCACCCACAACCTGGCCATCGGCGTCTTCGTCGGCGTGCTGCTGGCGGCGCTGTTCTTCGCCAACAAGGTCGGCAACATCCTCTACATCGGTGCCGAGGCCGGCGAAGGCGAGAGCACGCGGGTCTACAAGGTGGTCGGCCAGGTGTTCTTCGCCTCTTCCGAGCGCTTTGCCGCAGCCTTCGACTTCAAGGAGAGTCTGGAAAAGGTCACCATCGACCTGTCCCGGGCCCATTTCTGGGACATCACCGCCGTCCAGGCCCTGGACCGGGTGGTCATCAAGTTCCGCCGGGAGGGCACCGAGGTGGAGCTGATCGGCCTCAACGAGGCGAGCGCCACCATCGTCGACCGCTATGCCGTCCACGATGATCCCGAGGCGGTCGAGAAGCTGATGGGCGGGCATTGAGCCATCGCCGATACATGCCGGCTCGCCCCTGTGACGGGATGGCCGCGATGGTGTAGAACGTGGGTAACGAGACAATACACGCCAGCTTCAGGACAGACAGATGACAGAACAGGTGATGGCCGCCATCGACGGCTCGCAGTTTTCCGAGGGCGTCTGTGACTATGCGGCCTGGGCCAGCCTGGCACTCGAGGCGCCGCTGACCTTCGTCCACGTGGTCGACAACCACCCCCAGACCGCCGAGGCGGATCTCTCAGGCAACATCGGCCTGGGCTCTCGGGAGCACCTGCTCGAGGAGCTCTCGCACCTGGACGAACAGCGCGCCAAGGTGGCCCAGGAGCAGGGCCGCCTGATGCTGCAGGCGGCCAGGGATCGGGCCATCGAGGACGGCGTGGCGGAGCCCGCCACCCGGCAGCGCAACGGCACCCTGGTCGAGACCCTGGCCGAGCTGGAGGACGACATCCGCCTGCTGGTGGTGGGCAAGCGCGGCGAGACCGCGCACCAGGCCAGCGAGCACCTGGGCTCCAACCTGGAACGGGTGGTGCGCAGCCTGCATCGTCCGATCCTGATGGTGCCCGACGCCTTCCAGCGCCCCGAGCGGGTGATGATCGCCTTCGACGGCAGCAAGACCACTCGCAAGGGCGTCGAGATGCTCGCCAGGAGCCCGCTGTTCAAGGGCATTCCCTGCCATGTGCTGATCGTCGGCGCCGACACCGGCGACAACCGCTCCCAGCTCGACTGGGCGCTCGCCACCCTGCGCGAGGCGGGCCACGAGGCCGAGGGGGCGATCCGTGCCGGCGAGGTGGAGGAGACCCTGCGTGCCTACAAGGACGAGCACGCCATCAACCTGGTGGTGATGGGGGCCTACGGGCATTCGCGCATCCGCCACCTGCTGGTGGGCAGCACCACCACCTCGGTGCTGCGCCGTGCCAGCATTCCCGTGCTGCTGCTGCGCTAGACCCTCGCGCCCCGCAAGGCTCTGGCCCCGCTCCCGGCGGGGCCTTTGTCGTTGCATGTCGTCAAACGGAGACCTTCATGAGCTATCGCACCCTGCTGAGGGACCATCGGGGGGTGCTCGGCATCGCCTTTCTGGCGATGTTCTCGTCGAGCCTGGGTCAGAGCTTCTTCCTCGGTCTCTTCCAGGTTCCCATCGCCGAGCGGCTAGGGCTCACCGCCGGCCAGTTCGGCACCGCCTACTCCCTGGTCACCCTGGCCAGTGGCTTTGCCATGCTGCGCCTCGGCCCCAGCATCGACTGGGTGGCGCCGCGCCGCTTCGCCCTGGCCATCCTGCTGGTGCTGCTCGCCGGCATCCTGCTGCTGACGCTGTCCTCGGCGTGGCTCGTCGGGCTGCTGGGACTCGGCCTGGTGCGCCTGTGTGGTCAAGGCATGATGAGCCACCTCGGCAACACCTTGGCGGGACGCGAGTTCACCGACTTGCGCGGCCGGGCTCTGGGACTCGCCGGACTGGGCTTGATGGTCGGCGAGACCCTGCTGCCGCCGCTGGTGGCCGCGCTGCTGGTGTGGCTGGGCTGGCGCGAGCTGTGGTGGAGCCTGGCCGCCGGGATCGCCCTGGCGTGGCTGATGATGCTGGGCCGCGCTCCCTGGCCGGCGGCACCGCGCTCGCGGCCGGACCGGCAGGCGAGCCGCGAGGGCCCACGGCCCTTTCGCGAGGCGCGCTTCTGGCGCTTGCTGCCGCTGCTGATGACCCTGCCGATCGCCTTGACCGGGCTGTTCATCTACCAGGCGCACCTGACCGCGGCCATGGGCAGCTCGCTGGCCCTCTATTCCGTGGCCCTGACCGGCATGGGGCTTGCCAAGCTGCCCGGGGCGTTGCTCGGTGGCCACTGGGTCGACCGGCTGGGGCCGGTGCGCCTGGCACGCCTCTACCTGCTGCCCTTCGCCCTGGCCCTGGTGCTGGCCATCACCCTGGGGGGCCATCTGGCGGTGTGGGCCCTGATGATGGGGGGCGGCCTGGCGATGGGCGCCCAGGAGGCCATCGCCACCAGCCTGCTGGTGCGTCTCTGGGGCGCCGAGCACCTGGGCCGGGTGCGGGCCACCCTGAGTGCGGTCATGGTGTTCTCCACCGGGATCGCTCCGGCGGTGCTGGGAGTGGCGCTCGACCTGGGAGCCTCCTTCACCCTGGTGCTGGCGGGCATGCTAGGACTGCTGGTCGGCAGCTGGTGGCTGGCCCAGGGGGTGCTGGCCAGCCCCGAGGCCCGGGGCGTTACCCCCTAGGATGAGCACGAATCGCCTTGGCGCCGGGCGCATGACGCTCCAGCCAGCCGGCCACCAGCTGGTCCAGCGACAGCCGCCCGGGCCCTCGCAGCAGCAGGGTCAGCAGGCTGGCCGCCCAGAGGCCATGGGTGATCCAGGCGTCGGGATAGACGAAGGTCTGGATCACCAGCGTCATGACGAGCAGTCCCGTGGCGGCCAGCCGGGTGGCGAGCCCCGCCCAGAGCAGCAACGACAGGCTGAACTCGGCGAGCGTGGCAAGGTAGGCCGCGAGCACCGGCGGCAGCAGCGGCAGGGCGTATTCGTGCTCGAACAGGAAGAAGGTGCTCGCGCTGATCGAGAAGCCCTCGACCTTGGTCAGGGCCGAGAGGAAGAAGACGCTGCCCAGGACGAGGCGCATCAGCAACGCCACCAGGTCGAAGGGAACCCGATCCAGTCCCGGGGCCAGACGCCGGTAGTAGAGTGCCAGGGGAAGCAGCAAGGTCTTCATGGGGTGTCCTCCGCGGTGGGTTCGCCCGGGACGCCCAGCGCGCCCAGGCCGAGCAGGGTGCCCAGAGCCTCGCCGGCGGCCGCATCGTCCCCGGCTTCGGGGCTGATCATCAGTGCCTCGCCGAGGACGGCGGTCCCGTCCAGACGTTCATGGAGGCGCCGGGTGAACGGCGAGACGGGCGTCAGGCTGGCCCGGCCCTCCTGGCGCACCGCCAGCCAGGGCCAGTCGCCGGCCGAGCCGGGGGGAAGGGGATCGTCGCCGTCCTCGAGGCGTTGCCAGAGCGCGGCCACGTCGTGGCGGCAGATCACCAGACGGGTCGCCGGTCGAGGGACCAGCACCAGGCCTTCCGGGGCCGGGTGCTCGGCCAGGCGAGCGGCTTCCAGGGCGGGCGCCTCGGCGGCATGGCTGATGTCCAGCCGGGCCCGTTCGAGGCGACAGATGTCGCTCACGTAGCGGTGGTCCGCCAGCGGCGGCAGGGTGTCCAGGAAATCGGCGAAGCCGTCCCCATAGTGCATGAGTCGGGGCTCGGCGGGCGGGCGCTCGCGGGCATAGTCGCCGGCCGCGGCGGCGAAGTAGCGCTCGCCGAGCAGCGTCCGGGTATGGGGGAAGGCCGTGGCCAGGGCCTCGATCAGGCTCTGGCGAATGTTGTTGCGATAGACGGCCAGGCCGTCGGGTTGCCCCAGATCCGCCTCCGTCCCGGTGGCGGGATCGCGCATGGCGGCGATGAAGCGACGTTGCCAATCGGCGAGGGTGTCCATGGGCATCTCCTGGTCGTCTATTCGCCGACGGCCGTAGCGACCGGCAGGCTCCGTTCGGCCCTGGCCCGTTCTGCCTCCTCGACCCAGCGATCCAGTGACGGGACCCGGGTGTCCCACTCGATCAGGGTCGGCACCGCCGGGTGCTGGCGGGCGAGGCGGGCATAGAGCGCCCAGACGTCATCGCACACCGGGCCGCCATGATCGTCGATGCGCAGCGGCGGGCTGGCGGCGGTGTCGAGGCTGTGGCCGGCCAGGTGGAACTCGCCCACGGCGTGCCCGGGCAGGGCGGCCAGGTAGGCGTCGAGATCGCGGCCCAGGTTGTGGGCGCTGATATAGGCGTTGTTGATATCCAGCAGCAGCCCGCAGCCGGTGCGGGCCACCAGCTCGGTGAGGAAGTCGGCCTCGTCGAGGGTGTTCATCTCCAGGCGCACGTAGAGGCTGGGATTCTCGATCAGCAGGCGGCGGCCCAGGGCCTGCTGCACGATGTCGACGTTGCGGGCGACCAGCGCCAGGCTTTCCTCGGTGAGGGGCACCGGCAGCAGGTCGTTGTAGAAGTCGTCGTCGAGCCGGCTCCAGGCCAGGTGTTCCGAGACCAGCGCCGGGTTCAGCTCCTCTACCAGCCCCACCAGCCGGGCCAGGTGGGAGGCATCGGGGCGTTCGGCCCCGCCCAGCGACATGCCCACGCCGTGCACCGAGAGCGGATAGGCCCTGGCAATGGCGTGGAGGCGTTCCTTGACCGGGCCGCCGGCTCCCATGTAGTTCTCGGCGTGCAGCTCCAGGAAGTCCACCGGTTGAGGCTCGGCGAGCAGCGCCTCGGCGTGGCGATGCTTGAGGCCGATGCCCACGGCGCCGTTTGCAAGGGGAAAGGGCATGGCGGTCTCCTCGAAGGGGCGGCCCGCCGGCTGGCGGGCCGTGGCAGGCTTACGGGCGATCGATTTCGGTCAGGCTGCCGTTGCCGTGGGGCGTTTCGATGCTGGTACAGGTACCCTCAGGAACCAGTTTCCAGGCGTTGCCCTGGTAGTCCACGGTAGAGGTGCCGGCACAGGTGGTGCCCGGTCCCGCCTTGCAGTCGTTCTGGCCGGCCAGGGCCACGCCATAGCATTTCTCCATGGCTTCCGAGTCGCCGGCGGCCTGGGCGGTGGCCATGGTGCCGGCCTGGGCCAGGGCGGTGGTGAGGACGGCGGCCATCATGGTGGAACGTTTCATGGTCTGTCTCCTGTGGGTCAACATGGCAGTGGTGCAGCGAGCATCGTGGCGATGCATCGATATGCCTTGATGTGTCGCGGTCGGTGACGAATGCTTACAGCAGCCGCGCCAATAATTCGTCATCACCGATGGAGAGCTCATGAACCATCCCGACCTGGACATGGCGGCCGTCACCGTCCGCCTCGAGGCCATGCGCGATGACCTCCTCGAGCAGAGCGCCGCCAGCCGCGACGCCCGCGAGACCGTGATGCTGGACCAGACCGCGGTCGGGCGCCTATCGCGTATGGATGCCCTGCAGGGCCAGGCGATGGCCAGGGCGGAGGAGAAGCGCCGCCAGCTGACCCTGACCCGCATCGCCTCGGCCCTGGCGCGGATCCCGCGGGGCGAGTACGGGCTCTGCATCGGCTGTGGCGAATGGATCGCGGCCCGGCGCCTGGAGGGAGCCCCGGTGGCCTTGAAATGCATCGATTGTGCCGAATGACTCGGTGATATCGACTGATTTATCCTTCTATGCTGGGTTACTATCTGGCGTTCCCCATTTTCAGCAGGAGACATATCGATGACCATCCAGCGCCATGACACCAAGACCCGCATGAGCCGGGCCGTGATCCATAACGGCGTGGCCTACCTGTGTGGCCAGGTGGCCGGCCCCGAGGCCCGCCACGGCGACATCACCGAGCAGACCGAGAGCATGCTGTCCCGGGTCGACGGCCTGCTCGAGGAGATCGGCTCGGATCGTGAACACCTGCTGTCCGCCACCCTCTACCTCAAGGAAGGCCATGACTTCGCGGCCATGAACGCCGTCTGGGATGCCTGGGTACCGGAAGGCCATGCCCCGGCGCGCACCTGCGTCTGTGCGCCGATGCCCGCCGACGAGCTGAGGGTGGAGATCACCATCACCGCCCTGGTGAAGGGCGCTGCCTGATCCCGGTCAGTGTGGATGCCTGAAGTGAGAAGGCCGGCGCTGGATGGCGCCGGCCTTTTTTCCTTGCGTGACCTGAGATCAGTGCAGGCAGGGGTCGTCCAGCGGGACCTGGCGGGGTCGCAGGCGTCGCGACAGGGCGTCCACGGCGATGTTGAGGCCGGCGGTGATCAGCAGCAGGAAGAAGGCCACGTCGAACATCAGGTACTGGAAGTGTTCGTCGATGTAGTAGCCGAGCGTCGCCACGCCCAGCAGGCCGAGGTCTTCCGCCACGTTCTCGATGGGGGCATACATGGCGTTGTCGGCGGGGATGAAGGCCGAGCGGGGGAAGCTCGCGAGCAGGTCCGGATCATCCATCTCCAGCAGGGCGCTGCGCACCGCCTCGGTGAAGCCCTCGCCGTAGCGCTCGTCGGCGTCGCCGCGCAGGGTCCACTGGTAGTCCGGGTAGGTTCCGGATGAACAACCTCTCGAGAGATCACAGCTAGCCGGCGCCTTGGCAAGCCGGGCTCAGGGCAGCGCGCCGGAGGCGAGGCGAACCAGCGGCAATCGTGGGGCGGCGCGGATGCGCAGCCGGGCTTCGGGGGCACAGATCGACAGGGTCCAGGCGGCATCCTGCCACTGCCAGGCCTGGAGGTGGCCGCCGGGACCGAGGCTGGCGAGACGGGTGGCGAGCACTGCGGACGGCGGCCGGCCGGCGAGGCTTGCCAGCTTGAAGAGCGCCTCGTGCAGGGTCCAGGCCCGGTAGAAGGCCGCCGGGGGATCTCCGGCGCCGAGGATGGCCCGGCGCACCTCGGGCTCGGGTAGTCGGGCGACCAGCGCCGCCAGGCGCCTGGCATGGCGGGCTCGGGCATGCTCCAGGTCGAGACCGACGGGGCAGCTGGCGAGCCCGGCCACGACCCGCTCATCGCGATGGCTGAGGGCCGCGTAGAGCCCGTTGGGCAGGGCCGGGTGACCGGGCGGCCCGCCGCCCCGGGGCGACCAGCCGTCCACCGGACAGTCCAGGCCGCGGCGCCGGGCCAGGCGGCTGAGCAGCTCGCGGCCCCGCCACGAGGCCGCACCGCGATCCCGGCCGGAGGGCACCCGAGCCATGACCAGGTCCAGCATCGGTACCGCGTGGGCGTTCAGCACAGGCCGCCATTGACGCCGAACACCTGGCGGGTGACGTAGCCCGCCTCGCCGGAACACAGGAAGCTCACCAGGGCGGCGACCTCGTCGGCGGTGCCGGCACGTCGCATGGGGATCTGCTCGAGGGTCGCCGGGTCCAGTTGGTCTTCCGCCATGCCGGTGTCGATCAGCCCGGGGGCCACGCAGTTCACGGTGATCCGGCGGCTGGCCAGCTCCACGGCCAGGGCCTTGGCCGCGCCGATCAGGCCGGCCTTGGCGGCGCTGTAGTTGACCTGGCCGCGGTTGCCCATCAGTCCCGAGACCGACGACATCAGCACGATCCGGCCCGGGGCCCGGCGCCGCACCAGCGGCAGGACCAGCGGCTTGACCACGTTGTGGAAGCCGTCGAGGTGGGTGTGCAGGACGCTGTCCCAGGCCTCGTCGGTCATGGCCGCGAAGGTGGCATCGGCGGTGCTCCCGGCGTTGCACACCACGCCGTAATAGGCGCCGTGGGCCGTGACGTCGTCCTCCAGGGCGCGGCGCGCGACATCGCGGTTGGCGACATCGAAGCACAGCAGGCGAGCGTCGCCGCCCGCCCGGCGTACCTGCGCCACCACGGCCTCGGCGTCGGCCGAGGGGCGGCGGGCATGCACCACCACCGCGAAGCCGTCGCGGGCCAGGCGCAGGGCGATGGCGCGGCCGATGCCGCGGCTGGAGCCGGTAATCAGGATGCTGTCGTTCATGGCGTCTCGTCAGGCGGGGAGGCCCCGCGTCGATGGGGTTCGAAGACCTGCAGCCGGCCCTCGGCCAGCGGCTCGCCGCCGGGGGCCAGCACGCGGCCATGGAACTCGGCCAGGCCATTGTCGGCCCGGAAGTCGAGGGTCACCTCGACCCGGACCCGGCGCCCCAGGGCGAAGTGACCTGCCGGGCAGGCATAGCGCCGGCTGCCCACCAGGAAGCCGATGGCCGGGGGGGCGCCGCGACGGGCCGCCTGGACGCCGGCCCAGGCCGCCACGGCCTGGGCCAGCCACTCGAGGCCCACCCAGCCGGGGATGCCCCGGGGCGTGGCGAAGGGGTCGCCGGGCCCCGGGCAGGTCTCGGCGGCGAGGAAGCCGTCGTCCAGTGCCACCAGCCGCTCGAGCAGGCACATGGCGTGGCGGTGGGGCACATAGGGCGCGATGGGGCAGGGCAGGTCGGGCAGGTCGGACATGTCAGTCGTGGCGTCCCAGCAGCAGGGCGGCATTGTTGCCGCCGAAGGCGAACGAATTGCTCAGGGCCAGGCGCGGCCGGGCGCTGCCGGCACGGGTCACCAGCGGCAGCGCGGGCAGCTGCGCATCAAAGTGGCCGTCGTAGACGTGGCGGGGCAGGAAGCCGGCATCGAGGGCCAGCCAGCAGAAGGCGGCCTCCAGGGCCCCGGCGGCGCCCAGGGTATGGCCGGTAAGACCCTTGGTCGAGCTGCATGCCGGCGGGCGGGAGAACAGCGCGGCGACGGCCGCCGCCTCCATGCGATCGTTGTGGGGGGTCCCGGTGCCGTGGAGGTTGAGATAGTCGATCTCCTCGGGCCGTCGTCCGGCCCGGGCCAGCGCCTCGCGCATGGCCGCCAGGGCGCCCCCGCCGTCGGGCCGCGGCGCCGACACATGGTAGGCATCGGCGCTCTCCCCGCTGCCCTCGAGCTGGATGCCGCCCGGGGTGGCCTCGACCACGAACAGCGCCGCCGCCTCGCCCAGGTTGATGCCGTCGCGGTGCGCCGAGAAGGGCGTGCAAGGTCGGTCACTGACCGCCTCGAGGCTGGCGAAGCCGTTGACGGTGAGCCGGCACAGGCTGTCGGCGCCACCGGCGATCCCCGCGTCGCACTCGCCGGCGAGCAGCAGCCGGCGGGCGCTGGCCAGGGCCCGGGCCCCGGAGCTGCAGGCGGTGGAGAGCGCGTAGGCCGGCCCGGTCAGGCCCAGGCGCTCGGCGACGAAGCGGGCCGGCGCGCCCAGCTCCTGCTGGGCATAGCGGAAGCTGTCGGGCAGCGGCCCCTCGCCCGCCCGGGCCAGGGCGCCCTCGGTCTCGGCGATGCCGGAGGTGCTGGTACCGATCACCACCCCGATGCGTGACGGATCATGGGCGGCGAGCACCCGGCGCAGCGGGGCCTCGAGGCGCGCCAGGGCAGCAGCCAGCAGGCGGTTGTTGCGGCTGCGTTGGTCCGCCGGCCAGTCGTGCGCCGGCGGAAGGGGGGCCGTGACGCGGCCCAGCGGCAGCGGCCGGCCGGGAGTGTAGGCGTCGTCGGTGGTCAGCCCCCGCCGCCCCTCGGCCAGCGCCTCGTGGATCTCGTCGAGGCCGCTCCCCAGGCTGCAGACGATGGCCGGCGGCGACAGCCGACAGGCCTGCCGGGGGGAGCAGGGACGTGGGTTCATGGCGGAGCTTCCTTCAGGGGGGCGATGGTCAGACGGTACTCACCCTGGCGGTCATCGAGCAAGACCCGCCGTGTCCCCGACAGCTCGGGATCCGCCGGGCGGATCCGCGCGACAAGGGCGCCGCCCCGGCGGATTTCGCGGCTGTCGCCGACCCGTTGTGCCGACCAGGCCGAGCCGGCGAAGGCCTGGTGCAGGGCCTCCAGGGGCCACAGGCACCATTCCAGGCGGGCGGCCAGCCAGTCGGCCGGCACCGGCAGCGGGGCCTCCCCGGGGACGGGCGTGTCACCGCTCTCGTAGCGGCTGCCGCGGGCGTCACGCACCAGGGTGGCCAGGCGCTGGCCGTAGGGGGTGAGCAGCACGGCACGCAGGCGCTCCGGCTCGAGGCTGAGTACCGTGATCAGGGTCCGAGCCTGTTGCGGGTCAGCGTCGGGGGCCAGGGTCAGGCGCCGCTGGACGGGCCCCAGGGTCGGCATCGCCGCCAGCCCCGGCGCGGGCGGCGGGGCTGGCCGCAGCGCGGCACAGCCGGCCAGCTGCAGGGTCAGCAGCAGCACCGCCAGCCGGCTCGCCGGCGCCCTCACGGGGGGCTCCCGGCCGGTGCCCGCTGCCCGCAGTGGCGCGCCAGGGCGGTGAGGTGGCGATGCGGGGCCCGCACGAAGGGATTGTCGCGATCCCAGGCGTAGCCGGCCAGCACTGCGCTGATCTGCCGGCGCAGCGTGGCGGGTTGTCGGGGATGGAAGATGATCGCCGGCAGGCGGCCGTCGTACCAGGCCTCGACGAAGGCCCGGAAGGTGGCGATGCCGCGGCGCAGCGGCGTCTCGAAGGCTGCCGCCCAGTCCACCGCCTCGCCGTCGAGCCGGCGGGCGACCAGGGGCGCGGCCAGCAGCGCCGAGTGCAGGGCGATGGTGACCCCTGAGGAAAAGACCGGGTCGAGGAATTCCCCGGCATTGCCGAGCACGGCATAGCCGGGGCCATGCAGGCGGCTCGCCGCCGTGGCGTAGCCCTGGAGCTCGCCCAGCGGGCGGCGGCGCCGCGCGTCTCGCAGCAGGTCGCGCAGGCAGGGCTCGGCGTCCAGCAGCGCCTGCCAGCGCGCCTCGGGCGTGTCGCCGTGGCGGGCCAGGGCCGCGGGATCGCCCACCACGCCCAGCGAGGCGCGGCCGCCGCGGAAGGGGATCAGCCAGTACCAGATGCCGGCCTCCCGGGGGTGGATCGCGATGAGGATCTTGTCGCGGTCGTAGGCCGGGTCGCGAATGCCATCGTCGACATGGCTGAACAGGGCCTGTCGCGGGGCCAGCCGGGGCGGGCGGGCGAGTCCCCGGGCGCGGGCGATCACCCGCCCGGGACCGCTGGCATCGAGCAGGAAGCGAGCCGTCAGGGTCCGGGGGCGGCCGTGCTCGTCAATGCGGGTGAGGCGGGGGCGCCGGGCGTCCGGGTGCACTGCGGTCACCGTCACGCCGAACTCGACCTCGGCGCCCCGCCTGGTGGCGACGCGAATCAGCCGCTGGTCGAAGTCGGCGCGCTCGACCTGGTAGGTGTGGCGCCAGCCGGGGCCCTGCCGGTCGCGGAAGTCGATGGTGGCCTCCCGCTCCCGCCAGCGGAAGGCGGCGCCGTTCTTGGCCTGGTAGCCGCCGCGCTGGACGCTGTCGAGCAGGCCGGCTCCCGCGAGGTCCTGCATGCACGCCGGCAGCAGGCTCTCGCCGAGGCAGAAGCGCGGGAAGTGGTCGCGCTCGAGCACCCGCACCCGGTAGCCCTCGCGGGCCAGCCAGGCGGCGGCCGCCGCCCCGGCGGGGCCGGCGCCGATGATCAGCACGTCCGCGTCGGTGTCATGGGGTGTCGGCATCGGCGGTCTCCGCTGGCGAGGTCTCAGTGCCGGGGGCGGCCCAGCGCACCAGGCACCATACCAGGGCGAGGCCGATCAGGCAGGACAGCCCCAGGTAGTGCAGCGCCGGGGTGGCACTGAAGGCCAGCAGCCCGAAGGCCAGCAGGCTGGTCAGGGTGGACAGGCTGATGGCCAGCCAGGTGGCCGCCCGTCCCTCGGCCTCGGCGCCGAAGATGCCGGCATCCAGGCCGATGCCCAGCACCAGCAGCAGGCCGAGCTGGCTGAACACGTTCAGCGGGACCCCGGCCAGGGCATAGACCCCGAGGACCCCGAGCACGCCCCCCAGCGGGGGGGTCAGCACCCGCCAGGTCCTTCCACGATAGCGCCAGGTCAGGCTCAGCGCGAGCAGTGCCAGGGCGCCGCCCAGCCAGCCAGCGATCTGGCCGCGCAGCTCGCCGAGCAGCCGGCCCAGGCGGGCGGCGCGATCCACGTAGGTGACGCCCGGCCGGGCGTCGGCCAGGGCCTGCAGACGGCTGTCCAGCGCCTCGGCCGCGTCACCGGCAGGCAGGTCGGTCAGCAGGATCAGGGCGGCCACGCCGTCGGGGCTCTCGCCGAGCCACAGGCGACGCTGGTGGCGGCCCAGCGGGGACGCCAGCCAGGCCTCGACGTCGAGCAGCGGCACGGCCTCGAGGCGGGCGCGGGCCCGGTCCAGGGTGCGTGGCGGCAGGCCGGCCCGGGCCACCAGCTCGGCCAGCGGCTCGTCGTAGAGCCGGCGCACCCGCTCGAGGTCGGCGGCCTGGCGTGCCGGCGAGGGCACGCTGTCGGCGAGGTTGTGGACGGTGAAGCCGGCGCCCTGGTCGCGCCAGCGGTCCAGGGTCGTCCCCAGGCCCTCGAGGCGCTCGAGCAGGCGCGGCTCGTCGGCGGCGGTGACCAGCAGGTAGCGGCGGCCGGTGTCGCGGCCCAGCAGGGCCTGGAGGGCGCGCTCCTCGGCGAGCAGCTCGGCCGGCGAGGGGTTGAGCAGGGCGAGGCTGTCGTCGGTGTCGAGCCGCCAGGCGATCAGGCCGACCACCAGCAGCAGGCCGACCAGGGCCAGGCGCGGCGAGAGCCCGCCACGAGGGCCGGTCCGGCGCCACCAGCCCCGAGCCAGGCGCGCGGTGGCCGGGGGCGCGTCGAGGCGCAGGCGGGGCAGCCAGAGCACCACGGTGAGCCAGGCGCCGGCCAGCCCCAGGGCAGCGAACACCGCCATCTGGCGCAGGCCGGGCATGGGCGTCAGGGCCTGGGCCAGATAGGCCACCAGGCTGGAGGCCAGGCCGAGGGCCAGGGCCGGCAGCAGGCTCGGCAGCCGGAAGTGCCGGCCCTGGACCGCGCGGCGGCACTGCAGGTGCAGGGCATAGTCGATGGCGATGCCGATCAGGCTGGCACCGAAGGCCAGGGTCAGCAGGTGCAGCCGGCCGAACAGCAGCAGGGTCAGTGGCAGGGCCAGCAGCAGCCCCGTCGCCAGCGGCAGCAGCATCTGGGCGATGGCCCGCGGCGAGCGGAACACGGCCAGCAGCGCGCCGAGCAGGCCGGCCAGGGCGCCCAGGCCGATGGTGGTGATCTCGCCGCGCGCCTGGCGGGCGCCGGCGGCGGCATGGAAGACCAGCCCCGAGCGGGTGAGTGTCGCCTCGGGGTGGCTGGCCCGGAAGGCGTCCAGGGCGCTCGTCAGCGACGCCTGGGCAGCCAGGTCGTAGGGCGAGGCGGCGAGGTGGCCGATCATCAGGGCCTGGGACCGGTCGTCGTCGACCACCGTCAGCAGGCCATCCCGGGCTTGCACCGGGCTGGTGGCGCGGGCCGCCAGCCAGCGGTCCCGCAGGCCGAAGGGGTCGGCGACCGGATCCGCGGGGGCAGCCGGCGAGAACAGCGCGCGCAGGGCTGGCGCCACCAGGGACCGGCCGCCGTCGGCGTCGATGGCTCGGCGTACCTCCCCGGTGAGCAGGCGGTAGCGGGACTCGCCGAGGCGCTCGCCGGGGCCGCCGTCGGCCAGGTCGCTGGCCCGCCAGTCGAGGCGTTCGAGCAGCGGGCGCTCGCCGCCGGCGGCCTGCAGGGTCGCGGCCAGGTCCGCGGCCGCCTCCGCCAGCGAGGGCGCGTCGAGCAGCAGCACGAAGCGCTCGGCGAAGGCCTGGCCGAGCTGGTCGTCCGCTCGCTCGACCAGCGGCGCGCGGCGATCCTCCGGCAGCATCGCGGTGAGGCGGGTGTCGGCGGGCAGGCCGTCGCGCAGCAGCCACCCCAGCAGCAGGGCGCAGCCCAGCAGGATCGTGCCCCAGAGGCCGGCCAGCAGGCGGCGCCGGGAATCAGGGGGTGGCATCGCCGGCCTCCACGGCCCGCTGGTCGGAGAGACGCACCCTCAGTCGGTCGCCGTTGGCCGCGTCCAGCGCCAGCCGCTCCAGGTAGCGACCACCGCGCAGGCGAATTTCCTCGATGCGCTGGCGCAGGGCCGCCTGGCGCGGACGCAGGGTGACTCGCCAGGCGGAAGCATCGCCACTCAGGGTCAGGGTGAAGCGCTCCTCGAGGGCCTGCCAGTGCCCCTGCAGCAGGTCGAGGAACAGCGCAGCGGCCTCGGCCTGGCGGCGGTCGCCTGCGGCCACCTCGGGTGGCGAGTCGGCCGAGAACTCGAGGCGCTCCTCGACCGGCGTCTCGAGGGTCCACACCACCCGGACGTCGCGCTCGTAGCGGAAGTGGCCGGTGCTCTCCAGCTGGCTGTCGAGGTCGGCCAGGTGGCGGGTCTGGACGAAGCGGCCCTCCAGGCTGGGGGTGGCCTCGAGCTGGCGTTGCAGGTCCTCGAGCCCGAAGGCCAGGGCCGTGGCGGGCAGCAGGCACAGCAGCAGGGCGAGCAGGCGGGTCATGGGCGGTCTCCCTGAGGGGCCCGGCGGTGCCGGGCGTTCATTCCGGATAGAGGTGTCCGGCGAGGCGGGGCAGGCGCCGGCAGAGGCGGCGCAGCTCCGCCTCCATGGCCCGGTCCTCGACGACGAAGGACACCTCTTGGCGCAGGCGTTCCTGCCAGGCGGCCAGGGCCGGGGGCGGGGGGGCGCCGTCTTGGTCGCGGCGCAGGTCCAGGGCCTGACCGGCGGCGTGCAGCACGCCGGCGACGACCTGCTCGGTCAGGCTGATCACGCGCAGGGCATCGCGGGCGGCGATGGTGCCCATGCTGACCTTGTCCTGGTTATGGCACTCCGTGGAGCGCGAGAACACGCTGGCCGGCATGGTCAGCTTGAGGGCCTCCGCCGTCCAGGCCGAGACGCCGATCTGCAGGGCCTTGTAGCCATGGTTGAGGGCCAGCCGCTCGGGGGCGGCGCCGCTGAGGTTGGCGGGCAGGCCGTGGTTGTACCGCGGGTCCACGAGCAGCGCGAGCTGCCGGTCGAGCAGGTCGGCCAGGTTGGCCACCAGGGGCTTCAGGGCATCCATGGCGAAGGCCACGTGGCCGCCGTAGAAGTGGCCGCCATGCAGCACCTTGCCGGCCTCGGCGTCGATCAGCGGGTTGTCGTTGGCGCTGTTGAGCTCGCGCTCGAGCTGGTCATGGAGCCAGGGCAGGGCATCCTCGAGCACGCCGATGACATGGGGGGCACAGCGCGTCGAGTAGCGGTCCTGGAGGCGCGAGGGGTTGCGCGGGGTGGCGCCGGCGGCGGCCCCTCGGCCCAGATCGTCGCGCAGGCGGGCCGCGACGCGCTGCTGGCCGGGGTGCGGCTTGGTCGCGAAGAGGTCGGCATCGAAATGGTAGGGGTTGCCGTCCAGGGCCCAGACGCTCATGGCGGTGACGCGGCTGGCCAGGCGCGACAGTCGCTCGGCGCGGCCCCAGGCCAGGGCGGCCAGGGCGGTCATCACCGCGGTGCCGTTCATCAGCGCCAGGCCTTCCTTGGGGCGCAGCCGGTAGGGGGCCAGGCCGCGCTCGGCGAAGGCCTCGGCGGTGGGCCGGCGGCGGCCGCCGTCGAACACCTCGCGCTCGCCGCAGAGCACCGCGGCGAGGTAGGACAGCGGGGTGAGGTCGCCGCTGGCACCCACCGAGCCCTCGGCGGGAATTACCGGGACCACGTCGTGCTCGAGCAGCCAGGCCAGCCGCTCGAGCAGCGCCAGGCTGACCCCCGAGACCCCGCGGCACAGCGACACCAGGCGCACCAGCACCACGGCCCGGGCGGCCGACACGTCGAGCACCTCGCCCAGGCCGCAGCCGTGGAAGGTGTAGAGGTGGCGGGGCAGCTCCTCGTGGAGTTCGGCGGGAACGGCCCGGGTGCAGGCGTCGCCGAAGCCGGTGGTGACGCCGTAGATCACGCCGTCCTCCGCCAGCAGACGGTCGAGGAAGGCGGGGCCGGCGGCGATGCGCGCCCGGAAGCCGGGGTCGTCGGAGAGCCGCACCTGGCGGCGGCGGTGGGCCACGGCCTCGACGGCCGAAAGCGCGACGTCACGGCCGTCGAGGACCAGGGGCGGAGTGGTTGTATCAGTCATGGGCGTGCCAGAAGGGGAAGAAGTTGAACCACTGCAGGGGGTGTTGCCGGCACTGGGCGGCGAGCCAGTCGACGTAGCGCTGCATGGCCTCCGGGTACCAGGCCTCGCGGGCCCGGCGGCCGAGCCGCGTGGTGTCGTCGAAGGCGGCGAAGGCGATCCGGTAGGCGGGCCCCTCGCGCAGGCAGCTCAGGGTGTAGACCGGGCAGCGCAGCAAGGCCGCCAGCCGGAACGGGCCCTCCGGGAAGGGGGCCGGCCGGCCCAGGAAGGGCAGGCGCCGGGTGCGGCCGCGCTCGGCGAGGGGCACGCGGTCGGCGGCGATGACCACGAAGCCCCCGGCCTGGATGCGCGCCGCCAGGCGCATGGCGGTGGCCGGCGAGATATCGCCCACCTCGAGGATCTCCGGCCCCTGCCGGCCCGTGGTGCGGGCCAGCAGGCGGTTGAACTTGCGCGAGTTGCGGGTATGCATCAGCTGGGTCACATGGAAGTCCGGTCGGCGCTGGCCCAGCGCGCTGCAGATCTCCAGGTTGCCCAGGTGGGAGACCAGAATCAGCCCGCCCCGGCCGCCGCGGATGGCGGTGTCCAGCCGCGCATGGTCCTCGGGCGCGATGCGCACCGCGGGGGGCAGGCCGCTCCAGGCGTCGACCTTGTCCATCAGCGCCTGGCCGAAGGCCATGAAGTGGCGCAGGCCCAGCAGGCGCGGATACCGGGGCGGCTGCCCGGCGTGGTCCGGCCAGATGCGGGCCAGGTACTCCCGGGAGGCGCGGCGCGGCAGCGGGTGGCTGAGGTAGTAGTAGAGCACCACCGGGCCCAGCGCCAGGCGGAACGGAAGCCGGCCGAGGTGGCGGCGGATCCACACCATGGCCCGCATCCCGGCCAGGGTGCCGCGCTCCTGGATGTGCGCCCAGTGAGTGGCCCTCATGATGGCGGTCCTTCCGAGCGCCGGCCCGCGACCAGGCGAGGCAGCCGGCGCAGCATGCCGAGCAGCAGCCGCGCGTGCATCACGGCCAGCAGCAGGTTGTCCCGCCACAGCGCATAGTGGGAGACGCCGTCCAGGGGGTAGTGCACGCGCACCGGCAAGTTGGCCACCGGCCAGCCGGCCCACAGCCAGCGCACCGGCAGCTCGGTGTCGAACTGCATGCGGTCGCCACAGTCGTGGCGGGTCACCAGCCGGTTGGTCGCTGCCACCGGGAACAGCTTGACCCCGCACATGGTGTCGCGCAGCGCCAGCGACAGGGTGCTGATCCACACCAGCACGTGGGTGGCGTAGCGTCCGTAGAAGCGGTGGCGGGGCACGCTGGCATCGAAGCGGGGGTAGCCGATGCGCAGCTCGCCGGGCGCCTCGGCCAGGCCCGCGAGGAAGGGCGGCAGGTCCTCGGGGGCATGCTGGCCATCGGCGTCCACCTGCAGGGCATGGGTGAAGCCCCGGCGCTCGGCCTCGCGCAATCCGGCCTTGACCGCGGCGCCCTTGCCGCGGTTCTGCGGCAGGCGCAGCAGGAGGGTGTCGGGCTCCCGGGCCAGGGCGTCGAGCACGGCCACGCAGTCCGCGTCGCTGCCGTCGTCGACCAGCAGTATCGGGACGCCCAGCGGGCGCACGCCGGCACAGGTGGCAGCGATGGCCGTGCCATGGTTGTACACGGGGATCAGCACGCAGGGGCGAATCGCCTGTTCAGCGGCCATGGCCGACCTCCCCCGGGGCGAGGCGCACCCGGCCGCGGGCATGGCAGCCGCGTCGGCCGGTCAGCGTGAAGGCCAGGCGTGGCCCCTCGGCAGGGGGCTCCAGGGCCAGCTCGAGGGTGGCCCGCTCGCCGGGCAGCAGCGGCTGGGGGAAACGCACCCGCTCCAGGCCCCGGAACTCGCCGGCCAGGGCCAGGTGCTCCTCGGCCAGGGCCACCGCCCACTGCACCATCACCACCCCCGGCACCACCGGCTGCTCGGGGAAGTGGCCGGCGAGGTAGCTCAGCCGCTCGGGCACTTCCAGCGTCACCCGGCAGGCCGCCGGGCCATCCTTCTCGACGCCGAGCCAGCGGGGGCGTCGCGGGTCGTCGAGGTCGCGGAACAGGCGGGCCACCTCGGCCGCGCCCAGCTTGCCCTGGGCATTGCGGGGCCAGGTTGCGACGAAGCGCCAGTGGCGGGGCATCAGCGAGACGGGATAGGCGGTCGACAGGGCGTCGCGCAGCTCGGCCACCCGGGCGCGCCGTGCCTCGCGACACCAGGGCAGCGCCGCGGTGGCGAGCTGGAGCACGGCCCCCAGGCGATGGGGGCGTCCCGGCAGCGGCAGGGCATGCGCCCGCAGGACGTCCGGATGGCGGGCGAGGCGTCGCTCCAGGCCGCTGAGCGACAGCCGCTTGCCGCCCACCTTGGCGATGCGATCGGCCCGCCCCAGCAAGCGGAAGCCCGCCGGCCCGGGGGCGATGCGATCTGCCTGGGGCTGCCAGCCGGGGCTCGCGAGATAGGGAGAGCGCAACCACAGACCCCCCGCGTCGTCGGCGCGCACCTCGACGCCGGGCAGGGGCGTCCAGGCCTCGTCCCGCTGCTGGTCGCGCCAGGCGATCCCGCCGGTCTCGGAGCTGCCGTAGATCTCCTCGACCGGCGCGCCGAGCACCCGGCGGGCGTGGGCGCTGGCCGTGGCCGACAGGGGTGCGCCCGAGGAGTGGACGCGGGCCAGCCGGTCGGTCGCGGCCGGCGGGAGGCCCGTCTCGGGCAAGCGCTCCAGGGGCGGCGGGGCGCTGACCAGCACCGCGCCGGGCGGGGCCATGGGCGCGTCGGCCAGCCGACCCAGCCAGGCGCCGAGCGTCTCGGGAGTCCGGCAGGCGGCCCCGGCCAGGGGCGCGTCCTCGCAGAGCGGGCGCAGGATGCCGAACAGCAGGCCGTAGATGTGCTGGTGGCTGACCTGGCTGATCACCAGCCGGCCCTCGAGGGGCCACAGCCGGGCATGGGCCGCCAGCTCGGCGTCGAGCTGGGCGAAAGTCTTGTCGATGCGCCGCGGCTCGCCGGTCGAGCCCGAGGTATAGAGCGACACGGCCAGGCGCGCCGGGGCCAGGGGCCCCCAGCGGGGCGAGGACGGCGTGGCATCGGCGACAAGGCCATCGGGGATGTCGCCGAGGGCGGCGCGGCATTCGGCGGCGAGGGCCCCGAGGGTCTCGGGACGCTCGTCGGCCGGCAGCACGGCGCTGTCGCCACGCGTCCACAGCGCGAGCAGCGCCGCGGCGAACTCCCGGGGGCAGCGACAATGCAGCAGCCAGCGCTGGCCGGGGCCGTCCAGGGCGTCCAGGGCGTCCAGCCGGCGCTGCCAGGCGCCGATGCGCCCATGAAACTCGGCCCATGAGACGGGGCGTCCGGCATCGGCGTCCCAGGCGGCCATTCGCGACGGGGCGACATGGCGCCAGGGCTGGCTCGTCAAGGGGGCGTCACTCACTGGCCGAGCGGGGGTAGTCACGATGGCGGTTCCTGACACGTTGGCGGATGCACCACTCGGCGGCGAACAGCGCGGCGCCGAGGGCGTAGGCGATGGCGCCATTGTACAGGGTCCAGAGAGCGAGGTCGGCGGCCAGCGCCGTCCACAAGGCCAGGCTGCCGTTGACCAGGAAGAAGCCGCACCATAGCCCCGTGACACGCCGAGTGTAGCGGACCCCGGCGGCGGAGAGGTCGGGGTCCTGGCGACGGGCGAGACGTTCCACCACGCAAGGGGGGCGGCACAGCGAGGTGGCGAACACCACCAGCAGCCCGGCATTGACCGCCACCGGCCAGGCCCTGACGCCGAGCTCCGCCCGGCCCAGGACAACCATCGCCAGGGCGGCGAGGCAGGGGACCAGCGCCCAGCGACGATGGGCGGCGGGCAGTCGCCAGGCGGCCAGCAGGACGATCAGCCCCAGCAGGGGGGCGGCCCCCAGGCGGGGCAGCAGGACCAGCACCAGCAGCGGCCAGGCCAGCAGGCCGGCGGCGGTCAGGGCCGTGACGAGGGACGGGAAGCGCGAGCGGGACATCGCCGGGAAGGACCGCCGGCCTAGTCGTTGCGCCGGGCCTCGACCAGGGCCGCCAGGCTTCGCAGGCTGGCGAAGTGGCGGCGAGCCTCCTCGCTTTCGGCCTCGAGCTGGATGCCGTAGGTCTTCTGCAGCGCCAGGCCCAGCTCGAGGGCATCGATGGAGTCCAGGCCCAGGCCCTCGCCGAACAGCGGCGCGTCGGGGTCGATGTCCTCCGGGGTGGTGTCCTCGAGCTCCAGGGTCTCGATGATCAGCTGCTTGAGTTCGTGTTCCAGTGGGGTCGACATGGGCGGCTCCTTCGTCCAGGGGGGATGTCGAGTCGGGTCAGGGGGCCAGTCGCCAGCTCAGGCGGCGGCCGGGGCAGCGCAGCGGGGCCTCGCCGAGCAGCCAGCGGATGACGTCCGTGGGCTGCGGGGCTCGGGAGGGTGCGGCGTCGGCCGGGAGGGGCGCGGCGGTGATGGTGCGGCCCGTGGCGGTGCCCAGCCGCATGGCCACCGCGGCCAGCTCGACCTCGGGAGTGTCCGCCCCCCGGAAGCGCCCGGGCACCGGCGCATCGCTGAAGACCACGACGACCGAACTTTCGCCGTCGGCCAGGTAGCCGCGGGCCTCGCCGAACAGGGCGGCCAGCTCGGTCCCCGAGGCCGCCAGGGCCTGCTGGGAGCGGCGGTTTCCCGAGGCGATCGAGTGAACACCGAGGATGGCGTTATGCACCGAGAGACCGAAGCGGGCGGGCGAGACCGGCTGGCCGACGGTGAGCGCCTCGAGCATCTGCAGGGTGCGCTCGCCGTCGCCATGGCGCGAGGCATGCACCAGCACCTGGCTGGCCTCGGGATCGAGTGCCTCGAGCATGTCGCTGACCGCGCGGCCGGGCAGATTGAGGCGGCGCCGCAGCATGGCCGGCACGGCCTTGCCGGCTGGGCGTTCCTCCCCCGACAGGCGAGGCTCGTCCGCTCGGGCCCGGCCGGGCCACCAGGCACGCCAGTCCTGCAGGGTCAATGGCAATGGGGTCATCGCGGCTCCCTGTCATGGTCGGCCCCCTCAGGGCCGGGAGGTCCTTGTCTGCTATGACCGCCGCAGTGACCGGATGACTCCGCGCGCCAGCCGAGCGGAGGCCCGAGACGCCGGCTTCATTCCCCGCTGCCGGCGGGGAAGCGGGTCGGCTTCAGGCTGTCCTTGATCTTCTTCAGGTGGGGCAGGAAGTCCTCGCCGCGACGCAGCGTCACGCCGGTGGCGAGGACATCGATCAGCGCCAGCTGGATCATCCGCGAGGTCATCGGCATATAGTGGTCGGTGTCCTCCGGGGCGGTCACTGCCAGGGTCTCGGTGCACTCGTCGGCCAACGGCGAGTCGGGGGCGGTGATGCCGAGCACGACGGCGCCATTCTCCCGGGCCACCTGGGCGATGTCCACCAGCTCGCGGGTACGGCCGGTGTAGGACAGGATCACCACCACGTCCCCGGTATGGCAGGACGCGGCGACCATGCGCTGCATCAGCACGTCGACGTAGGCCGACACCGGGATGTTGAAGCGGAAGAACTTGTGCTGGGCGTCCTGGGCCACGGCGCCGGAGGCGCCCAGTCCGAAGAAGTGCAGCTGCTTGGCCTGGGTCAGGTAGTCGACCACCCGCTCGACCCGCGCGGAATCCACCTCGCGGCGGGCCAGGTCGAGGGCGGCGATGGTGGCGCCGAAGATCTTGCTGGTGTAGTCGCCGGCTGCGTCGCCGGGCTCCACCGCCTGGCTGACGTAGGGGGTACCGCCGGCCAGGCTCTGGGCCAGCTTGATCTTGAAGTCCGGGTAGCCCTTGGCATCGAAGCTGCGGCAGAAGCGGTTCACCGTGGGCTCGCTGACCGAGGCGGCATGCGCCAGACTGGCGATGCTCATGCTGGTGGCGGTGCCGGGGTCGGCGAGGATCACGTCGGCGACCTTGCGTTCGGAACGGTTGAGCTCATCGAGTCGGTGGCGGATGCGGTCCAGCAGATCGTGACTGACCATGAGCGAGTGTGTCTCCCTGACGGCGGGGCGCGTCGGACGCCACCGGTTGAGTCTAGATGGATGTGGTGATTTAACTACAAGTTGGGGCGCATCCTAGCGCGTCCCGAGGGGGGCAAGCCACAGGCCCTTGGTCGAGGGTTGGCATTTAGTAGTAATTTTACAAAATATTTTGGATGCTGGCGTCGCGTTACGCTAGAATTTTGCTAAGTTAACCAAATGGGGGCGGATATGAGCCAACACAAGCGGCCCGGCGAGGCGCGGAGCTCGGGTGACTTCGACACGGAAATCGATCTCGCCCTGTTCGGCGCGCTCGGCGATCTCTCGCAGCGCAAGCTCTATCCGGCGCTCTACCAGCTCGACCGGGAGGGGCTGCTCGACGAGGGCACCCGCCTGCTCGGGGTGGCGCGTCAGGAAGTGGACGCCGAGGGCTTTCGCAGCAAGGTGGAGGCGGCCCTCAAGTGCCACGTCAAGGCGGAGGAGATGGACCGCGCGGTGGTCAAGCGCTTCCTGGCCCGCCTCGACTACTGTCAGCTGGATGCCACTCAGCCGGAAGGCTATGCGGCCATCCGCGAGTGGCGCCAGGCGGGCAGTAGCCGTCCCCTGGTCGTCTACCTGGCGGTCGGCGCCAGCCTCTACGGCGACATCTGCCGCCACCTGGAGGCCAGCGGCAGCCTCGACGCGCGCAGCCGGGTGGTCGTGGAAAAGCCGATCGGCTTCGATCTGGTCTCCAGCCGGGAGGTCAACGACGCCATCGGTGCCGTCTTCCCCGAGTCGCGGATCTACCGCATCGACCACTATCTGGGCAAGGAGACGGTCCAGAACCTGATCGCGCTGCGCTTCGCCAATCCCCTGTTCGGCACCCAGTGGAACCAGAACCACATCTCCCACGTGGAGATCACCGTGGCCGAGAAGGTCGGCATCGAGGGGCGCTGGGGCTACTTCGACAAGGCCGGGCAGCTGCGCGACATGGTCCAGAACCACCTGCTGCAGCTGGTCTGCCTGATCGCCATGGACCCGCCCGCCAACCTCGATGCCGACGCCATCCGCGACGAGAAGGTCAAGGTGCTCAAGGCGCTCAAGCCGTTCACCGACGACATGCTGGGCCGCGACGTGGTGCGCGGGCAGTACATCGCCGGCACCAGCGATGGCCAGAGCGTGCCGGGCTACCTCGAGGAAGACGACGCCAACACCGACAGCCACACCGAGACCTTCGTGGCAATGAAGACCGGGGTGTCCAACTGGCGCTGGGCGGGGGTGCCGTTCTACCTGCGCACCGGCAAGCGCATGCCGGCCAAGATGTCGCAGATCGTCATCCACTTCCGCCAGCAGCCCCACTACATCTTCGACCCCGACCAGCGCGCCCTGGCCGCCAACAAGCTGGTGATCCGCCTGCAGCCCGAGGAGGGCATCGCGCTGGAGGTGCTGACCAAGGACAGCGGCCTGGACAAGGGCATGCGCCTGCGCAAGGGGCCGCTGCACCTGGACTTCAACAGCGCCTTCGCCAAGTCGCGGATCCCCGATGCCTACGAGCGATTGCTGCTCGAGGTCATGAAGGGCCAGCAGTACCTCTTCGTGCGCCGCGACGAGGTGGAGCACGCCTGGCGGTGGTGCGACAGCCTGATCGCCGCCTGGCAGGACGACCAGGCCCCGCGGCGCTATCCCGCCGGTTCCTGGGGGCCGGTGGCCTCGATCGCGATGATCACCCAGGATGGCCGTAGCTGGTACGAGGACTACTGAGATGAGCGATTCCACCCCGACACCCCGCGAGCGACTGGCTCACCAGCTTGCCGAGGCCGTGGCCGAGGCCCTGAGAAGCGACCTGGCCCGGCGCGAGCGGGCCCTGCTGGTGGTGTCCGGCGGCTCGACCCCGGTGCCCTTCTTCCATGCCCTGGCGGCCATGGCGCTGCCCTGGTCGCGCATCGACGTGACCCTGGCCGACGAGCGCTGGGTGGCCGAGACGGCCGACGACAGCAATGCCCGCCTGGTGCGCGAGCACCTGCTGCGAGGCGCGGCCACCGAGGCCCGCTTCGTGCCGTTGACCAGCGAGGCCGCGACCCCCGAGGAGGGAGCAGCCGAGGTGGGCCGGCGCATCGCGGAGCTGAGCTGGCCGGCCAGCGTGGTGATCCTCGGCATGGGGGGCGATGGCCACACGGCCTCGCTGTTCCCGGACAGCCGGGAGCTCGAGCTGGCGCTGTCCACCGACGAGCCGGTGGTGGCGGTGCGCACGCCGAGCCAGCCCCAGCCGCGCATCACCCTGAGCGCCGATCGCCTCCACCAGGCCTATCGTCACTACCTGCACATCACCGGCGAGGAGAAGCGCGCGGTCCTCGGCCGGGCCCTGGCCGGCGACGATACCCGCTCGCTGCCGATCCGCGCCTTCCTGGCCAGCCCACTGAGCATCCACTGGGCGCCCTGAGCCCTCGACGGACCCGATTCCTGGAGCCACGATATGACCATCGAAAAACAGCTGCCTTCCACCCGCACCACCGAGATCGACAGCATCTGCCTCAAGGCCGAGGTGATTCCGGTCCTGGCGATCCAGCGCGTGGAAGACGCCGTGCCCCTGGCCACTGCCCTGGTCGAGGGCGGCCTCAGCGTGCTGGAGGTCACCCTGCGCACGGACTGTGCCCTGGAGGCCACTCGGCGCATCAAGGAGGCCCTGCCCCAGGCCAGCGTCGGCATCGGTACCGTGCTGACCCCGGCCCAGTACCGCCAGGCCGAGCAGGTTGGCGCCGACTTCGTGGTGACCCCGGGCACCACCGAGGCCCTCTACCGTTATGGCGTGGAAAGCCCGGTGCCGATGCTGCCCGGCGTGGCCACCGTCTCCGAGCTGATGATCGGCTGGCAGTTTGGCTACCGGCGCTTCAAGTTCTTCCCCGCCGAGGCGAGCGGCGGCGTCAAGGCGCTGAAGGCCTTCGCCGGTCCGATCCCCGAGGCGCGCTTCTGCCCCACCGGCGGCATCAACCTGGACAACGCCGATGACTACCTGGCGCTCGGCAACGTCATGTGCGTGGGCGGCTCCTGGCTGACGCCCGCGTCCCTGGTAGAGGCCGAGGACTGGAAGGCCATCCGCCAACTGGCCCGGGAAGCCGCGGAGCGCTTCCACCACTGAATCACGAGTGAGTCTCTCTCGACAGCCAGTCGCTGTCCTTGCGCCCCGGTCGCCCTGGCCGGGTTTTTTTTGTCGGCATCCGGCGACGCTCCCAGGGGGAAGGCCGTCGGCAGATGACGCGGCATCCGGGCACCATTGGCTCGCATCGCCCCGGATGCCGTAGCGAGAGTAGTGCGTCAACCTTGCGCCTTGGCGGCGATCTTCGCTGCAGCACTTCCTGCGGGTTTCTCGGGTTGGTCCGTTCCTTGCTTGTTCTTTATGTCGTCGCCAGATGGCATCTTGTCCCATCGGAACACGAGGAAGCGACTCATGAACGATATGACGATTCTCACCCTGCTGCCCCAGGAACGCTTGATGCTCGCCAGTGGCCTCGAAAACCGGGATCTGCAGCGCTACCGTCGGCTCGCCCAGGGCTTTGCCTCTGGCCACGCCGACATCAGCCGCGTGATGGAAGGGCTTGGCGTCGCGTGTGAACAGCAGCTCAAGGCCCTGCTGAAGGCGGCGGAGCGCATGGAGCTGGGCGCCTGCGTCACCCGGGGGGATGAGCCGGCAGAGGGCTCGGCCAGCATCGCCGGGGCGCAAGCGTTGCCGGCGGTGGACGCGCGCGGAGTGAACGAGGTGCTGGAGGACGCGCTGGAGGCCGCCGACGAGGCGAGCCGGTTATCCCGACTGCTGCTGGACACCAATGCCACTCCGGAACTCGAGATGCCCCTGATGAGCTTCGCCCGCCACAAGCAGGAGGAGTGCGGCGTCCTGCGGGAGTGCTTGACGGTTCACGCCGAGCAAGCGGCGGCGCCCCGCCGGGCAGTGTTCGCCTGAGCGGCCTGCCCAGGGGGCGCCAGTCGTTGCGGTCGGGGCTGGTTCAGGCACTGGCCTCGACCGCCACCGACTGGTCGCCGCGCTTGAGCGCGGCATAGCCCAGGCCGGTGATCAGGGCGCCGGCGACGATGGCTGCCAGATACCACACCACCGGGGTGATGGCGTTGGGAATCAGCAGCACGAAGATGCCGCCATGGGGTGCCATCAGCTTGGCGCCGACCAGCATCGACAGCGCCCCGGTCACGGCACCGCCCACCATGCAGGCCGGAATCACCCGCAGCGGATCCTTGGCGGCGAAGGGAATGGCGCCCTCGGTGATGAAGCAACAGCCCAGCACCAGCGACGCCTTGCCGGCCTCGCGCTCGGGCTCGGAAAACTTCGCCTTGGCCACCAGGCTGGCGATACCCATGCCGATGGCCGGCACCATGCCGGCGGCCATGATCGCCGCCATGGGGGCGTAGGTCTCGGAGGCCAGCAGGCCCACGCCGAAGGTGTAGGCTGCCTTGTTGACCGGCCCGCCGAGGTCGAAGCACATCATCGAACCGAGCAGGATGCCCAGTAGCACCGCGTTGGCGGAGCCCATGTTCTCGAGGAAGGTAGTGAGGGCCGAGAGCAGGGCAGCCACCGGTTCGCCGACGACATAGATCATCGTGAGGCCGGTGACCAGGCTGGCCAGCAGCGGAATGATCAGGATCGGCTTGAGCGACTCGACGCTGGCCGGCAGCTTGACGTAGCGGGTCACCGCCTTGGCGGCGTAGCCGGCCAGGAAGCCGGCGAGGATGCCGCCGATGAAGCCGGCGCCAATGTTCGAGGCCAGCATGCCGCCGATCATGCCCGGGGCGATCCCCGGCCGGTCGGCGATGGAATAGGCGATATAGCCAGCCAGCACCGGGATCATCAGCGCGAAGGCGGTGCCCCCGCCGATCTGCATCAGGGCCGCGGCCAGGGTGCCTTCCTCCTCGAAGGCCTCGATGCCGAACACGAAGGACAACGCGATCAGCAGGCCCCCGGCGACCACCATGGGCAGCATGAAGGACACCCCGGTCAGCAGGTGCTTGTAGACGCCCTTCTCCTTGACGCTGGTCTTGCGCTCGCCCTCGCCGGCCTGCGCGGCCGCCGTGTCCTCCACCTCGGCCTCGGCCAGCGCCGCCTCGATGGTCGGGCGGGGGGTCTTGAGGGCGTTACCGGTGGAGGTGCGGTAGATCCGCTTGCCGGTGAACCGAGCCGGGTCGACCTCGATGTCGCAGGCCAGGATCACCACCTCGGCGTCGCGGATCTCCTCGTCGGTGAGCTGGTCCTGGGCGCCCACCGAGCCCTGGGTCTCCACGCGGATCGCATGACCCAGGCTCTTGCCCGCCTCGGCCAGGGCCTCGGCGGCCATGAAGGTGTGCGCCACCCCGGTGGGGCAGGCGGTGACGGCGACAATGCGGCTGCCGTCGCCAGCCTTGGCCGGGGCGGCGGACAACGCCTCGGGATGTGGGACGTAGGGCTGGGCCTCGCGTGCGGCCCGCTCGAGGAAGGTCTGGGGAGCGGGCAGGGCCTGGTCGATGGGCGCCTGGAAGAGCCGCTTGCCGTCGAAGCGCTGTGGTGCGGGCACCTGGTCGGCGGCGACCACCACCAGGTCGGCGGCGGCAATGGTCTCGGCATCGACCGGCTGGACGGGCTCGAGCTCGCCGTGCATCTCGACGTGGGCCTGCCAGCCGAGTCGGCCGGCGGCCTGTTCGAGCCGACGGGCGGCGAGAAAGGTGGTGGCCATGCCGCTGGGGCAGGCGGTGATGAGGATGACGTTCATGCGAGAGCTCCCCCTGCGTCGCCACCGGGCAAGTGGTGGACGCGGGTCTGTTGTTGGAGTTGAGGGAAATCGGCGGCGTGAATGTCGCCCACGCCGACATGGCGAACGGCGTCGGCGGAGAGCGCCGTGGCCAGCCGCAGGGCCTGGTGGGGCGCCTGGTTCGACAGCACGCCGTGCAGCATGGCGGCGAGCAGGGTGTCGCCGGCGCCCACGGTGCTGGCCACCTGAAGCCGCGGCGGCAGGGCCTGCCAGGCGCCGCGCCGGCTGACCCACAGCACGCCGTCCGGACCGGCGGAGAGCAGCGCCTCCTCGATGCCGGCGGCATGCAGGGCCCGGGCGGCCTCGAGGCGTGCCGCCGCGCTGGTCAGGTCGCGGCCGGCCCAGGCCGCGAGCTCGTGCTCGTTGGGCTTGACCGCGGTGGGGCCGGCGGCGATGGCGGCGGCGAGCGCCTCGCCGCTGGTGTCCACCCAGACCGGCAGCTCGGCGGCAAGCAGCCGGTCGATCAGGTCGGCCAGGGCCTCGGGGGTGACGCCTGGCGGCAGGCTGCCGGCGATCACCACCGCCTCCGGGCGGCGGCGCGGGTTGCCGGCCAGGTCATCGAGCCAGGTCAGCAGCCGGCCCCAGGCGTCGGCGTCGATGGCCAGCCCCGGACCGTTGATGTCGGTGACCCGGCCGTCGGCCTCGGCGAGCTTGGCGTTGATGCGGGTCTCGCCGGGGACCCGCAGGAAGGCATCCTCCACGCCCAGCGCCTCGAAGGCCCGCAGGAAGGGGCCGTCGTTGTCGGCGCCCAGCAAGCCCGAGACGCAGACCTCGTGGCCGAGGGCGACCAGCACCCGGGCCACGTTGACGCCCTTGCCGGCGGCCTCGAGGTGGGTCTCCCGGGTGCGGTTGACCGCGCCGGGCGCCAGGCGGTCCAGCGCCACCGACAGGTCCAGGGCGGGGTTCAGGGTCAGGGTCAGCAGGCGGGCCATCAGCGGGCCTCCAGGGCGTCGCGGACCGCCTCGCTGGTGGCCTGGGCCAGGGCGATCCCGGCCAGGGCCCGGGCCTTCTTGAGGCCGAACTCGCGCAGCCGAGCCTTGACCAGCGGCACCTGTCGGGCGCTGACCGACAGCTCGTCGACGCCCAGGCCCACCAGCACCGGCACGGCGGTGGCATCCGAGGCCAGTTCGCCGCAGACCCCGACCCACTTGCCCTGCGCGTGGGCGGCCATCACGGTCATCTCGATCAGCCGCAGCACCGCCGGGTGCAGGCCGTCGGCCTGGGCGGAGAGCTCGGGATGGTCGCGGTCGATGGCCAGGGTGTACTGGGTGAGGTCGTTGGTGCCCACCGAGAAGAAGTCGACCTCGGCGGCCAGGCTGGCGGCCAGCAGGGCGCAGGAGGGCACCTCGATCATCACCCCGAGCTGCAGGTCGATGGTGCGCTCGGTCTCGGGGATCTCGTCCAGCAGGCGATCGACGATGGCCCGGGCGGCGCGGAACTCGGCGACGTCCTTGACCATGGGCAGCATGATGCGCAGCGGCTTGCCGACGGCGGCCATCAGCAGGGCGCGCAGCTGGGTCTCCAGCACCTCGGGCCGGGTCAGCGACAGGCGGATGCCGCGCAGGCCCAGGAAGGGGTTGGCCTCCTGGGGCAGCGGCCAGTAGGGCAGCGGCTTGTCGCCGCCCACGTCCAGAGTGCGGGCCACCAGCGGCCGGCCGTCCAGGGCCTCCAGGGCCTCGCGATATTCCTCGATCTGGGTCTCGAGATCGGGCTCCCGGGCATGGGCCATGAACAGGAACTCGGTGCGCAGCAGGCCCACGCCCTCGGCGCCGCGGCTCACGGCATCAGCGGCATGGGCGGTGTTGCCCAGGTTGGCGGCCACCTCGACCCGGTGCCCGCAGCGGGTGCGCGCCTCTTCGAAGCGCGCCTCCCAGGCCTCGGCCTCGCGGCGCCGATGCTCGGCCAGGCGCTGCTCGGCGGACTGGCGGCGCTCGGCGGAGGGGGCGGGGGTAACGCGGCCGCGCTCGCCGTCAAGGATCAGCTCGGTGCCGTTGTCCAGGGTCAGCACCCGGGGGCCGGCGCCCACCACGGCGGGAATCCCCAGGGCCCGGGCGAGGATGGCGCTGTGGGCGGTCGCGCCCCCTCTCGCCGTGAGCAGGCCGCGCACCCGGTCGGTGTCGAGGCGCGCCACGTCGGAGGGGCCGATGTCGTCGGTGACCAGGATATAGGGATGGTCCGGCGGTTCGGGCAGCTCGACCCGGCACAGGATGCCCAGCACCCGGCGGCCCACGTCGCGCAAGTCGGCGGCACGCTCGGCGAGCAGGCGGTCGGCGAGCCGCTCCTGGGCCTGGGCCGCGGTGTCGATGGCCTCCCACCAGGCGGCTTCGGCGGAGGCGCCCTCGGCGATGCCCTCGCGGGCGGCCTGGTGCAGTTCCGGGTCGCCGAGCATCTCCTCGTGCATGGAGAGGATCTGGGCCACCTCGCCGCCGCGGGCCTGCTGGACCAGCGCCTCGAGCTGCTCTTTCCCCTCGTGGATCGCCGCATCGAGGCGGCGGTTCTCGGCGGCGGGATCGGCGGCGCGGGCCGGATAGTCGAAGCGCGGGGTCATCAGCACGAAGGCCGGGGCGATGGCCAGGCCCGGCGAGGCCGCCACCCCGGGATGGGCCTCGTCGGCCGGCAGCGACTCCGGTGCCGGCGCGTCCTCGTCCGGGGCGATGGCCTCGCGGCTCGCGTCGAAGGGCATGACCCGCTCGCCGAGGCCGCCTTCCACGGCCCGACAGATCGCCTCCAGGGCGGCGTCGGCCCCCTCGCCCTCGGCGGAGAAGGCCAGCTGCTGGCCACGCCGGGCGCCGAGGTTGATGATCTTGGTCAGGCTGGTCGCGGAGACGGCATCAAAGCCGCCCTCGGCCAGGCGGACACGGATCGCGATGCCCTGGGCGCGGGCCTCCTGGACCAGCTGCTTGGCCGGGCGGGCATGCAGGCCGTGGGCGTTGAGGACCCGGGCGAGGCGGCGGCTGACGCTGGCCGATTCGCCGGCGAGGCGGGCCAGTAGGGTGGCGGCATCGGCCTCGCGCACGTCGCCGCCCGCCTCGCTCTCGAGCAGGGCGAGGATCCGCTCGAGCAGGCCGCGATGGGCCTCGCCCCGGGCGGCCAGGCAGAAGACGCCGGCCACCTCGCCCGCGTCCGTCTCCAGGGCCGTGGCCGGGGTGGCCAGCGACAGCGCCGGCACCTCGACGCCGCGATGGCTGGCCGCCAGCCACAGGCCCTGGCCGAGGGAAAGCGGCGAGGTCTCGGCCAGGGCGGCCACGAACTCGCTGGTCACGCAGCCGGCCTGGCGCAGCCGGGCGGCGCCGGCCAGGGCCAGCTCCTGGTGGTCGCGGGCGGGGAAACCCAGGCAGAGGGTCTCGGCGTCGAGGCGAGCCTCGACCACCGCCTTCGACAGCAGGCCGGCGATCTCGGCTCGGCTGTCGGCCCCGGCCAGGCGTTCGGCCATGCCGTCCTGGTCCAGTACGTGGGTCAGCTGGCGCAGGATATCCAGGTGCTCGTCGCTCTGGGCGGCGATGGTCACCAGCACGTGGACCCGGTTGCCGTCATGCCACTCGAGTCCACCGGGGAACTGCAGCACCCGGACGCCGGTGGCGCGGACATGGGTGCGGCTCTCCGGAGTGCCGTGGGGGATGGCGATGGCATTGCCGAGGTAAGTGGAGGACTGGGCCTCCCGGGCATAGAGGCCATCCCGATAGGTGGGGGCCACCAGTCCCGCCGTGTGCAGGGCGTCGGCGGCCTGATCCAGCGCGGCGCGCCAGCTCTCTGCCTGGCAGCCGAGCAGGATGTCGTCCTGGCTGAGCGTCAACATGGGCGTCTCCGGTTGTCGAGGGGGCGACGCCGGGGCAATCCAGGGCCCGAGGGGCGTGGCAGTCGCGTTTCACTCTCGTTGATCTTTCCTTCTTTGCTTGGGTGAATCGTGTCACCCGTGCTTAACTGAATGCTGGATCGATTCATCTTGCATGGCAAGGTCGATCGTCTACGACTTTGGCAGGGGGCAGGCGGGCGGTGGTCCGGCGTAGAATCCCCCCAACATCTCAAGGGGTAGACCATGACACTCGCCGAAATCGCTCGTCTGGCCGGGGTCTCGCGAACCACGGCCAGTTATGTCATCAACGGCAAGGCCGGGGAACGGCGCATCAGCCGAGAAACGGTCGACAAGGTCATGGCGGTGGTGCGCCAGCACCGTTACCGGGTCGATCCCCAGGCGGCGGCGCTGCGACGCGGCTCCAGTCGCACCCTGGGCCTGATCATTCCCGACCTGGAGAACGCCACCTATGCGCGGCTGGCCAAGCTCATGGAGCGCGGCGCCCGGGAGCAGGGCTACCAGCTGCTGATCGCGGGCTCCGATGATCGTCCCGAGGCCGAGCGCGACCTGGCGATTGCCCTGCGAGCCCAGCGTTGCGAGGTGCTGATCACCGCCAGTTGCCTGTCGATGGAGGACCCCTTCTACGCCGAGCTGCAGGCGGAGGGATTGCCGGTGGTGGCCGTCGACCGGGGGTTCGACCCGCGACGCTTCGCCAGCGTGGTCAGCAACGATGCCGAGGCCGCCGCCCAGCTGACCCGGTCGGTACTGGACGTCTCGGTGTCGCGCATCGCCTGGCTGGATGCTGTTCCCTGGCTGTCGATCAGCCAGGAGCGTCGCGCCGGCTTCCAGCAGGCCCTCGACGGCCGCAAGCTGGAGGTGATCATGCGGGGCGGGGAACGCTACGACCGCGCCGAGGGTGCGCGGCTGATGCGCTCGCTGCTCGACGAGCACGGGGCACCGGACGCCCTGGTCACGGCGTCCTACTCGCTGCTGGACGGAGTCCTGGATACCTTGCTGGAGGCCGGGGAATTGCTGCCTTCGCTGCGCCTGGCCACCTTCGGCGACAGCCGGCTGCTCGACTTCCTGCCGTTGCCGGTCAACTCGGCGGTGCAGGATCACGTGCGCATCGCGGCGGCGACCCTGGCCTGTGCCCTGGCCGCCTCACGCGGCGACTACCAGCCCGGGCGGGAGGTCATCCCGCGGAGCCTGAAGCGGCGCCCGGCTTGAGCCGGGCGGCCGGGCCTGAGCCGGCCTCAGGACTCGAGGTCGTCGCGGGTGGGCAGGGCGACGTAGGCGCCCGGGCGGGTGACGGCGTGGGCGCCGCAGCGACAGGCGAAGGCCAGGGCCGTCTCGAGACGTTCGGGGTCGCGGTGCCAGCCCTCCTCGACCCCGTCCTCGGCCAGCCGGGCCAGCAGGCCGCCGATAAAGGCGTCCCCTCCCGCGGTGGTATCCACTGGCTCGACTGCCGGCGGTGCGACCGCCAGTGACATGCCCACCCCCTCGGCGCGCACCGTGCCGCCGCCATCGGTGATCACGGCGAGCTTGACCCCTGCCGCCAGGCGTTCGGCCAGCCAGTTCGCCTCGGGGTGATCGCCGCGCAGGAAGTCGAGCTCCTCCCGGGACAGCTTGAGCAGGTCCGCGGCGTCGAGCAGTCGGGTCACCAGGCCGATGTCCACCTGGTCGTCGGGCCAGAGGTTATGGCGCAGGTTGGCGTCGACGCTGACCAGGCAGCCCACCCGGGCGGCCATTTCCGCCATGGCCAGGGTGGTCTCGGCGATGGCAGGCTCGGTGAGGCTGTTGCTGCACAGGTGGAGGATGGCCGGCTCGGCGAAGACGCCCGCCGGCAGGTGCTCGAGCCGGTACAGCAGGTCGGCGGCGGGCGGCCGATAGAAGTCGAAGGTCCGCTCGCCCTGGGCATCCCGCGAGACGAAGGCCAGCGCCGTACGCGCCTCGCGGGTCCGCGCGACCCCGGAGAGGTCGACCCCATGGCCGGCGAGCTCGCCGGCGAGGAAGTCGCCGAAGTGATCCTCGCCGAGCATGCCCAGGAAATGGCTCGGCACCCCCAGGCGTGCGCAGGCCACGGCCACGTTGGCGGGGGCCCCGCCGGCATAGGGGGTGAAGGTCTCCGGGCCGTCCCGGGTCTCTCCGAGGCGGCTGGACAGCATGTCGACGAGGGCCTCGCCGAAGGCGATCACCGGGGTCATGGGTGTCTCCTGATCGAGTGGTGGGTATCGGGCATGGGCGTTCAGGCGACCTCGTGGCCGCGGGCCGCCTCGAGCAGCGCGTACCAGCTGGCGCGGTCGAGGTCCTGGGCGGCGTCCCGCCGCAGTGTCGCGATGCGCTCGGCCTTGAGGCTGCCGATCACCGGCAGCGGTCGACCGGGCAGGGCGCGCAGCCAGGCCAGGGCCAGGCCGGCGGGGGAGGCGTCGCGCTGCTCGGCGAGGCGCGACAGCAGTCGGCCGGCCTCGCCCTGCAGGCAGGCACCGCCGCCCAGTGGCGACCAGGCCATGGGTACCTGGCCGTCGCCGACCACGGCGTCGAACAGGCCGTCGAAGAGCGGCTCGGCATGATCCAGCGAGAGCTGCAGCTGGTGGGCGACCAGGCGATGCGTCATGGCCGCCTGCAGCCGGCGCCACGCCTCGGGGAGGAAGTTCGAGACGCCCGCGGCGCCGATCTTGCCGGCGGCGATGGCGTCGTCCAGGGCGCGGGCGGTGGTCTCGGCGTCCATCAGCGGATCCGGGCGGTGGAGCAGGAAGTGATCCAGGTGGTCCACGCCCAGGCGCTCGAGGGAGGCGTCGATGGCTGCGGTCACGTAGGCCGCCGAGCTGTCGTAGTGCTTGACGGCGAAGGGTGAGGCGTCCCGCCCGGGGGCGACGATGCTGGTCTTGGTCACCACCCGGACCCGCTTCGCCAGCCCGGGGCGCGCCCGCAGGGCGTCGCCGAACAGCGTCTCGGCGGCCCGGTCGCCGTAGATGTCGGCGTGGTCGAACCAGTGCAGGCCCGCCTCGAGGCGGGCCTCGATCCAGTCGGCCAGTGTCCCGGGAGCATGCAGGTCGCGGGCCTCATGCAGGTTCATCATGCCCAGGGCGAAGGGGACGTCGAAGCTAGGGGAGTCGTCGTTCATGGCTCGCTCGTCAGGGAGAGGGTGGTGCCCAGCAGGTGTTGGGCGCCGGGGACCAGCCACACCGGATCGAGCCGGGTGTTGGCGGATTCGATGCACAGGAAGCGGCGGCCCGCCTCGGCGGGGGTGTCCGCCGGCAAGGCGTCGCCGGGGTGCCAGATCACCGCCGAGTCGCTGCCCTGGCGGGCGACGCGCAGCCGGCGGCGGCCGTCGTCGAGGACCAGCTCGGCATTGCTGTGGTAGATGCGGTCCAGGCCGCCGCGTACGCCCAGCTCGCCCTGCTGCTCGCGCTCGGCGAAGTCGGCCAGCTTGTCCAGGTAACGGGCGCCGGCCAGCCCCTCCACCCGGCAGGCATGGGCCTCGGCCACCGCCAGGTAGCTGTGCAGGGCGCCGGTGATCTTCACCGGGGTCTCGCCGACATGCTCGGTGATCAGCTCCACGTGCAGGCGCTGGGCGTTGGCCTGGATCACCGCCCGGGGGACCAGCTGGGTGTGCAGCCGCTCGACCGGGGAGAGGTGCAGCTCCACCCCCTCCTCGTGCTCGTCCACGGCCTCCAGGCCCCACTCGGCCTTGCGGGCCGGGCCGTGCATGGGGCCGGAGCGATCGGGCGACTCGTCGGCGGTGCGCTCGTCGGCGAACCAGGGCCAGCACAGCGGGATGCCGCCCCGGATGGCCCCGGGCAGGGCCTGGGGGGTGGGCGTGATCCATAGCCAGCCGCCGGGTACCAGCGTCTCCTCGGCGTCGCCCGCTGGGAGGGGGGCGGCGGGTCCGGACGGCGCGGCGCCAGCCGGTTGGTAGTGCAGGACCTGGGCGCCCTGGAGCGATACGGCAAGCTCGCCCCAGGGTTCCCGGGCCAGCCAGACCTCGCGGCCGGCCCAGTCGGCACGGCGCTGGCCGTGGGTGGCGTCCAGCAGGGCGCGCAGGGATGCGGGTATCATTCGACCTCCTCCGTCGAGCTACTCGACCTCTTCATTGTGCAGGGCCTCGGCGGCGCCCAGCAGGCCGGTCCAGGGCGCGGTGACCACCTGGACGGGAATGTGGCCGGTGTAGGCGCTCATGCGGCCCTTGGCGGCGAAGGCCTCGAGGAAGCGGCTTTCCGGCAGCCAGTCGAGCAGGCGGGGCAGGATGCCGCCGCACAGGTAGACGCCGCCCCGGGCGCCGAGGGTGAGCGCGGCATCGCCGCTGACGTCGCCGAGGATCTTCAGGAAACGCAGCAGGGTATCACGGGCCACGCCGTCGCCGCTGCCGGCCGCCTCGGTGACCTCGGCGGGAGTGGCGTGGCGGGGGGGGGCGCCCTTCAGCGAGCAGTGGGCGAGGTACAGGTCCAGCAGGCCCTGGCCACAAAGCAGCCGCTCCACCGAGATCCGGCCATAGCGGTTGCGGAAGTGGCGCAGCAGGTTCTGTTCGCGCTCGTCGGTGGGGGCGAAGGTCACGTGGCCGCCCTCGGTGGGCAGCGGTATCCAGGCATGCCGGCCGGGGAAGACCCCGGCCACCCCGAGGCCGGTGCCGGGGCCGATCACCAGGCGTGCGGCGTGGGGTGCCGCCTCGCCGGCCTGGAGGCTGACCAGCTCCTCCTCGGCGACGTGAGGTACGCCCAGCGCCTGGGCCATGAAGTCATTGATGACCTTGAACAGCTCGAGGTCCAGGGCCTGCCTGACCTCGGCCTTGGTGAAGTCCCAATGATTGTTGGTCATCGTTACCCGTTCGCCGTGGACCGGGCAGGCAAAGGCCAGGCAGGCCTCGCGCGGGGCGTCGTCGCCGACGGCGCCGACCCGGGCCAGGTAGTCGCGGATCGCCGCCACCGGGCCGTCGTAGTCGGCGCAGGGCAGGCTCTGGATGTCATGGGGGACGACGGCGCCCGGCGTCACCAGCGCCAGGCGTGCGTTGGTCCCACCGATATCACCGATCAGGGCCGGTCGTGTCATGGTCTGGTCTCACGTGTTCGTCCAGGGGCGGGCTACCCTAGGGTATCGTCGCCAGGTCCGCCAGGCCGCCGCCCCTCCCGAGCGGGAATCGGGGCGGCACCTCGGCGCGCAGCGCCTGGCCTCAGGCGTCCTCGTCATGGATCTGGCCGGCCTGGCGGGCCAGGTCGTCGGCCTCGAAGCCACCGAAGACGCCGGCCCCCTCTTCGCCGTGCATGGCCAGGTGGCGGAAGCCGGCGAACAGCTCGCGGCCCAGGCCCACGTGATAGTGATCCAGTTCGGCGACGTATTGTGCGCGATCGGCCCAGGTGTGGGCGTCCACCCTGGCCTCCAGGGTGCCGGCGTTGGCGTCCAGGCGCACGATATCGCCGTCGCGGAGCTTGGCCAGGGGGCCGCCGTCCAGCGCCTCGGGGCTCATGTGGATGGCCGCCGGGACCTTGCCGGAAGCGCCGGACATGCGTCCGTCGGTGACCAGCGCCACCTTGTAGCCGCGATCCTGCAGCACGCCCAGGTAGGGGGTCAGCTTGTGCAGCTCGGGCATGCCGTTGGCCTTGGGGCCCTGGAAGCGCACCACGGCGATGACGTCGCGATCGAGCACGCCGGCCTCGAAGGCGGCCTTCATCTCGTTCTGGTCTTCGAAGAGCTTGACCGGCGCCTCCACCACGCGGTGTTCCTCGGCCACCGCCGAGACCTTGATCACGCCGCGCCCGAGGTTGCCGTCGAGCACGGTGAGTCCGCCGGTGGGCGCGAAGGGCTCGGCCACGCCGCGCAGCACTTCGGTGTCGAGGCTCTCGTCGGGGCCTTCCCGCCAGACCAGCTTGCCGTCCTCGAGGAAGGGTTCCTGGGTATAGGCGGTCATGTCGGTGCCGAACACCGTGGGGATGTCGCCGTGGATCAGGCCGGCGCCGAGCAGTTCGCGGAACAGGTAGGCCATGCCGCCGGCGGCCTGGAAGTGGTTGATGTCCGCCTGGCCGTTGGGATAGACCTGCATCAGGCTCGGCGTCACCGCGGAGAGCTCGGTGAAGTCATCCCAGGTCAGGGTGATGCCCGCGGCGGCGGCCATGGCCACCAGGTGCATGGTGTGGTTGGTGGAGCCGCCGGACGCCAGCAGCCCCACCACGGCGTTGACGATGGCGCGCTCGTCGACCTGCCGGTAGAAGGGGCGGTAGTCGCCGCCGGGCGCGGTGTTGCGGATCGCCTGCTCGGTGGCGTAGCGGGTCAACGCCTCGCGCATCTCGGTGCCGGGATTGACGAAGGAAGTGCCGGGCAGGTGCAGCCCCATCATCTCCATCATCAGCTGGTTGGAGTTGGCGGTACCGTAGAAGGTGCAGGTGCCGGGGCTGTGGTAGGACTGGGATTCGGCCTCGAGCAGGTCCTCGCGGCTGGCCTTGCCCTCGGCGAACAGCTGGCGGATGCGCGCCTTCTCCTTGTTGGGCAGCCCGCTGGGCATGGGGCCCGCGGGCACGAACATGGCCGGCAGATGGCCGAAGCGTGCCGCGGCGATGAACAGCCCCGGGACGATCTTGTCGCAGACGCCGAGGTAGAGGGCGGCATCGAACATGTTGTGGGACAGTCCCACGGCGGTGGCCATGGCGATCACGTCCCGGGAGAACAGCGACAGCTCCATGCCCGGCTGGCCCTGGGTGACGCCGTCACACATGGCGGGCACGCCGCCGGCGAACTGGGCAGTGGAGCCCATGTCGCGGGCGGCGGCCTTGATGGTCTCGGGGAAGGTCTCCAGCGGCTGGTGGGCCGAGAGCATGTCATTGTAGGCCGAGATGATCCCCAGGTTGGCCGAGTTCATCAGCTTCAGGGCATTCTTGTCCTCCGCGCCGCAGGCGGCGAAGCCGTGGGCCAGGTTGCCGCAGGAGAGCTCGCCGCGGTGGACGCCACGGCGGTGCTGGTCGGCCATGCGCTCCTCGTAGAGCGCCCGGCGCTCGGCGCTGCGCTGACGGATGCGCTGGGTGACCTGCTGGACGGTGGCATTGAGGGGCGTGGAAGCTTGGGCCATGGGGCACCTCGGCAACGAGAAGGATGAATCTAGTAAGTTTAACAAACTTACAGCCAAAATATCGCGATTGGTAGGTCGATGCGGCTATAGTTGTAATTATTTTACCTATTCTGGCCTCGTCGACGCGACGCCAGTGACCGGCAGGCGGGGTGGCAGGGCGGCAGGTGGCCAGGGCCTGTTGATGTTTCCTCATGGCCGCGACAGAGGTCCATTGGGTGCAGAACAAGGCGTGAGGAGCGTCGTTGGGTCGTTCCCAATGAGCAACGAACAACGCAGTGCTGTGCCCAATGGACCCTGCCCCTTCGGGTTGCGCGCCAAAGAACGCCATGCAGCGTTGCGAAACTGGGTACGGGCACCACCATTGCCGGCGTTTCGCGCCTTGCCTGACGCCCTTGGCGCCGCAACGCGGTTCGTGATGAAACGTCAACCGGCCCTAGGCACAATGTAGGTGTTCTGCCGGCGTCTTGTCAGCCGGCCCAGCCGGGAGCCCCCATGAGCCGATTGCGTCTCACCGAGCTGCCCGCCATCGAGGCGGTGGCCGCCGCATCCTGGAACGCCCTGGTGGGTGACGATCACCCCTTCCTGCGCCATGAGTTCCTGCACGCCCTGGAGGCCAGCGGGGCGGTGAGCCCGGCCACCGGCTGGACGCCGCGCCACCTGACCCTGTGGCGGGGCGAGACCCTGGTGGGGCTGTTGCCGCACTACCACAAGCAGCACTCCTTCGGCGAATACGTCTTCGACTGGGCCTGGGCCGAGGCCTGGGAGCAGGCCGGCGGACGTTACTACCCCAAGGGGCTCAGCGCGATCCCCTTCACGCCCGCCCCGGGGCCGCGCCTGGCGCTGGCCGCGGACGTCGATCCGCTGGCGGCCCGCCGGCGCCTGGCCGAGGCCTGGGAGGCGGGCGAGCTGTCGAGCTGGCACCTGCTGTTCGCCGAGCCGGCCGAGGTGGCCGCCTGGCGGGCGGCCTGCCCCGAGCTGATCCCGCGCCACGGCGTGCAGTTCCAGTGGCATGACCGCGGCTACGGTGACTTCGCGGGCTTTCTCGGCGCCCTGACCTCGAAACGGCGCAAGGCCATCCGTCGCGAGCGCCGCCGGGTCGCCGAGCAGGGGCTGACCCTGCATCGCCTGGAGGGCGAGGCGATCGGCGACGCCGACCTGGCGCACTTCTTCCGCTGCTACCAGCTCACCTACCTGGAGCGTGGCCGGCCCGGCTACCTCAACGCGGACTTCTTCGCTCGACTGCGCCGCACCCTGCCCGAGGCACTGCTGCTGGTCCAGGCCCGCCTCGACGGCAAGCCGGTGGCCGCGGCCCTGTGCCTGCAGGGGCGCCGGACCCTCTATGGCCGCTACTGGGGCAGCGAAGTCCTGGCCGACGGCCTGCACTTCGAGGCCTGCTACTATCAGGGCATCGAGCATTGCCTGGCCCGTGGCCTGAGCCGCTTCGACCCCGGTACCCAGGGCGAGCACAAGCTGGCCCGGGGCTTTGCCCCGTGCCGGCTGACATCCCTTCACCATATCGCCGATCCCCGCCTGCGGGCCGGGGTGGCGCGCTTCTGCGCCGAGGAGCGCGACCACGTCGAGGCCTATGTGGCGGCCACCCAGGCGGCCCTGCCGTTGCGGGCCATGTCCTGAGCCGGGCCCCGCAGGGGGCATCGCCGCGAGCGATGACGGCGCTCGCGACGGTTTCGTGGATGAGGCCGGCGGGGGAAGATGGCATACTAGCCGTCATCGACGATCTGGTGACGGAACCGCCGCATGCTCAAATGGTTGGCCATCGTGCTCATCGCCTTGCTGGCGTTGCTGCAGTATCGCCTGTGGCTCGGCGAAAGCGGCTTGCGCGAGCTGGCCGAGGTGCGCCAGCGGGTCACCACCCTGGAGGCCGAGAACGCTCCGCTGCGGGCGCGCAACGCGCGGCTCGCCGCCGAGGTGGTCGACCTCAAGACCGGGCTGGACGCCATCGAGGAGCGGGCGCGCAGCGACGTCGGCATGGTGCGCCGCGACGAGCAGTTCTTCTGGGTCCCCGATGCCGGGAGCGATGCCCGGGGAGGGCAGGCGCCTTGAGCGAGATGCCTTGGCTGGTGGTGCCCGCGGCGGGGCAGGGGCGGCGCATGGGGGCGGATCGCCCCAAGCAGTACCTGTCCCTGGGCGGCGCGCCGGTGCTGGCCCGGACCCTGGAGCGCCTCCACCTGGCCTTTCCCCGAGCTCGGCTATGCCTGTGCCTGGATCCCGAGGACAGCCGCTTCGATCCGGCCTGGGTGCCCTTCGCCGATTGGCGGCGGGTTGCCGGGGGCGCCGAACGGGTCGACTCGGTGGCCAATGCCCTGGAGGCCATCGCCGGGCACGCCGCCGACGGGGAGCCGGTGCTGGTGCACGACGTGGCGCGCCCCTGCGTGACCGTCGACGACCTGCGCCGGCTCCACGCGGCGGTGGTCGAGGACGCGGTGGGAGCGTTGTTGGCGGCCCCGGTGGCCGACACCATGAAACGCGACGACGGGGCCGGCCGGGTGCGCGGCACCGAGTCCCGCGCGGGCCTCTGGCATGCCCTGACGCCCCAGGGCTTCGCCTATGGCCTGCTGCGGCGGGCCCTGGCCGAGGCAGCCCAGTGCGGGGTTGCCGTGACCGACGAGGCCTCGGCGGTGGAGGCCCTGGGCATGGCACCGCGTCTGGTCAGCGCGCGCCGCGACAACCTCAAGATCACCCATCCCGAGGACCTGCCCCTGGCCGAGCTGATCCTCGCCGCCCAGGCCGATGCCACTTCCATTGACCCAGAACCACGCTGACAGGGGAAACACCGCATGATGCGAATCGGCCACGGCTTCGATGTGCACCGCTTCGGCGAGGGCGACCAGCTGATGATCGGGGGGGTCGCCATCCCCTTCACGCATGGCTTCATCGCCCACTCCGACGGCGATGTGCTGCTGCACGCGATCTGCGATGCCCTGCTCGGGGCCTGCGCCCTGGGCGACATCGGGCGCCACTTCCCGGATACCGACCCGGCCTGGGCCGGCGCCGACAGTCGCGCCCTGCTGCGCCGGGTGATCGGACTGGTGCAGGATGCCGGCTACCGCGTCGGCAACCTCGATGCCACGGTGATTGCCCAGGCGCCGAAGCTGGCCCCCCATGTCGCGGCCATGACGGCGAATCTCGTCGCGGACCTGGGCGTGGCCAACGGCGCGGTCAACGTCAAGGCCACCACCACCGAACGGCTGGGCTTCACCGGCCGCGGCGAGGGCATCGCCGCCGAGGCGGTGGTGCTGCTGGTCGCCCGGGAGACGGCCCATGGCTGAGGCGATCCACTGGCCGCCGCACTGGCCCCGGGTGCTCGACGCCCGCTTCGGGGCGCCGCGCCCCGCCGCCTATCGTGCCTGTCCGGAGGATTTCCGGGTGGAGGAATGCCTCGGCTTCGCCCCCGAGGGGCAGGGCGAGCACCTCTGGCTATGGGTGGAGAAACGTGATCTGACCACCGCCATGGTCGCCAAGCAGCTAGCCCGGGCCTGCGAGGTCGCGCCGCGGCAGGTCGGCTATGCGGGGATGAAGGACCGCGTGGCGGTGACTCGCCAGTGGTTCTCGGTGCACCTGCCCGGCCGCGAGGCACCTCACGACCTGGCGGAGCGGCTCTCGGAAATGCCCCTCGAGCTGCTCGAGGTCACCCGGCACCCGCGCAAGCTCAAGCGCGGCGTGCACCGTGCCAACCGCTTTCGCCTGCGCCTCACCGGCGAGGCCCTGGCCGACCCGGCCCTGGCCGCGCGCTGGGAGTGGCTGTGCCGCCATGGCGTGCCCAACTACTTCGGTCCCCAGCGCTTCGGCCCCGAGGGGCGCAACCTGCAGCGGGCGCTGAGCGTGCTGGCGCGGGGCTGGCGCAAGCGCGACGACCGCGACGGCATGCTGCTTTCGGCGGCGCGCAGCTACCTGTTCAACACCCTGCTCGCCGGGCGCATCGTCGACGGCAGCTGGGCGACTCCCCTGCCGGGGGAGGCGGTGATCCTCGACGGCTCGAGCAGCCAGTTCGTCGTCGAGACCCTCGACGCGAGCCTTCGCGAGCGCGCCGAGCGGCTCGACCTCCATCCCAGCGGCGTGCTCTGGGGCCAGGGCCGCTCGGTGGCCCGGGACGAGGCGCTGGCCCGCGAGCAGGCCCTGGCCGAGGCCTGCCCCGCGCTCTGCGCGGGGCTCGAGCGGGCCGGCGTGCGCCTGGCACGCCGGGCGCTGCGCCTGCGCCTGGAGGCCCCGCGATTCGAGCCGGGCGAGGGCGAGGCCTGGCTGTCCTTCACCCTGCCGCGGGGCGCCTTCGCCACGGCGGTGCTGCGCGAGCTGGTCGCCCACCCGACCCTGAGTTTTCAATCGCCCCCGCGGGGGCCAGAGCAAGGAGCCGCAGATGCGTCGACTGCTGCTGTCCAATGACGACGGGGTTCATGCTCCGGGCCTGCGAGCCCTGCATGATGCCCTCGCTCCCCATGCCCGGCTGCGTGTGGTGGCCCCGGACCGCGACAAGAGCGGGGCCAGCAATTCGCTGACCCTGACTCGGCCGCTGGCCCTGAGCGCCCTGGAGAACGGCTTCTACAGCGTCGACGGTACCCCGGCGGACTGCGTCTACCTGGGGGTCAACGGTGTCTGGGAGGAGCGCCCCGACCTGGTGATCTCGGGGATCAACCACGGCGGCAACCTGGGCGACGACGTGCTCTATTCCGGCACCGTGGCCGCGGCCATGGAGGGGCGCAACCTGGGCATGACCGCCATCGCCATGTCGCTGGTGGGCAACCGCCACTTCGACACCGCCGGGCGCGTGGCGGCGAGCCTGGTCGGCGCCGCCGACCAGCTGTCGCTGCCGCCGCGTAGCCTGCTCAACGTCAACGTGCCGGACCTGCCCTGGTCGGAGCTGCGCGGCTTCCGGGTGACCCGCCTCGGCTACCGGGGGCCGGCGGCCCAGCCGCTGGAGGTGAAGGACCCGCGGGGGCGCAAGCGTTACTGGATCGCGCCGGTGGGCGAGAACGCCGACGATGGCCCCGATACCGACTTCGCCGCCGTGGAGGCCGGCTTCGTGTCCATCACCCCGCTGCAGACCGACCTGACCCGGCATGCGGCTCGTGACGACGTGCAGGATTGGCTGGATGCGCTCACCTGATCTCCGGGGTGTCGGCATGACATCCCAGCGAACCCGCGATCGGATGGCCGAGCGCCTGGCCCGCCAGGGCATCGGCGACCGGCGCGTGCTGCAGGTGATGGCCGGCGAGCCTCGCCACCTCTTCCTCGACGAGGCCCTGTCCCACCGGGCCTACGAGGACACCTCGCTGCCCATCGGGCATGGCCAGACCCTGTCCCAGCCGTGGATCGTGGCCCGCATGACGGAGCTGGTGATCCAGGAGACGCCCGGCCGGGTGCTGGAGATCGGCACCGGCTCGGGCTACCAGACCCTGGTGCTGTCGCGGCTGGTCACGGAACTCTGGTCGGTGGAGCGGATCAATGCCCTGCATCGTCGTGCCGGGGAACGGCTGCGGCTGCTCGGGGTGCACAATGCCCGCCTGCGGCTGGCCGACGGCGGCCACGGCTGGCCCGAGGCGGCCCCCTTCGCGGTCATCCTGCTCACCGCCTGTGCCAGCGAGCTGCCGATGCCGCTGCTCGCCCAGCTGGCCGACGGCGGCGTGATCATCGCCCCCGTGGCGGGCAAGGACGGCTGCCAGTGGCTGATGCGGGTGCGGCGCCGCGGGGATCAATTCGAGAAACAGCGGCTGGAGCCGGTGCGCTTCGTGCCGCTGCTGGAAGGAGTCATTCGTTGAAGCGTCATCTTGGACTCGTGCTCAAGGGGGCCGGCATGGGCGCCGCCGATGCGGTACCGGGCGTCTCCGGGGGCACCATCGCCTTCATCACCGGCATCTACGAGGAGCTGATCCACACCATCAAGCAGTTCGGACCGAGCGCCCTGGGCGCCTGGCGGCGCGGGGGGACGGCGGGGCTGGCGAGCCACCTCAATCTGGCATTTCTGCTGCCACTGCTGGCCGGCATCGCCGCCAGCCTGGTCAGCGTCGCTCACCTGGTGGTGTGGCTGATGGAGGCCCAGCCGCGGCTGCTCGATGGCTTCTTCTTCGGCCTGGTGGCCGCCTCGGCACTGGTCGTCGGCCGCCATCCCGGCGACTGGCGCTGGTGGCACGTGGCGCCCCTGGTGGCCGGCCTGCTGCTGGCCTACGGCCTGCCGTCGCTGATGCCGCTGGTGGCGCGGATCGGCAGCCCCGACCTGGTACTGATGGTGGGCGGGGCCATCGCCATCAGTGCGCTGCTGCTGCCGGGGGTCTCCGGCAGTTTCCTGCTGCTGAGCATGGGGCTCTATGGCACCGTCATGGAGGCCATCCGCGGCTTCGACCTGGCACTGATCGCCACCTTCGGCGGCGGCTGCCTGATCGGCCTGTTCGTCTTCTCGCGGGTGCTGGCCTGGTTGCTGGATCATTTTCACACCGCCACCCTGCAGCTGTTGCTGGGGTTCATCCTCGGTTCGCTGCCGATGCTCTGGCCCTGGCGGGAGCTGGTGCGCTACCAGCTCGCCCCGGGCGGTCAGATGGTCCCCCTCGATTACCGTTACCTGACCCCGGGCGACTTCAGCGCGGTGACCGGCGAACCCGCCCAGCTGACGGGCGTGGTGGCCCTGATGCTGACCGGTGCCGCCCTGGTGTGGCTGGTCGGTCGAGCCAATCGCGACGCCAGCGCCCCGGCGCGCCCTGGCGCACTCAAGGACAAGGAGAAAGGTTCCGATGCATAAGGTATTGCTGATTTCCGGGCTGGCCCTGACGCTGGCCGGCTGCGCCGCGTCCCAGCAGCAGGCGCAACCGGTCCGGGTCCAGGAGCTGTCCACCGAGCGGGCGACATCCACCCCCGCGGAATACACCGTCGAGGCCGGTGACACCCTCTACGGCATCGCCTGGCGCCACGACATGGACTATCGCGACCTGGCCCGGCTGAACCAGATCGGTCCGCCCTACCGGCTGCAGCCCGGCCAGACCCTGGTGCTGGGCGGCGAGGGCCGCCCCGAGGGCGAAGCCAGCGGCTCGGCCGGGAGCGCCGGCACTGGCGCCGTCGCCACCGGACTCGGCGCCAGCGAGGGAGACGACGAGTCCCTGGACTGGCTGCTGCCCGATGCCCCCGACGACGAGGCATCGGCCGAGGCCGGCGGCCAGGCCGAGACGAGCGGTAAGGCCAGCGCGCAGGCGTCGGGTGAGGCCGGCGGCGATGCCGCGGGGAGCGACGGGCCCGGGCCGGTCTATGACCATGAGAGCCCCGGCGCCGACGGCACCCTGAGCGAGGCCGACCAGGCCGAGCGCCGCGCCCGGGAGGCCGCGGCGGCGAACGAGACGGCCAGCGACGACGACGCACAGCCGGCGGAGACGGCGGCCTCGCAGGACGCGGCACCCGCCGACGAGCCCGATGCGGGCGCCAGCGTGGCCGGCGAGCCGGAAGCCCCGGCCAGCGAGCCTCGCCGTTACACGCCGGTGGACGAGGTGCCCTGGCAGTGGCCCGCCCAGGGCGAGGTCATCGGCACCTTCGGCGAGGGCGGCAGTGTCACCGCCGGCATTGATATCGACGGTCAAAAGGGGCAACCTGTCAAGGCAGCCGGCCCCGGCATCGTGGTCTACGCCGGCAACGGCGTCAGGGGCTACGGCAACCTGATCCTGCTCAAGCACAACGACCAGCTCCTGAGCGCCTATGCCCACAATGACAGCCTGCGGGTGAAGGAGAACGACGTGGTCGAGGCCGGCGAAGTGATCGCCACCATGGGGGACAGCGACGCCGAGGATGTCAGGTTGCATTTCGAGGTGCGCAAGGACGGTCAGCCGCAGGACCCGCTGGAGTTCCTGCCGAAGCGTTGAATAGGCGTGGCGTGGAATTTCACGTCGTAGCTCGAGAGCGGCATACAATTACAAATCTTAACATCGATCGTTGGGGGCATGACCGATGCCCCGTCGCAAACGTGGGGTAGCAATCGATGAGCATGCTTGAACGGGACCTTCAGGACGTGGATCTGGACACGGCCGCCGAGCCGGAGGAGGCCACCGAGGAGGTCGAGCTGGAGGCGGGCGCGGCCGACGACAGCGACGAGGCCTTCGAGAAGGCGCTGAGCAAGGAAGATCGGCACTACCATCACAGCCTGGACGCCACTCAGATCTACCTCAACGAGATCGGCTTCTCGCCGCTGCTGACGCCGGAAGAGGAGGTTCACTTCGGGCGCCTGGCCCGCAAGGGGGACCCCGCCGGGCGATCGCGCATGATCGAGTCGAACCTGCGCCTGGTGGTCAAGATCGCGCGACGCTACCTCAATCGCGGCCTGACCCTGCTCGACCTGATCGAGGAGGGCAACCTCGGCCTGATCCGTGCCGTGGAGAAGTTCGATCCCGAGCGCGGCTTCCGCTTCTCGACCTACGCAACCTGGTGGATCCGCCAGACCATCGAGCGGGCGCTGATGAACCAGACCCGCACCATCCGCCTGCCCATCCACGTGGTCAAGGAGCTCAACATCTACCTGCGGGCGGCCCGGGAGCTGACCCAGAAGCTCGATCACGAGGCCACGGCCGAGGAGATCGCCGACTACCTCGACAAGCCGGTGGAGACCGTCAAGAAGATGATGGGCCTCAACGAGCGGGTGTCCTCCGTGGACTACCCGGTGGGCAGCGAAAGCGACAAGCCGCTGATCGAGACCCTGACCGACGACAACGACCTGGGGCCGGAGTCGACCCTGGTGGACGGTGACGTCAAGCAGCATGTCGATGACTGGCTGGCCGAGCTTACCGACAAGCAGCGCGAGGTGGTGGTGCGCCGCTTCGGCCTGCGCGGTCATGAGGCCTCGACGCTGGAACAGGTGGGCGAAGAGATCGGCCTGACCCGTGAGCGGGTTCGCCAGATCCAGGTCGAGGCGCTGAAGAAGCTGCGGCGCATGCTCGACAAGCAGGGACTGGACCTGGACGCCATCTTCGAGTAGCGGGGCATCTCCCCATCGATCAGGGAAAGCCAGGACCGCGTCCTGGCTTTCTTGTATATGCATCGTTGCTTTTTCTATTGTCGATCTTTTTCCTGGTTTTTGTTGCTATTCTGAGTCGAAAATTTGGCTCATATTGCCATGAAATGGCGACAAATCTGGAAAATAATAGTCGGCCTAACTTCCCAGACGAACCTTCCCGGAGTGCCCCCATGGCCCGTCCCCTGCGTGCCGATATCGACCTCGACGCCCTGCGCCACAACTATCGCCTGGCCCGTGATCTGGCGCCCCGCAGCCAGGCGGTGGCAGTGCTCAAGGCCGATGCCTACGGCCATGGCCTGGTGCGCTGCGCCCGGGCCCTGGAGGGGCTGGCGCCGGCCTTCGCCGTGGCCTGCCTCGAGGAGGCGCTGGCGCTGCGCGAGGGCGGAATCAAGGCGCCGATCGTGCTCCTGGAAGGCATCTTCGCCGCCGAGGAGCTGGCGCTGGTCGAGGCCCAGGGGCTGTGGATGGCCGTGCACAGCGACTGGCAGGTGGACGCCCTGCTGGCCTACCGCCCGGCCCGGCCGATCCCGGTCTGGGTCAAGGTGGATTCCGGCATGCACCGCCTGGGCTTTCCCCCCGAGCGACTGGCCGCGGTCTGGGCGCGGCTCGCCGCAGCGCCCGAGCAGGCTCGCGACCTGCACCTGATGAGCCACTTCGCTACCGCCGACGCCGAGGACAGCGACTATTTCCGACGCCAGTCGGCGTTGCTCGAGACGCTCGCCGCCGATCTCGGGGCACCCACCTGCCTGGCCAATTCCCCGGCGACCCTGTCCCGACCGGAGAGCCACGGTGCCTGGAACCGCCCCGGGGTCATGCTCTACGGCAGTGACCCGCTGGAGACCCCCAATGCGGTCAGCCGCCGGCTGGCCCCGGTGATGACCCTGCGCTCCGAGATCATCGCCGTGCGCGAGCTGCCCGCCGAAGAGCCGGTGGGCTACGGCGGGCGCTGGCGCACGCCCCGGCCCTCGCGCATCGGCGTGGTGGCCTGCGGCTATGGCGACGGCTACGACCGCCATGCCGTGGACGGCACGCCAGTGCTGGTCGATGGCCGGCGCACCGGGCTTGCCGGCAAGGTCTCCATGGACATGCTGACCGTGGACCTCACTGACCTGCCCGGGACCGATATCGGCAGTGAGGTGGTGCTGTGGGGACGCTCAAGCGATGGCAGCGTGTTGTCGGTGGACGAGTTGGCCCGCCACTGCGCGACCATCAGCTATACCCTGCTCACCGGGGTGCTGCCGCGGGTACCCAGACGGTATCATGGCGGTCCGTCGGGGACAGACCCCCATTGAGATCCAGTCAATCAGGAGCCTTGCCATGGACAGGTGTCATCAAGGGGGGGCTGTCCCCCAATGAGCAAGCCCAACTTCGCCCATCCCCGCTACTGGTCCACCTGGCTGGCCATTGCCGCCATGCACCTCGGCGCCTGGCTGCCCTGGCGCCTCAAGCTGTGGGTAGGCAAGGCGATCGGGCTGGCCGCCTGGCGGTTCGCCAAGCGGCGTCGGCATATCACCGAGACCAATATCCGGCTGTGCTTTCCGGAACTCGATGCCGACCGGCAGGCTGCGCTGGTCCGCGAGAGCTTCATCGCCAACGGCATCGGCCTGCTCGAGACGGCCACCGGCTGGTGTCGCGATCCCGAGCACCTGCGCCACCGGGTGACCTTCCAGGGCCAGCAGCACATGGCCCGGGCCCAGGGGCAGGGCAAGGGGGTGCTGATCATCGGCATCCACTTCTCCACCCTGGACCTGGGCGGCGCGCTGCATTCGCTGTTCTTCCCTGCCGACGCGGTCTACCGCCCTCATGACAACCCGCTGTTCGAGCGCTTCATGACCCGGGCGCGCAGCCGGATCTTCGGCCGGGCCATCGATCGCCATGAGCTGCGCGGCGTGGTGCGCCGGCTCAAGGCCGGGCACAACGTCTGGTACTCGCCGGACCAGGACTTCGGCCGCGATGCCAGCGTGTTCGCCCCCTTCTTCGGCATCGAGGCCGCGACCATCAAGCTCACCGCCAAGATTGCCCGCATGACCGGTGCCCCGGTCATGCCGCTGATCTTCCACCGCAACCCGGATGATCGCACCTACACCCTGGAATACCTGCCGCCCCTGGAGGACTTCCCGTCCGGCGACGAGGTGGCCGACGCCACGCGCATCAATGCCGTGATCGAGGCCGCCATCCGCCGCCATCCCGAGCAGTACCTGTGGCTGCACCGGCGCTTCAAGACGCGTCCCCAGGGTCAGCCGAAACTCTACTGACGCCTCGACATCGAGGCGTGCCCCATCGGGTTGCCAGGGCCGTTGGGTCACCCACCTCGAGCCTTGCGTGCCGATTCCGTCGAGCGGGGCCGTCTCCCGAACTCGACGCTCGACGTGGAACAGTGGGGCGGCCGGCAGTCATCGTGAGCCCCGGGCGTCGCCGAGACATCAGGTGGGGGAAGTGGACGACGGTTCTCGGCGCCATGGGGTGGGTGAGCCGGACGAGCATCCGCCCGCCTGCGTGGTATCCCGTCGGCTCGAGGGCCACCAAGGCCTTGGGTGCCCTGGTGATCGAGGCGTGTGCTGTGGCAGGTCGGTTCAGGGGTGCTCGCTGTCCTGGGCCATGGCCCCGCTGGCCCTCAGGGCGGCCTCGCGGCGTGATGCTTCCCGCCGCAGCTGAATGAGGACGGCAGCGCTGGAGATCAGCAGCCCCAGGGTCATGAGTGCCATCAAGGCGTTGAATACCGACATGAGCGGCTCCGCTTGTGTTCGTTCAGGTGGGTGGGAGCTGCCATCACACCATGGGCACATGAACTGGGGATGAGTGGAGTCGCGAACGGGCGACGCGCCTGCTCCGGGGGAAGGCCCCCGGCCAGGGCCAGCAGGTGCGAGGCGGCAGGCGGATCCTCAGTCAACTTGTCGTCGGGGCGTGCGGAGCCACCGCGGGGAGGCGGGCCGGCAGGTCCAGGCGGTGCTCGCCCGCGGCCAGGCGCGCCTCGATGAACTGCCGGTCCAGCGGGTGGCCGGCACCGCGGGCCAAGACCTCGACCACCCGTTCGGCGAAGGCCTGCAGCGCCTCCCGCTCGGCATCGTCGGCGAACAATGACAGGCTCTTCACCGCCTTGAGCAGCGCCAGGCCGATGCTCTGGTCGTCGGCTCCATAGTGCAGGATGGGGGTGAACAGCCGGTGCAGCAGGGCGTCGAAGCCTTCCAGCGGCCAGGTCACCCGTGGCCGGCCTTCGCCGTCGAGCAGGGTGTTGCAGGCCTGCCAGCGCAGGTGGTGGCCGAGCAGGTCGGTCAGTCGGTGCACGCACAGGCGCGCGGTGCCGGGATCATGGATGCCCGGCGACAGCGCCTTGACCGCCATTTCCATCAGCTGGGTCAGGCCATGGACATAGTGCTCGGCCACCGATTCCCCTTCCAGGTAGGTCAGCGTGGCCCGCGCCGAGCGGCACCATTCCTCGCTGGGCGCCGTGGCGGCCTCGATGTGCAGGATCGGCAGGTCCTGGACCACATAGTCGCCGAAGCGGAAGTTCAGGTGTACCACGCCGTCGAGGCGGCGGGCCAGACGGGCCAGGGCGGGGAGGTCGGCGTTCTGCAGGTAGCCGGCGCGTCGGGCATGGATGACATGCCGCTCGCCGGCGGACGACCGGGAGGGTTGATGGCGCCAGCGGTCGCCTCGCTGGCGGGCCTGCAGGGCCCGCATGGAGGCGAGCGTCGAGCGGTGCAGTTCGGAGGCCACGGCATCGACCTGGATCGACTGGGAGGCGTCGTGGATGAAGAACACGTAGAGCGCCAGGCTGTGGATGACCATACCGCAGGCCAGGTAGATCGCCAGGGAGCGCCATAACGCCGCCTGGTCGGGGCTGCCGGGCACGATCAGCAGCATCAGGATGAACAGGATGGTCCCTAGGTAGTGGCCCAGCACCCACTGCCGGGGGCGTTCGGTGACCAGCCCGAACACCAGCTTGTGGGAGAACTGGCCGCCGGCCTGGGACAGCACCGACATCACCATCGAGAAGCTGAACACCACCAGCGAGATCATCCCGCCGAGCAGGGCGGCGAGCAGGGTGGTGGCCTCGTCCGGGGCGTCCAGGCGCAGGCCGAGCAGCAGGCCGGGCATCTGCTCGTCGACCACCGGCGACATCAGCGCCAGCCAGCCCAGCACCCAGTAGCACAGGGCCAGCAGGGTGGGCAGGTAGGCGATGCTCTTGCGGAAGGTCTTGAGCGCGCGGATGGGCCAGAAGCGCGAGGCGGTCATGGGCGAGCTCCAGGTGGGCCGTGCTGACGTTATGGCCCCTGCCGCGGCCAGGGGCAAGGGGGACCACCAACGCAAGCGCCCCCCGGTCCGCAAGGGAGCCAGGGGGCGCGGGGGCGCAGGACGGCGAGGCTCAGGCGTCGATGCGCTTGTACTTCATGCGATGCGGGGTGTCGTCGCCCACCCGCTTCTTGTGGTCCGCCTCGTACTCCGTGTAGTTGCCCTCGAAGAACTCGACGTGGGACTCGCCCTCGAAGGCGAGGATATGGGTGGCGATGCGGTCAAGGAACCAGCGGTCGTGGGAGATCACCAGGGCGCAGCCGGGGAAGGCCAGCAGGGCTTCCTCGAGGGCGCGCAGGGTCTCGATATCCAGGTCGTTGGACGGCTCGTCGAGCAGCAGCACGTTGGCGCCCTGCTTGAGGGTCTGGGCCAGCTGCAGGCGACCCCGCTCGCCGCCGGAGAGATCCGAGAGGCGCTTCTGCTGGTCGTTGCCCTTGAAGTTGAAGCGACCCACATAGGCCCGCGACGACACCTCGTAGCCATTGATGTTGAGGATGTCCTGGCCGTCGGAGACCGCTTCCCAGACCGTCTGCTTGTCGTCCAGGGCGTCACGGAGCTGCTCGACATAGGCGATGTCGACGGTCTCGCCCTTGACCACCTCGCCGGTGTCGGGTTGTTCGGTGCCGTTGATCAGCTTGAACAGCGTCGACTTGCCGGCGCCGTTGCCGCCGACGATGCCGACGATGGCGCCCGGCGGCACGGTGAAGGTGAGATCCTCGTAGAGCAGCTTGTCGTCGAAGCGCTTGGACACGTCGTGGAACTCGATGACCTTGTCGCCGAGACGCGGACCGGGCGGGATGTAGATCTCGTTGGTCTCGTTGCGCTTCTGGAAGTCGCCGGACTGCATCTCCTCGAAGCGGTTGAGGCGCGCCTTGCTCTTGGCCTGGCGGCCCTTGGCGTTGCTGCGCACCCACTCCAGCTCGTGCTTGATGGCCTTCTGGCGCGAGGCCTCCTGCTTGGCCTCCCGCTCCAGGCGCTTCTCCTTGGCCTCGAGCCACTGGGAGTAGTTGCCCTCGAAGGGGATGCCCTCGCCGCGGTCGAGCTCGAGGATCCAGCCGGCCACGTTGTCAAGGAAGTAACGGTCGTGGGTGATGGCCACCACGGTACCGCTATAGTCGTGCAGGAAGCGCTCCAGCCAGGCCACGGACTCGGCGTCCAGGTGGTTGGTAGGCTCGTCCAGCAGCAGCATGTCGGGGCTGGAGAGCAGCAGGCGGCACAGCGCCACGCGGCGGCGCTCGCCGCCGGAGAGGTTGCCCACCTGGGCCTCCCAGGGCGGCAGGCGCAGGGCCTCGGCGGCGACCTCGAGCTTGCGCTCCAGGTTGTGGGCGTCGGCAGCCTCGATGATGTTCTCCAGGCGCGCCTGCTCGGCGGCCAGGGCGTCGAAGTCGGCGTCCGGCTCGGCGTAGGCGGCGTAGACGCCGTCGAGCTTCTCCTGGGCCTCCTTGATCGGCCCCAGCGCTTCCTCCACGGTCTCGCGGACGTTCTTGGCGTCGTCGAGCTCGGGTTCCTGGGGCAGGTAGCCGACATTGATGTCGGGCATCGGGCGGGCCTCACCCTCGAACTCGGTGTCGACCCCGGCCATGATCCGTAGCAGGGTCGACTTGCCGGCGCCGTTGAGGCCCAGCACGCCGATCTTGGCACCCGGGAAGAAGGACAGCGAGATGTCCTTGAGAATCTGTTTCTTGGGGGGCACGACCTTGCCCACCCGATTCATGGTGTAGACGTATTGCGCCATGGAATCTCACTAGTGTTGGAGGTTCGGGATTGCAGGAATCGGTGGCCCTCGATGATAGAGCCCGGAAGGGGGAAAGGCCAGGCCCAGCCAGGTTCGAGGGGTGAGGGACAACGGACGAGGCGCAAGGGGCAAGGGGACGAGGGGGTGGAAGCCAGCCCGATACAACGGAGATTGCCGGAACCTCGAACCTCGAACCTCGAACCTCGAACCTCGAACCTCGAACCTCGAACCTCGAACCTCGAACCTCGAACCTTATTCCTCTTCCTCGTCCAGGGCCCAGTCGTCCTCGATGGCACGTCTCAGGCGACGTTCCTCCAGCAGGCCCTCCAGGCGCCGTCGGGCGCGCAGCTGTTCGGCGCGGCTGGCCGGCCGGGCACGGCGATAGTCGTCGTCATTGACGGCGGCGTCGTGGTCGTCCTCGTCGTAGAAGTCGTCGTGAAGGGAATCGGGGCGCATGCGAAGTCCTCCCATGGCCAGGTGCCGCTCGCGGCGAGCGACGCATCCAAGCGTTGCCCCGCGTATCGCGAGGCCTCATCCGGCGCCGGTGGTGGGCGCCTGACGGCTGTATAAGACGGGAAACGCGAAAGCGCAACCCCCAGGCGGACAATTTTTGCCGCGCGGGGGAGGCGGCTCAGGACAGGCCGTGCTCGGCCTTCAGGCGCTCGAGCTCCTGCTGGGCCTCGACGCGCTCGGTGACGTCCTTCTGGACGCCGATGTAATAGGTCAGGTTGTCATTCTCGTCGTAGAGGGGGGTGATCGAGAGCTCGTTGTAGAACAGGGTGCCGTCCTTGCGGTAGTTGCGCAGTACCTCGCGGCAGGGACGGCCCTCCTTGAGCGCCTTGCGGATCACGTCCAGCGCCGCCTGGTCGCGGTCCTCGTTCTGCAGGAAGCGACAGTCGCGATAGAGGATCTCGTCGGCGCTGTAGCCGGTCAGGCGCTCGAAGCCCTGGTTGACGTAGATGAGGATATTCTCGTCGCCTTCCTGCTCGGCGACCACGATGCCGTCCGCCGAGGCATCGACGATGCGTTCGAGCAGTTCCGGGCTGATCAAGGGGGATCGTTTCATCAGGGCGTTCCTGTCGCGGTGCCTGTCATGGTGCCGGTCGCTGTCGCCGACACCCTGTTGCGAAATATCATGGCCAGCCGGGCGCGGGATTTCAACGCCGGCGCGGCGCTACTCCACCTCGGGTAGCCGTCCGGCGCTGGCGGCGGCGGCCAGGCCGGTGGCCGCCAGTACCGCCAGCAGGGCCGCGGGACCGAGCCACTGGGCCAGGGCCCCGACCAGGCCCCCCACGGCGAGCATCAGCACCCCGGTCAGGGTGTTCGACAGCGCCACATAGAGCGCCCGGTCCTCGGCCCCGGCCATGTCGACGAGATAGGTCTTGCGCCCCAGGCGGACGCCGGAATGCACGATCACCAGCAGGGCATAGACCAGCGCATAGGGCCAGACGGTCTGGGTCCAGGTCGCCGGCCACCAGGCGAAGAGCGCCCCGAGCAGGCAGCCGGCCGCGGTCCCCAGACCGCCGTCGCGCATCACCCGGCGGCTCGAGGCATCGGCGCGCTTGCCCCAGACGGGGCTGGCCAGCATGCCGGCCAGCCCCGAGACGACGATCAGCACGCCCAGTCCGCCGAGTTCCGCGCCGCTCTGCTGCTGGCCGAGCAGGGCGACATAGGGCAGGGCCAGGGCGCTGGCGAGCAACAGCGCCCGGGACAGGTTGAAGTGCAGGAAGGTACGGTCCTCGCGCAGCAGCCGCAGGCCGGTGCGGATCGCCGACCAGGCGTTCTCGCCGCCCTCGACGGCGCCGGGGGTCTCCCGGATGCGCGCCGCACACAGGGCGTTGGTGGCCCAGCCCAGGGCGGCGATCGCCAGCAGGCTGGCCAGGGCCAGCTCCCCGGGACGGTCCTCGAACAGCATCAGCACGCCGCCGGCGGCGAGCGTTGCGGCGCCGGCCACGCTGCCGCTCCAGCCCATCAGCGTACCGCGGCGCTGCTTGGCGATGGTCTTGCCCATCACGTCCTTGGTGGCGATGGACGACAGGCCGCGGGCCAGGGACAGCGCCACCAGCACGCCGAGCACCAGGGCGCCGCCGAGGCTGCCGCTCCCGACCAGGGCCAGCAGCGCCAGGGCCGCGGCGGCCAGTGCCTGGAGCAGGCCGCCGGCGACCCAGACCCACTTGCGAATCGGACGGCCGCGGACCAGGCCGGCGACGAACAGCTGGGGCAGCAGGGCCCCGGCCTCGCGGATGGGTACCAGCAGGCCGACCATCCACAGCGGCGCGCCGATCACTCCGAGCAGCCAGGGCAGCACCAGCCGGGCACTGGCCAGCTCGTCGGCAAGCTTGTTGCCCAGCGAGGCCCAGAGATGCAGCAGGAAGTTGCGCGGCTGCTCCCGGCAGGCCTCCTCGGGAATGTCCCGGCACATCCGGCTGTCCTCGTCGCCGGTGAGCCACTCGTAGAGACGGGACTGGCTGATCTCGGGCTGGGCCATCGAACCTCCCTGGCTGTATCATGGCCCGATCATTCTTGCGGCAGTCGAGGCCCCATGTCACGCATCCGGATTCACTATTGCACCCAGTGCCAGTGGCTGCTGCGCAGCGCCTGGTACGCCCAGGAGTTGCTCTCCACCTTCGGCGAGGACCTGGACGAGGTGACCCTGGTGCCGTCTCATGGCGGCGAGTTCGAGATCTTCTGCGATGACGCGAGCCTCTGGGAGCGCAAGCGCGATGGCGGTTTCCCGGATATCAAGGCGCTCAAGCAGAGGGTCCGCGACCGCCTCGATCCCGCCCGCGACCTGGGCCATATCGATCGATAATCTGGGGTCGAGGGTCGAGGGTCGAGGGTCGAGGGTCGAGGGTCGAGGGTCGAGGGTCGAGGGTCGAGGGTCGAGGGTCGAGGGTCGAGGGTCGAGGGGCGAGCACGGTCCAGGCCCGGCATTCGCGGCCCACAACGAACGACAGGGAGTCAACATGACACAGGATCGTCGCGCGATGCTCTACGGGCTGGGGGCCGTGGGCCTGTGGTCCACGGTGGCCACCGCCTTCAAGGTGGCGCTGCAGCACATGACGCCACTCGAGCTGATGTGGATCGCCTCGCTGGTCTCCTGGGCGCTGATCGGCGCCCTGGTGGTGCGCCGCGGGCTGCTCGGTGAGGCCCTGGGCCGGGGCTGGCGCACCGCCGCCTGGGCCGGCCTGATGAACCCGGTGGCCTACTACCTGGTGCTGTTCGCCGCCTATGATCGCCTGCCCGGCCAGGAGGCCATGGCGCTCAACTACACCTGGGCCCTGGCCATGGCCCTGCTGGCCGTGCCGATCCTCGGCCAGCGGCTGACCCGCATGGACATCCTGGCGGGCCTGATCGCCTACTCGGGGGTCTGGGTCATCGCCACCCGTGGCCGGGTCCTCGACGTGGCCTTCGCCGACCCGCTGGGGGTTGGCCTGGCGCTGGTCTCGACCCTGCTGTGGGCGCTCTACTGGCTGCTCAATGCCCGGGATCACCGTGCCCCGCTGGTGGCCCAGTGGCAGAACTTCAGCGTCGGGGTGCCGGTGCTCACCGCCCTGGTGGTGCTGGGGCCGGGCATCCAGTGGGTCGGTGGCACGGCGCTGGCCGCCGGGATCTACGTGGGCCTGTTCGAGATGGGTATCGCCTTCGTGCTCTGGCAGCTGGCGGTGCATACGGTGTCGCGCACGGCCAAGGTCTCGAACCTGATCTTCCTCTCCCCGCCGGTATCGCTGGTACTGCTGCACGTCATCGTCGGCGAGCCGATCCTGCCCTCGACCCTGGTCGGGCTGGTGCTGATCCTCGGTGGCCTGGGCCTGCAGCAGTGGCAGAAGGCCCCGGCCACGCCGGTGGACGCTCAGTCCTGACGCGCCGCCAGCTCGATGCCCCGCTGGCGCAGCAGCGGGGCGAGGGCCGGCCAGACGTTGTCGAGCATCACCGGCTGGGCCTCGGCGGTGGGGTGGATGCCGTCGGCCTGCATCAGCTCCTGCTCCAGGGCGACCCCCTGGAGCAGGAAGGGCACCAGCGGGACGCCATAGCGGTCGGCCAGCCCGCGGTAGACACCAGTGAAGGCCTCCCGGTAGGCCGGGCCGTAATTGGGCGGGATGTCGATGCCGAGCAGCAGCACCTCGGCTCCGGCGGCCCGGCTGGCCTCGATCATGGCCGCCAGGTTGGCGCGCATCTGCGCCGGCGGCAGGCCGCGCAGGCCGTCGTTGCCGCCGAGCTCGAGCAGAACGATCTCCGGAGCATGCTGTCGGAGCAGCGCGGGAAGGCGCGTCGCCCCGCCGCGGGTCGTCTCCCCGCTGATGCTGGCATTGACCACCCGGGCCTCGCCTTCCAGCCGTGCGGCCAGCAGCTGGACCCAGCCGGCCTGGCGCTCGATGCCGTAGGCGGCGCTGAGGCTGTCGCCCATCACCAGCAGCACCGGGCGCTCCGCGGCCTGGACGGGGGCGCCCAGCACGACCAGGAGCAGCCACAGCAGGCCCATTGCGGTGCGATGTCGACCAACAGGGAAGCGCTTCGTCATGTCCAACTCCTTTTCGGCGGATGCCTCGCCCATCCTGCACGCCGCCCATCTCTCCAAGCGGGTCGAAAGTGGCGAGCGCTCGTTGACCATTCTGAGTGATCTCGACCTCTCCGTGTTCCCCGGCGAGAGCGTGGCGATCCTCGGCCAGAGCGGGGCGGGCAAGTCGACCCTGCTCGGCCTGCTGGCCGGCCTCGACGCCCCCAGCGGCGGCGAGCTGCGCTTGTTCGGCGCCTCCCTGGCCGCGCTGGACGAGGACGGCCGGGCCCGGCTGCGCGCCGGCCGCGTCGGCTTCGTGTTCCAGAACTTCCAGCTGTTGCCGACCCTCACCGCGCTGGAGAACGTGCTGCTGCCCCTGGAGCTGACCGGGGACGGCGAGGCGCCGGCCCGGGCCCGCGAGTGGCTCGAACGGGTGGGGCTCGGCGAGCGCCTCGATCACCTGCCCAAGCAGCTCTCCGGTGGCGAACAGCAGCGGGTGGCGCTGGCCCGTGCCTTCGTCACCGGCGCCGAGCTGGTGTTCGCCGACGAGCCCACCGGCAACCTCGACCCGGCCACCGGCGAGCGGATCATCGATACCCTCTTCGCCCTCAATCGCGAGGCCGGCACCACCCTGGTGCTGGTCACCCATGACCAGGCCCTGGCACGGCGCTGCGATCGCTGCCTGCACCTGGTGGCGGGGCGCCTCACCGAGAGCGATCCGGCCGAGGTCGGCGCATGAGCGGCCGGATCCCCGGCGCCATGGGCCTCGCCTGGCGGGGCCTGAGGCGCGACCTGCGGGCCGGCGACGTGCGGGCGCTGTTCCTGGCACTGGTGCTGGCGGTGGCGGCGGCGACCATGATCGGCTTCTTCCTCGATCGCCTGGAGCGCGGGCTGACCCGCCAGGCCGGCCAGCTGCTCGGCGGCGATCTGGTGCTCGAGCAGTCCCGGCCCTTCGACGCCACGCTGCGCGCGACCCTGGAAGAAGCCGGGCTCGTGCTCTCCGACCAGGTCGACATGGTGTCCATGGTCAGCCGCGGCGAGGCCTTCCAGCCGGCGAGCCTCAAGGCGGTGGACGACGTCTATCCCCACTATGGCGTATCCCGGGTGGACCGCGGCGAGGGCGTCGAGGCCGTGGCCAGCGGGCCGGGTCGCGGGCGGGTCTGGGTCGCCCCGCGGCTGGCGCTGCTCCTCGACCTCGCCCCCGGCGACCGCCTGCGGGTCGGCCGGGCCAGCTTCGCGGTGGACGGCATCATCGAGCGCGAGGCCGACCCCTCGGCGGGCTTCGGCAGCTTCAACCCGCGGCTGATGATGCACGTCGATGATCTGCCGGCCACCGGCCTGGTCCAGCCGGGGTCGCGCATCGAGTACGAGATCCTGGCCGCCGGCCCTGCCGAGGCCGTGGCGGGGCTCGAACCGCTGCTCGAGCGGCTGCGCCGCGAGGGCGTCGAGGTGCACGACGTGCGCCGCGACCGCCCCCGGCTGGGTAGTGCCCTGGCGCGCGCCGACCGCTACCTGAGTCTGGCCGGCCTGGCGGCGGTGCTGCTGGCCGGGGTGGCCGTGGCCATGGCCACCCGCCGCTACGTCGAGCGCCACCTGGACACTGCGGCCCTGCTGCGCTGCTTCGGGGCCGGCCAGCAGACCCTGGTAAGGCTGTTCGCCCTGCAGCTGCTGTGGCTGGCGCTGGCGGCCTCGGTGCTCGGGGCGCTGCTGGGCCTGGCCGGCCAGGCGGCCCTGCTGGCCCTGCTCACCACGGTGATGCCGGTCGAGCTGCCGCCTCCGGGGCTGATCCCGCTGTGGCTCGGCGTGCTCACGGCACTGGCCGTGCTCGGCGGCTTCGCCGGACCGACCCTGCTCCGGCTGCGGCGGGTCAGTGCGCTGAAGGTGCTGCGTCGGGAGCTGGATCCCTTGCCGCCCTCGGCCTGGCTGGTGGTGGGCGTGGCCGCGGCGGTCTTCGGGGCCCTGCTGTGGCTGTATTCCGGCGACCCGGGGCTGTCCCTGGCCCTGCTGGTGGGCGGGGGCCTGGCCCTGGCGGCGCTGTGGGGCCTGGGAGGCGCCTTGCTGGCGCTGCTGCTGCGCCTCTGCGCCCGGCTGCCCCAGCGCGGCGGCGAGGGTGCCTGGCAGGCCCTGCGCCTGGGCGGTCGACAGCTGGCCCGGCGGCGCAGCACCAGCCTGAGCCAGTTGCTGGCCTTTGCCGTGGCCTTCTTCGCCATGGCCATGATCGCCCTGGTGCGCGGCGACCTGCTCAACGCCTGGCAGGCCCAGCTGCCCGAGGACACTCCCAATCACTTCGCCATCAACATCCAGCCCGGCGAGCGGGCGGCCTTCGAGGCGGCCCTGGCAGGGGCCAGCGAGGCGCGTAGCGCCCTCTATCCCATGGTGCGCGGGCGCATCACCGCCATCGACGGCCGCCCGCCCCGGGAGGCCGTGCCCGAGGAAGCCCGGGGCGACAACGCCCTGCGCCGCGAACTCAACCTGACCTGGCGCGAGACCCTGCCGGAGGGCAACCGGCTGGTGGCCGGCGAGTGGTTTGCGGCGCGCCCGCCCGCAGCCCAGCGAGGCTGGTTCTCGGCCGTCGAGGCCGACGGTCGCACGCCGCTGGTGCCGATCTCGCTGGAGGACGGGCTCGCCGAGCGGCTGGGACTGGCGCTCGGCGACACCCTGACCTTCAGCATCGGCAGCGACAGCATCGTCGGCGAGGTGACGAGCCTGCGCGACCTGGACTGGGACAGCTTCCGGCCGAACTTCTACGTGATCTTTCCCCCGGGCGTGCTGGAGCGTTTCGGCCACAGCTACATCACCGCCTTCCACCTCGACGGCAGCGACCGGCAGACCCTGCGCCGCCTGGTGCGTGACTTCCCGGCGGTGACCCTGCTCGACGTGGAGGCGATCCTCGCCCGGGTCCGCGAGGTCCTGACCCAGGTGACCCGGGCCGTGGAGCTGGTGCTCGGCTTCGTGCTCCTGGCGGGGATCAGCGTGCTCTATGCGGCGTTGACCGCCAGCCTCCCGGTGCGCGCCCACGAGGCCGGCCTGCTGCGGGTGTTCGGCGCCAGCAACCGCCTGCTGTCCCGGGTGCAGGGGGCCGAGTTCGCCCTGCTGGGCCTGGCCAGTGGCCTGCTCGCCGCGCTGCTGGCAGAACTCGCCGTGGCCGGCCTCTACTGGAGCTGGCTGGATCTTCCCCCGCGGGTACACTGGGGGCTCTGGGCCTGGCTGCCCCTGGGGGGCGCCCTCACGGTCGGGGTGATCGGCCATCTGCTGTCCCGGGGACTGCGCCGCCAGGCGCCGGCGGCGAGCCTCGGCCTGCTGGGCGAGACCTGACGCCGCCAGGGATCAACGGTTCAGGGAGGAAGGGATGAAGGAAGCGCTGCGCTACCGGCTGCTGGCCGCCCAGCTGGAGATGGCGCGCCAGGCCGCCCGCTCGGTGGTGGTGGTGATCACCGGCCAGGCGGCGACCGGCAAGACGGCCCTGATCAACGAACTCAACCACCGGCTGGAGAACCGCCTCACCGAGGTGCACGCCCTGGCGCCGAGCAGCGAGGAACGCGCGCGACCCTACTGGTGGCGTTACTGGCGTCGCCTGCCGGCCCGGGGCCGGGTCGGGGTCTTCGTCCATGGCTGGTATGGCGATGCCCTCTTCGGTCGTGCCGATCAGCGCCTCGGGGCGGGCGCCTTTCGCGACCGTCTCGAGCAGATCCGCGCCTTCGAGGCCGAACTCGCCGCCGAGGGCGTGGCCCTGGTCAAGCTGTGGCTGGACATCGATCGGCACGTGCAGGCCCGTCATCTCAAGGCGCTGCTCCAGGATCCCGAGCGGGCCTGGCAGGTCAAGGACAGCGACTGGCAACGCCACCTCCAGCATCATACCCTGGCGGGGCTCGGCAAGCAGCTGCGCGAGGCCACCGAAGCCGGCCACGCGCCCTGGCACCGGCTGCAGGGGGGGCCTGAGCACAAGCCGGTGACCACGCTGATCCACCGCCTGGTCGAGGCCATGGCCGGTCCGCTGCCCCGGGTCGAGCGGGTCAATGGGCCCGGGGCGCCGCCCAGCGGGGAAGCGGTGCCCCGGCTCGCGCAGCTGTCCGGTGGGGCGCGCCCGAAACTCGCCAAGGCGGCCTATCGTCGCGCCCTGGCCGAGGCCCAGGCGCGACTGGCCGGCAATGCACGGGCCATCCATCGCCGGGGCATTCCCGTGGTGCTGGTCTTCGAGGGGCATGACGCCGCCGGCAAGGGCGGCAGCATCCACCGCCTGACCTCGGCCCTGGACGCGCGCGGCTACCGGGTCCATCGCATCGCCGCCCCCAGCGACGAGGAGCGCGCCCATCCCTGGGCCTGGCGCTTCTGGCGGCGACTGCCCCTGGACGGACGCTTCGCCATCTTCGATCGCAGCTGGTATGGCCGGGTGCTGGTGGAGCGGGTCGAGGGGCTCGCCACCCCGGCCCAGTGGCAGCGCGCCTTCGACGAGATCCGCCGCTTCGAGGGCCAGTTGCTGGCCCACGGCGCCGTGGTCGGCAAGCTGTTCCTGGCCATCGACAAGGACGAGCAGCTGCGCCGCTTTCATGCCCGGGCCGAGACGCCCCACAAGCGCCACAAGCTGACCGAGGAGGACTGGCGCAACCGCGCCCGCTGGGATGACTACTGCCGCGCCATCGACGAGATGTTCGTCCATACTCATGACGTCGACGGCGGCTGGGCACTGATCGACGCCAACGACAAGCGCCGCGCCCGCCTCGCCGTGCTCGACCACGTCAATGCCCTGCTCGAACGCCGCCTTGCGGCCCCCGAGTGAGGGGCGCCCCGAGGGCGTACCGCATCATCGATCACAGAGGAGGTGAGAACCATGTCCACCACGCTGACCCGGGGCGCGGCGCTGGCCGCGCTGCTGACAGGACTGTCCGGCCCGGCCCTGGCCGATGCCCAGCGGCTCGAGGCCGACCTGCGCGCCTTGTTCGCCGATACCCCCGGCGAGCTGTCCATCGGCGAGGTCTCCGATAGCCTGCTGGGTGGCAGCACCACCGCCGAGAACCTGGTCATCGTCGGTGACAATGGCGACCGGCTGCGGCTCGATCGCTATACGGTCGAAGGCGACTACGACCGGCCCGACGAGGTGGTGATGGAAGGCCTGCGCTTCGAGGCACGGGACGACGAGCCGGGCGTCATCAGCGCCGAGCGGCTGGTGGTCGGCGAGCCCTCCCGGTCGCTGCTGGCCCTGCACGACCTGCCCCGGGACGGCGAGCTCGCCGCCGCCGAGCTGACCATCGACGGCCTGGAGATGAGTCGCGAGACGCCGCGCACCCGGGTCGAGGGGGGCAAGGAGGTCTTCCTCGGCACGGCCACCGGGCGGCTGGCCATCGACCACCTGTACGCCACCGAGCTCTCCCGCCAGGCCGTCGGCCGCCTGGAAATGACCGGCATCACCGGCAGCGGGGAACAGCTGGAGGACATCGGTGACGGTCACTTCTCGCTGGCCTCCGTCAGCCTGGCGGGGCTGCGCGGGCTCGACCGGGAGGAGGAGCGGTCCCTCGAGCGACTGGAGCTCAGCGACCTGAGCATCGAGGCCGAGCGGCTGGTGGCGACCCTCGAGCGCCTGCGCGTCGACGGCGACATGACCGACGGTGGGGGCGGCATGTGGCTCGAGTCCCTCGAGCTCGACCTGGCGCGAATGATCGAGCTGGCCCCGGAGGCCGAGCAGACCCAGCTGCGCATGGCCAGCAACGTGCTCACCGGCGGCAGCGGCCGGCTCACGGTCGACGCCGCCTTCGACGGCGAGTGGCAGACCGTCGGGCCCAAGAGCCTGCTGACCGGCGAGAGCCGGATCACCGCCGGCGACGCCTTCCGCTGGACCATCGATACCGAGTTGCCGGTGCGCCTGCCCGAGGGGGTGGAGCCGTCGGCCTACCTGGCCGAGATGGACAGCCTCGAGGGCGTCACCCTGCTCGGCGGCGAGATCGAGACGACCCTGACCGAGCTCGGCCTGTTCGGCCGCATGCCGGCGGTGATGGCGGCCAGCCGGGGCGTCAGCGAAGCCGACTTCCTGGCCCAGGCAAGGACCCAGGCCAAGGGCTTCGGGACCATGCTCGGGGCCGAGTTCGGGGCCATCCTCGACGGCGTGGTGGACATGATGGAGGGCAAGGCCAGCGAGCTGGTGATCCATCTCTCCCTGCCGGCGGAGACCGGCATGGACAAGCTCGCCGACGACCCGCTGATGCTGCCGAGCAAGCTGTCGATGCAGGTGGAGACGCGCTGAGCCTTCAGTATTTCTGAAGCTCGCATGAGAAATGATGGGGCGCACCATGACGGGCTTTCATGTGAAAGCCCCCATGGCCTGGGGTATCATGGCGCCCTTCGATTCTCCCGTGACGCGAGGTTCCCCGCAGATGTTCAGCCGTGATATGCAGATTGCCGGTTTCGATGACGCCCTGTTCGATGCGATGCAGAAGGAAAGCGCGCGTCAGGAAGCACACATCGAGCTGATCGCCTCCGAGAACTATGCCAGCCCGCGGGTGATGGAGGCCCAGGGCAGCCAGCTGACCAACAAGTACGCGGAAGGCTATCCCGGCAAGCGCTACTATGGCGGTTGCGAGTACGTCGACATCGTCGAGCAGCTGGCCATCGACTACGCCAAGGAGCTGTTCGGCGCCTCCTACGCCAACGTCCAGCCCCATTCCGGCTCCCAGGCCAACGGCGCCGTCTTCCAGGCGCTGGTCAAGCCGGGCGACACCGTGCTGGGCATGAGCCTGGACGCCGGCGGCCACCTGACCCACGGTGCCCGTCCCAACTTCTCCGGCAAGCACTACAACGCCGTGCAGTACGGCATCGACGAGAACGGTCGCATCGACTACGACGAGGTCGCCAAGCTGGCCCGCGAGCACCAGCCGAAGATGATCATCGCCGGCTTCTCCGCCTACTCCCAGATCATCGACTGGGCGAAGTTCCGCGAGATCGCCGACGAGGTGGGCGCCTACCTGCTGGTCGACATGGCGCATATCGCCGGTCTGGTGGCGGCCGGGGTGTATCCGAGCCCGATGCCCCACGCCCACGTGGTCACCACCACCACCCACAAGACCCTGCGCGGTCCGCGCGGCGGCCTGATCCTCTCCAGCGAGGGCGATGCCGACATCGAGAAGAGGCTGCAGTCCGCGGTCTTCCCGGGCAGCCAGGGCGGCCCCCTGGAGCATGTCATCGCGGCCAAGGCGATCTGCTTCAAGGAAGCCATGGCAGCGGAGTTCAAGAGCTACCAGCAGCAAGTGGTCAAGAACGCCCAGACCATGGCCGGGGTGTTCATCGAGCGCGGCTTCGACATCGTCTCCGGCGGCACCGAGGATCACCTCTTCCTGCTGTCCCTGGTCAAGCAGGGCCTGACCGGCAAGGACGCCGACGCCGCCCTGGGTCGCGCCCACATCACCGTCAACAAGAATGCCGTGCCCGGCGACCCCCAGAGCCCCTTCGTGACCTCGGGCCTGCGCATCGGCACCCCGGCGGTCACCACCCGTGGCTTCGGCGAGACCGAGTGCCACGAGCTGGCCGGCTGGATCTGCGACATCCTCGACGTCATGGCCGAGGGCGCCGACACCGCCGCCATCGAGGCCGAGGTGAAGGGCAAGGTCGAGGCCGTCTGCGACCGCTTCCCCGTCTACCGCTGAGGTCCCGGCCGGGCATGTCCCGGCCAAGGCCCGCCTCGACGCCCCGTCCCGGCCTGCCCGGGACGGGGCGTCGTCCGTTCAGCGCCGGGAAGGGGGCGCTGTTCGAGGCTTTGCGTGTCCTGCCGACGGGCTAGGCTGGGCGCTCCCCACAGCCATAGCCGAGTCTTGCGATGCTCGAACACCGTGAACGGCCGCGGCACGAGTCCCTGCTGCCGGAGAGCCGGGAGGACGAGAGCGGCCAGGCCTGGATGGTCAGCTACATCGACGTCATGACGTTGCTGGTGGTGCTGTTCGTGCTGGTGATCGCCCTCGCCGAGCACCACGATGCATCGCCGCCGACGCCGGCTGCCGCCGCCCCAGCCAGACTCGGCGTGCCCCTGCCGGCGGCGCTGGCCCAGGCCCGGGAGGCGACGGCGTCGGTCCCGCCATCGCCGGGGCCGGTACTGGCTCCCCCGGCGGTCAGCGCCGCGCTGGGCGTGGCCGGGCTGCCGGCGCCGTCCGCCGCCGAGCCGCCGGCGCTGTTGGCCCGCCTGCCACTGGAGCTCCAGGCGGATGAGCCCCATCTCCCGCTGCTGCCGCAACTGGCGCTGCCCTCGGGCCTCGATCTCGCGGCGCCGCTGGCCGACTATATGGTGATCCTCACCGACCACCTGCCGACCGGCGTGGAGGCCGCGCCCAGGGCGACCAGTGAGGGCCTGAGCCTGGCCGCCCGCGAGGTCGCCGAGGCCGTGGCCTCCGCCCCCTACCTGCCGGACCTGCAGGGCGTGGAGGTGACCCGGGTGCCGGAAGGGGTGCGCTTGCGGGTGGAGGATCGCCTGCTGTTTCCCACCGCCCAGGCGGAACTCACCGAGGCGGGCCTGGCCCTGGTGGCGGGGCGGCTGGGGGAGGTGGTGGCGCGCCATCGCGGCGAGGTGGCCGTGCAGGGGCACACCGACAGCCGCCCGATCCGGACCCCGCGCTTCCCCTCCAACTGGGCGCTGTCCAGCGCCCGGGCCATCGCCATCGTCGAGGCCCTGGTGCGGGCTGGCATCGCCCCGTCCCGGCTGCGCGCCGTGGGCCTGGCCGACACCCGTCCCCTGGCGAGCAATGCCACGGCCCAGGGGCGGGCGCGCAACCGGCGTGTCGAGGTGGTGATCCAGACCCGTTGAGGCGTCTCCCCCGGAGCTTCGTTATGCTGACAGTCGGCAACCGGTACATCGCAAGGAGGGGGCATGTCGACACTGACGTTTCTGGGGGCGGTGGGAGAGGTAACCGGTTCGCGCTACCTGCTGGAGGTGGATGGCGAGCCGCGCGCGCACAAGCTGCTGCTGGAGTGCGGCATGCACCAGGGCGGCCGCGATGCCGAGGGCGCCAATGCCGTGCCCTTCGGGCGACTGGCAACCGAACTCGAGGCGGTGGTGCTGTCGCATGGGCATCTCGATCATGCCGGGCTGCTGCCCAAGCTGGTGCGGGAGGGCTATCGCGGGCCGATCCATTGCACCGCCGACACTGCCGAGTTGCTCGAGATCATGCTGGTCGACGCCGCCTTCGTGATGGCCAAGGACGTGGAGTGGGAGAACCGCTGGCGGGGGCGGGCCGGCAAGCCGGCCATCGAGCCGCTCTACGACGAGGACGATGTCGCCCTGACGCTGTCGCTCTGCGAACCCCACGGCCTCGGCCGGCCGGTGCAGCTGCCCGGCGGGGTGACCCTGGTCTTCCGCGATGCCGGGCACATCCTGGGGTCGGCCATCGTCGAGCTGAGCATCCCCTCCGGCGGCCAGCAACGCCGACTGGTGTTCTCCGGGGATCTCGGCAATCCCGATTCGGTGCTGATGAAGCACCCCGAGAAGGTCTACGACGCCGACCTGGTGCTGATGGAGAGCACCTACGGTGACCGCGACCATCGGCCCCTGGAGGAGACCCTGGAGGAGTTCGCCCAGGTCCTGGAGGAGGCCCACCGCAACGGCGGCAATGTGCTGATCCCGGCCTTCGCCGTGGGCCGTACCCAGGAGATCCTCTACCACCTCAGCGTGCTCTATCACCAGGGGCGGCTGCGCCAGCAGATGGTGTTCCTCGATAGCCCCATGGCGATCCGCGTCACCGAGCTCTATGCCCGCAAGCGCAAATCGCTCGACCCCGAGGATCTCAAGGTGCTCAATATCGCCGCCCATGGCGATCCCGGGCAGTATCTGCCGATCCTGCGCCTGACCCGCACCGTGGAGGAATCCATGGCCATCAACCGCATCCATGGCGGCGCCATCATCATCGCCGGCGCCGGCATGTGCAACGGCGGGCGCATCGTCCACCACTTCCGCTACAACCTCGAGCGACCCAGCACCCGACTGGTCATCGTCGGCTTCCAGGCCGAGGGCACCCTGGGGCGCGAGATCATCGACGGCGCCGAGCGGGTCCGGGTACTGGGCGAGGACCTGGCCGTCAAGGCCCGGGTGCATACCCTCGGCGGCTTCTCCGCCCATGCGGGGCAGCGCCAGCTGATCGGCTGGGCCGGCGCCTTCCATGGCCAACCGCGCTTCTACCTGGTGCATGGCGAACCCGGAGCCCAGCTGGCGCTCCAGGGGGCGCTGGCCGAGAGCGGCATCGACGCCGAGATCCCCACCTATCGCCAGCGCATCGAACTCTAATTTCCCGGATGGCTGACCCTCCCGCGTCGACTTGCCGCATGGCATGTCGTCGGGGAAGGGCTATGCTTAATATATTTGGGAATTATGTTAGAGGATTTAGTTATGAAAAAATCGCTACTCACGCTGGTCATCGCCGGCGCGATCACGGCGTCGTTCTCGATGGCGGCGCCCGCCGCCCAGGCAACCGAGGTGCCGGCCTACCGCGAGACGCAGCTGGGCCTCTATGTCACGGCGGCGGAGGCCCATGCGCTGATGCAGCAGAACGATCGGGCGGTGCTGGTCGATGTGCGGGATCCCATCGAGATCAAGTTCACCGGCTTCGCGACACCCACCGACATCCATGTGCCCTGGGTGCTGGGCGATCGCGAGCATTTCGATGCCGAGGCCCGGACCTGGCCGATGGTCAGGAACCCCGATTTCGAAGCCGAGATCCAGGCCGAACTCGAAGCGCTGGAAGTGGCCAAGGACGATCCGATCATCGTGATGTGCCGCTCCGGCTCGACGCGCAGTGCCCCGGCGGCGGACCTGATCGCCGAGCTGGGGTTCAGCGAGGTCTACTCCGTGACCGATGGCTTCGAGGGCGGCAAGCTCGAGGAGGGCGACTCCAGGGGCGTGCGCGCCAAGAGCGGCTGGCGCAACTCGGGGCTGCCCTGGAGCTACGAGGTGAACCCCGAGGTGGCTTGGACGCCTGGCGACGATCATTGAGGCCGAACGGCTACCCCCAATCCAAGGAGTCGATGCGATGCAGTGGCGAAACCTGATCCTGGCGGCCGCGGTGATGGTCGCGTCCCCGGTGCTGGCGGCGGAGCATGAAGGAGATCACGACATGAGCGACAAGGCGTTGGTGATTCTGAGCAGCGATTCCCTGCAGACCCAGGGGATGGCCATGGTGCTGTCTCGCACCATGCAGCAACAGGGCAGCGATCTCTCCGTCCTGCTGTGTGACCAGGCCGGGGATCTGGCCGTGGCGAGCTATCAGAGTCCCGAGGCCCTGAAGACCGCCCCTGGCAGTCCCATGGCCTCCATGAAGCCGGAGATGTTGCTCCAGGCGCTGATCGACGATGGTGCCCAGGTAGATGTCTGTGCCCTCTACCTGCCCAACAGCGACTATGCCGAGGAAGACTTGCGGCAGGGCGTCGGCGTCGCCACGCCACCGCCCATGGCGGAGATGATGCGAGACCCGAGCATTCCCGTCTTCACCTTCTGACGTCCGTGACGTCGGGTCTTTTTGCCGCCCCTCTGGGCGGCATTCGACGGCATCCACGCCCCCAACGCCTGGCCCGCCGCATCAGGGGGCCTGCGGCGTCGCGATTGCCTGGCCGATCATCGCCGGCCTGACCCTGCAGGTGGCCAACGGGCCATAGCGTGCCGCTATCCTGCCGCCTCTCTTATATGAAAAAATAATCTAACGTTAGATTAAATTATTTGGTTATGATGCGGTCATACCCGCAGACCCGGGACGTGCCGAGATCGCCGTCCCCCCATCCTTTGCGGCCAACGGAGGCACCCCATGTCCCAGCAGCCCATCGTCAAGGCCTTCTTCGACGAGCCCACCAACACCTTCAGCTACGTGGTCCGCGATCCGGACTCAAACGCCTGCGCCATCCTCGATTCGGTGCTCGATTTCGACTATGCCGCCGGCCGCACCGACGTGCGCTCCGCCGACGAGATCATCGCCTATGTCGAGGGGGAGGGCCTGAGCGTCGAGTGGGTGCTCGAGACCCATGTGCATGCCGACCATCTCTCGGCGGCGCCCTACCTGCACGACAAGCTGGGTGGCAAGACCGGCATCGGCGCCCGTATCGTCGAGGTCCAGGAGATCTTCGGCAAGGCCTTCAATGCCGGTACCGAATTCGCCCGGGACGGCAGCCAGTTCGACCGCCTCTTCGAGGAGGGCGATGCCTTCGCCATCGGCGGCCTCGAGGGGCGGGTGCTGCACACTCCGGGCCACACCCCGGCCTGCCTGACCTATGTGATCGGCGATGCCGCCTTCGTCGGCGACACCCTCTTCATGCCCGACTACGGCACGGCGCGCTGCGACTTCCCCGGCGGCGATGCCCGCACCCTATACCGCTCCATCCAGAAGGTGCTGGCGCTGCCCGGCGAGACCCGGCTCTTCCTGTGCCACGACTACAAGGCCCCGGATCGCGAGGAGTACCAGCACGAGACCACGGTGGCCGAACAGCGTGCCCACAACATCCATGTCCATGAGGGCGTCGACGAGGACGATTTCGTCAGGATGCGCACCGAGCGCGATGCCACCCTGGGCATGCCGCGGCTGATCCTGCCCTCGGTGCAGGTCAACATGCGCGCCGGCGAGATGCCCCCCGCCGAGAACAACGGGCAGGTCTACCTCAAGGTGCCGATCAACCGCTTCTGATGCGGAAGGAGAGACGTCGATGAAGATTCAGCAACTCGAGCCGGGCGTGGCCATCGCCGACGCGATCAGCGTCGCCGACCTCGACGAGGTCGCCCGGCGGGGCTTCCAGGCGGTGATCTGCAACCGCCGTTCCGGCGAGGCCGAGGACCATCCCGACGACGCCGCCCTGCGCCAGCGTGCCGAGGCCCTGGGCCTGGCCTGGCGCTGCATTCCGGTGGCGCCCGGGGAGTATGGCGAGGCGGACATCGAGGCCTTCGGCCGTGCCCTGGACGCGCTGCCGCCCCCGATCCTGGCGTTCTGCCGCACCGGGAGGCGGGCCGTGCATCTCTGGGCCCAGTCCCGGGCCCGCGAGCCCGGCTGCGACATTCCGGCGCTGCTGGAAGCGGCCCACGCCGCCGGCCACGACCCCCAGCCGATCCGCGAGATGCTGGACGCCTGACGGGCGCCCGCCACGACAACGACAACTCGACCCCCGGAGCCACGCCATGCCACACCCGACCCCACAGACCTCGTCCCGCCGACACGACGTCGTCGTGATCGGCGGCGGCGCAGCGGGCATCGCGGTGACCGCGAGCCTGCTGAAGCGCCGCGGCGATCTGGACATCGCCATCGTCGAGCCCGCCGAGATGCACAGCTACCAGCCCGGCTGGACCCTGGTGGGCGGCGGGGTCTTCTCCGCCGCCATCACCCGGCGGCCCATGGCCGATGTCATCCCCGACAAGGCGAGCTGGTACGCGATCCATGCCGAGCGGGTGGACCCGGCTGCCGGGGAGGTGGTGCTGGGGGATGGCCGGCGGCTCGGCTATACCCGCCTGGTGGTGGCCCCGGGGCTGGTGATCGACTGGGGGGCCATCGAGGGCCTGGAAGCCACCCTCGGCCAGCATGGCGTGACCTCCAACTACCGCTTCGATCTGGCGCCCTATACCTGGTCGCTGGTGCAGTCGCTGGACAAGGGCCGGGCGCTGTTCACCCAGCCGCCCATGCCCGTCAAGTGCGCCGGCGCCCCGCAGAAGGCCATGTACCTGTCCTGCGATCACTGGCGCCGCCAGGGTCGCCTGGGCCAGATCGCGGTGAGCTTCTGCACCGCCGGTGAAGTGCTGTTCGGCGTCGCCGACTATGTACCGGCGCTGGAGCACTACATCGATCGCTACGGGATCGAGACCGCCTTCGGCCATCGCCTGGTGGCGGTGGACGGCCCGTCGCGCACGGCACGCTTCGCCGTGAAGGATGCCGAGGGCGAGCGCGCGGAGGAGAGAGACTTCGACATGCTGCACGTGGTGCCGCCGCAGAAGGCGCCAGCATTCATCGCCGATTCGGGGCTCGCCAATGCCGGCGGCTGGCTCGACCTGGATCCGGAGACGCTCCAGCACGCTCGCCATCCGGCGGTGTTCGGCCTGGGCGATGCCAGCGGCACGCCCAACGCCAAGACTGCCGCGGCGGTGCGCAAGCAGGCGCCGGTGGTGGCCGAGAACCTGCTGGCCTCGCTGGAGGATGCCCCCCTGCCGGCAGGGTATCTGGGTTACGGGTCCTGCCCGCTGACCGTGGAGCGGGGACGCATCGTGCTGGCCGAGTTCGGCTATGGCGGCCAGTTGCAGCCCACCTTCCCGCGCTGGGTCAACGACGGTACCCAGGCGACCCGGCGGGCCTGGTGGCTCAAGGCCAAGCAACTGCCCTGGCTGTACTGGAATGGCATGCTCAGGGGGCATGAGTGGCTGGCCAAGCCGGCCCGGCGCCATGCCGATCGAGACGACACCCAGACCGCGAGAGGCTGATGATGCCGTCACGCTGGATTCCCCTGATCGGTTGGCTGCACGGCTACCGGCGCGACATCCTGGCCCGTGACCTGCTGGCGGCGGTGATCGTCACCCTGATGCTGGTGCCCCAGGCCCTGGCCTACGCCCTGCTGGCCGGCCTGCCCCCGGAGGTGGGGCTCTACGCCAGCATGCTGCCGCTAGTGCTCTACGCGGTCTTCGGTACCAGCGCCACCCTGGCGGTGGGGCCGGTGGCCGTGGCCTCCTTGATGACCGCCTCGGCGCTGTCCGGCATCGCTACGCCCGGCAGTGCCGAGTACGTGGGGGCGGCCCTGGTGCTGGCGGCACTCTCCGGGTTGGTGCTGGTGGCCATGGGCCTGCTGCGTCTGGGATTCCTCGCCAACTTCCTGAGCCACCCGGTGATCTCGGGCTTCGTCACCGCCTCAGGCATCCTCATCGCCGCCAGCCAGCTGCGCCATATCCTCGGGGTGGAGGCGTCCGGTCATAACCTGGTGGAAATGCTCTCGGCGTTGATCGCCTCGCTCGGGGACGTCAACATCATCACCCTGGTGATTGGTGGCGGGGTCTGGGGCTACCTGCTGCTGTGCCGACGGCATCTCAAGGGCGGGCTGCAGCGCCTGGGGCTGTCCGCCACGGCCGCGGACCTGGTGGCCAAGGCCGCCCCGGTCTCGGCGGTGATCGTCACCACCCTGCTGGCCTGGGCCCTGGGGCTCGGCGAGCGCGGCGTGGCCCTGGTCGGCGAGGTGCCGAGCGGCCTGCCCTCCCTGGCGCTGCCGAGTCTCGAGCCGGAACTCTGGTCGAGCCTCGCGCCTGCGGCGGTGCTGATCAGCCTGGTGGGATTCGTGGAATCGGTGTCGGTGGCCCAGACCCTGGCCGCCAAGCGACGCCAGCGCATCGATCCCAACCAGGAATTGATCGCCCTGGGCCTGGCCAACCTCGCTGCCGGGGGAAGCGGGGGCTCGCCGGTGTCCGGCGGCTTCTCCCGCTCGGTGGTCAACTTCGAGGCCGGGGCCGTCACCCCCCTGGCCGGTGCCTTCACGGCGCTGGGTATCGCCCTCGCGACCCTCACCCTGACCACTCCGCTGGCCTTTCTGCCCAAGGCGACGCTGGCGGCCACCATCATCGTCGCCGTGGGTACCCTGATCGACCTGCGCGCCATCAAGCGCACCTGGGCCTATTCCCGGGCCGATGGCGTGGCCATGCTGGCCACCCTGGTGCTGACCCTGGTCCATGGCGTGGAGAGCGGCATCCTGGCCGGTGTCGTGCTGTCCCTGGGCCTGCACCTGTATCGCACCAGTCGTCCGCACAGCGCCGTGGTGGGCCGGGTGCCGGGCAGCGAACACTTCCGCAACGTGCGCCGCCACGAGGTGGAGACCGACGAGCACCTGACGATCCTGCGCGTCGACGAGAGCCTGTATTTCGCCAACGCCCGCTACCTGGAAGACACCGTCATGGCCCTGGCGGCCCGCCAGCCGGGCCTGGCCCATATCGTCCTGGCCTGTCAGGCGGTCAATGTCATCGACGCCTCGGCCCTGGAGAGCCTGGAGGCCATCAACAGCCGACTGAAGGACGCCGGCGTTCGCCTCCACCTGGCCGAGGTGAAAGGGCCGGTGATGGATCGCCTGGAGCACATCGACTTCTACCAGGAGCTGAGCGGCCAGATCTTTCTCAGCACCTATGACGCCTGGCGTGCCCTGCACGGGGAGGACGCCGGGGTCGTTCCCGCGCCGGACGAGGCGTCCGGCGCTTCCCTCAAGCAAGGAGTCTCACCATGAAGACCAACGTCGGCCGCATCGACAAGATCGCGCGCATCCTGATCGGGGCGCTGCTCATCGTGCTGGCCCTGACCGGCACCATCGGCGCCTGGGGCTGGATCGGGGTGATCCCGCTGGCCACCGGGCTGCTCAATACCTGCCCGCTGTACGCGCTGCTGGGCATCAGTACCTGCAAGAACCACCGTTAAGGGAGACACGACACCTTGGATATCACGGCAAGCCTGCACGGCCTGGTCGGCGGGGTGCTGATCGGGCTTTCGGCCACCTGGCTGATGGCCACCCTGGGGCGGATCGCCGGCATCAGCGGCATCATCGGCACCCTGGTCACCGCCAGGCCCCGTGGCGACAGCGCCTGGCGCCTGGCCTTCCTGCTCGGACTGGTCAGCGGCCCTCTGGCGCTGGTGCTGGCGGGTGGCGAGCTGGGCAACGTCTTCGGCCGGCCCGAGGCGGTGATCGGCGAGCCCGCTGGCGGCATCGCCTTGATGCTCGTCGCCGGCCTGCTGGTCGGCGTCGGCACCGGCATCGGCAGTGGCTGCACCAGCGGCCATGGGGTGTGCGGCCTGGCGCGGCTGTCGCCGCGCTCGATGGTGGCCACCCTGACCTTCCTGGCGGCGGCGATCCTCACCGTCTTCGTGGTCCGGCACCTGCTGGGAGGTGGCGCATGAGAATCCTGATGGGCTATATCGCCGGCCTGCTGTTCGGGCTCGGCCTGGCCGTGTCCGGGATGACCGACCCGGCCCGGGTGCTGGGCTTCCTGGATCTCTTCGGCGCCTGGGATCCGACGCTGATGTTCGTGCTCGGCGGCGCCGTGATCACCAACTTCATCGGCTATCGTCTGGCCATGCGCCGCCCCAATCCGCTGTTCGCCAGTGCCTTCCAGGTGCCGACCCGGCGTGACCTGGACGGCCGGCTGATCGGTGGCTCGGCGCTGTTCGGCATCGGCTGGGGGCTTTCCGGCTACTGCCCCGGCCCGGCCTTCGCCTCCGTGGTCGGCATTACCGCCCCGCTGGCGGCCATGCTGGCGGCCATGGTCGCCGGCTGGTTCCTGGCCCGGGCCCTGCCGTCGCGTTCCTGACGACGGCCTGCCCCTCCGCCCCGGCGGAGGGCCCTTCGACCAATGGCCTAGCCGGCCCGGGCGCTTTGGGCCGGCGGCTTAATGCCGGCTTAATGACGAGGCGACACAATGTCGCACACGGAGAGGAGCCCTACGCGATGCATGTGCTGTTGATCGAAGACGATGCCCTGGTGGCCGACGGCATCCGCGCCGGACTGGAGACCCAGGGCTTCGTCGTCGACGTAGCGGCCTCCCGGGCGGAGGCCGATTCGCTGATGGCGACCCTGGCCAGCGACCTGGTGATCCTGGACCGCGGCTTGCCCGACGGCGACGGCCTGGGCCTGCTTGACGAATGGCGCCGGGCGGGCCGGCGGGTACCGGTGCTGGTGCTCACCGCCCGGGACGCCGTGGCGGACCGGGTCGCGGGGCTGCGCGAGGGGGCCGACGACTACCTGGTCAAGCCCTTCGACCTGGACGAGCTGGTGGCCCGGCTCCAGGCGCTGCTGCGCCGTTCCGCCGGCCAGGCCGGCAGCCGCATCGAGCACGGCCCGCTCAGTCTGGACCCGGTGTCCCGCGAGGTGCGCCTCGCCGGCAGGCCGGTGTCGCTGTCGCGCCGCGAGCTGATGCTGCTGGAGACCTTCCTGCATTCGCCGCAGGGGATCCTCTCGGCGGAGCGGCTCAAGGACGGGCTCTATGGCCTGTCCGAGGAGGTCGAGAGCAATGCCCTGAACGTGCATATCCACCACCTGAGGCGCAAGCTCGGCCCCGCCATCATCGAGACGGTGCGCGGGCTTGGCTATCGGCTGGGAGCACCGGAGGCGCTGGTGGCCGAGGCGTCGACGTGAGCCTGAGGACCCGCCTGCTGCTGACCCTGGGGCTGACCCTGACCCTGCTGTGGACGCTGGTGGCCGCCTGGCTGATGCGCGACCTCCACCACCAGGTGGAGAAGACCCTGGACCAGCGCCTGGCCCAGTCGGCGCGCATGGTGGCCGGGCTGATGACTCAGCTGCCCCGGGACGTCTGGTCGCAGGCGGACCGGCGCGCGCTGTCGATTCCTCCCATCGAGGGGCTAGCCTGCCAGGTGCACTCGCCACGCGGCGAGGTCCTGGCGCAGACCCATGGCGACATGGCCGGCGTGCTGACCCCGGGCGAGCCGGGCCATGCCTATCGGGAGGCCGATGGCACCACCTGGCGGGTCTTCACCTACCGCCGTGACGGACTGACCATCACCACCGCGGATCGCCTGGACGAGCGCGAGCAGCTGTTGCGCAACGTGCTGGAGGTGGCCGTGGTGCCCTTCCTGGTGGCGTTGCTCGGCAGCCTGCTGGCGGTCTGGCTGGGGGTCGTGCGTGGCCTGGCACCATTGCGGCGCCTGCGCGATGCCCTGGCGCACCGTCACCCCGATGCCCTGGCGCCGCTGGGCACCCGTGACCTGCCCGCCGAGCTGCGCCCGCCGGTCGAGACCCTCAACCAGCTGCTGGCCCGCGTGCAGCGGGCGATGGTCCGTGAACAACGCTTCACCAACGATGCCGCCCACGAGCTGCGCACCCCGCTCACCGCCATCAAGACCCATCTGCAGGTGGCTTCCCGGGTGGAGGGCCAGGGTGCCCGGCGCGCCCTGGCCCGGGCCGAGGAAGGCGTGGCGCGGCTGACGCGGACCCTGGAACAGCTGCTGACGCTGGCCCGGGTCGAGGGCCGTGTGACCTTCGAGGACGGCGAGCCGTGCCGAGCCGGGGACGTGGCGAGGCTGGCAGTGCGCGACGCCGGCGCCGCGGCGGACCGGGTCGAGATGCCGTCGACCTGGCCGGAGGAGTGCCTGGCGCTGCCCCGCGAGCTGGCCATCACGGCACTGCGCAACCTGGTCGACAACGCCCTGCGTCACGGGACGGGCGGTGACCCCGTGCGCCTCGCGGTCGAGACCCCCGCACCGGACCGGCTGATCTTCGTGGTGCGCGATCGTGGCCCCGGGCTGGACGCGTCCAGCCTGTCGGCGCCGCCGCGTCGATTCTGGCATCGCGGCGGCGACGGTAGTGGCCTGGGGCTGGCGATCGTCACCGCCATCGCCGAGCGTTTCGGCGGGGCGCTGGACTTCCGGCACCCCGCGGAGGGTGGGCTGGAGGCCCGCCTGACCCTGCCGGTCGAGGCCTGCGCCGACCGGCAGGGAGAGAAACCCTGCAAGGGATCGATAACAACAGAGGAAGAGACCGGATGACAACCATGAGAATCACGGGCGGCCTGGGGTTGCTGGTGGGGATCGGCCTCGCCGCCGGCCCCGCGCTCGCCCTCGAGGGTGACCCGAGCCGCGGCGAGAGCGTCGCCGGCACCTGCGTGGCCTGCCACCAGGCCGACGGCATGGGCATGAACATGCCGCAGGGGGAGTCCTGGCCACGCCTGGCCGGACTGCCGGCGGACTACATCGCCAAGCAACTGCATGACTTCCAGGCCGGGCGGCGAGAGAACGCCACCATGATGCCCTTCGCCAAGATGCTGGACGACCAGCAGATCGCCGATGTGGCGGCCTACTATGCGGGCCTGGCGTCCTGGCCCGAGCTGCCCACGGCCTATTCTGCCGCGTCGCCGGACCAGCCGGGGGAGTGGCTGGCCGAGCGCGGCGACTGGGACAAGACACTGCCGGCCTGCAGCCAGTGCCATGGCCCCAACGGCCAGGGCGTGGGCGCCGACTTCCCGCCGATCGCCGGCCAGCATGCCGGCTACCTGTCGGCCCAGCTGCGCGCCTGGCGCAATGGGGACCGTCACAATGATCCCGACGGCTTGATGCGGGGCATCGCCGAGCGCCTGGATGACGACCAGATCGACCTGATCGCCGATTATTACGCGACCCTGCCCGAGCGGCTCGAGGCGACGAGCGCGTCGGCAGCAGAAGAGGAGGGCGGCCAATGAACACCCCCAGGATGACGTCTTGGCTCGCCGGCCCCCTGGTGGCGGTGCTCGGCCTGAGCGCCGTGTCCGCCGCCGAGTCCGAGGCGCCGGAACGCGATTACCAGGTGCCCCTGCCTGAGGCGCCGGCCGGCGAGGCCACCTTCACGCCGCCCGCCGAGCGGGACATTCCCGACAACCAGTACGGTGAGATGGTCCGCAAGGGGCGCGACCTCTTCGTCAACACCCAGCAGCTGCGCGGCGAGAATGTCTTCAACGACCAGAACTGCAGCAACTGTCACCTGGACGCCGGGCGGCTGGCCGACTCGGCCCCGATGTGGGCCTCGATGGGCGTCTATCCCGCCTATCGCGGCAAGAACGACAAGGTCAACACCATGGCCGAGCGCATCCAGGGCTGCTTCACCTACTCCATGAACGGCGTGCCCCCCGAGTACGGCAGCGAGACCCTGGTGGCGCTGCAGACCTACTTCCACTGGATGGCCACTGGCGCGCCCATCAACCAGTCCCTGCCCGGGCGGGGCTATCCCGGGCTGGAGGAGACCGGGGAGGCACCGGATCGCGGCCGGGGTGCGGAGGTCTACGCCGACCAGTGTGCCGTCTGCCATGGCGACAACGGCCAGGGGCAGAAGGTCGGCGAGCGCCAGGTGTTCCCGCCGCTGTGGGGAGACGGTGCCTACAACTGGGGCGCCGGCATGCACCGGGTGAACACTGCGGCCAATTTCATCAAGGCCAACATGCCGCTCGGCAAGCCGTATTCCCTCACCGACCAGCAGGCCTGGGACGTGGCGGCCTTCATCAACAGCCACGAGCGGCCCCAGGACCCGCGACGCCGGACCCTGGCCTCGGTGGACGAGACCGACGAGATCTTCCACCAGCACATGGGCTTCTACGGCGACGAGATCGACGGCCAGCGCCTGGGCGATCACGACGACTACGGCGAGAACCCGCGCTAGCCGACTGCCCGCGCAGTCCCCTGATCTCGACCCCCGCCGGGAGGCGGGGGTCGAGTGTGTCAGGGCTCGGGCGAGCCCATGATCTCGGCGAACTGCTCCTCCTCGGGGAGGCCCTGCAGCACCTCCACCAGCTCGCCGTCACGATAGAAGATGCTCGGCGTGGCGTAGAGGCCCATGCCGCGCATCAGCTCATGGTTCTCCTGCAGCGTCATCTCCCAGCGGCGGGGCAGGGTCTGAAGCGGTTCGATCGGATCGCCGCTCTCGTGGGCGGCCAGCGCCGCTGCGGGATCCTCGGCGGCCAGCATCGAGATGGCCAGGCGCGGGCTGTCCTGCTCGAGGATGCCGACCATGATGTGGCGCAGCTGGACCCGGCCGGCCTCGACCCAGGGGCGGGCCATCTGCCAGAACTGGCGGCAGTAGGGGCAGTTGGGGTCGGTGAAGACGTAGATGATGCGCTCGGCCGAGGCGTCGCCGTCGGGGATCCAGGCACTGTCGGACAGCGAGGCCCAGGTCTCGGCATCCTGCGGGCCGCGCACCAGCCGTTCCAGCGGCGCGGTGGAGAGGTTGTTGCCCTCGGCATCCACCAGGTTGCCCACCACGGCATGCTCGCCGTCCGGGGTCAGGTAGACGGCAACCTCGCGCCCCTGGGCGCTGGCCGCGAAGCCGGTCAGGCCGCCCGGCGCCTCGAAGCGCTCGTGGATGGTCAGTCCCTGGTCGGCCAGCGCCTGGATCGGGGCCGGCCAGTCCGCGGCTGGCGCCGCCAGCGGCAGGGACAGGCCGGCGAGGGTCAGGGCGAGTCGCAGCATCGGTTCATCCTCGTGTGTCGGTGGAGGTCGGGGCAGTGGTCAACCGCTCCAGGTAGGGGGTGAGGGAGGCCCGGGACAGCTCGCCGACATGACTGTCGACCAGCCGGCCGCCGGCCGAGTAGAACAGGGTGGTGGGCATCACCTGGGCCCCGGTGGTGCGCCCCAGCTGGCCAGGGCGGTCGAGCCACACATGCCGCAGCCCGCCCAGCCCCTCGGTGGCGAGGAAATCCTCGACGCGGGCACGGTTCTCGCCCTGGTTGGCGAACACGAAGTCGATGTCGCCATGGCGCCGCTGGGCGGCCGCCAGGACCGGCATCTCCCGGCGGCAGGGCGGACACCAGCTGGCCCACAGGTTCACCACCATAGGGCGTCCCCGGGGCTTGGCGAAGGTCGGCAGCGAGATCGGCTCGCCCGCCAGGGTGGTCATCGCGACCTCGGGCAACGGCCTCGAGGTGGTCCCGATCAGCTGCAGGCTCCCGGCGAGTCCGGTCCAGACCAGTCCGCCGGCCAGCACGGCGCCGGCCAGCGGACGTCGTGTGACCGGCCATCGCCAGGCGCGCCACGCCAGGAAGGCGCCCGCGCCCAGCAGGCCGGCCAGGGGGCGGAAGCCGCCGTCGCGAATGTCCAGCATGGCGACGAACCCCTCGAACTGTCCAGAGTAGCGCAGCACGAAAGCCAGTCGCGCGGCGATGAGGCCGACCACCAGGGCCGTGAGGAGGGCATCGCCGACGGCAACCCGGCGGCGCCGGCCGAGCAGCCCGCCGACCAGCAGGGCGATCAGTGCGGCGGCGATCAGCAGCCAGCGCTCGAGGCTCAGGCCGAAGGGACCGATGGCCAGGCTGCGGTCGAGTAGGCTCATGGCGTCGCCCCCGACGCGCGGACCCGGTGCAGGCGCGCGAGGAAGGCGTCGGCGTCGATCTCACCGACCACGCGCGCGCCGCGCCGCTCCTCGCCGTCGGGACCGACCAGCATCAGCGTGGGCGGACCGATGATGCCGTGGTCTCGCATCAGGGCCTGGTCGTCGGCGTCCTGGGCGGTGACGTCCGGGCGCAGCAGGCGCATGTCGGCCAGGGCGGCCTGCACCCGAGGGTCGCCGAAAACCTCGTCCTCGATGACCTGGCAGGACACGCACCAGTCGGCATAGACGTCCACCAGGCTCCAGCGGCCGGCCTCGGTGGCGGCGTCCAGCTGTCGCCGGAGATCCTCGCCGTCCGCCACCGGCCTGAAGCGGGCCATGAGGTCCTCGCCGTCGCTCGACGCGTCCGTGACGCCGGCCCCCTCCAGGAAGGCCAGCGGGCGCAGGGCGTCGTCGCCGCCACCGGCGCCGCCGACCATCAGCAGTCCCCCCCAGAGGCTCAGTACCAGGCCGAGGGTCCGCGACAGCCGTCGGGCGGGGGGCGCCAGGGCGGCCTGGTAGAGCGACAGCGCCAGGCCGATCAGCCAGGCGCCCCACAGGGCCAGGGTCAGGGAATCGTCGATCACCCGGTCGAGGAAGGTGATGGCCATGCCCAGCAGCACGAAGCCGAACAGGGCCTTGATGCGCATCATCCAGGGGCCGGGCCGGGGCAGCAGTCGCGCCCCCAGGGCACCCACCAGCAGCAGCGGCGTGCCCATGCCGAGTCCCAGGGCCAGCAGGGCGGCGCCGCCGAGCAGGGCATCGCCGCTGTCGCCGATGTAGAGCAGGGCGCCGGCCAGCGGGGCGGTCATGCAGGGGCCGACCAGCAGCGCCGAGAGCCCGCCCATCAGGGCCGCGCCATGCAGGGTGCCGCCGCGCTGGCGCTGCTGCAGGGCATCCAGGCGGCGGCGCAGGGGACCGGGCAACTGGAGCTCGAAGAGCCCGAACATGGCCAGGGCGAACACCGCGAAGAACGCCGCGAAGGCGCTCAGCAGCCAGGGTGTCTGCAGCATGGCCTGCAGGTTGGCGCCGGCGAGCCCCGCGGCCACGCCGAGGAGCGCATAGGTCAGCGCCATGGGCACCACGAAGGCCGCGGACAGGGCCAGGCCGCGGCGGGTCCCGCCGCCGGCCCCCACCACCAGGCTCGAGAGGATGGGGATCATCGGCAGCACGCAGGGCGTGAAGGTGAGCAGCAGTCCCATGCCGAAGAAGGCGGCCGGGATCCAGGCGGTGGGCGCGCCGGCGAGGCGCTCGGCGAGACGCTGGTCCTCCCCGGGGCCAGGGCCCGCCGTCTCGGGTTCCGGCTCCGGTTGCGGCGGCTCGGGATGCGCGCGGGCCTCTCCCGGCGGCAGCAGCGCCATGTCGGCCAGGCGCAGGTCCGCCTGCTGCGGCGCATAGCACAGGCCGTTGTCGGCGCAGCCCTGCCAGGTCAGCGAGAGCACCTCGGCGTCCCCGGGGGTAACCCCGGCCACGAGCCGCTGTCGATAGACCTCGGCTTCGCCGAAGTACTCGTCGGTGATGACCTCCCCCGGGGGCAGCATCGGCGACAGCGTCTCGCCCGCGGCGGTGGTCACCTCGAGACGCTTGCGGTAGAGGTAGTAGCCCGGCGCGATGTCCCAGCTCAGGCGGATGTCCTGGCCGTCGCGGCGCGCCTGCAGCTGGAAGGCCTGGTCGGGGGGCAGGAAGTCGTCCTGCTGATCCGGGAGGCCCTGGGCCTCGGCCGAGGTGGCCGCGAGCAGCCCGAGCAGGGTGACCAGCAGCAGGGATGCGAGGCATCTCGCGGGGCGTGGCGATCTTGTCACGGAAGGCATGGCGCGACTCTCTCGTCGGGTTCGGCGGCAGCATGACAGGCGTGGATTAGCAGCGTATTAGCCCCGGCCGACGACGGCGTCGGCCGGGGCGAGCGCTGGGCGCCGTGGCCCCAAAACCGTTACAATGTGGCGACACCGTTTCCTGCCACGTCGGATACTCGCTATGCATTGCCCCTTCTGCGGCGCCCATGACACCCGCGTGACCGATTCCCGGCTGGTCGCCGAGGGCGATCAGGTGCGCCGCCGACGCCAGTGTGCGGCCTGCGGGGAGCGCTTCACCACCTACGAGACCGCCGAGCTGGTGATGCCCCGGGTCATCAAGGCCGACGGCTCCCGCGAGCTGTTCGACGAGGCCAAGCTGCGCGCCGGCATGCTGCGCGCCCTGGAGAAGCGGCCGGTCAGCGCCGAGTCCATCGAGGCCGCGGTCGAGCGCATCCGCCAGACGCTGCGCGCCCGCGGCGAGCGCGAGGTCCATGCCCGGGACGTTGGCGAGGAGGTGATGCATGCCCTGAAGCGGCTCGACCAGGTGGCCTATATCCGCTTCGCTTCGGTCTATCGGCGCTTCCAGGACATCGACGAGTTCCGTGCCGAGATCGATCGCCTCGCTCAGGAGCCGAGCTTCCGGCCCGACGAGCCGGGGGGCGCATGACCGTGCGGCGGACTCCCGAGGCCTGGATGGCCCGCGCCCTGGTGCTGGCGCGTCGCGGCCTCTACACCACCGACCCCAACCCCCGGGTGGGCTGCGTGCTGGTCAAGGATGGCCAGCGGGTGGGCGAGGGCTGGCACGTGCGGGCCGGCGAGCCCCACGCGGAGATTCATGCCCTGCACGCCGCCGGCGAGGCAGCCCGGGGGGCCACCGCCTACGTCACCCTCGAGCCCTGCTCCCACCAGGGGCGCACCGGTCCCTGTGCCGCGGCGCTGGTGGCGGCCGGGGTGGCACGAGTGATCGTGGCCATGCGGGACCCCAATCCGCTGGTGGCCGGTCGGGGCATCGCGCGGCTGCGCGAGGCCGGTATCGAGGTCGAGGTCGGCCTGCTCGAGGCTCAGGCCCGGGCCCTCAACCCCGGGTTCATTGCCCGCATGGCCCGGGGCCGGCCCTTCGTGCGGCTGAAGATGGCCATGAGCCTCGACGGCCGGACCGCCATGCGCTCCGGCGAGTCCCAGTGGATCACCGGCCCCCGGGCACGTCGCGAGGTGCAGCGGCTGCGTGCCCGCTCCAGCGCGGTGCTGACCGGCGTGGAGTCGGTGATCTTCGACAACTCCCGGCTCACGGTCCGCGCCGACCAGCTCGAGCTGCCCGAGGGCGCGGCCATCGCCGCCCGCCAGCCGCTGCGGGTGGTGGTGGACTCGCGGCTGCGCCTGCCCGAGGCCGCCGCTTGCCTGCGCGAGCCGGGGCGTACCCTGGTGGCGACCCTCGAGGGTCAGGACGGCGAGCACCGGGCCCGCCTCGAGGCCGCCGGCGCCGAGGTGCTGGCGCTGCCCGCGGCCGTCGACGGCCGCGTGGACCTGGCGGCGCTGCTGCGTCACCTGGCCGAGCGGGAGGCGGTCAACGAGGTGCTGCTGGAGACCGGCGCGACCCTGGCCGGCGCCATGCTGGATGCCGACCTGGTCGACGAGATGCAGCTGTTCGTGGCTCCGACCCTGCTCGGCGGCGAGGCCCGGCCGCTGTTCGCCCTGCCGGGGCTGGAGCGCATGGAGCAGCAGCGCCCGCTGGAGATCCTCGATATCCGTGCCGTGGGGCGGGACTGGCGAATCACCGCCCGGCCGCGCCGGGACGCCTGAGCCCGTCGCCGGCATCGCCAGGGCGCCTTTGCGGCTCGCTCCGCTCCCGCGCGGGGCCATCACCACGACAGGCGGCTGCCCGAGCTCGCGCCAGCGGTGCGATCCACTGGCGCCGGGCGCCGCGCCACGGTACCCTGACGCGGTTTCGAGGGGGGCGACGCCCCACGGCGACCCGATCGTCGTCGGGGCGCGACAGCCACCACGCAGAGTCAATGGAGATTCCATGGAGCACTCCTCCTCTGGGGGCCTGGCCCCCATCGCCGAGCTGATCGATGACATCCGCCAGGGGCGGATGGTGATCCTGATGGACGACGAGGATCGCGAGAACGAAGGCGACATCATCATGGCCGCCGAAAAGGTCGAGGCCGCGCACATCAACTTCATGGCGCGCCACGCCCGGGGACTGATCTGCCTGCCGATGACCTGCGAGCGCTGCGAGCGGCTGCAGCTGCCGCTGATGGTCCGCGACAACGGCTCCGGCTTCGGGACCAAGTTCACGCTGTCCATCGAGGCCGCCGACGGGGTGACCACCGGGATCTCGGCGGCCGACCGGGCGCGCACCGTGCAGGCCGCGGTGGCCCGGGACGCCAAGGCGGAGGATATCGTCCAGCCTGGCCACATCTTCCCGCTGATGGCCGAGCCGGGCGGGGTGCTGCGGCGTGCCGGCCACACCGAGGCCGCCTGCGACCTGGCGGCCCTGGCCGGCCTGGACCCGAGCGGCGTGATCTGCGAGGTGATGAGCGAGGACGGCAGCATGGCCCGCCGCCCCGAGCTCGAGTGCTTTGCCCGCGAGCACGGCCTCAAGATGGGCACCATCGCCGACCTGATCCACTACCGCATCCACAACGAGCAGACCGTCGAGCCCCAGGAATCGATGCCGGTCCAGACGCCCCATGGCGAGCTGACCCTGCACGTCTTCCGCGATCGCATCCAGGGCGCCCACCACCTGGCCCTGGTCAAGGGGCACCCGCATCCCGAGGCACTGACCACCGTGCGCGTGCACCTGGCCAACGTGATGCGCGACCTGCTCTCGCTGCAGAAGGGCGAGGGGGGCAGCTGGGCGGCCCACGAGGCCGTGGCCGAGGTGGCTCGCGCCGAGCATGGCGTCTTCGTGCTGCTCGACGACGGCCGGCCCCGCCAGGACCTCCAGGACCTGCTCGACCTGTTCCTGGAGCGTCGCCGCGCGCCGCGCACCACCGAGTCCGACGGCGCGGGCAACTACCTCACCATCGGCACCGGCTCGCAGATCCTCCGCGACCTGGGCGTGGGACGCATGCGCCTGCTCAGCTCGCCCTGGAAGTTCTCGGCGCTTTCCGGCTTCGACCTGGAAGTCGTCGAGCGGGTCGAGCCCGGCCAGTCGTCCGTCGCCGAGGATGATGCCGGCGCCTGAGCGATCGTCTCCCATACATTGACACGACGTCGCCTGTCGCGGCGTCATGTGGATTCCGTACCACCGGGTTCAGCAGGAAACAGATCATGCAACCGATTTCCCAAGTCGAAGGCAGCTTCGTCGACGTCGATGGCCGCTACGTGATCGTGGTGGGCCGCTTCAATCATCATGTGGTGGACAGCCTGGTGGAGGGCGCCGTGGACAGCCTGGTGCGCCACGGCGTGGATGCCGAGAACATCGATATCGTCCACACCCCGGGCGCCTGGGAGCTGCCGCTGGCGATCAAGCGCGTGCTCCAGGTGGCGCGCCCCGAGGCGGTGATCGCCCTGGGCGCGGTGATCCGCGGGGGCACCCCGCACTTCGAGCACGTGGCCGGCGAGTGCAACTCGGCGATGAGCCGCCTGCAGCTGGAGTTCGATACCCCGGTGGCCAATGGCGTGCTGACCGTCAATTCCATCGAGCAGGCCATCGAGCGGGCCGGTACCAAGGCCGGCAACAAGGGCACCGAGGCGGCCATGGCGGCCATGGAGATGGTCTCGCTGTTGCGCTGTTTCGGCGACGACACCCCGGGAGAAGAGCGATGAGCGAGCAGCGTCGGGCACCCTCGAAAGGCCAGCTGTCCCGCCACGCAGCCCGCGAGCTCGCGGTCCAGGGACTCTACCAGTGGCAGCTGACGGGCAAGTCGATCGGCACGGTGGAGGCAGAGTTCCGCAGTCAGGTGGCCGATGACGACCTGGAGGACCACGAGAACTGGCACAAGGTCATGGAAATCGCCGACCTGGCGCTGTTCCATGATCTGTTGCAGGGCGTGGTGCGCCATCGCGAGGAGCTGGACCGGGCCATCGCCCCGTTGCTCGACCGCCGCCTCGAGGACCTGGACGCCATCGAGCTTGCCATCCTGCGCCTGGGGGCCTACGAGCTGTCCAAGCGCCTCGAGGTGCCCTATCGGGCGGTGATCAACGAGGGCGTTGAGCTGGCCAAGTCCTTCGGTGCCACCGAGGGGCACAAGTATGTCAACGGCATTCTCGACAAGCTCGCCGTAAGGCTGCGGTCCGCCGAGGTCGCCGCGCGCCGACGCTGAAGGCGATGCCCCGGATGCACAGTGAATTCGAGTTGATCGCCCGCTACCTGGCTCCCGCCCCGGCCCCCGCCGCGGCAGGGGTTGCCCTCGGGGTGGGCGACGACTGTGCCCTGCTGGCGCCGAGCGCGGGCGAGCACCTGGCGGTGAGCGTCGACACCTCGGTGGCCGGCGTACACTTCCCCGCGGATGCCCCGCCCGAGGCCGTGGGCCATCGGGCACTGGCCGTCAGCCTGAGCGACCTGGCCGCCATGGGCGCGCGGGGGCGCTGGTGCCTGATGTCGCTGACCCTGCCCGCGGCCGACGATGCCTGGGTCGCCGCCTTCGCGGAGGGCTTCCACGCCCTCTGCGAGGCCTGCGGCGTCAGCCTGGCGGGAGGCGACGTGACCCGCGGCGAGCTGGCCGTGGGTGTCACGGTGATGGGCGAGGTGCCGCCGAGCGAGGCCCTGACCCGCGCCGGTGCCCGGCCCGGCGACTGGCTGGCCGTGACCGGCGCGCTGGGCGGAGGCGCCGGCGGCCTGCAGCGCTGGCAGGCCGGCGAGCGCGACCTCGATGACCCGCTGATCCGCCGCTACCTGCGCCCCCGGCCACGCCTGGCGGCCGGCCTGGCGCTGCGCGGCCTGGCCGGCGCGGCCATCGACATCTCCGACGGCCTGCTGGCCGATCTCGGCCACCTGCGCGAGGCCTCCGGCGTGGGCGCCGAGCTGTGGCCGGAGCGCCTGCCGCTGGCCGAGGGGCTGGTCGACGCTCTCGGCGAGGCCCGCGCGCGACAGCTCGCCCTGGGCGGCGGCGACGACTACGAGCTGCTGGTCAGCCTGCCCCCCGAGCGCCTCGACGAGGCCCGGGCGAGACTGGCGGCCCTCGCGCTACCCCTGACGGTCATCGGCCGCGTCACCGCGGTCCCCGGGGTCACCGGTGTCGAGCCCACGGGCGTGTCCGGCTGGCAGCACTTTCCAGGAGACACGCCATGAACCGTGCCCCCCAGAGCGTCTGGCACCGCCCCGTCCACTTCCTCGCCTTCGGCTTTGGCAGCGGGGCCGTGCCCTTCGCGCCAGGCACCTTCGGGACCCTGGCGGCGATTCCCTTCTACTGGCTGATGTCCGAGCTGCCCCTGGGCTGGTACCTGATGGTGGTCGCCATCACCTTCGTGTGGGGCGTGTGGCTGTGCGAGAAGAGTTCCCGGGATCTCGGGGTCCACGACCACTCGGGCATCGTCTGGGACGAGTTCGTCGGCTACTGGCTGACCATGACCGCCGTGCCCTTCTCCTGGGAGGCCGCCCTGTGGGGGTTCGTGGTCTTCCGTGTGTTCGACGTCTTCAAGCCCTGGCCGATCCGCTGGGCGGACCGCCGGGTCGCCGGTGGTTTCGGGATCATGATCGATGATGTCCTGGCGGCGGTCTATGGCTGGAGTACCATGCACCTGTGGTTCTGGCTGCACTGAGCCGCGTCGGCGCCGGCGGGCCGGGGCCGCCTCAGTCGCGACAGGAGGTCGCGCCTTCGGGACGAGGAGGGAACGATGCGCAAGGAGCGCCTGATTGCGCCGGTGCTGGCGGTGGTGGCCCTGGCCTGGGCGGTGGCCCAGACCGTGGCCGGTCTGCTCTTCGAGCGTGAGCTGGCCCGCGCCGTCGAGGACCTGCAGGCCAGGGGAGAGCTGTCGATCCGCCGCAGCGACGTCGAGCGAGGCTGGCTCGCCTCTCGTGGCGTGCTGCACCTGTCGCCGCTGTTCGGCGACGCCTGGCACGTCGATGTCGTCTACCGGGCCCGCCATGGTGTGCTCGGCACCCGCCTCGACGGGACCCTCGCGCCCCACATGGCCTCGGCGGGCGAGACCCTGTTCGGCGCCGTGGAGGCCTCGCCGCCCCGCTGGGAGGCCCGCTATCATGTCCTCTCGGGGACGTTCGACGGCGCCCTGGCGCTGTCGCCGCTGGTCTTCCATCAGCAGGGCCGGACCCTGGCGCTGCAGGGCACACGCATCTCCTTCCAGGGCGGCTTCGGCGACTGGCGGCTGCGCGCTCGGCTGGCCTCGCTGCGCCTCGATGATGGCGAGGCGCAACTCCAGGCCGGGCCGGTGACCCTGGAAAGCCGTTACGCCTATACCGAAGGCGCCTATCATTTCACCCAGCAGGACCTGCTCAAGATCGAGGGCCTGCGCTGGCGCTCCCCTGAGCTGGTGCTCGCCGGGGACGAGATCATGCTGCACAGCAAGACCGTGCTCGATGAACGGGAGCTGCGGATCCGCAGCAAGCTGACCCTCGGCGAGCTGCACTCCGCCGACCAGGTACTGCTGACCGGCGGGGTGACCGCCGAGCTGTCGCGGATCGACGCCGACGCCCTGCGCGACCTGCTGGATGGGCTGCGGCGCGAGGCGGCGCGGGGCTCCACCGACGCCAGTGGGCGGGAGGTGCTGGCCGATCTCGCCCCGTCGCTGCGTGGCCTGCTCGCCGACTCGCCCCGGCTCGACCTCCTCGAGGCCAACCTGGACAGCCCGATGCTGGGACTGGCCCTGAATGGCGAGGGCACGCTGATCTTCGATGCCCGGGACCTGACGGCACTGGATCCCCTGGCGCTGGACTCGCCGGCGGAGCGGGCCGAATGGCGGGCCCGGCTCGACGGCGATTTCCTGTGGCGCCAGGTGCCGCCCGTGGTGGCGTTGTGGCTGGGCCTGCCCCTGGACACGCGGGAGCTGCAAATCGACGTGGTGCGTGGCGAGCTGCGACTCAACGGTCGTCCCCTGCCGCCGGTCCTCGAACGCCTGCTATGACTTGAAGTTCGGCGTCGGTGCCCGCATTCCCGAAGACATCATGGGTCGAGATGTCCCGCCCCCTTCAGGATTGAGGTACGCATGAGCGAAGACGATCAGCGCTTTGAACAAGGCGGCCTGGACTGGATCCAGGCCGATGCCGGCGACGACCACGCCCCCGAACTCGGCGAGCAGGGTGGTCATGCGGTGGTGCCGGCCAGCGACACGTTGCCCGAGCGGGTCTACCTGCTGCCGATCCACAATCGCCCCTTCTTTCCCGCCCAGGTGCAGCCACTGGTGATCAACCGCGAGCGCTGGGAGGAGACCATCCGCCGGGTCGGCAACACGCCGCACCACATGGTTGGGTTGGCCTTCGTCGGCGAGACCGGGGTGGATGAGCTCGGCTACGACGACTTCCCGGAGGTCGGCACCGCGGTCAAGGTGCACAAGCTGCAGGGCGAGGACTCCCAGTTGCAGTTCATCGCCCAGGGCATGCGGCGCTTTCGCATCCAGCGCTGGCTGTCGCGGACGCCGCCCTACCTGGTGGAGGTGAGCTATCCCCGCGAGCCGGTCGACGCCGAGGACGACGAGACCCGCGCCTATGCCATGGCACTGATCAACGGCATCAAGGAGTTGCTGCCGATCAACCCGCTCTACGGCGAGGAGCTCAAGCACTATCTCAACCGCTTCAGCCCCCACGAGCCGGGGCCGCTGACCGACTTCGCCGCGGCCATCACCTCGGCCAAGGGGCCCGAGCTGCAGGACGTGCTGTCGACCCTGCCGGTCATGGAGCGCATGCAGAAGGTGCTGCCGCTGCTGCGCAAGGAGATCGACGTCGCCCAGCTGCAGAGCGAGATCAGCGAGCAGGTCAACGCCCAGATGCAGGAGCGCCAGCGGGAGTTCTTCCTGCGCGAGCAGCTCAAGATCATCCAGCGCGAGCTGGGCATCTCCAAGGACGATCGCGAGAACGACGTCGACACCTTCCGCGCCCGCCTCGAGGACAAGGTCGTGCCGGAGCGGGTCATGGCGCGCATCGACGACGAGCTCGACAAGCTCTCGGTGCTGGAGACCGGCTCGCCGGAGTACGGCACCACCCGGCACTACCTGGACTGGCTGACCTCGCTACCCTGGGGCGTGACCAGCGACGATCAGCTCGACCTGGGCCATGCCCGGGAGGTCCTCGATCGCGACCATGACGGCCTCAAGGACGTCAAGGAGCGCATCGTCGAGTTCCTCGCCGAGGGCACCTTCAAGGGCGACGTGGGGGGCTCCATCCTGCTGCTGGTGGGGCCGCCGGGGGTCGGCAAGACCTCGGTGGGCCGCTCCATCGCCGAGGCCCTGGGCCGCGAGTTCTACCGCTTCTCGGTGGGCGGCATGCGCGACGAGGCCGAGATCAAGGGGCACCGCCGCACCTACGTCGGGGCCATGCCGGGCAAGCTGGTCCAGGCCATCAAGGAGGTGGACGTCGAGAACCCGGTGATCATGCTCGACGAGATCGACAAGATGGGCCAGTCCTTCCAGGGCGACCCGGCCTCGGCGCTGCTCGAGGTGCTCGACCCGGAGCAGAACGTCGACTTTCTCGACCACTACCTGGACGTGCGCCTGGACCTCTCCAAGGTGCTCTTCGTGTGCACCGCCAACACCCTCGACTCGATTCCCCCGGCGTTGCTCGATCGCATGGAGCAGATCCGCCTGTCCGGCTACATCGCCGAGGAAAAGGTCGCCATCGCCAAGCACCACCTGTGGCCCAAGCTGCTCGAGCGCGACCGCATTCCCAGGAAGCGCATCAACCTCACCGAGGCGGCGCTGCGCCAGGTCATCGAGGGCTATGCGCGGGAGGCCGGGGTGCGCCAGCTCGAGAAGCAGCTGCACCGCATCGTGCGCAAGGCCGCCGTCAAACTGCTGGAGGACGACCAGCAGAGCGTCAAGGTCTCGGTGAAGAACCTGGAGGACTTCCTCGGCGCGCCCACCTTCCGCAAGGAGAAGGTGATGAAGGGCGAGGGCGTGGTCACCGGCCTGGCCTGGACGGCCATGGGCGGGGCGACCCTGTCGGTGGAGGCCGGCAAGGTGCATGCCCTGGACCGGGGCTTCAAGCTCACCGGTCAGCTCGGCGAGGTCATGAAGGAGTCGGCCAACATCGCCTACAGCTATGTACTGGGCCACCTCGGCGAGTACGGCGCCGATGCGGACTTCTTCGACTCGGCCTTCGTGCACCTCCACGTGCCGGAGGGGGCGACGCCCAAGGACGGTCCCTCCGCCGGCGTGACCATGACCACGGCGCTGCTGTCGCTGGCCAAGCACCGGCCCATCGACCGGTCGCTGGCCATGACCGGCGAGCTGACCCTGACCGGCCAGGTGCTGCCGGTGGGCGGCATCCGCGAGAAGGTGATCGCTGCCCGGCGCAGCGACATCTTCGAGGTGATCCTGCCCGAGGCCAACCGGCGCGACTACGAGGAACTGCCCGACTACCTCCGCGAGGGCATGACCGTGCACTTCGCCGGACGCTATCGGGATGTGGCCAAGGTGGTGTTTCGTTAGCGAGGGGCGAGGAGCCAGGTTCGAGGGGCGAGGAGTGAGGGGCGAGGAACAAGGAGATGACGCTTCCCTGTTTGTCCGGTTAGCGATGTCGCCGGGTTAGTCTCAACCCGCCCCGCGAGACGGTCCAGGTCTCCAGAATGCGCCCGCCGATGGCATAATGGCGGGCGCGCTGTTTCATGGCCGAATCACGATTTCCCGGTCAATGCTTCCCCGAACAACAAGGAATGCCCATGCCTTCCAAGGCTCACGCCGCCGGCCTGGCGCTCGCGGCCCTGCTGGCCGCCGGCGCGGCCCAGGCCGGCGAGACCCTCACCGTCTACACCTACGACTCCTTCGTCTCCGAATGGGGCCCCGGCCCCGGCATCGAGGCGGCCTTCGAGGCCCGCTGCGGCGACTGCGACCTCGAGTTCGTGGCCCTGCCGGGCGGCGTCGACATCCTCCAGCGACTGCGCCTGGAAGGGCAGGGCACCGCCGCCGACGTGGTGCTGGGCCTCGACATGAACCTGATCGCCGAGGCGCGGGACCTGGATCTGCTGGCGCCCCACGGCGTCGATCTCGCCCCGCTGGCGCTGCCCATTGCCTGGGACGACGAGACCTTCCTGCCCTACGATTGGGGACACTTCGCCTTCGTCTACGACACCGAGCAGCTCGAGACGCCCCCCGGCAGCTTCGCCGAGCTGCTGGCGGCCCCCGAGGACGTGCAGGTGATCCTCCAGGACCCGCGGACCAGCGTCACGGGCCAGGGGCTGATGCTGTGGATCAAGAAGGTCTACGGCGAGCAGGCCCCGGAGATCTGGGCCCGCCTCGACGAGCGGGTGCTGACCGTGACCAACGGCTGGAGTCAGGCCTATTTCTCGCTGTTCATGAACGGCGAGGCGCCGATGGTGCTGTCCTATGCCACCTCACCGGCCTACCACATGGCCGTGGAGGGTACCGAGCGCTACCAGGCGGCGGAGTTCGAGGAGGGGCACTACCTGCAGGTCGAGACCGCGGCGATGGTGGCGAACACCGAGCAGCCGGCGCTCGCCCGGGATTTCCTGGCCTTCGTGTTGACCCCGGAGTTCCAGCGCCATATCCCGCTGGGCAACGTCATGAATCCGGCCATCGACCTGGGCGACGCGCTGCCGGCGGTGTTCGACCGGCTGATCGCGCCCGAGAGCTTGACCTTCAGCCCCGAGGAGGTTCACGAGCATCGTCGCGAATGGATCCGTGAGTGGCTGAACGCCGTCGCCCGGTGAGCCCGCTGTCGCCCTGGACGACGCTGTCGCGCTGGCCGCTGGGCTGGGGGCTCGCCGCCCTCGTCGTGGTGGTCGGCCTGGGCGGCGGCAGCCTCGGGGCGCTGCTGTGGCAGGCCCGCGAGCTGCATCCGGCGCTGCTCTGGGAGGAACCCTGGCTCGCCGCCGTGCTGCGCTTCACCCTGTGGCAGGCGAGTCTCTCCACGCTGCTGGCGATCGGCCTGGCGGTGCCGGTGGCCCTGGCCCTGGCCCGGCGGCCCCGCTTCCCGGGGCGTCGCCTGCTGCTGAGGGCCATGGAGCTGTCGCTGGTGCTGCCCAGCCTGATTGCACTGTTCGGTCTGGTGGCCGTGCATGGCCGCCGGGGCTGGCTGGCGCCGCTGCGCGACGCCCTGGGGGGGCTGCCCGAGGACACCCTCTACGGGCTGTCCGGCATCGTGCTGGCTCACGTGTTCTACAACCTGCCGCTGGCGGCCCGGTTGATGCTGCAGGCCCTGGAGGAGGCGCCAGCGGCCCAGTGGCGCCTCGCCGGCCAGCTGGGGTTGAGTCGCGGGGCCCTGTGGCGTGCCCTGGAATGGCCGCGCCTCGCGCCGCTGCTGCCGCGCCTGGCAGCACTCGTCTTCACCCTGTGCTTCACCAGCTTCGCCATCGTCATGACCCTGGGCGGCGGCCCGCGTTCCTCGACTCTCGAGGTCGCCCTCTACCAGGCCATGAAGTTCGACCACGACCTGGCGTTGGCGGCGCTGCTGGCCCTCACCCAGCTGGCCATCTGCCTGACGCTGTGGCTCCTCGCGCTGTCCCGCGGCGGCCCCCCGTCGCTGGCGGTAGGCGCCGCACCGGGCCAGGGGCAGGGCCGCTGGTGGCGCCGCGATGCCCTGGGGCTCTCGCGACTCACCGATGCCTTCTGGCTCACCGGGCTTGCCGCGCTGTTGTTGCCGCCGCTGGCGGCCGTGCTGGTGGCCGGCCTCGGTGGCCTCCCCGACCTGCCCCGGGGGACGAGCCTCGCGCCCGCCGCCCTGCGCAGCCTGGTCATGGCCCTGGGCGCCGGCCTCGGTGCCCTGGCCCTGGCCCTGGCGCTGCTCTCGGGCAGCCACTGGCTGCGCGCGCGCCGCCATCCCCTCGGTGCAGCGGCCATGGAGGGCGGCGGCCAGCTGATCCTGGTGACCCCCGCCCTGGTGCTCGGCACCGGGCTCTTCCTGCTGCTGCGCCCGCGACTGGGCAGCGGCTGGGAAGGCTACGGCCTGGTGGTGCTGGTCAATGCCTTCATGGCGCTGCCCTTCGCCATGCAGGTGGTGCGCGGGGCCATTCCCGGGCTCTCCGCCCCGGAGCAGCGCCTGGCCGACCAGTTCGGCGTGCGCGGCCGGGCCCGGCTGCGCTGGCTGGTCTGGCCGCGGCTGCGCCGGCCGCTGGCCCTGGCGCTGGCCTACGCCATGACGCTGTCGCTCGGCGACTTCAGCGTGATCGCGCTGTTCGGCAGCCCCTCGGCGCCGACCCTGCCGATGCTGCTCTTCCAGCAGCTGGGCGGCTATCGCTGGCAGGGCGCGGCCGCCACCGCCATGCTGCTGCTCGCCCTGGTGGTGGCGGTCTTCGCGCTGCTGGATCGGCTGACCCGGCGGCCCCCGCGCCACCCCTGGCCCCATTCCGCCTCCCACGAGATCCGCGATGCTCGACTGCCGTGACCTGACCTTCCACTACTCGCGCTGCGACCCCGGCGAGATCCCGGACTTCTGCTTCACCTTGCGGCTGGCGCCCGGCGAGTGTCTGGCCGTGGAGGGCCCGTCGGGGTCGGGCAAGAGCACCCTGCTCGGCCTGCTGGCGGGGTTCCTCGAGCCCGGTGGCGGCCGGCTGACCTGGCGGGGTAGCGACCTGCTGGCGCTGCCGCCCTGGGAGCGGGGCATTACCACCGTCTTCCAGGACCACAACCTCTTCGATCACCTGCCGGTGTGGATCAACGTGGGCCTTGGCCTGGCCCCGGACATGAAGCTCTCCCGGGCCCAGCGAGCGAAGATCATCGCCGGGCTCGCCGAGGTGGGGCTCGAGGGGCTCCAGGACCGGCTGCCCGGTGAGCTGTCCGGCGGCCAGCGCCAGCGGGTGGCGCTGCTTCGGGCGCTGCTGCGGGGCTCGCCGCTGCTGCTGCTCGACGAGCCCTTCACCGGCCTCGACGATATTACCCGCCAGGGCCTCTGGGCGCTGGTGCGCCGCCAGAAGGCCGAGGGTGTGGCGGTACTGCTGGTCAGCCACGACCGCGACGATATCGAGGCACTGGCCGGCCGGCGCTGTCGGCTGGCCGGCGGGCGCCTGGTCGCCGAGGGCCGCTGACGGACGGCCGGTGGCGCTGGCCTGGCGGCCGGGGCCATGACAGAATCGGGCAGACTGGACACCAAGATCGCCCGGGCCCCTGCCGTGTCGACATGCGCAGGGCCACGGGCGGCAGCATCATCAAGAGGACACCATGCCCGAGTATCGCTCCCGCACCACCACCGCCGGCCGCAACATGGCTGGCGCTCGCGCCCTGTGGCGCGCCACCGGCATGAAGGACGACGACTTCCACAAGCCGATCATTGCCGTGGCCAACTCCTTCACCCAGTTCGTGCCGGGCCATGTGCACCTCAAGGACATGGGCCAGCTGGTGGCCCGGGAGATCGAGAAGGCCGGGGGGGTGGCCAAGGAGTTCAACACCATCGCCGTGGACGACGGTATCGCCATGGGTCACGACGGCATGCTCTACTCGCTGCCGAGCCGTGACATCATCGCCGACAGCGTCGAGTACATGGTCAACGCCCACTGCGCCGATGCCCTGGTGTGCATCTCCAACTGCGACAAGATCACCCCGGGGATGCTGATGGCCGCCATGCGCCTCAACATCCCGGTGATCTTCGTCTCCGGCGGCCCCATGGAGGCGGGCAAGACCAAGCTGCTCGACCACGGCCTCGACCTGGTCGATGCCATGGTCATGGCCGCCGACGACAGCGTCGACGAGGCGACCCTCGACGAGGTCGAGCGCAGCGCCTGCCCGACCTGCGGCAGCTGCTCGGGGATGTTCACCGCCAACTCCATGAATTGCCTCACCGAGGCCCTGGGCCTGGCGCTGCCCGGCAACGGCACCGTGGTGGCCACCCATGCCGATCGTCGCCGGCTGTTCGAGACCGCGGGCCACCGCATCGTCGAGCTGGCCAAGCGCTACTACGAGGGCGAGGAGGCCCACCTGCTGCCCCGGGCCATCGGCGCCAAGGCGGCGTTCAAGAACGCCATGACCCTGGACATCGCCATGGGTGGCTCCACCAACACCATCCTGCACCTGCTGGCCGCGGCCCAGGAGGCGGAGATCGACTTCGACATGACCGATATCGATCGCCTGTCCCGGGAGGTGCCGCAGCTGTGCAAGGTGGCGCCCAACACCCAGAAGTACCATATCGAGGACGTGCACCGCGCCGGCGGCATCATGGCGATCCTCGGCGAGCTCGATCGTGCCGGGGTGCTGGATACCCGGGTGCCGACGGTCTACGGCGACAGCCTGGCCGAGGCCCTGGAGGAATGGGACATCATGCGCTCGCCGAGCGCCGAGGTGGTGGAGTTCTACCGCGCCGGCCCCGGCGGCGTGCCCACCCAGACCGCGTTCTCCCAGAGTGCGCGCTGGCCGAGTCTCGACGGCGACCGGGCCACGGGCTGCATCCGTGACCTCGAGCATGCCTTCTCCCGGGAGGGCGGCCTGGCCGTGCTCCAGGGCAACATCGCCCGCGACGGCTGCGTGGTGAAGACCGCCGGCGTCGACGACTCCATCCTGGTCTTCGAGGGCCCCGCCCACGTGGTGGAGTCCCAGGACCAGGCGGTGGAGCACATCCTCGGCGGGCTGGTGAAGGAAGGCGAGGTGGTGGTCATCCGCTACGAGGGGCCCAAGGGCGGGCCGGGCATGCAGGAGATGCTCTACCCGACCAGCTACCTCAAGTCCAGGGGCCTGGGCAAGGCCTGCGCGCTGCTCACCGACGGGCGCTTCTCCGGCGGCACCTCGGGGCTGTCCATCGGCCACGTCTCGCCGGAGGCCGCCGCGGGTGGCGCCATCGGCCTGGTGGAGAGCGGCGATATCATCCGCATCGACATCCCGGGCCGGGCCATCGACGTCCAGCTCTCCGACGAGGAGCTGGCGCGCCGCCGCGAGGCCCAGGAGGCCCGCGGCAACGCGGCCTGGAAGCCCAGCATCCAGCGCGACCGCAAGGTCTCGGCGGCGCTCAAGGCCTATGCGCTGCTGGCCACCTCCGCCGACAAGGGCGCGGTGCGCGACCTGACCAAGCTCGATTGATGCATGATGGCCGCCCCGGGACGCCGGGGCGGATGATGTGACTCGCTTCAGCAGGGAAGGCCGCCAAGATGAAGACCCAGACCCTCAACGTCGGCCTGATCGGCTTCGGCATGGCCGGCAGGACCTTTCACGCCCCCCTGATCCAGGCTGCGCCGGGGCTCGAGCTTTCCGCCATTGTCTCCCGCGATGCGGCCCGGGTGCAGGCGGCCTATCCGGAGGTGGCGGTCCACGCCAAGGCGACATCGCTGTTCGCCGACCGGGACATCGACCTGGTGGTGATCGCCACCCCGAACGAGACCCACTTCCCCTTGGCCAAGGCGGCCCTGGCCAAGGGCAAGCACGTGGTGCTCGACAAGCCCTTCGCGGTCTCCCTGGCCGAGGCCCGGCAGCTCAAGTCCCAGGCCGACGGGGCGGACCGGCTGCTCAGCGTCTTCCACAATCGCCGCTGGGACAGTGACTTCCTGACCCTGAAGGGACTCCTCGACGAGCAACACCTGGGGCGGGTGGTCGAGGTGGAATCGCGCTTCGACCGGTTCCGGCCCGTGGTGCCCGATCGCTGGCGCGAGCAGCACCGTCCCGGGAGCGGCACCTGGTTCGACCTGGGCCCGCACCTGCTGGACCAGGCGAGGGCGTTGTTCGGCATGCCCCGGGCGATCCTGCTGGAGCTGGCTTCGCTGCGCGACGGCGCCGAGATCGATGACGACTTCATGGCGGTGCTGGAGTACGACCGCCTGCGCGTGACCCTTCGAGCCAGCACGCTGGTGGCCGAGCCCACACCGCGTCTGCGGGTGAACGGCACCCGGGGCAGTTTCGTCAAGTACGGCCTCGATCCCCAGGAGGCCTGGCTCAAGGAGGGCGAGAGCCCCCAGCCGGCCTGGGGCGTCGACCCGTCCCCGGGACGCCTGACCGTGAACGAGGGGGAGGGCGACGAGGTCGTGCTGGTCCATCACGAGGTCGAGAGCGTCCCCGGCGACTACCGGGCCTATTACGATGGCATCGCCCGGACCCTGCTGCGCGGTACCCCGCCGCCGGTCACCGCCGAGCAGGCGCTGGAGGTGATGACCCTGCTCGAGGCCGGGCTGGACAGCTATCGCCAGGGACGCTGGGTCAAGCTCAAGGAGGGCGGCAGCCTGCCGCGGCGGCTTCACGCCAAGGGCTAGCCGCGGCGTGCCGGCCGGTCGCGGGGGCCGCTCCTGACGGGGTTAGCCGGCGCGTGGGTTCGCCGGCCTCGCTGCGCCGCTTGTCCCGGGCGATGCCCCTGGCGATGAGAGGCTCGGAGAGCGACCGTCGATGGCCTCCGGGAGGGGCTACCAGAGCGTCGGCTCGCTGGCCTCGCTGCGCAGCTTGTCCCGGGCGATGAACAGCGCCGCGATGGCCCGGGCCTCGTGGAAGTCCTCCCGGGCCAGCAGGGCCGTGAGCTCGTCCAGGGCATGGGTCTCGACGATCAGCGGCTCGGGTTCGTCACCCGGCAGCCGCTTGGGATAGAGGTCGCTGGCCAGCATCACCTGCATGCGATGGCGCATGTAGTTGGGCGCCAGGGTCAGCTCCACCAGCGGCTCGATGCGGTGGGCGCCGAAACCGCATTCCTCCATCAGCTCGCGGTTGGCCGCGGTGACCAGGTCCTCGCCCGGATCCACCAGTCCCTTGGGCAGCGTCAGGGCATACTCCTCGACCCCCGCGGCATACTCGCGAATCAGCAGCACGTGCTCCGGGTCGGGCATGGCCACGATCATCACCGCCCCGACGCCCCGGCCGGTGCCCCCCAGCCGCTCGAAGGTCCTCTCGGCGCCATTGGCGAAGCGCAGCTCCATCTCCTCGACATGGAACAGGCGGCTGCGAGCCACGCTGCGACGCGCCAGGACATGGGGCTTGTGCGGGTGATGGTCGGACATGGGCTCTCCGGTGTGTCTGGCGTCGAAATGCGCCATCGGCGTCGATTGGTTACACTATCACGTCTTCCCCCTTGTAGACGTCACTGGCCTGCCCTGACGAGGAGCCACGATGATCGATTGGCGCGCCATCGACACCGTCCTGCTGGACATGGACGGCACCCTGCTGGACCTGCATTTCGACAGCCACTTCTGGCTCGAGCACCTGCCGCGTCGCTACGTGGAGCTGCACCGCCTTGACGAGGCCACCCAGGAGGAGGTCCGGGCGCGGATCATCCGCGAACAGGGCACCCTCAACTGGTACAGCCTGGCCTACTGGAGCCGTGAACTGGGCGTCGATATCCTGGCGCTCAAGAGTGAGGTCCAGCACCTGATCGGCCTGCGCAGCGACGCCCTGGACTTCCTGCGCTGGCTCAAGCAGGCCCACCCGCGGGTGGTGCTGGCCACCAATGCCGACCGCGAGAGCCTCGCCCTGAAGCTGCCGCTGACCGGCCTCGAGGACTTCGTGGATGCCATCGTCTCCTCGGCCGACCTGGGCGTGCCCAAGGAGGCACAGGAGTTCTGGTTCGCCCTCCAGGAGGTGGAGCCCTTCGACCCGGGCCGGACGCTGTTCATCGATGACAATCCCGCGGTGCTGGAAAGCGCCCGGGAGTTCGGCATCCGTCACCTGCTGGGGATCAAGCAGCCCGACAGTCGGCGGCCCGAGAAGGAGCTCGAGGAGTTCATCGCCCTCGAGCGCTTCGCCGCCATCCTGCCCGACAACCTGCCTCCCGGAGGCCCCGGGGATGTCTAGCGTCAGGCTCGACAAGTGGCTATGGGCGGCGCGCTTCTTCAAGACCCGGGCGCTCGCCAAGAAGGCCATCGAGGGCGGCAAGGTGCACTACAACGGCGGCCGGGCCAAGACCAGCAAGACCGTCGAGGTCGGCGCGCGGATCCGTGTGCCCCAGGGCTGGGATGTCTGGGAGGTCGAGGTGCTGGCTCTCTCCGAGCAGCGCCGCGGTGCCCCCGAGGCCCGCGAGCTCTTTCGCGAGACCCCGGAGAGCGAGGCACGCCGCGCCCGGGAGGCCGAGAGCCGTCGCCAGGCCAACCAGGCCATGCAGCACCCCTTGAAGCGGCCGGACAAGAAGCAGCGTCGCGAGATCAAGCGCTTCATGCGGGGGGATGACGCGTGAGGAGTGAGGCGTAAGGAGTGAGGCCCTAACCGCTTACTCCTCACCCCTTACCTCTTACCACTTACTTTCAGGCAAGTATCATGAGTGACCAGATCCAGCGTTTTCTCTTCGAACGCACCAATGTGCGCGGCGAGATCGTCACCCTCGAGCAGGCCCATGCCGAGGTGATGGAGCGCCATGACTACCCGCCGGCAGTGACCCGCCAGCTGGGTGAGTTGCTGGCCGCCGTGGCCCTGCTCACCGAGACCATCAAGCTCGACGGCACCATGAGCATCGAGGTTCGTGGCAAGGGTCCGCTGTCGATGCTCATGGCCGAGTCCAACCCCGGTGGCGAGCTGCGCGCCATCGCCCGGCTCGACGAGGAGGCCTCGCTGCCCACCGAGGACGCCGGGTTCGCCGAGTTGCTCGGCGAGGGACAGATCACCATCACCCTGGACCCCAAGGAAGGGCGCCGCTACCAGGGCATCGTCGCCCTGCAGCGCGACAGTCTGGCCGCTTGCCTGGAGGACTATTTCAGCCACTCGGAGCAGCTCCCGACCCGCCTGTGGCTGGCGGACGATGGCCGGCGTGCCGGCGGCCTGCTGTTGCAGCGCCTGCCCGAAGAGTCACTGAACCAGGACGACGATGCCTGGGAGCGCACCGTCCAGCTGGCCGCCACCCTCACGCCCTCGGAGCTGCTCGAAGTGGATCAGCGGGAGCTGCTGCATCGGCTCTATCACGAGGAGACGGTGCGCGTCTTCGAGCCGAAGGCCTTGCGCTTCGCCTGCACCTGCTCCCGGGAGCGCATCGCCGGCGCCCTGCTGAGCCTGGGAAGCGAGGAGCTGCGCGAGATCCTGGCCGAGCAGGGCGGCATCGCGACCCAGTGCCACTTCTGCCATACCCGTTACGAGTTCACCGTTGCCGAGGTGGAGGCGATGCTCGACGACCCCGAGGGGCCGCCACCGACCCTGCACTGAGCCTGGCGATGTCGCGAGCAGGGCGGATCCTGTAGTCATTGGCGCTGATGTAGTAGTAAAACTACAAGAACGTCTGCCAACGTCATCGTTTCCCGTCGCGCGTCTTTTTGTCATAATGCGCGCGTTTCATCCATGGCCGGGCGCCGCCGACGAGACGGGTAACCGCATGCGGCGTGCCGGGGGTGAACGACCACTGCGTCCAGGACGCCCGGCAAACGAGAGAGAATCGGCCCTCAAGGCCCAGGAAACGACATGACCACGACTCAAGCTGCTTCCCAGGCGGCCAGCCCGCAGTCCGCCACCGCCCACGTCAATCTCAGCAGCGCCGAGCTGATCGAGCGCGCCGTGGCCAATGGCGAGGGTCGCCTGGCGGCCCAGGGTGCCCTGGTGGTGAACACCGGTCAGCGCACCGGTCGCTCCCCCAAGGACCGTTTCATCGTCGATGAGCCGTCCACCCGCGATGCCATCGACTGGGGCAGTGTCAACCAGCCGTTCGACGCCGAGAAGTTCGATGCCCTCTGGGCGCGCGTCGAGGCCTACCTGACCGGCAGCGAGCACTATGTCTCCGAGCTGCACGTCGGCAGCGACCCGACCCATTACCAGCCGGTGCGGGTCAACACCGAGACGGCCTGGCACAACCTCTTCGGTCGGACCATGTTCGTGCGTCCCGAGGTCTACAACCCCTCGGCCAAGGACGAGTGGACCATCCTCAATGCCCCCCACTTCGAGTGCGACCCGGCCCGGGACGGCACCAACTCCGACGGCTGCGTGATCCTCAACTTCGCCCAGCGCCGGGTGCTGATCGCCGGCATGCGCTACGCCGGCGAGATGAAGAAGGCCATGTTCTCGGTGCAGAACTTCCTGCTGCCGGCGGCCGACGTGCTGCCCATGCACTGCAGCGCCAATGTCGGCGAGGACGGCGAGACCACCCTGTTCTTCGGCCTGTCCGGCACCGGCAAGACCACCCTGTCCGCCGACCCGGCACGCTTCCTGATCGGCGACGACGAGCATGGCTGGGGGCCGGGCACCGTCTTCAACATCGAGGGCGGCTGCTATGCCAAGTGCATCGACCTCTCCGAGAAGAACGAGCCGGTGATCTGGAACGCGATCAAGTTCGGCACCGTGCTGGAGAACGTCGTCCTCGACGACCGTCGCGAGCCCGACTACGCCGACGACAGTCTGACCCAGAACTCGCGAGCCGCCTACCCGCTGGAGCACGTCGAGAAGCGCGTCCCCGAGAACCGTTCCGGCGAGCCCAACGCCATCGTCTTCCTGACCTGCGACATGAGTGGCGTGCTGCCCCCGGTCTCGGTGCTCTCCAAGGAGGCCGCGGCCTACCATTTCCTGTCCGGCTACACCGCCAAGGTGGGGTCCACCGAGGTGGGGTCCTCCAGCGGCCTGGAAGCGACCTTCTCCACCTGCTTCGGCGCGCCCTTCTTCCCGCGCCCGGCCCGCGAGTATGCCGACCTGCTGATCAAGCGCGTGGCCGAGCAGGATGCCCAGGTCTACCTGGTCAACACCGGCTGGACCGGTGGCGCCTATGGCGAGGGCGGGGCGCGTTTCTCCATCCCCACCACCCGCGCCATCATCAGCGCCATCCAGACCGGCGTGCTGCGCGACGTGGAGACCCGCCATGTCGAGGGCCTAAACCTGGACGTGCCGACCGCCGTGCCGGGCGTCGACTCGCGCCTGCTCGACCCCCGGGAAACCTGGGAGGACAAGGCCGCCTACGATCGTCACCTGCGTGAGCTGGCCGGCAAGTTCGTCGACAACTTCAAGAAGTTCGACGGCGTCAGCGAGGCCATCGTCAAGGCCGGGCCCAGCCTGGTGTGAGGCGCGGCGGGGCGAACCCCAACGTCCCAGACCTGTCCGAGAGGGGGAAGCCGAGGCTTCCCCCTCCCTTTTTGTGTAAGGAAAGCGGGGCAGGCACGACACAGGGGGCACCCCCCTTGACGGGAGAACGATCATGAAGCGACGCAATTTCCTGGGCCTGCTGGGACTCGGCGGACTGTCGACCCTGGCTCCGCGCCTGGCCAGCGCTCGTCCCAAGCTGGACCTGTCCCCGGCGCCCGGCCTGGAGACTCTCGAGCTGAGCGAGGCCGAATGGCGCGAGCGCCTCGATGAGGCGCGTTTCGAGATCCTGCGCGAAGAGGGCACCGAACCGCCGTACTCCAGTCCTCTGGACAAGGAGACCCGGGAGGGAGAGTACCGCTGTGCCGGCTGCGACCTGGTGCTGTTCACCAGTGCCATGAAGTACGACTCCGGCACCGGCTGGCCGAGCTTCTTCGAGCACGTCGAGGGGCACCTGCTGTCCAAGCTGGACCTGGTCATGCTGATTCCGCGCACCGAGTATCACTGCGCCCGCTGCGGTGGCCATCAGGGGCATGTCTTCGAGGACGGGCCGGAGCCCACCGGCCTGCGCTGGTGCAACAACGGCCTGGCGCTCACCTTCGTTCCCGCCTGAGGCCGGCGCAGGCGGCTCAGCTTTGTGCCCGCCCCGGGCGCGTTTGTGGTACCTTGACGCGACTTCTGCCCCCTGAACGTCAAGGATTTCATGGACGCACAAGCCAAGATCATCGATCGTCTCGCCGAGGAGCTCGGCGTTCGCCCCCCCCAGGTGGCGGCCACCGTGGAGCTGCTCGACGGCGGCGCCACCGTTCCCTTCATCGCCCGCTACCGCAAGGAAGTGACCGGCGGGCTGGACGATACCCAGCTGCGGACCCTCCACGAGCGCCTGGGGTACCTTCGTGAGCTGGAGGAGCGCCGCGAGGCGGTGCTGGCGAGTATCGACGAGCAGGGCAAGCTGACCCCCGAGCTTGCCGAGAGCCTTCGCGGCGCCGACACCAAGCAGCGCCTGGAAGACCTCTACCTGCCCTACCGCAAGAAGCGTCGCACCAAGGCGCAGATCGCCCGGGAGGCCGGCCTCGAGCCGCTGGCCGAGGCCCTGCTGGCCGATCCCGGCCTGGACCCCGAGGCCGAGGCCGCCGGCTACCTGCGCTCCGCGGAGGGCGAGACCCCGGCCATCGAGGACGCCAAGGCGGCCCTCGACGGTGCCAAGCAGATTCTCATGGAGCGCTTCGCCGAGGAGGCGGAGCTGGTCGGGCGTCTGCGTGAGCGGTTGTGGAGCGAGGGCGAACTCAGCGCCCGGGTGATCGGCGGCAAGGAGCAGGAGGGGGCCAAGTTCTCCGACTACTTCGAGCACGACGAAAAGCTTGCCAAGACGCCGTCCCACCGTGCCCTGGCCATGTTCCGCGGCCGCAACGAGGGGGTGCTGGCACTGACCATCCGCCTGCCCGGCGAGGAAGAGGTCAAGGTGCATCCGGCCCAGGTGGCCATCGCCCGGCACTTCGGCATCGAGGACCGGGGGCGGCCCGCCGACCGCTGGCTGGGCGAGGTGGTGCGCTGGACCTGGCGGGTCAAGCTCTATACCCACCTCGAGACCGAGTTGATGGGCCGACTGCGCGAGCGCGCCGAGCTCGAGGCCATCGAGGTCTTCGCCGCCAACCTCAAGGACCTGCTGCTGGCCGCGCCGGCGGGGCCCCAGGCCACCCTGGCCATCGACCCGGGCCTGCGCACCGGCTGCAAGGTGGCGGTGGTGGATGCCACCGGCCAGTTCCTGGCCCATGCCACCATCTATCCCCATGCGCCGCGCAACCAGTGGAACGAGGCCCTGGCCATCCTGGCCCGGCTGGTGGACGAGCATGCGGTGACGCTGATCGCCGTGGGCAACGGCACCGCCAGCCGCGAGACCGACAAGCTGGCAGGCGAGCTGGTCAAGGCCATGGCCGACAAGCGGCGGCTGTCCAAGGTGATGGTCAGCGAGGCGGGAGCCTCGGTCTACTCGGCCTCGGAATACGCCGCCCGGGAACTCCCGGACCTGGACGTGACCATCCGCGGGGCGGTCTCCATCGCGCGGCGCCTGCAGGACCCGCTGGCCGAGCTGGTCAAGATCGAGCCCAAGTCCATCGGCGTCGGCCAGTACCAGCACGACGTCTCCCAGGTCCAGCTGTCGCGCAGCCTGGAGGCGGTGATCGAGGACTGCGTCAATGCCGTGGGAGTGGACCTCAACACCGCCTCCTCGGCGTTGCTGTCCCGGGTCGCCGGGCTCAACGCCGGGCTCGCCGAGAACATCGTCGCCCGCCGCGACGCCGAGGGCGCCTTCGCCAGCCGCCGCCAGCTGCTCGATGTCAGCCGCCTGGGGCCCAAGACCTACGAGCAGTGTGCCGGCTTCCTGCGCATCATGGGCGGTGACAATCCGCTGGATGCCAGCGCCGTGCACCCCGAGGCCTACCCGCTGGTGGAACGCATCGCCGAGCGCAGCGGCCGCCCGCTGGCCGGCCTGATCGGCGACAGCGCCACCCTCAAGGCGCTCAAGCCGGCGGAGTTCGCCGACGAGCGTTTCGGCGTGCCCACCGTCAGCGACATCCTCAAGGAGCTCGACAAGCCCGGCCGGGACCCGCGTCCCGAGTTCCGCGCCGCCGAGTTCCGCGAGGGCGTCGAGACGCTCAAGGACCTGGAGCCGGGCATGGTGCTCGAGGGCAGCGTGACCAACGTCACCCACTTCGGTGCCTTCGTCGATATCGGCGTCCACCAGGACGGCCTGGTGCATATCTCGGCGCTGTCCGACAAGTTCGTCGAGGACCCGCGCTCGGTGGTCAAGGCCGGCGACATCGTCAAGGTCAAGGTGATGAGCGTGGACCTCGCGCGGGCGCGCATCGGCCTGTCCATGCGTCTCCACGACCAGCCGGGCGAGCAGGACGGCGGCGAGTCGCGGGGCCGCCAGGGCAAGGCGACGCGCAAGGGCGCCGGCCGCTCATCGAAGAAGGGGCAGGGCGGCCAGGGCGACGGCCAGCTCGGCGCCCTCGGGGCGGCCCTGCTCAAGGCCAAGAAGGATCGATGAGCGTCAGCATGGCGGCGGGCTACGCGCCCGCAGCTTGAGGCCCGAAGCTCGCACCTCGAGCCTCGCACCGCGAACCCGGCTTATCTTGAATCGCCGGCTTCGGGCACCATAATCTGAGGTTTTGCGGGTGCCGTGGCGCCCGAACCGCCAACCGGGAAGCCGGTCCCTCTTCCGGCCGGCTTCCACGACATGGGGTGTTCACCTTGTCCGAACCGCTTTCCCCCCTCATCGCACGCCTCGGCCGCCTGGCCGGTCAGGGACGCCTCGGCCGCCTGCGCCGAGGCATCGAGAAGGAAGGGCTGCGCATCGATGCCGCCGGGCGTATCGCCCAGACCCCGCATCCCGCCGAGCTGGGCTCCAAGCTGACGCACCCGCATATCACCACGGATTATTCCGAGGCGTTGCTCGAGTACATCACGCCGGTCTACTGCCGCCCGGAGGATGCCCTGGACTTCCTCGCCGACCTGCATCGCTTCAGCTATCGCCACCTGGGCGAGGAGCTGATCTGGCCGGCCAGCATGCCGGCCCGGCTCGACGGCAATGACAGCGTGCCGATCGCCGACTACGGGAGCTCCAACGTGGGGCGGATGAAGCAGGTCTATCGGCGGGGCCTGGACGTGCGCTATGGCCGCATCATGCAGGCCATTGCCGGGGTGCACTACAATGTCTCGCTGCCCGACGACTTCTTCGCGCTGCTGCGCGAGCTCGACGGCGAGGGCGAGACCGCCATGCAGGACTATCGCTCGTCGCGCTACTTCGGGCTGATCCGCAACTTCCGCCGTCACAGCTGGCTGCTGCTCTACCTGTTCGGTGCCTCGCCGGCGGTGGACCGCAGCTTCCTGCCCGATGGCCGGGTGCCCGAGGGGCTGCGTCCGCATGGCCGTGACACCCTGGTCGCGCCCCATGCCACCAGCCTGCGCATGTCCGACCTGGGCTACCAGAACAAGGTGCAGTCGCAGCTGAAGATCTGCTTCAACTCGCTGTCGAACTACGTCAACACCCTGCGGCATGCCATCTCGACGCCCTGGCCCGACTACCAGGCCAAGGGCGTGCGGGGCGGCGATACCTGGCACCAGCTCAACGCCAATATCCTGCAGATCGAGAACGAGTACTACAGCGATATCCGGCCCAAGCGGGTGGCGCGTCACGACGAGACGCCGAGCCAGGCCCTGGAGGCACGGGGCGTCGAATACATCGAGGTGCGCTGCCTCGACCTCGACCCCTTCGACGCCCTGGGCATCGACGCCACCCAGAGCCGTTTCCTCGATACCTTCCTGATGTGGTGCCTGCTCGCGGAGAGTCCCTGGATTTCCGACGAGGAGTGCGAGCACCTGGACGACAACCGCCGCCTGGTGGTGACCCGGGGGCGCGACCCCGAGCTGCGCCTGGACCATCACGGCCGCAAGCGTGGCATTGCCGACTGGGGCGGCGAGATCTTCGCCGAGCTCGAGGCCGTCGCCGGGCTGCTCGACCGCATGGAGGAAGGCGCGCCCCATGCCGAGGCCATCGCTGCGCTGGCGCCGCGCCTCGAGGATCCGTCGCTGACGCCCTCCGGGCGCCTGCTGGCGCGGATGGAGGCGAGCGGCGAGGAGTTCGTCGAGGTGGTGCTGGCGCTGGCCCGGACCCAGGCCGCCCGGCTGCGCGAGGAGCCCATCGGTCGGGCCCGGGAGGCGCTGTTCGACCAGTTGGTGGAAACCTCCCACCAGCAGCAGGGCGATATCGAGGAGGGCGACGTCGATGACTTCGGCGACTTCCTGGCCCAGTACTTCGAGCAGGCCCGGGAGTCCCGGGCCCTGACGCCGCTGCGGGCGGGGGGGCAGGCATGATCGAGGAGCTGCAAGACTGGAGCGTCCGGCGCTGGAGCCTGCTGGGTCTGGGTTTCTGCGTGCTGATGATGGCCGTGGCCCTGGGCCTCGAGCACCTGGCCGGCCTCGCACCCTGTCCGCTGTGCATCTTTCAGCGCGTGGCGGTGATCGCCGCCGGCCTGGTGTTCGCCGTGGCGGCGCTGCACGACCCGCAAGGCCGTGTCGGCGCGGCGCTCTACGGGCTGGTTTCGCTGCTCGCGGTCGGCAGCGGGATCGGCCTGGCAGGGCGCCACCTGTGGCTGCAGTCGTTGCCGGCGGATCAGGTGCCGTCCTGCGGGCCCGGGCTCGACTACATGATGGAGGTCCTGCCCCTGCAGGAGGTGGTGGCCACGGTACTCAACGCCTCGGGCGAGTGTGCCGAGATCAGCGCCCGTTTCCTGGGCCTGTCGCTGCCCGGCTGGACCCTGATCGGCTTCCTGGTGCTGGCCCTGGCACCGCTGGGCCTGCTGGCTCGGGCCCTGCAGCGACGTCCGGGCTATCGTTGGCCCGGGCTGACCGAGCGGGATTGACAGCGACCTCGCCAGGGGAGAGTCTGAGGCTCCAGGCCGGTACGGACTCATGTCCGCTGACGGTCCCACTGCGCGAGGGAGAATCCATGCTGGAAGACTGCAAGAGCGCACAGGAACGCTGGGGTGGCGTGCATCAGCTGATCGACCGCTGGCTGGACGAGCGCCGCGAGCTGCTGGTCCGCTTCATCGAACTCAAGGAGGCCTGCGACGCCGACCTGGAGGCGGTGACCAAGGCCCGCATCGATGGCTTCAGCGAACTGCTGATGGACTACATCAGTGCCGGGCATTTCGAGGTCTATCCGCAGCTCAAGGCCGAGGCCGAGGCCTTCGAGGACGCGGCGGCCCTGGCCCTCGCCGAGCGTCTGCTGGAGCGCCTCAGCATGTCCACCGAGCTGGTGCTGGCCTTCGACGAGGATTACGCGAGTCCGGTACGTTGCCAGCACTACCTCAAGCGGTTGCCGGCCTGGCTCGACCGCCTGGCCAAGGGGCTGACCGAACGCTTCTCCCTGGAGGACCGGCTGATCGCCCGGCTGCATGCCGCGCATGCGCCCCAGCATCGGGCGCCCAGCGAGGCCTGACCCGTCGTCGGGCCCGCTGCGCCTCCTTCGGGGCTAGTCGCAGGTCGAATTGAGTTTTGTGCACTGCAGGCATACCATTTTGGCGGTTCGACTTCCGGCCGCGGCGGGCATGCCGCCCGTCAGGCCGATCCTCACGGCGACAACCGAAGGAGCCATGATGAAAGACCCCGTCCGTATTGCCATTACCGGCGCCGCCGGCCAGATCAGCTACTCCCTGGCCTTCCGCATCGCCTCCGGCGACATGCTGGGCAAGGACCAGCCGGTCATCCTGCAGCTGCTCGAGATTCCGCCGGCCATGGACGCCCTCAACGGCGTGGTCATGGAGCTCAACGACTGCGCCTTCCCGCTGGTGCAGGACATCGTCGCCTCCGACGATCCCAACGTCGCCTTCAAGGACGCCGACTTCGCCCTGCTGGTCGGCGCCCGTCCGCGCGGTCCGGGCATGGAGCGCAAGGACCTGCTCGAGGCCAATGCCGCGATCTTCTCCGTGCAGGGCAAGGCGCTGAACGACAACGCCAGCCGTGACGTGCGCGTGCTGGTGGTCGGCAACCCGGCCAACACCAACGCCCTGATCGCCTCCTGCAACGCGCCCGACCTGGATCCGGGGCAGTTCACCGCGATGATGCGCCTGGACCATAACCGCGCCAAGACCCAGCTGGCCCAGAAGACTGGCAAGCACGTCACCGACGTCGAGTCCATGATCGTCTGGGGCAACCACAGCGCGACCCAGTATCCGGACCTGGCCCACTGCAAGGTGGCCGGCAAGCCGGCCCTGGAGCTGGTCGAGCGCGACTGGTACGAGACCGACTTCATCCCCACCGTGCAGCAGCGCGGCGCCGCCATCATCAAGGCGCGCGGGGCTTCCTCCGCGGCCTCCGCGGCCTCCGCGGCCATCGACCATATGCGCGACTGGGCGCTGGGCAGCGACGGCATCGTCAGCATGGGCATCCCCGCCGACGGCAGCTATAGCGTCGAGCCGGGCATCATGTATTCCTACCCGGTGGTCTGCAAGGACGGCAAGTACGAGATCGTCCAGGGCCTGGAGGTCGATGACTTCAGCCGTGAGCGGATGAATGCCACCGAGACCGAGCTGCGCGAGGAGCGGGCCGCGGTCGAGCATCTGCTGGGCTAAGTCATGAGCTGACAGCGGTAAGCTTGAAGCTTGAAGAAAACCCCGCACGGCATGGCCGTTGCGGGGTTTTCTATGCTGTTCTCTTCCAGGCGCGAAGCGCCGTTCTTCCCGCTTCGGGCTTACCCCTCTGATCCGGGCACAGCCCGGGTCAGTCGCGCAGGCTGATGATGCGCCAGCCCCGGGTCTCGGCGGCCTCGCGCAGGGACGCGTCCGGGTCCACCGCGACCGGATGGTCGACCCGCTCGAGCAGCGGCAGGTCGTTGTGGGAGTCGCTGTAGAACCAGGCATCGGCCAGCGTCAGCTCGCGACCGTCGAGCCATTGCTCGAGGCGGGTGACCTTGCCCTCCCGGTAGCTGGGCACGCCGCTGACCCGGCCGGTATAGCGGCCCTCGACCATCTCCGGCTCCACGGCGATCAGCTCGTCCACCCCCAGGCGTTCGGCGATGGGGCCGGTGATGAAGCGGTTGGTGGCGGTGATGATCAGCAGGGTATCCCCCCGGGCGCGATGGCGGGCGATCAGCTCCTCGCCCTGGGGCAGGATGTTCGGCTCGATCTTGCTGGCCATGAACTGCTGATGCCAGGCGGCCAGCTGCTTCGGTGAATTCTCGGCCAGCGGCCTCAGTGCCACGGCCAGGAACTCGGCCATGTCGAGGGTGCCGGCTTCGTAGTCCGCCATGAAGCGGTCGTTGGCTGCCTTGTAGGCCACCGGGTCCACGGCGCCCTGCTCGAGCAGGAACTCGCCCCAGGCATGGTCGCTGTCGATCGAGAGCAGGGTGTTGTCCAGGTCGAAGATGGCAAGGCTCACGGCATTTCTCTTGGTCATGGGAGTGGCATCGAGGCCGCGATTATGGCAGAAGCCCGCCAGGGCTTCGAGCCTGGCGCCAACGGCGTATTGATACGTTTCACGGCCTTGTGGAAGAATGAATCCAATACTGGATTCATAAGGTGAAGTCCGTGATCGACGCTGACGGCTTTCGCCCCAATGTTGGCATCATCATCGCCAACGACCAGGGGCAGCTGCTTTGGGCGCGTCGGGTTGGGCAGAATGCGTGGCAGTTTCCCCAGGGAGGCATCAAGGCGAACGAGACACCGCAACAGGCACTGTTTCGCGAATTGCACGAGGAAATCGGCCTGACGGCCGAGGACGTCGAGGTGCTTGCCTGTACCCGGGGCTGGTTGCGTTATCGCCTGCCGCGACGCATGGTACGAACACACTCCCGGCCGGTGTGTATCGGTCAGAAACAGAAATGGTTCCTGCTCAGGATCCGCTGTGGCGAGACCCGGATCTGCATGGATGGCGGTCCGGCCAAGCCGGAGTTCGATGGCTGGCGCTGGGTCAGCTACTGGTATCCCCTTGGCCAGGTGGTGCCCTTCAAGCGTGAGGTCTATCGCCGCGCCTTGCGCGAACTGTCGCCGAGGGCGCAGCGCTTGGCCCTGGGGCATGGCTGACGCCCCGAGACGTGTCGGGGGACGGCTCCTCCGGCGACACCCTCAGCGAGGCTAACAATAATGGACAGCAAGACGCCGATGCTCGAGGTGTTGCGACGCATCATCCTGGAGGTCAACGGGGCCCGCAATCTGGACGCGGCCCTCTCGACCATGGTGCGCCGCATTCGCAAGGCCATGCGCACCGACGTGTGTTCCTTCTACCTCTTCGATCCCGAACTCAATCAGCTGATGTTGATGGAAACCATCGGCCTGCGCACCCAGGCGGTCGGCCACGTGGCCTTGCCGGTGGGGGAGGGGCTGGTGGGGCTGGTGGCCCAGCGCGAGGAACCGATCAACCTCGAGAACGCCCAGTCGCATCCGCGCTTTCGCTACTTCGAGGCGACCGGCGAGGAACGCTATTCGAGCTTCCTGGGCGTACCGATCATCCACCAGCGCCGCATGCTCGGCGTGCTGGTGGTCCAGCAGTCCGCGAAGCGCCGCTACGACGAGTCCGACGAGGCCTTCCTGGTCACCATGGCCGCCCAGCTGGCCGGCGTGCTGGCCCATGCCCTGGCCACCGGCAACCTGACCCGGCCGACCCTGCCCGGCGGGCAGGTGACCTTTACCGGGGTGGCGGCCTCGCCGGGCATGGCCATCGGCGAGGCGGTGGTGATCGCCCCGCCGGCGGACCTGGACAGCGTGCCGGACCTGATCCCCACCGACGAGGACTACGAGGTGGCCCGCCTAAAGGAGGCCATCGGCCGGGTCCGCGACGAGATCCGCTCGGCCGGCGAGCGCCTGGCCAACCGCATCTCCGCCCAGGAGCTGGCACTGTTCGATGTCTACCAGCAGATGCTCGGCGAGGCGGCGCTGTCCCAGGAGGTGGTCAAGCGCATCCGCGAGGGCCAGTGGGCCCCCGGGGCCCTGGCCGACGTGGTGCGTCGCCACGTCCAGTACCTGGAGCGGGTGGATGACAACTACCTGCGCGAGCGGGCCGCCGATGTCCGCGACCTGGGGCGGCGGGTGCTGGCCCACCTCCAGGAGGAGGCGTCGTCGCGGCCCAGCGTCTATCCCGAGAGCACCATCCTGGTGGGCGACGAGATCAGCGTGGCCATGCTCGGCGAGGTGCCCCGTGAGCGCCTCGCCGGGCTGGTCTCGGTGCGTGGCTCCAGCACCTCCCACGTGGCCATCGTGGCCCGGGCCATGGGCATTCCCACCGTGCTGGGCATGGTCGACCTGCCGCTGCCCCGGCTCAACGGCGCCCGGGTGGTGCTGGACGGCCATCGCGGCCGGCTCTTCGTGCGGCCCGGGGAGGAGCTCGAGAGCCACTACCAGAGCCTGATCGACGAGGAGTGCGCACTGGCCGAGGTCCTCGAGCACGAGCAGGACCTGCCCAGCCGCACGCCCGACGGCCATGACATGCCGCTGATGGTCAATACCGGCCTGGCGGTGGACGCGGTGGCCTCGCTCAAGTCGCGGATCGGGGGCGTCGGCCTGTATCGCACCGAAGTGCCCTTCATGATCACCGAGCGCTTCCCCGGCGAGCAGGAGCAGACCCGGCTGTACCGCGAGCAGCTCGAGGGCTTCGCGCCCCTGCCGGTGGTGATGCGAACCCTGGATATCGGCGGCGACAAGGACCTGCCCTACTTCCCCATCGAGGAGGCCAACCCCTTTCTCGGCTGGCGGGGCATCCGCGTGACCCTGGACCATCCCGAGGTGCTGATGGTGCAGCTGCGGGCCATGCTGCGCGCCTCCCAGGGCCTCGACAACCTCCAGGTGCTGCTGCCCATGGTCACCAACGTCGACGAGGTCGACGACGCCCTGCGCCTGCTCGATCGCGCCATTCGCGAGCTGGGCGAGGACGGCATCGAGGTGTCGCGCCCCCGGGTGGGCGTGATGCTCGAGGTGCCGGCGACGCTCTACCAGCTGGAGGCGCTGTCGCAGCGGGTGGACTTCTTCTCGGTGGGCAGCAACGACCTCACCCAGTACCTGCTGGCGGTGGACCGCAACAACCCGCGGGTGTCGCAGCTCTATGATGCCTGTCATCCCGCCGTACTCTCGGCCATGGCGCGCCTCGCCAGCGAGGCGCGGGCGCTGGGGATGCCGACTTCGGTGTGCGGCGAGCTGGCCGGTGACCCCGCCGGGGCGCTGCTGCTGATGGGCATGGGCTTCGATGCCCTGTCGATGAACGCGCCCAGCCTGCCCAAGGTGCGAGCGGCCATCCGTCGCGTCTCCCAGGCGGCGGCCCGGGAGCTGGTGGAGCAGACCCTGAAGCTCGAGTCCCCGGCGGCGGTGGGGCGCCACCTCGAGGCCTGCATGGGGGAGTGGCAGCTTCGCCACCTGTTGCCGCCCAAGGACGACTGAGCGAGTTCCGGGATCAGGCCGGGGGCGGGGTGTGCAGCTCGATGAGGTTCTCGCCGAGGCAGGTCCCCAGGGGGCCGAAACGTCGCTCGCCGATCGCCAGGTGCCCGTCGGCATGCCAGGTCAGCCAGGTGCTGGCCCGGGTGCCGTAGTCCTCGCCGCGAATGAAGGCGGCCGAGAGGCGGCGCTCCAGCTCCAGGCCGATTCCGGTGTCGGGCAGCTGACGGTCATCGGCGGGGTGGGCGTCAGCGAGCTCCCGCAGGGCATCCTCGGGAAAGCGGCCGTGATGCAGGCTGGCGGCCAGTCCCTGGCGGGCCTGGATCAGCTTCGGCCAGGGAGTGTCCAGGTCGGCGTTGGACAGGCCGTGCAGGCCGGTGGACACCCGGCTCAATACGACGCGGTCTCGCCCGCGGTGCAGGTGCCAGAGGCGCCGGCCATCCCCGACAAGCAGGTTGAAGCCGGCATAGGCTCGGGCCTCGCCGTCGGCGAGGCGTGCCAGCCAGGTCGGCAGGTCCGGGCACTGCAGGGCCTCGCGCACTAGCGCGCCGCGACTGGGGGCGTCGCTGGGCACGCCCAGGCCGGGATCGCGCACGTTGGTGACCGCGGCGATGCGACCGCGGCGATGCACGGCCAGCCAGGTGCCGCCGGCCTCCAGGTCGCGGCCGCCCACGATCCCGGGAGCGTCGTCCCAGGGGGCCAGCGCCGCCGACGGGCGGGCATGGAACTCGTCACGGTTGGCGACCAGGCGCAGCGGGATGCCCCCGCCGGGTCGGTGGTCGAAGGCGATCAGGCACATGGCCGCCAGCGTAGCCTGCCCCCGGGCCCGAGAAAAGGGCCCGCCATGACAGCGCCCCCTCCCGCGGCGTACACTCCCTGACTCATGATCGACCCGGCACAGGGATGACAATGCGAGTCGAGACGCCCAAGGAGCTTTACTGGTCAAGGCTGGTCTGGCCGATTCTCTGGCCGGTCCTCATGGCACAGGCGGCGCTGGTTGCGCTGTGCCTGGTCGTCGGCCTGAGCGGCTGGTGGCTGGTGCCGTCGCAGGCCTCCTGGAGCGCCACGTTCTTTCTGCTGCTGGCGCTGCTGGTGGGCAGCAGCCTCAACGTGGCGGTGTTCCTCACCCTGCTGAAGCAGCGCCTGCGCGCCAGGGAGCAGCGGGTCGAGGCGGCCCTGGGCCGCGTGGCGCGAACCCTCGACGCCGAGGCGGGGGAGGCGCCCGACGCGGCCGAGCGTCTCGGCGACCCCCGTGCCACACTGGTCGAGCGGCTGGACGTCCTGGCCAGGCTCCTCGAGGGCCAGGTCGATCGCTGGCGCTCCGAGCTGGATGCCCGGCGCGGGGCCGAGCGTCGCCTCGCCGATGATCTCGAGGCCCAGCGTGGCCGCCTGGCGCGCCTGGCCACCGGGCGCGAGCGGGCGCGCGAGGAGTCCCGGCTGAAGTCCGACTACCTGCACCATCTGCAGCAGGTGCTGACCCCGCTGATGACGTCGGTCGGCGACGTCCTGGCCAGCGACCTGTTCCGGCGCGATGCCAGCGAGGCCGAGCGGGCGGCGGTCCAGGGGCTCCACGAGCGCCTGGCCGATACCGCGGTACTGCTCGAGAACCTGGGAGGCGCCCCGGTGTCCGGCAGCCAGCCGGCGTCCCACGGGCGGGTGCTGATCGTCGACGATGGCCCAGTGAACCTGATGCTCGCCCAGCAGGTCCTGGAGCGTCAGGGGCTGCAGGTGTCGACCGCCACCAGCGGGGCCGATGCCCTGACCTGCCTGAACAAGCAGGCCTATGACCTGGTGTTCATGGACATCTACATGGCCGACATGGATGGGGTGGAGACCTGCCGCACCTGGCGGTCCCGCGAGGTCGACTACCCGGATCGCCCGCGCAGCGTGGTGGTGGCCCTCACCGCCAATGCCGGGGACGCCGACCGGCGCCGCTTCCGGGCGGCCGGGATGGATGACTACCTGGCCAAGCCCTACCGTCCCCAGGACCTGCTCGAGATGGTCAAGCACTGGCTGCCTGGTGCCCTGAACCAGGGGAAGGGGGCGTGAGCGGCGGGACGCTGCTGCTCGGCTATCTGCTGCTGGGCGGGGTGGCCGGCACTCTGGCGGGGCTCTTCGGCATCGGCGGCGGGCTGATCATCGTGCCGGCACTGGTGATGGCCTTCGGCCTGCAGGGCGTGATTCCCGAGGTCAGCATGCACCTGGCCGTCGGGACCTCGCTGGCGACCATCGTCGTCACCGGCGCTTCCTCCGCCTGGGGGCACTATCGCCGAGGGAGTGTCCGGCGAGACTGGTTCCTGGCCCTGTTGCCGGGATTGATGCTCGGCGCCGTCGCCGGGGTGTTCGTCGCCGGGGGCCTCTCCGGCGGGCTGCTCGGCCTGTTGTTCGGAGTCTTCATCCTGCTGGTCGCCGCCCGGATGGCGCTGGGGCGCGGCCCGAGGCCCGGCGGCCTGCAGCCGGGGCGCGGCACCATGGGAGTGGCCGGTGCGGTGATCGGCGGTGTCTCGGCGCTGTTCGGCATCGGTGGCGGCACCCTCAGCGTGCCCTGGCTGACCCGTTGCGGGGCCACGATGACCCAGGCGGTAGGCACGTCATCGGCCTGCGGCCTGCCCATCGCCCTGTTCGGCGCCCTGACCTTCATCGTGGTGGGCTGGGGCGAGCCGAACCTGCCTCCGGGGGCGCTGGGCTACGTGATGTGGCCGGCCTTCCTCGGCATCGTGATCACCAGCGTGCCCTGCGCGCGCCTGGGCGTGCGCCTGGCCCACCACCTCCCGGCCCGGGTGCTGCGCCTGGCCTTTGCCGTCCTGCTGGCCGGGGTGGGGCTCACTTTCCTGTTCTGACTCTACTCCCTTGCCGCTAGCGGCATCACCTTCTCGGGACTTGCTATGCTGACCTATCCGACCATCGACCCCGTGGCCATCTCTCTCGGCCCCCTCCAGGTTCACTGGTATGGCCTGATGTACGTCATCGGCTTTCTCGCCGCCTGGTTCCTGGGCCGGCGGCGCGCCCCGCGCATCGGCCTGACCGGCGACGACGTGGGGGATCTGCTCTTCTATGCCGCCCTCGGGGTGGTCCTGGGCGGCCGCCTGGGCTATGCGCTCTTCTACGGCATGGCGCAGTGGCTGGACGATCCGCTGTGGATCTTCCGCGTCTGGGACGGAGGCATGAGCTTTCATGGCGGCCTGGTCGGCGTGCTGCTGGCCGCCCTGTACTTCGCCCGCAAGAAGCGCCTGGCCTTCTTCACCCTCACCGACTTCGTCGCGCCCCTGGTGCCGATCGGCCTGGGGGCCGGGCGGATCGGCAACTTCATCAACCACGAGCTGCCGGGGCGGGTCACCGACGTGTCCTGGGGACTGGTGTTTCCCGGCCTGGGGCCGGAGCCGCGCCACCCCTCGTCGCTCTACGAGGCCCTGCTCGAGGGCGTGGTGCTGTTCGTGGTGCTGTGGTGGGTCTCGTCCCGGCCGCGCCGCCGGGGGCTGGTCTCGGGACTCTTCCTGACCCTCTACGGCGTCTTTCGCTTTGCCGTGGAATTCGTCCGCCGCCCGGATCCCCAGCTCGGCTTCATCGCCTTCGACTGGCTGACCATGGGCATGCTGCTGACGCTGCCGATGATCGCCGCCGGGCTGGCGCTGATTGCCTGGTCCCGCCGCCAGCCGGTCGACGCCGACGCCCCCTGACGGGCGGGGCATGTTAGACTGGCGCGCCCATTCACCCGTGACCCAGGCTCAGCCCGATCATGCCCATCGATGAATCCCAGCCGGCGCTGGAGCAACCCTATCTCGACCTCATGCGCGCCGTGCTCGAGCACGGCGTGGAGCGTGACGACCGCACCGGTGTCGGCACCCGCTCGCTGTTCGGCCACCAGATGCGGTTCGATCTCTCCCGGGGCTTCCCGCTGGTCACCACCAAGAAGCTCCACCTGCGCTCGATCATCCACGAGCTGCTGTGGTTCCTGGCCGGTGACACCAACATCGCCTACCTCAAGGCCAATGGCGTGCGCATCTGGGACGAGTGGGCCGACGAGAACGGCGACCTGGGGCCGGTCTATGGCTACCAGTGGCGCAGCTGGCCGGCCCCCGGCGGCGGCCATGTGGACCAGATCGCGGGCCTGCTCGAGCAGCTGCGCACCAATCCCCGCTCGCGGCGGCTGATCGTCTCGGCCTGGAACCCGGCGCTGGTGGACGAGATGGCCCTGCCGCCCTGTCACTGCCTGTTCCAGTTCTACGTGGCCGAGGGGCGCCTGTCCTGCCAGCTCTACCAGCGCAGCGCCGACATCTTCCTCGGGGTGCCCTTCAACATCGCCAGCTACGCGCTGCTGACGCGAATGATCGCCCAGGTGGCGGGGCTCGAGCCCGGCGACTTCGTGCACACCCTGGGCGACGCGCACCTCTATCTGAATCACCTGGAGCAGGCCGAGGAGCAGCTGTCGCGCACGCCCCGGGCCGCGCCGCGCCTGGTGCTCGACTCGACGGTCGAGGATCTCTTCGCCTTCCGCTTCGAGCACATCGCCATCGAGGGCTACGATCCCCATCCCCACATCAAGGCGGAGGTCGCCGTATGAGCGATGAGACCCTGATCCCCGTGGCGATGATCGCGGCCATGTCCGCCAACCGTGTCATCGGCGTCGACAACCAGCTGCCCTGGTACCTGCCGGAGGACCTCAAGTTCTTCAAGCGCATGACCCAGGCCAAGCCCCTGGTCATGGGACGCAAGACCTATCAGTCCATCGGGCGCCCGCTCCCGGGCCGGCTCAACATCGTGGTGACCCGCGATCCCGATTTCCAGCCCGAGGGGGTGCGGGTCTGCCACGACCTGGCCTCCGCCCTCGCCCTGGCCGATCAGCAGGCAACCATCGACGGCGTCGACGAGATCATGGTGATGGGCGGGGGGCAGATCTATGCCCAGGCCCTGCCCTACGCCAGCCGTCTCTACCTCACCGAGGTGGCGGTCGAGGTGGAAGGCGACGCGCGGTTTCCCGAACTCGCCAAGGATGAATGGCAGGAATGCCAGCGCGTCCCGGGCACGCCTGCCGAGGGCCAGCCGACCTATGACTTCGTGCAGTATCGCCGGCGAGGTTTGCCAGACACCGCGTCGTGACACAGACTGACGGTTGGTGGCGCGGCGCCATGGGCCCCTCCCTGGCCGCTGTCGCCGCCCTTCGGCAAGGTGCACTTGGAGGATCAGGAGTTGATCGAGGAACGTCCATTTCGCCTGATGGCGGCGCTCGAGGGTCGCGCCGATGCGCTGCTGGGCGCGCTGCGTGATAGCCGCGTTCAACAGGACGCGCTGCGCTCCCGGCTGACCGAGCTGGAGCAGCGCCGCGTCAGCCTCGAGGCGCACAATGCGCAGCTGGCGGCCGAGGTGCGCGAGGAGGCGGCGCAGCGCCAGGCCCTGGCGAGCCGGCTGGAAGCGCTCGAGCGGCGCCTGGCCGACACGGAGGCCGCCCGGCTCGAGTTGGAGGAAGAGAACCGCGAGCTCGACGAGCAGAACCGCGAGCTGGAAGGCCACAATCACCGCCTGCAGGAACGCCTGGCCAGCGGCGCACCGGCCCCGGTCTTCCAGCGCCCGGGCCGCCAGGCCCGGGGCCTCTCCGCGCTCATCGGCCATCATCGTGCTTCCCCGGCGTCGTCCGACGAGCATCACGATACCCCCGATGCCCCGACACCGCCCGCCGAAGCCGCGGCCACGGACGTCGGCGCCCCCGCGGCGACGCCCCAGGCCGACCTGCCCATCGGCGAGGCGCCGTCTCCCCAGGCCCTGCTGAGGCAATGGTATCGGCGCTATGACGCCGCCTTCTTCAAGGGCCATACGCGCCCCCTCAAGGTCGGCATCCACGAGGACCTGGCCGCCCTGGAGCCCTGGCCGGAGAAGCTGGTGCGGCGTGCCCTGGCCTGTTACGTCAACCTGCCTCGCTACCTCAAGTCGGTCCGCGAAGGGGCCGAGCGCATCGACCTCGCCGGCCACCCGGCCGGCCAGGTCGATGCCGGCGCCGCCGAGCACGCCCACAAGAAGCTCGAGCGCCTCCAGGCCGACCGCCCGCCCAAGGGCAAGCCCGGCAAGCCCCGTGCGACCAAGCGGCGCTCCCGGGCCCGCCAGGAGACCCAGGCCTCCGGCGCCGCCGCCGAGCCCGCGGCGCGTCCCGAGCCCGCCCCGCCAGCCCCCACCGCCCCGGCTACCGACGAGCCGGACGACAGCCGCCTGCAGCGCAAGCTGGGCGAGCTGCTGGCCCGCCATAACGCCCGCTGACGCGGGCGCCTGGCGAACGTTGACAGCCGGACAGGCTTTTCAGCGTCTGCTGACTTGAAAGCGTCATATCAGCGGGGCATGATGAACCCGCTCATCGCTACCATGCGTTTTGGTCTGTGGTGACGACAGAGGGCCTCGGGCCCGGTGTCGCGCCATATCCTGGCCCGGTAGCGGCGGTAGGTCCGCCGGGAGGGCGCCCTGGCCGTCATCGCAGGGGAAATCGCCGCCAGCGGGGAATGTGACGAAGGAAAACAGTGTTTTTTTCTTGTTGCGCTCCCGCGAATCACGGTATAGAGTTCCTCGTGCGAGCATTGGACTATAACTAGGCGTTGCCGAGGTCTGGCTCGCTGACTGCCACCTCCCGTGAGGGACAGGGCAGCAACGAGAACCGGCACCAAGACCGGCATGCCATCTGCACTGACTCACCAAAGAGCAGGCAGCAACGATCGAAACAGCAAGCTAGTCATAAGGATTATCGCAATGAAAAAGACACTGTTAGCGACTGCCATCGCCGGTGCCATGGCTGCCTCCGGCGCCCAGGCCGCCACTGTCTATAACCAGGACGGCACCAAGCTCGACCTGTACGGCAACATCCAGATCGCCTACTACAACGTCGACACCGGCGCCGGCGACAACGACGATGCCGACGAGATTGCCGACAACGGCTCCACCTTCGGCTTCGCCGCCGAGCACGTCATCTACGACGGCCTGACCGGCTACCTGAAGCTCGAGTTCGACGACTTCAAGGCCGACGAGATCAAGGTCGCGGGTCGCGACTCCGGCGACCAGGCCTATGTCGGCCTGAAGGGCAACTTCGGTGACGTGCGTCTCGGCTCCTACGATCCGCTGATCGACGACTGGATCCAGGACCCGATCACCAACAACGAGTTCTTCGACGTCACCGACTCCAACAGCGAGATCGTTGACTTCTACGGCACCGGCGACCGCGAAGGCGACAAGGTGACCTACACCTCTCCGTCCTTCTCCGGCCTGCAGTTCGCCGTGGGTACCCAGTACAAGGGTGAAGCCGAAGAGACCAGCGGCCTGGTTGACGTCGAGAGCCGTGCGTCCTTCTTCGGTGGCGCCAAGTACACCGTCGGCGCCTTCTCCATCGCCGCGACCTATGACGACCTGGGCATCTACGACGCCACTGTCGCCAGCACCGGCGAAGATTTTGATGCCGGCGACCAGTACGGCATCACCGGCCAGTACACCTGGAACACCCTGCGCGTGGCCCTGAAGCTCGAGCGCTTCGAAGCCGATAACGAGAACTTCGACGACGTCAACTTCTACGGCCTGGGCGCCCGCTACGGCTACGGCATGGGCGACATCTACGCCGCCTACCAGTACGTCGACGTGGGTGGTGATGACTTCACCGACACCGCCGACGACGCCTTCACCAGCGGCGACTTCCCGAACGAGGACAACGACGAGAGCTACAACGAAGTCATCGTCGGTGCCACCTACAACATCTCCGACGCCATGTACACCTGGGCCGAGCTGGCCTTCTACGATCGCAATGACGACGAAGGTGACGGCGGCGCCGTGGGTGTGACCTACCTGTTCTAAGTCCGGTCGCGGGTGTATCCTGCGACAAGGGTAGAACAACGAAAGCCGATCCCCCGGGATCGGCTTTTTTCATTGGGCATGAACGAACGCAAGCGAGGTTCCATGAAACAGCCGATAGTGACGGCCGGCCTGCTGGCGCTGAGCCTGGCGGCCACGCCGGTCGCCGCCGACAGCGTGATGGAGGAGCGATTCCGCGAGGAGGGGCGTCAGCTCGACCTGACCGGCTTCTTCCAGGCCGAGACCGATGCCCACAGCCGCAGTTTCCTGTTCGGCGGCGCCAACGCCCACGACTTTTCGGTGACCGAGGCGGGAACCTACCTCTTCGAGAGTCGGGTCACCGCCGGCTACTCCGAGGACTATCGCATCGCCGCCGTGCTCGAGGATGCCCAGGGCCAGGTGATCGCCCGCAGCGAGGCGCTGGGGCAGAACGGCGGCCTGGCGCTGCGCCAGCGCCTCGCGCCCGGTGACTATGTGCTGCGCGTCGAGGCCCAGCGCTTCGGCACCCGCGGCCGGGCCGGGGACGGCTATTCCATCAATATCGTGGGGCTGGACGAGCAGGGGCAACGCCTGGCGGAGGGGGTCAGCGACGGCGAGGGCATCTTCTTCACCGGCGACAAGCGCGAGGGCGCCCGCTCGGTGTTCGTGAAGGGCGATGAGGCCGTGGCGACCCTGGGCGGCTCGGCGGAGACGGCCGCGGATGCCGGCGAAGCGGCCGCCACTGCCTCGACCTCCGAGCCCGGCACCGCCGGCGCCGCTGGTGTCTCGGCCGCGACGAGCGGCGCCGCTGCCGCCGCCACCCAGGCATCCCGCGAGGGAGGCGAGGCCGAGCCGGTCGGCGAGCCCGCCTCACGCCAGGGCTACGAGACCATCGTCACCGACGTGAAGATCCGTGCCCGGGGCGAGGTGCTGACCTTCGAGATGGCCGAGCAGGGCAGCGTGGCGATCACCACCTCCACCTACCCGACCGGCTACGAGGACACCTACCGCATCGCCCTCGAGGTGCTGGACGCCTCCGGCCGGGTCGTGGCCGAGGGGGCCGGCCAGGGCTTCGATGGCGACGTGGACCTCGAGACCATGCTGTCGCCGGGCCGCTACCGGATCCGCGTCCAGGGCCAGAAGTTCGGCTCGGCCCACTCCGGGGTCAACAACTACGAGCTCCGGGTCGAGCGGCGCCGCTAACCGGCAGGCGCCGCCGAAAAGAAGCGGGGCCCGCTTGCGCGGGCCCCCTTGATGGTCTGCCAGCAAGGCCGGCTCAGCTGGCCTGCTCTTCCTCCAGCATCATCTGGATCAGCTCCTGCAGGTCCTGGACCTGTTGCTCCAGGGCCTCGACGCGATCCTGATCGGCGGCGGCGTCGGCCTTCTGGTTGATCTCCTCCATGTGTTTCTCGATGGCTTCGGAGTCCATGGCATAGGCGGCACCACCCATCATCAGCATGGCCAGGAAGCCGGCAGTCAGAGACTTGATGTTCATGAGGCACCTCTCGGTCGGTGGGTTGAACGTGGGACCTGCCGTCAGGTCTTGTTCGCTTAGTGCCTCCGCCATCGCATTCCTTACAGCTGGTTTAGCAGAGACGTATTCGAGGTATAGCAGAGAGTCCCGCTGGCTGCTGCTGATCTTCGTCAGTTCGGCGCGAGAATGCCCCTGGCCTGGCGGCGCACTGCGGCCTCCTGCCCTTGCGCTTCGACAATAGGCCAGTGCCGGCGTGGGGTTGCATGAAAAAGCCCCGGCGGCGGGCCGGGGCAAGGATCGAGGGTCGAAGCGTGGTCTGCGGGGTGCTGTCGCAATGATCGCGGGAGGTCGGGCGTTGCCGTCTTCCCGGGTCAGAAGGTGTACTGGGCGCTGACCTGCACGCGGTTGGCATCGCCGTCGGTACCGTCGTACTCGTCGGCGCGGGCATGCTGGTACTCGATGCCGTACATGATGCGCTTGGATGCCTGGTAGCGCAGGTTGGCATGCACGCTCATGGTGCTGTCCCGGAAGCCCGCGGCCTGGGCGGCCGCCTCGTCATCGGCGTCGCCGCCGCTGTAGCCCACGGCGAGCAGACCATTGAGCTTGCCGGAGAGCGGCACGTCGACGAAGCCCATGGCATCCATCTGAGCGACGGTCTCGATGCTACCGGTGGCGTCGACATAGCCGTTCTGGAAGGGCGCGGCCGAGTTGAAGAGGTAGCGGTTGGCGCCGTCGGTGTAGCCGAGATTGCCGCCGATCCTGGCGCCGCCGAGCTTGGTCGAGGCGGCGAGCATGACGCCATAGCCGGTCTCGGAGTCGTCGCTGGTGCCGTCGTCGGTCTCGAGCTGGGTGACGACACCCGACAGGGAGTAGGACAGGGGGCCGGCACTGCTCTGGTACTTGGCCGTGAGGTCGGGCAGCGGATCATTATCGTCGGAGGTGCCGGCAATGGCGGATTCCGGGTTCTCCAGGGCGATGGAGAAGCCCCCTGTCGAGTAGCGCAGCTGCGCCTGGCGGTTGAAGATGTAGCCGGCCGGGCCATTGAAGTCCAGGGTCGGCGGCAGGGCGACCAGCGGCATGAAGTTCGACCAGGTCTGGCCGGCCAGGATGCCGTTCCAGGAGCCGTAGGCATGGCGCAGGCGCAGCTGGGTGGAATTGCTGACGACCTCGTTGAAGCCGGAGTCGGGGTTGCCCGAGAAGAAGTCGGCCTCGACGCGGGTCTTGAGCTCGCTGCCCTGGATCTCGCTGGAGGTGTTGAGCCAGAAGCGGGTCTGGCGGGCATGGAAGCGGGTGCTGCCCTCGACCTCGCTGTCCTCGTCGGCGCCGGTATTCACCGCGCTGATGTTCATGGCGTCGCCGAGGTCTTCATTGACGTTGTAGATCATGTCGAGCTTCGTGTAGCCGCCGATCGAGACCGTGACGCCGTCGATGGGCGAGAGGTCGACGGCATGGGAGGCGCCCGACACGGCCAAGGCCAGTGCGCCGGTAGTAGACAGTGCGATTTGCTTGATCTTGTTGTGCTTGATCACTTGCCGTTCCTTGTTGTTGTGCCTGAGAGGCCCTGCGTTGGCCAAGGCATGAAGTTGTTATGATTACCTGATGACGTTTACGTCAACGTAAGAAACTAGCCGTGTCGGCAAAGGATGACAAACGTAAGATATCCAATTACGACAAAAGAATGAGCCGGCGATCGAATGGAGAATGGGCCAGACCGGCCAGTCGGCTCGACAGGGCCGGGAGCGCAGTCTCGTCAGGGCGCGTTACGCCCCGCCTTTCACTCCAGGGTCCGCCGGGCGCCTCCCGGCTGCGGTGGGGGAGAGTGTCAGGGAACTGCGACCCATCGTGTAGGTGTTTCGCCATGGCCAACGACGTTATCGCCTCGCCCCGCTAGATGCGCGCATCAAACCTGGCTATTCGGTCAATTGATCACGACACTTGAATGTTAGGATCAGCAATGACTGATAGATTCGTCACACTCCCCTGGCTCCAAGGTGACGCGTGACCCTACACCCTTCCACCTACGTGAAGACGCTGCTTTCACTGAAGGGCCGCCTGCTGACGGGACTGGCCATGACCTGGCTGGTGGTCCTGGCCCTGCTGCTGGGGTTCGGCTGGCAGTCGGGGGAGTCACTGCTCGAGGCGTCCAACCGGGCCCACCTGCGTTACGAGGCGCGCCTGATCGCCGATGAGCTGACGGGCCAGGTCGAGTCGCGCCTTCAGGCCCTGCAGCGACTGGCCGAGCGCCTGCAGTCACAGCAGGATCAAGGCGGAGCCCGCCTCGGCGACGAGCTGCGGGGCAACGATGCCCTGCTGGAATGGTTCGACGGCCTGCTGGTGGCCGATGCCGTGGGCGACATCCAGGCCGCCTGGCCCGATCGCCGTCGGTTCCAGGGCGTCGCGATCGCCGATCGTGACTATTTCCGTCATGTGCGTGCCTTCAAGCGCCCCCATGTCAGCGAGCCCATTCGCGGCAAGGCCAGTGGGGCGCCCCTGGTGCTGTTCGCGGTGCCGCGGCTCGACCGGGCAGGGCGCTTCGAGGGGCTCGTGGGTGGGGTCCTCAGGTTGCGTGGCGGCGGTCTGTTCGAGCGGCTGGACCGGCTGCGATTGGGGCAGGAGGGCTTCGCGGCGGTGATGAGCGCCTCCGGCACCTTCCTCTTCCATCCTGACCGGGACCGCATCTTTTCTGCCGTCCCGGATGCGGCGTTCAATCCCTGGCTGGAGCTGGCGCTGGATGGCTGGGAAGGGGAGGGGCAGGGGCCGGTGCTGTCCGGGGGTGATGCCTACCAGGCCTACCGCCAGATCTGGCCCGCCGACTGGGTCGTCGGCGTCGCCTTGCCCCAGGGCCAGGTGATGGCTCCCCTCCAGCGCTGGCTGGAGCACCTGGGCTGGAGGGTCCTGCTGGTCACGGCCCTGATGCTGCCGTTGATGAGCTGGCTGCTGTGGCTCGCGCTGCGTCCCCTCTTCCAGCTCGAGCGCCAGATCGAGGCCGTCGGGCAAGGCCGGCGACATCGAGTGGCGCTGTCCACCGGGATGCAGGAGCTGCGCCAGGTCGCCGATACCTTCAATCGGGTCGAGGTGGAACGTGGCAAGGCCCTGGCACAGCTCAGGGATCGCCAGGCCTTCCTCGATGCCATCCTGGCCTCGTCGCCGGTGGGCATGTTCGTGACCGACACGGCGGGCCATATCGCCTTCATGAACGCGGCCCTGGTCGAGCTGACCGGTTATGACCAGGCACATCAGCGTCAGCATGTGTGGCTGGGGCATATCCATCCCGACGACCGCCAGTCCGCCCTGGACCTGTGGCAATACAGCATGGCGAGCGGTGAGGACTTCCTCCAGCAGTTCCGCTACTACCGCAAGGGGGGCGACCTGCTGTGGCTGGAGGTCCATGCCAGCCGGGTGGCGATCGATGGGGAGACCCTCGGCTTCGTCGGCACGGTGAAGGATATTACCGAGCGCCGCGAAGAAGAGGCGCTGCGCCAGTGGGAGGCCGAACACGACCCGCTGACCGGCCTGCTCAACCGTCGCGGTTTCGAGCGTCGCCTCGAGGAAACCCTGGCCGACTGCCGCAAGACCGGCACGCCCTCGTCGTTGATCCTCTTCGACCTGGATCACTTCAAGCCGATCAATGACGAAGGGGGGCATGCCCTGGGCGACGAGATGCTGCGCCGCATCGCTCAGGTGGTGTCCTGGGAGGTGCGGCGCAGCGACTATGTGGCGCGCCAGGGGGGCGACGAGTTCGCCGTCCTGCTGCCCAGCTGCACCCACGCCCAGGCGTCCAGGATTGCCGAGTCGCTGCGCGACGCGGTGCGCGAGGTGGCCGTCAGTCACCAGGGGCAGGAGTACCGGGTCACCCTGAGCCTCGGCGTGGCCAGCCTCGCGGAGACCGACCAGCGCATCGCCGAGGTGATCGGGCGTGCCGACGCCGCCAGCTATGCGGCCAAGCGCCAGGGGCGGGATCGCGTGGTGGCCCATCCGGCGGAGGCATGACTCGCCCGGACGTGAATCGGTTAGCGGCGGCCGTTCCCGTATCGGGATTCCCCCATGTGCATCCCTGTCGCCTGTGCCGGGTAGCGCCTCGAATCGAGCTCCCGTTCTGCCCTAGACGGTCGGGGGGCGATCATTGATCAGCTGCCATAGCGTATCCGCCGTGGTGGCACCGTCTCCGGCTTGCCGGTAACACGCAACGACCATGTTGGGCCCCCCCAGTGATTCCACCAGGGACACCAGCTTGCCTGCCTCCAGGTCTTCCTCGATCAGGCCATGGGGCAGCCAGCCGATCCCCAGTCCTGCCAGGGACAGCTCCCGAATGCCGATCGTGAAGGCGGTCTCGCAGACCAGCTCGACATCGTACCGGCGCTGAAGGTTGAGCTGGTAAGGAGTGGCCAGGATCCCTCCCAGGAAGCTGCCGGCATCGTAGCCGATCAGCGGCAGGCGGGTCTCGCGCGCCAGATCGAATACCGGCTGTCCCAGCCGGTCTGCGGCGCAGACGGGGATCAATTGCTCCGTTCCCAGTGGCACACGCTCTATCTCGGCACGATCCGTGAACAGGGGCGTGCCCTCCAGTTCACTGCACAGCAGCAAGTCCGCCTCACCGCGCTGGAAGCCGCGGATGCAGTCACTGCGATCGGAGGAGCTCACTTGCAGTCGAGCCTCCGGGGCGCGGTGGCGGAAGTAGCGGAGAAGCCTGGGCAGGTAGCTGACGGTCAGGGTGTGCTGGGTGGTCAATATCGCCCGGGGGCCATGCATGGCATCGGCGCGTATGCGACCGCGCATGGCATAGAGCCGCGCCAGCCAGTCCCGTAGCGGGGCTTCATAGGCCTGTGCATGCGCGGTGAGCGACAGCCGAGCGGAGCTGCGGTCGATCAGCTCGACCCCCAGCCAATCTTCCAGCTGGCGTATCCGGCGCGAGAACGCCGGCTGGGTGACATGCCGCAGCTCGGCAGCCTGCGAAAATGTCCCCGCGTCGATCAAAGCAAGAAAATCCTCAATCCACTCAATTTTCATGGCAATTTGCCGGGCTCGTGAACAGGTGTAGTGATTCTGGCGTCGTATGCAAAAAAGTAACCGCGCCTGAGTATCTTGGCATTGGTCCAGGCAAAGTCATAGGGATTAGCTTGATGTCAGACCCGTCGTTGGCGAACTCTGGTTCACCGTCATTTTGGCGATGGTCATCACGAGAGCACGCTTATGCAAAAAATTACTCGCCTGGAGGCTCGTATGCACCTTTCTCGCTTTCCCCGTGTTCGACTCGGCCACCTGCCGACGCCGCTGGAGCCCATGGACAACCTGAGCCGGCTGCTGGGCGGCCCGCGCCTGTGGATCAAGCGCGACGACTGCACGGGACTGTCCACGGGCGGCAACAAGACCCGCAAACTCGAGTTCCTGATGGCCGATGCACTGGAGAAGGGCGCCGACACCATCATCACCCAGGGGGCGACCCAGTCGAACCATGCCCGCCAGACCGTGGCGGCGGCCTGCAAGCTGGGGCTGGAGTGCCACATCCTGCTCGAGGACCGCACGGGCAGCGACGATCCCGCCTACAACTACAACGGCAACGTCTTCCTGGACCAGCTGCACGGCGCCACCGTCAGCAAGCGGCCCGGCGGCGCCGACATGGCGGCCGAAATGGAGGCCCTGGCCGAGCAGCTGAAGGGGGAGGGCAAGACGCCCTACATCATTCCCGGCGGCGGTTCCAACGAGATCGGCGCCCTGGGCTACGTCAATGCTGCCCTGGAGTTGCTGGCACAGGTCAACGACATGGGCCTGCAGGTGGATCACCTGGTGCATGCCACCGGTAGTGCCGGCACCCAGGCCGGCCTGGTGACAGGACTGGCCGCCTGCAATGCCGGCATTCCGGTGCTGGGTGTCGGTGTCCGCGCCCCCAAGGACAAGCAGGAGGCCAACGTCTTCGCGCTGGCGCAGAAGACGGAAGCCAAGCTCGGACTCTCCGGTGTCGTGGCCCGAGAGCAGGTGGTCGCCAACTGTGACTATGTCGGCGAGGGCTATGGCATCCCGACCGAGAGCATGGTCGAAGCCGTGACGCTGCTGGCGCGCCACGAGGGCATCCTGCTCGACCCCGTCTACTCTGGGAAAGGTATGGCCGGCCTGATCGACCTGATCCGCCAGGGCCATTTCAAGGAAGGCGAGAACGTCGTGTTCCTGCATACCGGCGGCAGTGTCGCCCTCTTTGGTTATCCCGACGCCTTCGGCTTTTCCGACTACCAGGCTTGATCCTGGCGCTCTGACTGCCAGGTGGTCCAGCCCCCAGGGTACGTTCCCTGGGGGGATCCAAAGTCGCTCCAGTACGTTAGCTCCATGGCGGAGACCACAATGACAATTCGACATCTCAAGTCGGCGGAGGGCGCCGCGGGCGTCGCTGCCGAAGACCACCGCGTCACCACTGCGGTGAAGCAAATGCTCGACGATATCCGTGAACGTGGCGAACAGGCCGTGCGCGAGTACGCCGAGAAGTTCGATGGCTGGACTGCCGATTTCGTCCTCAGCGACGAGAAGCGCCAGCGACTCATCGACAGCGTGCCCCAGTCGGTCAAGGACGACATCGACTTTGCGCATCGCCAGGTCCGCCGCTTCGCCGAGGCGCAGCGCGATAGCCTCACGTCCTTCGAGATCGAAACCGAGCCAGGCGTGCTCCTGGGGCAACGGGTGCTGCCGGTCGGCTGTGCCGGGTGCTATATCCCGGGAGGGCGCTATGCGCATGCGGCCTCGGCCCTGATGAGCGTGGCGACGGCCAAGGCGGCGGGAGTACCCCATGTGGTGGCTTGCTCACCGCCCCGCGGTGACAGCATCAACCCGGCCGTGGTCTACGCCCTCGATGTCGCCGGCGCCGACGTGATCCTCGAGATGGGCGGCGTTCACGCCATGGCGAGCATGGCCTTCGGTCTCTTTGGCGGTCGTGAGGCCGACATTCTGGTGGGGCCGGGCAACGCCTATGTGGCCGAGGCGAAGCGTCTGCTGTTCGGCGAGGTCGGCATCGACGTCTTTGCCGGACCGACGGAGTCGGCGGTCATCGCCGATGACTCGGCGGATCCCATGACCATTGCCGTCGACCTGGTCTCCCAGGCCGAGCACGGCACCAACTCACCGGTGTGGCTCTTCACCACCAGCGAGGCCCTGGGGCGCAGGGTCATCGAGCTGGTGCCCAAGGTCGCCGATGACATGCCCAATGCCGAGGTGATCCATGCCGCCTGGCGCGATCACGGCGAGGTGATCCTGGGTGACAGCCGCGAGGAGATCGTCGAGATCAGTGATCGTTACGCCTGCGAGCACCTGCAGGTGCTGTGCGAGGAGCTCGACTGGTGGAAGGAGCACCTGAGCAACTACGGCTCGTTGTTCCTCGGCGAGGGCAGCACCGTGACCCACGGCGACAAGTGCTCGGGCACCAACCACATCCTGCCGACCAAGCGCGCCGGCCGTTATAGCGGTGGCCTGAACGTGCACAAGTTCCTGAAGGTGCTGACCACCCAGCAGCTGAGTGAACAGGCAAATCGCACCTTCAGCGCCGTGGGATCGCGCATTTCGCGCACCGAAGGGATGGAAGGTCATGCCCGCGCCTGCGATTGGCGCCTGACCAAGTACTTTCCCGATGAGCAGTGGGATTTCCCCGTTCATCACCAGCAGCGCTATTGAGGTAGGTCCCATGCGCCGTTTCGCGAAATCCTTTACCCAGCAGGAGCCGATCTCCGAGGCCGCGATCGAGGCCGCGGTGGCGGTCATGCGCACCGGTCGGCTCCATCGCTACAACCTGGTCGAGGGCGAGAAGGGGGAGACTGCGTTACTGGAGCAGGAGTTCGCCGACAGTCTCGGGGTCCCCTTCGTGCTGGCCTGCGCCTCCGGGGGGTATGCGCTTCAGCTGGCGCTGCGCGCCTGCGGGCTCGAGCACGGGGATGCGGTGCTGTGCAACGCCTTCACGCTGTCGCCGGTGCCGGGCAGCATCCATGCGGCGGGCGGCGAGGCCGTGCTGGTGGACATCCTCGAAGATACCACCGTCGATCCCGATGACCTCGCCGCCGCGGCACGCGAATCGGGGGCACGCTTCTTCGTGCTGTCGCACATGCGCGGCCATATTGGTGACATGGAGGCCATCGTGTCCGTATGCGAGGCCCAGGGCATCACCTTGATCGAGGACTGCGCTCATACCATGGGCGCTACCTTCGACGGCAGACCGAGCGGCACCTTCGGCAAGGTGGGCTGCTTCAGCACCCAGACCTACAAGCATCTCAACTCGGGAGAGGGCGGCTTGCTGAGCACGCAAGACCCCGAGGTGATGCGCCGCGCGGTGATCATGTCCGGCTCCTACATGCTCTATGACCGTCACCTTGCGGCACCGGCCCCCGAGACGTTTCGCGAGACTCGGCTGGTGACCCCCAACATGAGCGGACGGATGGACAACCTGCGCGCGGCGCTGCTGCGCCCGCAGCTGGCCGAGCTCGAGTCGCGCAAGGAACGCTGGAATGCCCTCTATCGCCGCCTGGAAGCGGGGCTGGCCGAGAGGGCCCTCGTCCAGACGATTCCCCGGCCTGACAAAGAGGATTTCGTGGGCAGTTCGCTTCAGTTCCGGCTGCCGTCCCTGACCCGCGATCAGCTCGCGCGGTTCATCTCCGGCTGCGAGGCGCGCGGCATTCCTCTCAAGTGGTACGGCAAGGCGCAGCCCGAGGACTACACGAGCCGCTACGACAGCTGGGGCTACCTGACCTCTACCCGTCCGCTGCCGAACGCCGATCGCATCCTGGCCACGCTATGCGATCTGCGACTGCCCTTGACCTTTGATGAACAGGACTGCGACGACATCGTCCAGCTGATGGGCGACGCCATGGACCAGGCAACCGACACGACCCCAAACGTGTAGCAACAACCCTCTGCAACTTGGAGTGACAACAATGTTCAAGAAAACTCTTGTGACCTCCGCCATCCTTGCCACCCTGACCGCGCAGGCGGCTCAGGCAGAGACCTTCAAGGTCGGCATGGGTGATCCGATGGATTCCGACCAGGGCGCACTGGCACAACGCTTCGAAGAGCTGGTCGAGGAACTCTCCGACGGCGAGATGCAGGTGGAGCTGTTTCCCGGCGGCCAGCTCGGCTCCGAGACAGGGATGATCCAGGATACCCGCATCGGCAAGCTCGACTTCGCCCTGATCGGCGTGGGTAACCTGACGCCCTACGCACCGCGTCTCGGCGCCCTGACCATGCCCTACGCGATCCGCAGCCACGCCGATGCGGTCAAGGCCACCACCGGGACGCTGGCGGATCGCTGGAATGCCATCGCCGAAGAAGAAGCCGGCGTGCATATCGTCAGCTGGCTGTACTCCAACTTCCGCTATCTCACCAACTCCCAGCGCCCCGTGACCACCCTGGAGGATATCGAAGGCCTCAAGGTCCGGGTGCCGCAGAACGAGCTGATGCTGGCCACCTACGAGGCCTGGGGGGCCAGCCCGATCAGCATGTCCTGGCCCGAAGTGTTCACCGGCCTGCAGCAGGGCGTGATCGACGGGCAGGACAATCCCTACATCGTCAACTACACGATGAAGTTCCACGAGGTACAGGACTACCTCACCGAGGTGCACTACCAGTACTCCCTCCAGCCGATCGTGATGGGGATGAGAACCTACGAGAAGCTGAGTGACGAAGAGCGCGCGATCATCGATCGGGCCGGGCTCGAAGCCCAGCTGTATGCGCTGCAGTTCCAGCTGACCGAAGCCTCCAAGGCGCGTGCCGGCATGGAAGCGGAAGGTGTCGAGGTCTCGACGCTGGAAGACGAAGAGGAGTGGGTTCGCATTGCCAAGGAAGAGGTCTGGCCGGAATTCTATGACGAAATCGGCGGTCAGGAAGCCTTCGAGGAAATGCAGACGGCACTGGGCCACTGAGTGAGATCGGGCCGGGCGGCCCAGCGTCGCTCGGCCCGGTTCCCTCCACGTTCTCCCACTGGGGAAGGAGGCTTTCGTGTTAGCAAAGCTGCTCAATCATATCGAAGACTACGCCTGCCGCTTCCTGCTCGGTGTGTTCGTCGTGCTGTTGTTCGTTCAGGTGGTCATGCGGGTGACGCTGGGGATCGGTATGGCATGGATCGAGGAGTTGGCTCGCTATGCCTTCATCTGGTTCGTCTTCCTGGGGGCCGCTCACGCAGCGCACCTGAGTGCCCATAACCGGTTGCAGACACACATCAACCTGATGCCGAAGCGCATCGCCGATACCTTGCTGCTGCTGGTCGACCTGATCTGGGTAGGGTTCTGCCTGGTCCTGGCGTGGAAAAGCCTGGACCTGATCGGGCTGTTGCTGGAATTTCCGTATGACTCCCCCGCCCTGGGCTGGTCCCTGGCTTATGTCTACTTCGTCTTTCCCATTGCCTTCGTGCTGATGGCCTTTCGTGTCCTGCAGGTCCAGTACCTGAAGCTGGTCAAGGGCATCGAGCCCGGCGACGTGGAGCAGCAGGAAGTGAGCAAGATCACCGATGGGGATTCCAACGCCACCGGGAATTCCTCCTCCAAAGGCAAGGGGTAAGCACCATGGCCGCAACGGTACTGTTTTCCATGTTCGGCGCGTTGCTATTCTTTGGCGCGCCTATAGTGGTGGCCCTCGGGGTCGCCTCCATGGCGGTCTACGTCCTCAACGGTGACGATCTCAGCTCGCTCATCGAGCTGGCCTTTTCCGCCATCAATTCATTCCCTCTCATGGCGCTGCCTTCGTTCATCCTGGCCGGCGCATTGATGGGGGATGCGGGCATCGCCCGTCGTCTGATCCATATCGCCGAGGAACTGGCGGGGCCTGCCGCCGGCGGCCTGGGGGCGGCCGCGGTGATGGCCTGCATGTTCTTCGGCGCCATTTCCGGCTCCGGCCCCGCGACCACGGCCGCGGTCGGGATGCTGGTGATTCCGGCGATGATCGAGCGGGGATATGGCAAGAGCTATCCCGCGGCGATCACCGCCACGGCCGGGGGGCTCGGCGTGGTCATTCCCCCCAGCATGCCGCTGGTGATCTATGGGGTCACCGCCAACGAATCCATCTCGGCACTGTTCATGGCGGGTGTGTTTCCGGGCATCCTGCTCGGCGCAGGCCTGATCGTGGCCAACTACATCACCGCGAAGCGCAACGGTTACCAGACCGAAAGCACCGGCTATGACCGCAAGCGAATCGTCAAGGTCCTGAAGGATGGGTTCTGGTCGATCATGGCGCCAGTGGTGATCCTGGGCGGCATCTATTCCGGGATGTTCACGCCCACGGAAGCCGCGGTGGTTTCCATCTTCTATGCCCTCTTCGTGGGTGTCTTCATCCACAAGGAGTCGTCGCTGCGAGGGCTCAACGAGGCCTTCCAGAGTACGACCTGGCTGACCGGGCGCGTGCTCATCATCATGTTCACCGCCACCGCCTTCGGTCGCATCCTGGTCGAGAATCACATCCCGGCCATGATCGCCCAGGGCATCCTGCAGATCACCGGCAGCCTGTGGCTGGTCTGGGTACTGGTGATCGGCTTTCTGCTGATCGTGGGCATGTTCATCGAGATCCTGGCCACCATCATGATCGTCACTCCCGTGCTCCTGCCCGTGATGGTGGAGCTGGGCGTCGATCCGATCCACTTCGGCATCGTCCTGGTGGTCAGCCTCGGCATCGGCTTTTCCACGCCGCCCCTGGGGGAGAACATGTTCATCAGTTCCAGCATCGCCAACGTGTCCATCGAGCGCATCTCGATGCGCGCCATTCCGCTGGTCGGGTCCATGGTGGTGATCGACCTTGTGCTGGCGTTCTTCCCCCAGATCTCCCTGTGGCTACCCACAGTGCTTGGCTTCTGACAACGAATGGATAGGCAACCGATGACGATTCACGACCACGATGTTGAAGCTTCACCTGCTGATCGGCATACCATTGTCGGGGTGCTGGGGGGCATGGGGCCCGACGCCACCGTGACCTTCATGCAGCGGGTCATCGACGCCACCCCCGCCGAGGATGATATCGATCATGTCCACCTGCTGGTGGACAACAATCCCAAGGTGCCCTCGCGCATCAAGGCGCTGATCGAGGGTGACGGCGAGAACCCGGGGCCGGCAATTGCCGAGATGGCGCGTCGCCTCGAGCACGCCGGTGCCGCCTTCCTGGTGATGCCTTGCAACACCGCTCACTATTACTGGCAGTACGCCCAGGATGCCGTCGACATCCCGGTCTGGCACATCGTCGAGCGCACGCTGGACAGCATTGCCGATCGTATCCCGAAGGCGAAAGTGGGCATGCTCTGCTCCCCGGCACTGCGCAAGATTGGCCTGTACGAAGGGTTTGTCGAATCGCGCGGCCTGTCCCTGGTGTATCCCGAGGACGAGGCATCGGTTCTCGAGGTGATTCGTGCCGTCAAGCGGGGCCAGGGGCGGCATCCCGACACGCTCGCGGCCTTCACCAAAGCCGCCGATGAGCTCCAGGAACGCGGCGCCGACGTGCTGGTGCTGGCCTGCACCGAGTTGTCGGTGATCGGGGATGCCCTCGATGTCCCTGTCCCTGTCGTGGATACCGTCCAGGTCCTGGCCGAACAGGTTGTCGAGGCGGCCGGCGGTCGCTGAGAGCGGTCCCCGCCAATCCGATCGGGCCTTCATGCCCAACCCCACACCCCACTCTTCCCCGTTCCTTTGAACAGCCCTTCGCTCGGTTCGGCTCTTGCCGAACCCGGGGACGCTCGCCCCGGGGACGGGGCCAGGAGAGCGAAAGATGAAACCACACAGCTTCATGACGTCGACTTCCGCATGGCGATCTCAGCTGCTTCGGCGACTTAGCGGCTATCGTGCCATTGGTCGCGGCTTGCTGGTGTGTATCACCATTGCCTTGGCGACCACCTTCATTGCCGATCATTATGGGGGCCCGACGTTGCTCTACGCCCTGCTGTTCGGCATGTCGCTGCACTTCCTGAGCGAGGAGGGGCGCTGTCGCGAGGGCATCGAGTTCGCCGCCCGCA
>NZ_RXNS01000020.1 GCF_003966155.1 Halomonas nitroreducens
GCTGGCTCGCGGCCCTGGGCGGCGCGGACAACTTGCGGTGCCTGGAGGCACGCGCCAGCACCCGGCTTCGGGTCGAACTGGCCGACATCACGCGCCTGGATGACCAGGCCCTCGCGGCCCTGGGCTGCCAGGGCATCCAGGCGGTGGGCGAGGGCGTCCGGCACCTGGTGGTCGGTGACCGGGCCGCACCGCTGGCCCATGCCCTCAACGCCGGTGGTTGAGCGGCGCCCCGAGGGCCTGGGGCATTCCCAGGACTGATAGAATGGGCGGACACCCTTGCCAGCGGAGAGCACCGCCCATGTCGGCCCATCTTATCGTCAGCGACCTCGACGGCACCCTGCTCGGGGCGGACCACGCCCTGGCGGATGTCACCGTCGAGACCCTGCGGGCCCTGGCGGCCCGGGGCCACCATATCGCCCTGGCCTCGGGACGCCATTACCGCGACATGCTGGCGTATCGCGACCGCCTCGATATCGCGGCTCATCTCGTCAGCACCAACGGTGCCTATACCCATGAGCCCGACGGGACCCTGGTGGCCGCCCGCCACCTGCCTGCGGCGCTGGCCCGCCGCCTGATCGCGCTGCCGCGGCCCGACGACATCCGGCTCAACCTCTATCATGACCATGAGTGGGTCATCGACGCCGAGGCGCCTCAGCTGTTGGCCCTGCACGCCCATACCGGCTTCGCCTACCGGGTCGTCCCGCCGGCGTCCCTGGATGGCGAGCGGGTGGGCAAGGTGCTCTACATCGGGGAACCCGAGGCCCTGGACGGGCTGGAGGCCGAGGTGCGCCGGCTGGCCGGAGACGCCCTGCATATCACCTACTCCACGGACCAATCCCTGGAGCTGATGGCTGCCGGGGTCAACAAGGGCACGGCCCTGGCGGCGCTGCTGGCGCGTCTCGGCGTGCCGGCCGAGCGCTGTCTGGCCTTCGGCGACAATCTCAACGATACCGAGATGCTGGCCCTGGCCGGCGAAGCCCATATCACGGCCAACGGCCACCCGGCCCTGGACCACGCCGTCCCCGGGGCCCGGCGGATCGGCCATCATGACCAGGCCGCAGTGGCCCGGCACCTGGCCGAGCGCTTCGCCCTCTGACCCCTCTGCCACCTTGGTGGTATCGTCCGGCGCGGGGGGGCTCGCTATGCTGGGATCACAAGTACAACATTTGCCGACGGCGCCCGGGCGCCGTCGATCACCTGGCGCTCGATGACGACACCTCCTGCCACCCTGATCGTGGTCGACGACGACCCCGAGATCCGTGAACTGCTCGCCGACTACCTGGGGCGCCATGGCTATCGAGCCCTGGTCGCCGAGGACGCCGCGGCGCTGTCCGTGCTGCTCGACCACGAGACCCCCGACCTGCTGATCCTCGACCTGATGCTGCCCGGCGACGACGGCTTCGCCATCTGTCGTCGCCTGCGCCGGGACAGCGAGGTGCCGATCATCATGTTGACCGCCAGTGCCGACGAGACCGACCGCATCCTGGGCCTCGAACTGGGGGCCGACGACTACCTGGGCAAGCCCTTCAATCCCCGCGAACTGCTGGCCCGGGTCAAGGCCGTGCTGCGCCGGTGCCGTCCTGGCGTCGCGGCGCCCGACCAGGCGCGGCTGGTGGCCTTCGGCGACTGGCGCCTGGATCGCGTGACCCGCGAGCTGATCGATGCGGGGGGAGGGCGCAGCGCCCTGTCCGGAGCCGACTTCCAGCTGCTCCAGGCCTTCCTGGACCATGCCGAGCAAGTGCTCTCACGCGACCGACTCTTCGAGTTGAGCCGCGGCCGGCCGGCACCGCCCCTGGACCGCTCCATCGATGTCCACGTCTGCCGCCTGCGCCAGCGCCTGGGCGAGGATTCCCAGGAATCCCCGCTGATCCGTACCGTGCGCGGCGCCGGCTACGTGCTGGCCTCGCGGGTGGATGTGATCGCGTGAGCCTCGGCACGCGCTGGCGCCGTCGCCTGGCGCGCCGGCTGCCCGTCACCCTGCGGGGTCGCTTCCTGCTGATCATGGTGGTGGGGGTGCTGGGGGCGCAGCTGGCCAGTCACGCCATCTGGACCGTCCAGGAGAGGGCCAGCCAGCGGGCGCGCCTCGACGAGCTGTCGCGGGAAATGGCCTACAGTGTGGCCTCCACGGTGCGGTTCTTCCGCTCGCTGCCCTACGACTACCGGCATATCGTGCTCGACCAGCTGCGCGACATGGGGGGCACGCGCTTCTTCGTCAGCGTCAATGACCACCGCCTGCCGGTGACGAGCGGGGGCAAGGGGGCCGCCCGGGCGCTGGTGATCGACAATTTCCACCGGGTGCTGGCCGCCGAGCTGGGCGCGAACGACGCCGTGGTGGCGTTCTCGCGACCCGAGACCCTGCGCCTGCTCAATAACGAGGTGCCGCTGCGCGACCTGCCACCACGCTGGGGCCAGCACAGCCTGCTGACGGCGCCTCCGTCGCAGCCGATCCTGGTGGTGCAGCTGCCGCTGGAGGACCGACAATGGCTCTACGTGGCCAGCTTGCTGCCGGTGCCGGAGGGTCTGGACGGGCGCCACTGGCTGTCGGCGGACCGGCTCTTCGTGTTGCTGGTGGTGCTGCTCACGGTGATCGGCCTGTCGTGGCTCGGCATCCGCAGCGCCACCCGTACCCTGGCTCGGCTGGCCGGGGCGGCCCGTCGCCTCGGTGACGACCTGGATGCCCCGCCGCTCGGCGAGAGGGGGCCGCGGGAGGTGGCGGCCTCGGCGGCGGCCTTCAACCGCATGCAGCGACGCATTCGGCATCAGCTGGAAGAGCGCGAGCGGCTATTCTCGGCGATCTCCCATGACCTCAAGACACCTATAACGCGCCTGCGGCTGCGTGCCGAGATGCTCGACGACCCTACCCAGCGGGATCGTTTCTGCGCCTCCCTCGACGAGCTCGACCGGCTGGTGAGGGGTGCCCTGGATTCGGTCAAGGGACTCGACATGCACGAGGAGGTCGCCGACGTCGATCCCCGGCGGCTGGTCGATGAGCTGGCCGACGGGCTGCGCCTGCAGGGCGGCGAGGTGACGGTCGAGGGCGAGGCGGCGCCGCTGGCCGTCAAGCCGCTGGCGTTCAAGCGCTGCCTGGCCAACCTGATGGAGAACGCCATCTTCTATGGCAGGCGCGCCGAGGTGAGCCTGGCGGACGGCGAGCAGGCGCTTAGGCTCGACATCCGCGACCATGGCCCGGGCATCCCGGCGCACCAGCGCGAGCGGGTCTTCGCGCCCTTCGTGCGTCTCGAGCCTTCGCGCAGCCGGCATACCGGCGGCAGCGGCCTGGGGCTGGGCATCGCCCGGCATATTCTCCAGGCGCACGGCGGCCGGCTGTACCTGCACAATCACCCCGATGGTGGGCTGGTCGTGAGCCTCGAGCTGCCCCGACCCGGTCTTCAGCCCATGTAATACTTCGCAGCACTCGGCAACACGGCATCGCTCCGGCCCCGCGAGGCTGGACGCGACACCCATCCCGGAGAATCCCGTGAACGTCTACGATCCCGCCTTCCTGGCTGCCCAAGTCCGCAAGACCATGGCCTTCTATCATCCCCGCGCCATTGACCCCCAGGGCGGCTTCTATCACTACCTGCTCGACGACGGTACCATCCTCGAGCGCGAGCATCGCCACCTGGTGTCAAGTGCCCGCTACGTGGTGACCTATGCCCGTTACGCCCGTCACGGTGGTGGCGACGAGTACCGTCACTGGGCCCGACACGGTCTGGCCTACCTGGAGGCGGCGCACTTCCAGACCGCTACCCAGGGCTACGCCTGGACCCTGGATGGCGGGGTGGTGGAGGACGACACGAACCACTGCTATGGGCTGGCTTTCGTGCTGCTCGCCTATGCCGAGGCGCTGCGGGCCGGCATCGACGAGGCCCGGGCGGGCCTGCATGCCGTCCATCGGCTGCTGCAGAAACGCTTCTGGGAGCCCCGCTGGCAGCGCTTCGCCGACGAGGCCGACCGCCACTGGCGGGTCTCGGCCTATCGCGGCCAGAACGCCAACATGCATGGCTGCGAGGCGCTGATCGCCGCCCACGAGGCCACCGGCGACGCCGCCTTCCTCGATCAGGCGCTGGCCATCGCCCGGGCCATCACATCAGCCAATCGCGACCATCCTCACGGCTGGATCTGGGAACACTACGACGCCCAGTGGCGGCCCGACTGGGACTACAACCGCGACGCCCCGGCGCACCTGTTTCGCCCCTGGGGCTATCAGGTCGGCCACCAGACGGAGTGGGCCAAGCTGCTGGTCATGCTCGAGCGCCATCGACCCGAGCCGTGGCTGATCCCCGCCGCCGAGCGGCTGTTCCTGACCAGCGTGGCCGCGGGCTGGGATCGCACCCACGGCGGTCTGGTCTACGGACTCGATCCGGCGCAGCGCGTCTGCGACGGCGACAAGTACTTCTGGGTGCAGGCCGAGAGCCTGGCGGCGGCGGCACTGCTCGGCGTGCGCACCCGACGGCCCGCCTACTGGCGCTGGTACGAGCGGCTCTGGGACTACAGCTGGCGCCACCTGATCGACCATCGCCACGGCGCCTGGTACCGCATCCTGACCCCGGACAACCGTCGCTACTCCGACGTCAAGAGCCCCGCGGGAAAGGTCGACTACCACACCATGGGGGCCTGCCACGACGTCATGGCCGCCCTGGCCCGGCGAAATGTTTCAGCGTCGTAATAGTCCGGCAACACTATCCAGTATTAGGTAACCCCTGTCGATGCGATGAATGCGCTAGCGTGTTGCTTGCCGCCGTTGCGGGCGGCACGCGACAACAACAATCAGGAGGCACGTCACATGCGCGCATTCAAGCGATCTTCCCCGCTTCGCCAGTCGCTGCTGAGCCTGGCCATGGCCAGTGCCCTGGGCGCCGGTCACGTCCAGGCCGGCGAGGTCGAGGTCCTGCACTGGTGGACGTCCGGCGGGGAGGCCGAGGCGGTGGGAGAACTGCGCGACCTGCTCGAGGCGGAGGGGCACAATTGGAAGGACTTCGCCGTGGCCGGCGGGGGCGGCGACAGTGCCATGACGGTGCTCAAGTCTCGGGCCATGTCCGGCAATCCGCCGGCGGCGGCCCAGATCAAGGGCCCGGAGATCCAGGAGTGGGGGGAGCTTGGCCTGCTCGGCAACCTCGACCCGGTGGCCGAGGAAGGCAACTGGGACGCGCTGCTGCCCGAGGTGGTGGCCGACATCATGCGCCACGACGGCCACTACGTGGCGGTGCCGGTCAACGTCCACCGGGTCAACTGGCTGTGGGCCAACCCCGAGGTGCTGGCCGATGCCGGGGTCGCGGTGCCGACCACCTGGGACGAGCTGTCGCCGCCGGCGAGGCCCTGCACGAGGCGGGGTACGTGCCGCTGGCCCATGGCGGCCAGCCCTGGCAGGATGCCACCACCTTCGAGACCGTGGTGCTGAGCCTGGGAGGCAGTGACTTCTATCGCCGTGCCTTCGTCGAGCTCGACGCGGAGGCGCTCACCAGCGACACCATGATCGAGGCCCTGACCACCTTCAAGCGCCTGCGCGAGCTGATGGACGAGGGCATGCCGGGGCGCGACTGGAACCTGGCCACCTCCATGGTGATCGAGGGCGACGCCGCGATGCAGATCATGGGCGACTGGGCCAAGGGCGAGTTCACCGCCGCGGGCCTCGAGGCCGGCGAGGACTATCTGTGTGCGCCCGTCCCCGGCACCGCCGACGAGTTCTCCTTCAACATCGACAGCTTCGCCATGTTCCGCCTCAGCGAGCCGTCTGCCCGGGAGGCCCAGGACGCCCTGGCCCGCCTGGTGCTGGAGCCCGAGTTCCAGCAGGCCTTCAACCAGCTCAAGGGCTCGATCCCGGCCCGCCCCGACCTCGACATGAGCGACTTCGACGCCTGCGCCCAGAAATCCATGGACGACTTCCAGGCCGCCCGCGACCAGGGGGGACTGGTGCCCAGCATGGCACACCGCATGGCCATGCGCAGCGACGTCCAGGGAGCCTTCTTCGATATCATCACCAACTACTTCAACTCGAGCGACATGAGCGCCGACCAGGCCGCCGAGCGGCTGGCCCAGGCCGCCAGCCTGGCCCTGTGACGACGCCCCGGCGCCCGCCGCTCGGCGGGTGCCCTCCACCTCGAGACTGAGGAAGTTCTCATGACAACCACTTCGACTCTTGCGTCCGGGACCGGCCGCGCCGGTCCGGCTGCCTCCAAGCCCGGCATGACGGCGCGTCTCCAGGCCTGGCTGCCCAAGCTGGTGCTGGCGCCCTCGGTGCTGATCTCGCTGTGCTTCGTCTATGGCTTCATGCTGTGGACCTTCGTGCTCTCGCTGACCGATTCCCGGCTGTTGCCCAGCTACGACTTCGTCGGCTTCGCCCAGTACGCCCGCTTGCTGGCCAACGATCGCTGGTGGGTGGCGGCCACCAACCTCGGGGTGTTCGGCGGGCTCTTCGTCGGGCTCTGCCTGGTGCTCGGCGCCGGACTGGCGATCCTGCTCGACCAGCGGATCCGCCAGGAGGGAGCGCTGCGCACCATCTACCTCTACCCCATGGCGCTGTCGTTCATCGTCACCGGGGTGGTGTGGAAATGGCTGCTCAACCCCGGTCTGGGCCTGCAGGCCATGGTGCGGGGCTGGGGCTTCGAGACCTTCACCTTCGACTGGCTCGTAGATCCCGACATGGCCGTCTACACCCTGGTCATCGCCGCGGTGTGGCAGGCCTCGGGCTTCGTCATGGCGCTGTTCCTGGCCGGGTTGCGCGGCATCGACGACAGCATCTTCAAGGCCGCCCAGCTCGATGGCGCCAGTCTGCCGCGGATCTACTGGCGGGTCATTCTGCCCTGCCTGCGGCCGGTGGTGTTCAGCGCCGTGATGATCCTCTCGCACATCGCCATCAAGAGCTTCGACCTGGTGGTGGCGCTGACCGGCGGCGGTCCCGGCTATGCCTCCGACCTGCCGGCCACCTTCATGTATGCCCATTCCTTCAGCCGGGCCCAGATCGGTCTCGGCTCCGCCAGCGCCGTGCTGATGCTGGGGGGCGTGCTGGCCATCCTCATCCCCTACCTGTATTCCGAACTGCGGAGTCGCCGGCATGGATAACGTGATTCGACGCCAGACCCCCATGGCGCGCCTGCTGCGCGTCCTGGTCTATGCCGCGCTCGGCGTCGCGGCCCTGTTCTACCTGCTGCCGCTGGCGGTGATGGTGCTGACCTCGTTCAAGCCCCTCGACGAGATCACCGCCGGTACCCTGCTGACGCTGCCCGAGAACCCGACCCTGGCCCCCTGGGTCAAGGCCTGGGGCGAGGCCTGCACCGGCATGCGCTGCGAAGGGATGGGCGGCTACTTCTGGAACTCCTTCGCCATCGTCATCCCGGCGGTGGCGATCTCCACCCTGCTGGGGGCACTCAACGGCTATGCGCTGACCAAGTGGCGCTTCAAGGGCGCCGAGCTGCTGTTCGCGCTGATGCTGTTCGGCTGCTTCATCCCCTTCCAGGTCATCCTGCTGCCCATGGCCCAGACGCTCGGCTGGCTCGGGCTGTCGAGCTCCCGGGCGGGCCTGATACTGGTCCACGTGATCTTCGGCGTGGCCTTCACGACGCTGTTCTTCCGCAATTTCTACGTGTCGATCCCCGACGAGCTGGTGTCGGCGGCCAAGCTGGACGGAGCCGGCTTCTTCCGCATCTTCCGGCGCATCCTGCTGCCGGTGTCGACGCCGATCATCGTGGTCTCGGTGATCTGGCAGTTCACCCAGATCTGGAACGATTTCCTGTTCGGCGTGGCCTTCTCCGGCCACGACACCCAGCCGGTCACGGTGGCCCTGAACAACCTGGTCAACACCTCGACGGGGGTGAAGGAATACAACGTTGACATGGCCGCCGCCATGATCGCCGCCCTGCCGACCCTGGTGGTCTACGTGCTGGCCGGCAAGTATTTCGTCCGGGGGCTAACCGCCGGCTCGGTCAAGGGCTAATGGCCGACGAAACTGGCTGCGCTCGGCCATACGGCGTCAGGCATTGGCGCGCGAGCCCGGTCAAACGGCGCATTTACGAGCCCTGGACTGCGCACCGTCGCCAATGCCTTTTCGTTGGGCCATCAACTGTCGAACAATAACGAGGTAACCATCATGTCAGCTTTGGAAATCCAGCATGTCTGCAAGGACTTCGGCAGCACCCAGGTGCTCAAGGACGTCAGCCTGGCCATCGACTCCGGGGAGTTCCTGATCCTGGTCGGCCCCTCGGGCTGCGGCAAGTCGACGCTGATGAACGCCATCGCCGGGCTCGAGCCGGTGACCTCCGGGGAGATTCACATCGGCGGCGAGGAGATCACCTGGCGGACACCCGCCGAGCGGGACATCGCCATGGTCTTCCAGTCCTATGCCCTCTACCCGAGCATGACCGTGCGCCAGAATATCGCCTTCGGCCTGGAGATGCGCAAGGTCCCCAAGGCCGAGCGCGAGGCCGCGGTGGAGCGGGTCGCGGACCTGCTGCAGATCTCGAACCTGCTCGAGCGCAAGCCGTCCCAGCTCTCCGGCGGGCAACGCCAGCGGGTGGCCATGGGCCGCGCCCTGGCCCGGGAGCCGCAGATCTACCTGTTCGACGAGCCGCTCTCCAACCTCGACGCCAAGCTGCGGGTGGAGATGCGTACCGAGATCAAGAAGCTCCACCAGCGTCTCGGCACTACCATCGTCTATGTGACCCATGACCAGATCGAGGCCATGACCCTGGCCGACTGCATCGCGGTGATGCGCGACGGGCGCATCCTCCAGCTGGGGAGTCCCGACGAGATCTACAACGATCCGGTGGACATCTTCGTGGCCGGCTTCATGGGGTCGCCGTCGATGAACTTCATCGCCGCCACCCTGGAAGGGGAGGCGGGTGACTATCGGCTGCGCGTCGCCACGCCGGGAGCCGACGACCTGGTGCTGCCCTGGCCGATCAGCCGCGAGACCGACGCCCTCGCCGACCAGGTCGGCCGGTCGCTGGTGCTGGGGCTGCGCCCGGAGCACTTCACCGAGGAGGACGCCCGCCTCGGCGAGCGAGCCGAGGGGACGCCGCTTGCCGCCACGGTCAGCGTGGCCGAGCCAACCGGGGCCGACATCCTGCTGCGCCTGCCGCTGGGGGAAGGCGAGATCACCGCAAGGGTCGACCCGCACTGCCGAGTGACGCCCGGCGAACGAATCGCCCTGCGGGTGGACATGCGCCGGGCGGTGCTCTTCGATGCCGCCTCGGAACGACGCCTGGCCTAGCCGGCCTCAGTGCATGGTGATCACGCTGCACTCGGCGGCATGGCTGACCTTGTGGGAGACGCTGCCGGTGAGCAGCCCGCGCAGGTCGCTCAGCCCGCGGCTGCCCATGAGGATGGCATCGACATCCCGGTCCTTGGCTACCTCGAGGATGGTGCGGGTGGGGTCGCCCTGACGGACCAGCATCTCGACATGGAGAGCGCCCAGATCACGCGCCTCCTCGGCGGCCTTCTCGACCATCTGTTGAGCGTGACGGGCGCGTTCCTCCCGGGAGGCCTCCACCGCCTGAGTGCCGACGCCCCAGACCAGCGGCGGGTTGTGGGGCAGAGCCTCGGGAATGTGCAGGAGCAGCAGGTAGACCTCCTGGTGGCGTGCCAGCTGGCAGGCCAGCGAGAGGGCCTTGCGGGCATGGGGCGACCCGTCGATGGGAACCAGGATGGAGCGGAACATGGCAGACACCTCCTCGCTGCGGCGGACACCTGCTCTGTCAGCCTAGTGGCTGCGACCGGTGGCGTCACCGGCCGTGACGGCCGGCCTCAGTTGACGGTGATCACGCGGCATTCGGCGCCGTGGGTGACCTTGTGGGAGACGCTACCCACCACCAGGCCCTTGAAGTCACCGAGTCCGCGACTGCCCATGACGATGGCATCCACCCCGCGCTGCCGGGCCTCGTCGAGGATGCTCAGGGCGGGATTGCCCTTGCCGATCACCGTCTCGACGTCCTTGACGCCGAGCGCGCGGGCCTCCTCGGTGGCCTTGTCGAGCATTTCCCGACCGACCTTCTCGCGTTTCTCGAGGGTCGCCTCCATGGGGACCGCGCCGATCCCCCATATCAGCAGGGGTTCGTGCTCCAGGGCCTCGGGGATGTGCAGCAGGACGAGTTGGCCGTCTTCCTGGCGGGCCAGCTTGCAGGCCACACAGAGGGCCAGGCGCGAGTGTTCCGAGCCGTCGATGGGGACGAGAATGGACTGGAACATGGGCTGAGACTCCTTGCGTTGCCGTTTAGGGGTATCCTCCAGCCTAGCCGTCCTTGGCCTCGCCGTGGTGACTTGCATCAAGCTCCGGGCCGCTCCGGCGGAGTCTCGAGGCGTCGCAGCCGGCCCCATAGCTCCCGGCGCAGGTCGGCAAGCCGCGGACGATCCGCCTCGGCGAAGGCCAGGGGGCGGGTCAGCCGCTGGGCCCGCAGGCCCAGTCGAGCCCCGAGCAGGCCGACCCCCAGGCCCTGGCCCGCCCGGGTCGACAGCCGGCCGGCCAGGTTCAGTGACAGCAGTTCCATGCCCGCCTCGCCGGCCATCTCGCTGGCCCCGGCGAAGGCCATGTCGCGCAGCACCATGCGCAGCAGGCGAACGCGTGCCGCATAGCCCAGCTCGAGCCCGTAGAGCCGGCACAGACGGTCGATGAGCGCCAGATGGCGCCAGGCCACCAGCGCCATGTCCACCAGGGTCAGCGGGCTGACCGCCACCATCACCGCCGTCTCGCCGCTCATCCGCGAGATCAGCCGGCGGGCCTCGCGGTCCCGCGGCCCCAGCAGGTGATGGGCCAGCAGGACCTGGATGTCGCTGCCGTCATGATGGGCCTCACAGGCCGCGAGGAACCCCCGCCAGTGGGGATGGTCGTCATCCAGGGACAGGCGCCGGCGCAGGGCCTGTGCGGTGGCCATGGCCTGGCGCGGCGAGGCCTCGGGCAGGGCGGCCAGGGCCTCGCGCAGTCGCTCGTGCCGCCGCAGTCGCCGCAGCCGCCACAGTTCCCGCCCCAGGGCACCGGCCCCGACGGCGATGGCGCCGAGGCCCACCAGGCCCCAGCCGAGCCCCAGCCAGTCGTCCGCGGCCAGCGCCGTCGGCAGGGACAGGAGCAGCTCCGCCGTGCCGAGCCCGAGCCCTGCGGCCAGCAGTACCAGCAGCCCCCAGCGGCGCCGCCGGGGAGCGGCGAGGCTCGCGCTCACGGCCTGTTCGGCGTGGCTCCCGGCCTCGCTGGTCACGGCCAGAGGGCGGCTGTCGTGTTCGGGGGCGAAGGTCCGGCCAGGCGCCGGAGGCTCGGGCGCCGGGCGGTCGTCCAGGGTGAAGCGTTGACCCGGACGGGGGTCGCTGTCGCGGGACGTGGTCATTGCAGCTTGTCTCCGATCAGCCAGTCCAGGGCGGCGTCCATGCGGATGTGCGGCAGGGCGCCACCATCCCGGGGCAGCGGGCGGAAGGCGGTGAAGGTGAAGCCCTGGCGGGCCCAGAAGTCGGCATCGGGCAGGCGGCTCGGCACCTCACCGGGGAACAGCAGGGCTTCCTCGCCCGCCAGGGTGGTGCCGCGCAGGGCCGATTGCCGCTGGCCCTGGTGGTTGACCTCCCGGGCCTCGGTAGCGCGAATGGCGGCCAGCGACAGGGCCCGCACCGGGACATTGGCGAAATGCAGGTCCTTGAGCGGCTCGGCCAGCAGGGTCTCGAGCAGCCCGGTCATCCGCGCATGCTGCTCCGGGGTGACATGATCCGCCTTGGTGGCGGCGATGGCCAGACGGTCGATCCGCGGGGCGAACAGCCGCGACAGCAGGCTGCGTCGACCATAGTCGAAGCTCTGCATCAGCCGGCCCAGTGCGCGGGACAGGTCCTCGAAGCGTTCCGGACCGGCATTCAGCGCGCCGAGGATGTCGACCAGGACGATCTGGCGGTCGAAGCGGCGGAAGTGGTCCCGGTAGAAGGGCCGCACGATATGCTGCTGGTAGTGGCGAAAGCGCCGCGCCAGGGTGGCGTAGAGACTCTCCGGCGGCAGCTGGGCCAGCTGCGCGGGGTCGGCATCGGCGATGCCCGGCAGGGGGAAGAACTGCAGCACCGGGGCCCCCTCGAGTTCGCCCGGCAGCAGGAAGCGGCCCGGCTGGAGGTCCGAGAAACCGGCCTCCCGGGCCGCCCTGAGCCCCTCGGCATAGCGCTCGGCGATCTCGGCCAGGCGTCCCTCGTCGACCTCCTGCGCGGGGTCCAGGGTCGCCACCTCCCGGTGCCAGTCGGCGAAGAGGGCCTCGCGGGCGTCGCCATGGCCGGTCTGGGAGCGACTCCAGCTCGGGTAGTCGTGGCCCAGCAGCGGCAGGTCGAGCAGCCACTCGCCGGGATAGTCGAACAGGTCCAGGGTCAGGCGGCGGGTCTCGCCGCTCATCAGTCCGGGCCTGAGCGGCCGGTAGCGCAGCACCAGGCGCAGCTCGCTGATGCCGCGGGTGGGTTCGGGCCAGCGGGGTGGGTGGTCGTCCAGGGCCGACATGGCCCGGTCGAAGGGAAAGCGGGGGACGCCGAGGTCGTGCTGTTCGACCCGTCGGGCCCCGAGCAGGCGCCCGTCCCGGGCGGCCGGCAGCAGGTCCAGGCGGGCTTCGAGGCCGGCATGGCGCAGCTGGTTGACCAGCGAGGTAAGAAAGGCGGTCTTGCCCGAGCGCGACAGGCCGGTCACCGCCAGGCGCAACTGGCGGTCCCGGCCACGCTCCAGCAGATCGTGCAGTTCCCGGGTCAGGGGTTGGCGCATGGTGTGGCGTCCGTGTCGGCAATCAATGGGGCGTGATCTGGGGGCCCTGACGGCGCAGCACAAGGTGCCGCCAGGCCAGGGCCAGGACCGGCAGCACGCACAGCGGCAGCAGCACCGCATTCAGTCGCTCCCAGCCCAGCGCGGTGACGAGTGGACCGGCGAGCAGGGCGGTCAGCGTCACGGTGGTGAAGACCAGGAACTCGTTGGCGGCCTGGGTACGCGCCTTCTCGGCGGGGCGATAGGCCTCGGTGAGCAGGCCGGTAGCCGGCAGGAAGGTGAAGTTCCAGCCCAGGCCGAGCAGGATCAGACCGGCATGGAAACCGCCGAGCCCCGCCCCGAGGTGGGCCACCAGGGCACTGGCGACGAGCAGGGCGCAGCCGGCGAGGATCATGCGGCTGACACCGAAGCGGGCGGTGAGCCGGCCGGTGATGAAGGAGGGCAGGAACATCGCCACCACGTGCCACTGGATGGTGGTGGCCACATGATCGAAGTGCAGGCCCTGGGCGGACATCGCCAGGGGCGTGGCGGTCATCGCCAGGTTCATCACCCCGTAGCCGATCAGCGCTGCCGTCACCGCGACGATAAAGGCCGGCTGGCGCAGGATCTCGCCGAGGGGCCGGGCCTCGCCCCCGCCATGGGTGCGCTCCGGCGAAGGCAGGCGGATCAGCGACAGCACCACCAGGGCCAGCAGGTAGAGGCCGCCGAGCCCCAGGAAGCTGCCCAGGAAGGGAACCTCGGTCAGCTCCCGGCTGTGCCGGGCCAGCCAGGGGCCGAAGAAGGCGGCCAGCACCCCGCCGCCCATCACCAGGCCGATGGCGCGGTCGCGCAGGCTGGCCGGCGCCGCCTCCACCGCCGCGAAGCGGTAGAGCTGGCCGAAGCCGATGCCGATGCCGATCAGCCAGGTGGCCACCAGGAACAGCAGGAAGCGCTCGCCGCTCAGGGCCTGTATCGCCAGGCCCACCCCGGCCAGCCCCAGCAGGTTGCCGAGCATGAAGCCGCGGCGCCGGCCCAATCGTGCCATGATCAGCGAGGCCGGGATGGTGGCGCACATCAGGCCCAGCCACTGGGTCGCTACCGGCGCGGTGGACCAGGCGGGCGCCGGCGCGAGCTGGGCGCCGATCAGCGGCGAGACGGCGATCAGCAGGATGTTGCCGCTGATCAGCAGGGCCTGGCACAGCGACAGCAGGGACACGGCGAGGGGCATCGGGCCTCCATGGCAGGGGGAGGCCCATGCTGGCGCTCCCCGGCGGATGACGAGCCTGAATCTTCCCACCGTGCCGCAACGGGCGCAAACGCGACGCCCTGCCAGGGGGCAGGGCGTCGCGGGGGCCGGTCGGGCGCGGCGGCGTCAGCCGGCGAAGGCAATGTAGATCGCGACCACCAGGACCAGCAGCACGATGCCGGCCGGGACCGCGCCCTTCCAGGGCGTCAGGTCGACCGCGCCGCTGTCCTCGTGCACCCAGGGGGTCTCCCGGGGCCGCAGCTTGCCGATGACCAGCATTGCCGCCACCAGCAGGGCGAACACCAGACCCACGAAGTGGAACTCGTGCAGCACCACCGGCAGCTTGTCGAAGGGCGGGATGAAGTAGCCGGCGAAGATCAGCAGGCAGCCGCCGACCAGCGCCACCTTGGCCGCCATGGGCGGGACGCGACGGGTCAGCAGGCCCACCACCACCACGGCGAGGATGGGGATGAAGTAGATGGCGTTCATCTTCTGCAGGTAGCCGAACAGGCTTTCCTGGCCGGCCAGCAGCGGGGCGATGATCATGGCCGCGATGGCCATGAGCCAGCCGAACACCTTGCTCGAGCGCACGACCTGCTCGTCGCTGGCGTCCTTGTTCAGCACGGCCTTGTAGAGACCCAGACTGAACAGGGTGGTGGTGGAGTTCAGGGCCGAGTTGAACGACGACAGGATGGCGCCGACCATCACCGCCGCGAAGAAGCCGGTCAGCGGCGCGGGCAGCACGTTGAAGACCAGGTGGCCGTAGGCCTCGTCCGCGACGATGCCCTGATCCGCATACAGGTGGTAGGCGATGATGCCCGGCAGCACCAGGTACAGCGGCCCCAGCAGCTTGAACAGGCCGGTCAGCAGCACGCCCTTCTGGCCCTCGGCCAGGTTCTTGGCGGCGAAGGTCCGCTGGATGATCTGCTGGTTGGTGGTCCAGTAGAAGACGTTGATCAGAAAGACCCCGGTGAACAGGGTGAAGAAGGGGACCTGCTGGTCGGCCCGGCCGATGGAGTCGAGCTTGTCGGGATTGGATTGCTTGAGGATGTCCCAACCCGCCATGACGCCGCTGCCGTCGCTGATCGCCTGGAGGCCGAAGTAGACGATCACGAAGCCGCCGATCAGCAGGCCCACGCCGTTCAGGGTATCGGAGACGGCCACGGTACGCAGGCCGCCGAACAGGGCGTAGACGGCGCCGATCAGGCCGACGACCCAGACCGTCAGCCACAGCAGGGCAGTATCGGACTGGATGCCGGTCAGGCTGTGCAGGTCGAGCATGCCCTGCAGGCCCATGGCGCCGGAATAGAGAATGATCGGCAGCAGGACCACCGCGTAGGCGATCAAAAAGATCACGTTGCAGATCAGCTGGGTGCCCTTGTCGAAACGGATCTCCAGCAGCTGCGGCAGGGTGGCGATGCCGCTTTTGAGAAAGCGCGGCAGGAAGAACAGTGCCAGCGCGACCAGGGCGATCACGGCGACCACCTCCCAGGCCATCACGCTCAGGCCGTCGTTGAAGGCCGAGCCGTTGAGCCCCACCATCTGCTCGGTGGAGAGGTTGGTCATCAACAGCGAGCCGGCGATCAAGGGGAAGGTCAGGCTACGCCCGGCCAGGAACAGGCCGCTGGTGCTCGAGTGGTCGTCCCGTCGGGTGATTCGCCATGTCACGAAGGCGACAAGCCCCGTAAAGAACAGGAAGGAGGCGAGAGTCAGGGCATGCATATAGGAAAAATCCTTACATTTTGCGAATAATTGCGGCGTCGTCCAGTGATGCAGCTGAAACTTATGTAAGTTTACAACGTGAGCGGGGCAGTCTAGAGGACTGCCCCGTGCACGCTATACACCTTTCGTCTAGCATCAGGAGGGTGGGACAATGCCCACGGGCACGGGTTCGACGAGTCCCAGTAGTTGCACGAGGACCGGCGAGGCGGCGACCAGGAAGCCGACAACGGCGAGCAGGCGGCCGACCAGCCGATGCCGCTCGCGCCTGGCCAGGGTCAGGCCGGCGATGCAGACCACCAGGCCGACGATGTTGAGGGCGTAGCCGAGCATCTGAAGGAGTTGATAGGCGGTCATGGGTCTCTTCTGCCGGTGAATGGGGAGATGTCGCGGATGCGATGCAGGGGATGATATCAGCCAGGCTCCGCCCGGGGCCCGACTCGACAGGGAGGCAGAGGCGCCATGGCCGGCAGGCAGCCCACGACGGTACTCGACTTCTGGTTCGGTGAGCTCGCCCCGAGCCAGTGGTTTCGCAAGGATCCCGAGCTTGACGCCGAGATCGCCCGGCGCTTCCGCGATACCCTGGCGGCGGCACGTCGGGGGGAGCTCTGGGCGTGGCGCTGCACGGCCCACGGGCGGCTGGCCGAGGTGCTGGTGCTCGACCAGTTCTCGCGGCACATCCATCGCGACACCGGCGAGGCCTTTGCCGCCGATCCGCTGGCTCTGGTGCTGGCCCAGGAAGCCGTGGCCCGAGGTGTCGATGCCGAACTCGCCGTCCGGGAGCGAGCCTTCCTCTATATGCCCTACATGCACAGCGAGTCGCTGGTCATCCACGACGCGGCGCTGCGCCTGTTCGACCAGCCGGGCCTCGAGGACAACCTGCGCGTCGAGCAGCGGCATCGGGAGATCCTCTCCCGCTTCGGCCGCTATCCCCATCGCAACGCCGTGCTGGGACGCTCCTCCACGCCGGAGGAGCTGGCCTTCCTGGAGGGGCCGGGCTCTTCCTTCTGACCGCGAGTGCGGGCACCATCCATGGGACCACCAACCGCAAAGGAGAACGGCATGGGCATCATCGCCTGGTTGATCATCGGCGGCCTGGCAGGCTGGATCGCCGGCCATATCATGCGCGGCGGCGGCTTCGGCCTGCTGGGCAACATCGGAGTGGGGATCGTCGGCGCCGTGGTCGGCGGCGGCCTCTTCAACCTTCTTGGCCTCCAGGCCGGGGGCTTCATCGGCTCGCTGGTGACCGCGGTGGTAGGGGCCGTGGTACTGCTCTGGGTGATCGCCAAGGCCAAGAAGGCCTGACGGGCGTCCCCGACCCGCCGACCGCGGGCCGGGGGGCGGGGATCAGGCGAGCTGCGGCTCGAGCACCTGTCGGTGCAGGGTCCGGCCTGCCGCATCCATCAGCGTCACGGTCAACGCCTCGCTCTCGCCGTCCAGGTCGACCTGGCCGAAGAACTGGTAGCCCGCCGCGGGGGACAGGTTGGCGAGTCCCTCGGGCGGCGCCTTCTGGAAGACCACCCGCGGCCCGAAGGTGTCGTCCAGCTCGCCCGGACCAAAGGTGCCAGCGTGCAGCGGGCCGCTGACGAACTCCCAGAAGGGGGCGAACGCCTTGAAGCGGGCCCGCTCGGGGGCATAGTGGTGGGCGGCCGTGTAGTGCACATCGGCGGTCAGCCAGACCACGTTGTGGATGCGTTCGTCGCGCAGTGTCCTGAGCAGGCCGGCCAGCTCGGCCTCGCGGCCCGAGGGCTCGCCTGGAGCGCCGTTGGCCATCGCCTCGAAGGCGTCGCCATCCCGCACGACCAGGCCGATGGGCATGTCGGAGGCGATGATCTTCCAGGTCGCCGTGGAGCGTCGCAGGGCTCCTTGCAGCCAGGCCAGCTGCTCGCCGCCGAGCAGCGCGCCGCCGGCCGCCGACCGATTACGGCCGTTGGCGTCGCGGAAGGAGCGCATGTCCAGCATGAACACCTCCAGGCTCGGCCCGTAGGCAAAGCGCCGATGGATGCGGCCGGGCGCCGCCGGGCGTTGGCGCAGCGGCATATGCTCGAGGAAGGCGCGCCGGGCCCGGGCGGCGAGCAGGGGGACGTTGCGCTCCATGTAGCGGCCATCCTCGAGCCACTCGCCGGGATACCAGTTGTTGAGCGTCTCGTGGTCGTCCCACTGGGCGAGCATCGGGACCTCGGCATTGAAGCGCCGCAGATTGGCGTCCCTCAGGTTGTAGACGTGCTGGCCCCGAAACTCGTCGAGGGACTCGGCCACCTTGCGCTTGGCGGGGGTGACCAGATTGCGCCAGATCTCGCCGTCGGGGAGTGCCACGGTCTCCTCCAGGGGGCCATCGGCATAGACGGTATCGCCGGAATGGATAAAGAAATCGGGGCGCTGTCGGCGCATCGTCTCGTAGCTGAACATGCCGCCGCGGGCCTCGTCGATGCCCCAGCCCTGGCCGGCGGTATCGCCGGACCAGACGAAGCGCACGTCGCGGCGGTGCGCCGCGGGCAGGCGAAGTCGTCCGCTGACGGGCTCGCTGAGCGCACGGTGGTCGCCCAGGGCGGCAAAGCGTACCCGGTAGTGGACCTCGTCCATGCCGGCGAGGCCGTCGACATCCAGCTTGGCAGTGAGCCCGGAGGCGGGCAGTGCGTCCGGGCCGCGCAGCCAGCGGGCGCCGTGGAAGTCGGGGTTGTCGGCGATCTCGAGCAGCATCCGGGCGGGACGGTCGACCCGCGACCAGAGCATCACGCGATCATCGAGCATGTCGCCGCTCATCACGCCCGAGGGCATGACCGGCCGTCGGCCATCCGCCATCACGATCGCTGGCGCCGTCGCCACGGCGCCCAGGGCGGCGCCTCCCTTGAGTCCGAGTTCCAATACCTGCCGGCGGGTAACGTCCATGGTGTCCTCCTTTCCACACTGGATGTGCCGGCTATCCTGCCGGTGGCCGATGACGCTTCGAGGTCGCCGCAATGACAGTCCCGGTCCGCGCGACAAGCCCGGTCGCGGGCGTTAGGATGTGGAGCGAATGGCCCCGGCCGGTGGACGTCCGGGGCCGGCGAGGGGAGAGCCATGGGGAACATATGTACCTGTTGAAACGAATCAGCACGGCCCTGATACGTGGCATCGCCGACATGGGCTGGGGGTTGCTCGGGCTGTTGCTGATCGCCTACCTGATGCTGGCCTATGCCGGCCTGTCGGTCACCGGCGAGCAGGCGCTGGTCGCCTCTCCCACGGGCTTCCTCTACTACATGATCGTGACGGTCTCCACGGTCGGCTACGGCGATAGCTCGCCGGTGACCCCGGCCGGGCAGCTGATGGTCGCGCTGTTCATCATCCCGGCGGGGATCGGGCTGTTCGCCACCCTGCTGGGCAAGGCCTCGGCCTCCGTCATCTCCCAGTTCACCAAGCGGCTCTACGGAGAGCAATCGATCATGCAGCAGGATCATATCGTCATCGTCGGCTTCAACGCCTATACCGAATCGCTGGTCGCCCAGGTCCGGGAGGAGGCCCGAGAAGGGCAGCTGCTGGCACTCTGCGTGGACGATGCCGCGCCGGCCAAGAACCCCTTCCTGGAGCAGGGGGTAGAGTACTTCCGGGCCGCCACCCTGAGCGACGAGAGCCTCTACGAGCGGGCCTCGGTCAAGGAGGCCGCCCTGGTGGTGGTCGACGTGGAGGACGACAGCGAGACCAACCTGGTGTGCATGCACCTGGCGGCCATCGTCGCCGAGCGCTGCATCATCACGGCCTACGTGAAGAATCAGATGGTGGGGCGCCTGCTCGAGACCCACTGCCCCAAGGTTAACGTGATTCCTTCTCTCCACCAGAAGATGCTGGTGAAGGCCGCCATCGATCCGGGCAGCGAGGAGGTCCTGCGCCAGCTGGTCGATGTCGACCAGGCGCAGACCCAGTATTCGACCCGGCTCGACGGCGTGACGGGGTCGCTGCGGGTCGACCGGCTGGCCGCTCGGTTACGTGCGCGCTGTCGCGCTGCCTTGATCGCCATTCGCCAGGCGGGAGAGCTGCATCCGACGCTGAACCCCGACGACGATGTCCAGGTGCACCCCGGGGACGAGGTCTTCTACATCGCAAGCCGGCGCATCGGCGTGGCGGAGATGGCCGGGCATCTGGCCGGCGAGGAGCCGGACGCGCCCTGAACGCGTCCGGCGGTGGGGCAGGGCGCCGGGGCGAGGCCCCGGCGCGGGGGTCAGGCGGTGGCGGCGCTCTTGCTGCCCACCAGCTCCTGGAGGGACTCCTCGATGATCGCCAGGCCTTCCTCGAGGATCTCGTCCTCGATGGTGACCGGCATCAGGAAGCGAATGGTGTTGCCGTAGAGCCCGCAGGACAGCAGGATCAGGCCCTTCTCGCGGGCCTTCTTGCACAGGGCGCCGGCCAGGTCCGCATCCGGGGTGTGGTGGGCCTTGTCGGCGACCAGGTCGATGGCGGCCATGGCCCCCATGTTGCGGGCGTTGTCGACGCAGGCGAAGTCCTGCTCCCACTTCGCGAAGCGCTGGGCCAGCTTGTCGCCGAGGGCCTGGCTCTTCTCGAGGATGCCTTCCTGCTCGAAGACCTCGAGCACCGCCAGGGTGGCGGCACAGGAGACCGGGCTGCCGGTGTAGGTGCCACCCAGCGAGTTGCCGCCGGAGGCGTCCATGTGCTTGTCGGTACCCACCACGGCGGAGATCGGCATGCCGTCGGCCATGCTCTTGGCCATGGTGATGATGTCCGGTTCCACGCCGCTGTGCTCGATGGCGAACATCTTGCCGGTGCGCCCGAAGCCGGACTGCACCTCGTCGATGATCATCAGCATGCCGTGCTCGTCGCAGAGCTCGCGGATCGCCTTGAGGAAGCTGGCGGGCGCCGGGTAGAAGCCGCCTTCGCCGAGCACCGGCTCGAGCACGATCGCCGCGGTGTCGCGGGGGTTGGCGTCGGTCTTCAGGGCCATCTTCAGGCCGCGCAGCGCCTCGTCCTCGCTGACCCCGTGGTAGGGCACGGGATAGGGCGCGCGGAAGACATTGCCCGGCATGCTGCCGAAGTCGGTGGCGTAGGGTGCGACCTTGCCGTTCATGGCCATGGTCATGAAGGTGCGACCGTGGTAACCGCCGTCGAAGCAGATGACGTTGTTCTTGCCGGTGGCCGCGCGGGCGACCTTGACCGCGTTCTCCAGGGCCTCGGCCCCGGAATTGGCCAGCATCACCTTGGCATGGCCGCGCACCGGGGTGACCTGGCTGAGCTTCTCGGCCACCTTCACGTAGCCCTCATAGGGCATCACGGTCTGGCAGGTGTGCATCACCTTGTCGAGCTGGTCCTTGACCGCCTGGACCACCTTGGGGTGACGATGGCCGATGTTGAGCACCCCGATGCCGCCGGCGAAGTCGATGATGCGATTGCCGTCGGCGTCCCAGATCAGGGCATTCTCGGCCCGGTCGGCAAATTGAGTGGCCGGGCTCGCGGCGCCGTTGGCGACGTAGCGCTGCTTGAGCTCGTTGAGTTGGGCGTTAGTCATGAGTTGCCTCCAGTTGGAAAAAGCGTTGCGGGCGATTACAGGCCGCCGACACAGACGTATTTTAGTTCAGTGTACTCGTCCAGACCGTGGTGCGATCCCTCACGCCCCAGGCCCGATTCCTTGACGCCGCCGAACGGCGCGAGTTCGGTGGACAGGATGCCCTCGTTCACCGCCACCATGCCATATTCCAGGCCCTCCATGACCCGCCAGATGCGGCGATAGTCGCGGGCATAGAAGTAGGCGGCCAGGCCGAACTCGGTGGCATTGGCCATGGCCACGGCATCCTCGTCCCGCTCGAAGCGGAACACCGGCGCCAGCGGGCCGAAGGTCTCCTCGCTGGCGACGCGCATGGTGTCGGTCACCTCGCCGATCACGGTGGGCTGGAAGAAGGTTCCGCCCCGGGCATGGGGTTCGCCACCACAGACCAGCCGGCCACCCTTGGCCAGGGCATCGGCGATATGGGCGCGGACCTTGTCCACCGCCGCCTGGTTGATCAGCGGCCCCTGGACCACGCCCTCGTCGAGGCCGTTGCCCACCTGGAGTTCGGCCGCCCGGGCCGCCAGCTTGTCGAGGAAGGCCTCGTAGACGCCGGCCTGAACCAGGAGGCGATTGGTGCACACGCAGGTCTGACCGGAGTTGCGGAATTTCGAGGCCACGGCGCCTTCCACCGCGGCGTCCAGGTCGGCATCATCGAAGACGATGAAGGGCGCATTGCCGCCGAGCTCCATGGAGGCCTTCTTGACGGTGCCGGCACACTGGGTCAGCAGCCGCTTGCCCACCGCGGTGGAGCCGGTGAAGGAGACCTTGCGCACCCGCGGGTCGGTGGTCAGCACCTCGCCGATCTCGGCGGGACGCGAGGCCGTCACCACATTGATGACCCCGGCGGGGAAACCGGCGTCCTCGGCCAGCCTGGCCAGTGCCAGGGCGGTCAGCGGCGTGGCCTCGGCCGGCTTGATCACCACCGGGCAGCCGGCGGCCAGCGCCGGGGCGCACTTGCGGGTGATCATCGCCAGGGGGAAGTTCCAGGGGGTGATCGCCGCGACCACCCCGATCGGCTCGCGGAACACCAGGATGCGCTTGTCCACGCCGTGGCTCGGCAGGGTCTCGCCCGCCATGCGCTTGGCCTCCTCGGCGTAGAACTCGACGAAGCTGGCGCCATAGGCCACCTCGCCGCGGGACTCGGCCAGGGGCTTGCCCTGCTCGCGGGTCATCAGCCGGGCCAGCTCGTCCTGGTGGGCCATGATGCGCTCGAACCAACCGCGCAGCAGGACGGCGCGCTCCTTGGCTGTCCGGCGACGCCAGGCCGGCCAGGCGGCCTCGGCGGCGGCTACGGCCTCCCGGGCATCCTCGGCGCCGAGGTCAGGGACCTCGGCCAGGACCTCGCCGGTGGCCGGGTCGGTGACAGGGAAGCGGCGCTCGGCGTCGCGCCATTGGCCGGCGACGTAGGCCTTGTCGATCAGCAGCTCGGATTCGGCGTTCATGGGCTCTCCGACTCGGGGTGGTTATGTTGTTTGACGAGTGTGCATTATTTAAAACAAAACGCCAAGCCCGCGCGTGCAACCTTATCGTCCTGGACTGATCCAGGGCATCGGCGCGAGCGCCTGGATTCCGTTACACTATGTCGCCGAATTATTGTGTGTGGCGCCCGTAGGCCGTCCCGTGGCGCGTGCGTCCGTTACCCGATCCGGAAGTATGGCGAGGTGAGCCTTGGTCGATCCCTTGAATGCCTGGTGGGCCCAGCAGCTGGTGCTGTGTGACTGGGCCTTCGCGCCCGACCCCCTGACGCTGGAAGCCGAGGTGGCCGTCGCCCGCCTGAAGAGCCTGGGCGTCGTCGATCGCGGTGAACTGGGCTGGCGCCTGCTGGAGGCCCTGGAGATCGGTGACCCCGACCCGGCGCGGTTGCTCTCGGCGCTGGAGGTCACGGCGCTGGCCGGGGCGGCGGGATGGCTCAGCGAGTCCCGGGCTCGCGACTGGGCCCAGTGCCTGGCCGAGGAGATCTGCGCCCATCACCATGAACTGGACGACTGGCTCGCGGCCCTGTGCCGGGCGCGCAGTGTCGAGGGCTGGGTGCGCGGCGACGACGGCTTCAGCGAGGCCTGCGAGGCCCTGGCGACCCTCGAGCACGAGGGAGAGGGCGTGACCTGGGACCTGCTGCGGGAATGGCTGGTGGTCAACCGCCGTCCCCTCGTGCTGTGGCCCGAGGCGCCCGAGGAGCAGCCCTGGCGGCTGCGCGCGGCCTTTTCCCCGGTGCTGGAGCTGCCGGCCGGGACCCTGGACTGGCAGGGGCTGTCGACCTGGCTGGCAGAGGACTGGCGGGTCAGCGGTCGCGACGAGTTGATCCGGGTGCTGTTGTGGCTGGCCGCCCAGGGGGACCGGCAGGCCTGGGACCTCGATGCCACTCGCCTGCTGGAGGGCGACGGCCCCCAGCGGCAGGCCTGGCTCGAGGGGCTCGCGCCCCAGGAGGTCGCGGCAGGCCGCGTGCTGCTCGGGTTCGTGGAGCGTGGCGAGCCCCTGGAGTGGGCCGCCTGGGACTGGCTGCGACTGGTGGACCTGGCCTGGGCCGGTGCCTGTCAGGGCTGGCTCGACGAGTCGGAGGCCCGTGATTTCGCGGCGCACGGGGCGGATCTGGTAATGCGACGCTACAGCGACTGGTCGGCCCTGGCCCGGGCCTACCAGCGTGGTCGCAGTCTCTTCGAGGGCCATGACCGGCTCGGCGACCTTGCCGCCGACTGGGCGCTGCTGTTGCAGTCCCCGGTGAGTCCCTGGAAGCCCCCCCTGCAGGGCCTGGTCGACGAGGCGATCCTGGAGGCCTCGCGGGCGGCCATGCGCGCCTGGCGCCGGGATCCCCGCCACTGGGTGCTGGCGCTGGCCGCCGTGCGTGAACCCGAACTGGCAGGGCGCCAGGGCGTCGCTCCGATGCTGCCCTCGGCGCGCCGGGAGGATGCCCGTGGCTATCTCGCCGAGACGCTCGACCTGCATGCCGAGGAGGGCGCCGAGGCCCTGGCGCGCTACTGGTTACCGGCCCAGGCCCATCATCTCAACCAGCTGGCTGCGGACGCCGCCCACGGCATCCTGCCGCCGGCCCAGACGCCCTTCGGCCACGCTGCTCCGGCCGATCTTGCCGGGCGCGATGCCCTGGGGCGCGGCAGTCGCCACGCCGCAACCATCCACATGGCCGAGAAGTATGCCTTCCACCTGCAGATGGCCATGGACAGCGAGCTGTTCGACGCCCAGCGGCTGTCGGCGCTGGCCACGGCGCTGCATGGCTCGCTGTGCCGCTTCTACCCGGATGCCCGTCGCCTGCTGTCGGCCTGGGCCCACTGGGAGGCGCTGCTGCCCGAGCCCGACCAGCCCTCGCTGGTCGCGGAGATCCGCTGGCACCTGGACGACCCGGGCAGCCTCTTTCACTGGCTGGACTGGCAGCCCGGGGAATGGCAGGAGCCCGGTCCCCGTCCGAACCTGACGCACTTCACCGCCATGGCCCTGGTGGGACCGCTCAACAGTGCCGCCTGGAGCCTGCCCCAGCCGGAGAGCGAGCGGGAGTGTGTCTCGATCCGCGAGTGGGTCGACAGCCACTATGGCCTCCATGGCCCCGCCGAGCTGGGCGATTTCCTCAGCTACCTGCTGGAGGTCGGGGATCGCCAGGAGTACCAGATCAACTACGCTCCCTACACCCTGAACCACGGGCGGCTGGCTTCCGAGATCGCCACCCTGGAGTCCGGCGAGTGCGCCGAGGACGAGCGCAATCACCTGCTGCGCCTGCAGCGCGTGCGCGATGACGAGGACGGCTGCAACGACCTGGACCTGGCCGCCTGGGATCTGGCTCAGGCGGTGGACCTGGCGATTGCCGGTCGTCAGCTGGGCTGGCTCGGCGAGGGGGAGTTCCTGAAGTGGCTGGAGCGAGCCCACGGCCTGGCCGCCCAGCACTATGGCGGCTGGGCAGAATATGCCCGGGGACTCTACGCCGGCTTTTCCTTCTTCATGGGCGAGACGGCGGAGCGCGAGGCCTTCCTGGCCGGCTTCCGCCAGGCCCTGGTGAGCTGGCTGGCCGCCGCCCCGCCCCTGGCCGGTCCCTGGGCGAGCCTCGACTTTCCCGGGGCGCGGCCTCGGCACTGGGCGCCGATGCACGTGGACACCCTGCCCGGGGACGGCCGCCAGCTTCATTGAGAGGGCTCGCCAGCGTGCGCCGGGATGGCTATCATGCGGCCCGTGCCTGCCCGGCGGCGGGACCCGAACGCGAGGAAGCGTGAAGAGAGGAGTGCAAGCAGGGATGCGAGGCCCGAGATCAAGTCGCCACCTCCTGGCGGTGCTGTCACTGGCCCTGCTGGCCGGGTGCGCTGCCTCCGGGGGCGGCCCCGAGCCGGTGGAGGACTATTTTGCCCGGGACCTGCCGGGTCTCGACCGCGGGCCACGCATGTCGCCGGTCGACAATCCCATCCTCGCCGCCCGGGGGCTGCGCAACCCGCCCCCGGCGCTCATCCGGCGTGCCCTGCTGGCCCAGCATCAGCGCTGGCTGGGCACCCCCTACCGGCTGGGCGGCACCACGCGTCGTGGCATCGACTGCTCGGCCCTGGTCCAGCACGTGTTCGCCGACACCTTCCGCCTGGAGTTGCCCCGCACGACCCTGCAGCAGGTGCACGAGGGCGAGCCGGTGGCCCGCAAGGCGCTGCGGCCGGGGGACCTGGTATTCTTTCGCCCGCCCGGGGTGAGTCGCCACGTCGGCATCTACGTCGGCGAGGGTCGCTTCCTGCATGCCTCCACCTCGCGGGGCGTCAAGCTCTCCTCCCTGGAGAACCGCTACTGGCGCCGCCACTTCTGGCAGGCTCGCCGACCGCTGGATACCGTCCGCCTGGCGAGGCGCCTCGAGTCCCACGCCCTGCTCAGCGGCGAGGGGTGAGCCCGGGCCCTCAGCGATTGGCCAGCACGAAGTCGACGAAGGCCTGCTCGGCCCGCGACAGGTAGGCCCCCTCGGCCCAGGCCAGGGACAGGTCGAGCCAGGCCGGGGGGTCGAAGGACACCGCCGCCAGCTCCGGCTCCTCCACCACCCGGCGCAGGAAGGTGGTGATCCCGAAGCCGCGGCTGACGATCGCCTTGGTCAGCGGGATCAGGTTCGACTCGAAAGCGACGTCAGCCTCGGCGCCGCGCTCCCGGGCCAGGATGTCGACGAACTCCCGGTGGAAATAGCCGTCCTGGAAGAGCACCAGCGGTTCGGCGAAGAAGGCCTCCGGTGTGACGCTCGTGCGGCCGGCGTAGGCGTGATCCCGGGGCACGCAGACCACCATTTCCTCCCGTACCAGGTGACGGCGTGTCAGATGGTGGCTGGCTCCGTCGTCGATGACCACACCGAGGTCCAGCTCGCCGGCGGCAATCATTTGCTGTAGGCGGCGGGCCCCGGCCTCCACGACAGTCAGGCGAAGGCCGGGGTAGCGTGACTTGAAGCCCATCAGCAGCGGCGGGAAATAGTAGGAACCGAGCATCGAGGGGATGCCGATGCGCAGATCTCCCTTGACCAGGTCGTGGAGCTCGCGCATTGCCAGGTGGGCGGCCTCGGCCCGCTCGACCACCGCCCGGGCCTGGTCGACGAAGGCCTCGCCCTCCGGGGTGAGGGCAATGCGGCGCTCGTGGCGCTGGAACAGCGTCAGGCCCAGGCGATGCTCGAGGTTGGCGATGGTCTGGCTGACCGCGGACTGGGCCACGTGCAACTCGCGGGCGGCCGCGCTGAAGCCGCCCCGGTTCACTACCGCGAGGAAGACGCCGAGGGTCCGCAGGTCGAAGGGTAGAGTCATAAGTCAATCCGATGGTTGTTATCACTATCTTCTGTTTGGCTTATGATTGTGCGCCGGCGATCATGCGCTTCCAACCCGGAGGTGACCATGATCGTTGTCCATAGCCGTTCCTGGTGGCGCGCCACCCTGGCGCTGTGCCTCGGCTCCTTTCTTGTCTTCATTAACCTTTACGTGCCGCAGCCGCTGCTGCCGTCCCTGCGTGAGGCCCATGGCGTCTCCACCCTGGCGGCCAACCTGGTCATGGCGGTCGCGACCCTGGCCCTGGCGGCGTCCCTGCTGGTCTACGGCCCCCTGTCGGATGCCATCGGCCGGGCCGGGATCATGCGCGTGACCCTGCTGCTGGCCGGGGCCCTGTCACTGGGCCTGGCCCTGGCGCCGAGCTTCGAGGCCCTGCTGGTGCTGCGCGCCGTGCAGGGCTTCGTGCTGGGCGGGCTGCCGGCGGTGGCAATCGCCTGGATGGGTGACGAGTTCGAGCCTCCTGCGCTGCTCTCGGCGGTGGGCCTCTACATCGGTGCCAACTCCCTGGGGGGCATCAGCGGGCGAGTGATCGGTGGCATGGTCGCGGAGGCGGGCGGCGTCTCGTTGAGTTTCCTGACGGTCGGCGGGCTGACCCTGGCCGGGGTGGCCCTGTTCTGGCGGCTGTTGCCCCCGGCACGGCATTTCGCCCCACGGCCCTTTCGCCTCGGCGAGGCCGCCGCGGGCCTGGTCGCTCACCTGCGCAACCCCTGGCTCCGGGGGGCCTACCTGCTCGGCGGGCTGAACTTCCTGGTGTTCATCAACCTGTACAGCTACATCGCCTTCCGCCTGGCGGAGGCTCCCTTCGGGCTGGGGGTGCGCTGGCTGGGGCTGCTGTTTCTCACCTACCTGGGGGGCACCCTGGGCTCGAGCCTCTCGGGCCGGCTATCGCGGCGGCTGTCGCAGCCGGCCTGCATGGCCCTGGGCACGCTGGTACTGCTGGGCGGGACCCTGATGACCCTGTCAGGGTCGCTGACGGTGATCCTGGCCGGGTTGACGGTCAATGCCTTCGGCTTCTTCCTGTCCCACTCCATGGCCTCCAGCTGGGTGGGGCGCCGGGCGACGCGGGCGCGCGGCAGCGCCTCGGCCCTCTATCTGGTCTTCTACTACTTGGGCGCGAGCCTCGGTGGGCTCTGGCTCGAGCCGTTCTGGCGCAGCGCCGGCTGGCCAGGGGTAGTGCTGGGCGCCTGGCTGGTGCTGGGCCTGACGCTGTCGATCGCCCTGCGCCTCTGGCGTCACGAGCGACATGGCGACGAGGGGCTCGCCGGCTGTACGTCGCAGTGAACGCGGGGCTCACTGGGAACCGCTGGCCTCGGCCTCGTCGGCCCAGATCTCCTTGAGCCGCTCCGAGCGGCCGCAGGCCGACTTGTAGTAGTTGTAGCGCATCGCATTCTCCTCGTAGAAGTTCTGGTGGTAATCCTCGGCCGGGTAGAAGGCCTCGAAGGCGATGATCTCGGTGGCGATGTCCTGGCCGAAGCGCTCGGCCACGGCCTCTCGACTGGCCTCGGCCTGCTCGCGCTGGGCGGCATTCGTGGGGAAGATGGCGCTCTGGTAGGTGTGGCCCTCGTCGCAGAACTGGCGGTCCTCGACGAAGGGGTCGATGTTGCGCCAGAAGACGTGGAGCAGGGTGTCATAGTCGACCGCGTCGGGGTCGTAGTCGACCTTCACCACCTCGATATGGCCGGTGCCCCCGGCGGAGACCTGCTCATAGGTCGGGTTCTCCTCCTGGCCCCCGCTGAAGCCGGAGGTGGTCTCGACCACGCCCTCGACCTTGTCGTAGGCCTCTTCCATGCACCAGAAGCAGCCACCGCCGAAGACGGCGCTCTCGGTGTCGGCGGCCAGGGCGGGGGATGTCAGAGCGGCGAAGAGCAGGATTGTACCCAAGCGGCGGCCAGTGGACGTGCTGGTCATGGTGTTGCTCCCTGTCTGAAGGATGTAGATTCAATAGTCCGATGGAAGTGGGAATCCTTACAAGTCGGAGTGTAAGGATTCCGATGTCGCCGCGACCGAGAGCGTTGTCCTGACCAGCGACCGGCTTTCACAGGGAGTGACCGAATTGACCAAACGACGCCTGATACTGCTTTGCCTGATCGCCCTTGCATTCGTGGCGTTCTTCCTCAGTGGCGCCGACCAGCTGCTGACGCTGGACAACCTGAAGGCCGAGCAGGCCCGCTTCCAGGCCTGGCTGGCCGAGGATCCCCTCACGGTGGCCGGTGGCTTCTTCGCCATCTACGTGGTGATGGCGGCGTTGTCGCTGCCGGGGGCGACTCTGCTGACCCTGCTGGGCGGCGCCCTCTTCGGCTTTGGCTGGGGGCTGCTGCTCATCTCCTTCGCCAGCAGCCTGGGGGCCACCCTGGCGGCGCTGATCGCCCGGACCCTGGCCCAGGAGCCCCTGGAACGGCGCTTCGCCCCCCAGCTCGAGCGCATCAATGCCGGCATCCGCCGCGAGGGGGCCTTCTACCTGTTCACCCTGCGGTTGATCCCGCTGTTCCCGTTCTTCGTCATCAACCTGGTGATGGGCCTGACGCGGATGCCTCTGACCACCTTCTACTGGGTCAGTCAGCTGGGCATGCTGCCGGGCACGGCCGTCTACGTGAACGCCGGACGCGAGCTGGGCCACCTGGAGTCGCTGGCGGGCATCCTCTCGCCGGGGCTGATCGGCTCCTTCGTGCTGGTCGGGCTCTTCCCTTGGGGGGCACGGGCCCTGGTGGGTATCGCCAAGCGTCGCCGGCTGGCCCGGCGCTTCGAGCGGCCGGCGCACTTCGATCGCGACATCGTGGTGATCGGCGGGGGCTCGGCGGGGCTGGTGGCAAGCTACATCGCCGCCGCGGTCAAGGCGCGAGTGACACTGGTGGAGCGCGACAGGCTGGGTGGCGACTGCCTGAATACCGGCTGCGTGCCCTCCAAGGCGCTGATCCGCGCGGCCCGGGTCGCCGACGAGATCCGCGAGGCCCCACGCTACGGTCTCCAGGCGGGGGAGCCGGCGATCGACTTCGCGGCGGTCATGAATCATGTCCATGGTGCCATCCGCGAGGTCGAGCCCCACGATAGCCGGGAGCGCTACGAGGGCCTGGGCGTGGAGGTGATCGCGGGGGAGGCATGCCTCGAGGATCCCTGGCGGGTCCGCCTCCGCGAGGGCGCAAGCGAGCGGGTCCTGTCCACCCGTCACGTGATCATCGCCAGTGGTGCCCGGCCACGGGTCCCGGCGCTGCCGGGCTTGGAAGAGATCGAGGTGCTGACCTCCGACAACCTCTGGCAGCTCGAGGCCCTGCCCGGTCGCCTGGTGGTCCTCGGCGGCGGGCCGATCGGCTGTGAGCTCGGCCAGAGCTTCGCGCGCCTGGGCAGTCGCGTCATCCTGGTGGAGATGGGCGACCAGCTGCTGCCGCGGGAGGACCGGGAGGTGGCCGAGGAGGTCGAAGCCGGGCTGCGCAGGGCGGGCGTCGAGGTTCGTCTGGGCTGCCGGGCGGTTCGTGTCAGAACCGGGGGGCCTGGGGAGGATCACGTGCTGGAGGTCGCCGGTGGTGGTGCGGACGAGACGGGGGCGCAGACGCTTCCCTTCGATCGCCTGCTGGTGGCCGTGGGTCGCCAGGCCAACGTCGAGGGCCTCGGCCTGGAGGCGCTGGGGGTGGAGACGCGACCCGACGGCAGCCTGGCGGTGGACGAGACCCTGCAGTCGGTGCTGCCCAACGTCTGGGCCTGCGGCGACGTCACCGGCCCCTACCAACTGACCCACGCCAGTGCGCACCAGGCCTGGCACGCCACGGTCAACGCCCTGTTCGGCGAGCTCAAGCGCTTCCGGGTCAGCTACCGGGCCTTGCCGGCGGTCACCTTCACCGACCCGGAGGTCGCCCGGGTCGGCCTCAACGAGCGCGAGGCCCTGGAGCGCGGCATTGCCTGCGAGATCACCCGCTACCCGCTCGCCGAGCTGGATCGCGCCATCGCCGACGGCCACCGTGGGGGCTTTGTCAAGGTGCTGACGGTCCCCGGCAAGGATCGCATCCTGGGGGCCACCCTGGTCGGCGAGGGGGCGGGAGAGATGCTGGCCGAGTTCACCCTGGCCATGACCCATGGCATCGGTCTCAACAAGCTGCTCGGGACCATCCACCCCTATCCGACGCGCTCCGAGGCGGTCAAGGCCACCGCCGGCGCCTGGAAGAACGCCCACAAGCCTGAGCGCCTGCTGGCGCTGCTCGCGCGCTATTTCACCTGGCGCCGGAGCTGAGCCCCGGCACGGCCAAGACCGAGGAGACACCATGCTCGACCGCTGGACCATGCCGTTGACCCAGAGACCTCTGCTGCGCCTGGCCCGCTGGCTGGCCGTCGCCGGCGTTCGGCCGGACCAGGTCACCCTCCTGGCCTTCCTGATCGGCATGCTGGCGCTGCCGCTGCTGGCCGGGGAAGCCTATGGCTGGGCCCTGGTAGCAGTGCTGGTCAACCGGCTCGGCGACGGCCTGGACGGCGCCCTGGCACGGCTCACGCATCGTGCCAGTGACGCCGGGGGATTCCTGGACATCGGCCTCGACTTCGTCTTTTATGCCGCCGTGGTGCTGGGCTTCGCCCTGGCCGATCCGGCCGCCAACGCCCTCGCCGCGGCGGTATTGCTGTTCGCCTTCATCGGCACCGGCACCTCCTTCCTGGCCTTTGCGATCATGGCCGCCCGGCACGGGCTGGACCGTCCGCACTTCCAGCAGAAGGCCTTCTACTACCTGCATGGCCTCACCGAGGGTACCGAGACGGTGCTCGCCCTGGTGGCCTTCTGTCTGTGGCCAGGTCAGTTTCCCCTCCTGGCCCTGGCGTTCGCGGCGGCCTGCCTGGTCACCACCGCGATGCGCCTGTGGGGCGGCTATGGCACCCTCAAGGCCCTGACAGGGAAGGCCGGCTGAACGGGGTGGCCAGCAAGGCGTACACGCAAAAAGGGGGCAGCCAGCGGCTTGCCCCCTTTCCTGCGACGCATGGCGAGGCCACACGTCGTGTGTCGTGACGACCGATCAGTGCTCGTGACCGCCCTCGCCATGGACGTGGCCGTGCTCGATCTCTTCCTGGCTGGCTTCGCGAACCTCGGCGATCTCGACGTCGAAGTTGAGGGTCTGGCCGGCCAGCGGGTGGTTGCCGTCGACGGTGACGGTGTCACCCTCGACCTGGGTCACGGTGACCATCAGCGGTCCGCCCTGGGTCTGGGCCTGGAACTGCATGCCGGGCTCCACGTCCTCGACACCCTGGAAGGCATCGCGCGGCACTTCCTGCACCAGCTGCGGCTGGACTTCACCGTAGCCTTCCTCCGGCGAGACCTTGGCCTGGAGCGTGTCGCCTGCCGCACGACCTTCCATTTCCTTCTCGAGACCCGGAATGATGTTGCCGGCGCCGTGGAGGTAGGTCAGCGGCTCGCGGCCTTCCGAGCTGTCCAGCACTTCACCTGCATCGTTGGTCAGGGTGTAGTGGAAGGCGACAACGGAATTCTGCGCAATCTGCATTGATGAACCTTTGGTGAGTGCATGTAAGGGAGCATGGTAACGTGGCATCCGGGGAGCTGTCAGGGGCGCGGGACAATTTTCAGGTTGGGAAGGGGTATCCTGAGCGACATTCACGTCTTCGCGGCGTGGTTGCGTGGCCCTGCCGGCAGGGATACCCTTGCAGGATTCGATTTCCCCACCTGCCATTGATGTCCCTGCTGGAGACCGCCATGACCGTGACCCTGATCTGGCTGATCGCCTTCGCCGTGATCCTCTTCCTGTGCCTTTCCCGCTGGGAGGCCTCCGTCAGCGCGCTGCTGAGCAAGCTGCTGCCCGCCGTGCTGCGCAGCGAGGATGATCGCTGGGTGTGGAGCCCGGCCATCGCCGTGCTGGGGGCCACCGCCATCGTGCGGCCGGTGGATCTGCTGCTGACCCTGATCCTTATCGGCCTGATCACCTGGGGCATCACCAAGCTGGCCGGCTGGGCGATGAACAAGGTCGACATGCACTGAGGCTGCCTCCGGCGATGCCTCGAACGGCGAAGGCCCGCGGACGCGTTCCGCGGGCCTTTTGCTTGCCATCATGCCCTCCGGGCAGCGCCGTGAGGGATCAGTAGGGCACCACGCTCACGCTGGTGCCGCTGCCGACCAGCCGCACCCGCTGGCCGACCTGGAAGGCCTGGTCGGCCTTCTGCACGATCACCACGCTCTGGCCATTGTCCTTGCGGACCTCGATCTCCCAGGCGGGAATGCGATTGCTGGACTCCTCGATCTTGCTGCCGGCCACGGCACCGCCCAGTGCGCCCGCCACGGTCGCCAGCTGGCGTCCCGAGCCGCCGCCGACCTGGTTGCCGAGCAGGCCGCCGATGACCGCGCCGCCGCCGCCGCCGAGCAGGCCTCCGGCCCGGCTATCGGCCTGGATCTGTACCCGCCGCAGGGCGGTGATGGTGCCGAAGGTCACGCTCTGGGCGGCCTTGGCCTGGTTGCCGGTGTAGACGTTGCCCGAATAGGGCGCCGTGTTGGCACAGCCGGCCAGGGTCAGGGTGCCCAGGACCAGGACGGGAAGAAGACGTTTCATGCAGGACCTCCTTGGCGTCATGGGCGCACCGTCTCGGTGGAGCGCCCTTCCGGTGGAGTCACGAGTCTAGCGAGGTGACCGGGATTGGCCAACCGCTCGCCCCGGGACGCAGCGCGGAACGAAAAAAGGGGAGGCCGGGCCTCCCCAAGGGTTCCAGTCTTGTCGTCTTCGACGCCGATCAGCCGAACTGGTTCATGGTGTTGTCCTTGCCGCCGGCCTTGAGCGCCGCCTCGCCGTGGAAAAACTCCTTGTGGTCGTCACCGATGTTGGAGCCGGCCATGTCCTGATGCTTGACGGTGGCGATGCCCTCGCGGATCTCGCGACGCTGGACGCCCGCCACGTAGGCCAGCATGCCTTCCTCGCCGAAGTAGCCCTTGGCCAGGTTGTCGGTGGACAGGGCCGCGGTGTGGTAGGTCGGCAGGGTGATGAGGTGGTGGAAGATACCGGCCTCGCGGGCCCCGTCGCGCTGGAAGTTGCGGGTCCACTCGTCGGCCAGGGCCGCCAGCTCGGTGTCGTCGTACTTGGCGTTCATCAGGTCGGCGCGGTCGTAGGCGCTGAGGTCGCGGCCCTCCTGCTCCCAGGCATCGAAGACCTGCTGGCGGAAGTTCAGGGTCCAGTTGAAGGAAGGCGAGTTGTTGTAGACCAGCTTGGCGTCCGGGCAGACCTCGCGGATGCGGTTGACCATGCCGGCGATCTGGCCGACGTGGGGCTTCTCGGTCTCGATCCACAGCAGGTCGGCGCCGTTCTGCAGGCTGGTGATGCAGTCCAGCACCACCCGGTCCTCGCCGGTGCCCGGCTTGAACTCGTAGAGGCCAGAGGCGAGGCGCTTGACCTTGACCAGCTTGCCGTTCTGTTTGATCACCACGTCGCCGTTGTTGATGTCCTCGGCCTTCTCGATCTCGTCGCCATCCAGGTAGCTGTTGTACTGGTCGCCCAGGTCGCCGGGCTCGTTGGTCACGGCGATCTTCTGGGTCAGGCCGGCGCCCAGGGAGTCGGTACGGGCAACGATCACGCCGTCTTCGACGCCAAGCTCGAGGAAGGCGTAGCGCACGGCATTGATCTTGGCGATGAAGTCCTCGTGGGGCACGGTGACCTTGCCGGCCTGGTGGCCGCACTGCTTCTCGTCGGAGACCTGGTTCTCGATCTGGATGCAGCAGGCGCCTGCCTCGATCATCTTCTTGGACAGCAGGTAGGTCGCCTCGGCGTTGCCGAAACCGGCATCGATGTCGGCGATGATCGGCACGACGTGGGTCTCGAAGTTGTCGATCTTGGCGACCAGTTCGTCGGCCTTGGCGCTGTCACCGGCCTTCCTGGCCTCTTCCAGTTCGCGGAACAGGTGGTTGAGCTCCCAGGCGTCGGCCTGGCGCAGGAAGGTGTAGAGCTCTTCGATCAGGCTCGGCACGCTGGTCTTCTCGTGCATGGACTGGTCGGGCAGGGGACCGAACTCGCTGCGCAGCGCGGCGACCATCCAGCCGGAAAGGTAGAGGTAGCGGCCCTTGGTCTCGCCGAAATGCTTCTTGATGGAGATCAGCTTCTGCTGGCCGATGAAGCCGTGCCAGCAGCCCAGCGACTGGGTGTACTTGGCGTTGTCGGCGTCATAGGCGGCCATGTCCTCGCGCATGATCTTGGCGGTGTAGCGGGCGATATCGAGGCCGGTCTGGAAGCGGTTCTGCAGCCTCAGGCGGGCGGCATGCTCGGGGTTGATGTTGTCCCACTTGCCGCGCTGGGCCTCGCGAAGCTGGGTCAGTGCCTGGAGTTCGTCTTTGAATGCTGCCATGGGGCCATCCTCTCGATCGCTGGGGTATCTCGTCTCGACGGCGTCACCGGGGGCGGCGTCGTCACCGCTGGAATCGCCTGCTGCACCATTCGGCATGGCCTTATGCTGCACCTGCGAAGTCCTGTTAGGTTCATAGAGTTCACAGGGCCTGTCTCTAGGGCCTTGGTCGAACCCGGGCGAGTGGGGACGCGGGGCCTCGACTACAGGCGAGCGGTCCGCTCCGCTGACTCCCTCACACGTCTTGGGGATCACTATGACCCGGCATGGCGGGCGTGAACAATTGATCCTTGGGGGCAGGCAGCGTTGTAGCCCGACTACAGGAAGGCCTGGCAACGGGCCTTCCTTGTAGTCGGGTTTCCCGGCTAGGGGGCGGGAGGTCTCAGTCGCGCAGCCGACGGACCATGTTGCGATGCGGGATGCCGGCATCGAGAAAGACCTCGCCATGGGCCTGAAAGTCCAGCCGCTCATAGAAGGCGAGGGCCTGGGTCTGGGCCGCCAGTTCCACGGCGGCGCAGCCGCGCCGGCGGGCGGCCTCGATGGCCGCCTCCATCAGCGCCACGCCAATGCCCAGGCCGCGGGCGGCTTCCAGCACGGCGACGCGGCCGATATGGCCGTCGGGCAGCAGGCGCGCGGTGCCCACCGCGGCGCCGTCGTGCCAGGCCAGGAAGTGGGTGCAGCCCGGGTCGCGGCCGTCCCATTCCTCCTCGAGGGGGACCCGCTGCTCTTCGATAAAGACAAGGCGGCGGATCTCTGAGGCAGCCTCGCCCAGGGTCTCCCAGTCACCGACCTCGATACGTGTAGTCGCGTTCATGGGCTCACTCCTCCTCGTCCCAGGGCCAGGCCAGACTGCCGGCGTCGAGCAGGCGGGCGAGCATGCGGGGGGCATCCTCATGGACCAGCAGGCCGGCGTCGACAGGCTCGCCATCGGCCAGGGCCCGTGCCAGGCCGATGGAGCAGGGCAGGCCGTCGCCGTCGGCGAACAAGGTCGCCCGGTCGTCGTCCAGGTCGCGCCAGGCGAAGCGCGAGCCGGGGCTGCGCTCCAGGGCGTCACCTGCTTGTAGTGCCGCGACAAGCGCATCCCGGCTGGTGGGGGTCTCGGCCGGCACCAGCTGGTCGACGTACTTGGGCTGGGTCATCACCCGGCCGAACCACTGGGCCAGCTGGTCCGGGTCGTCGAGGGCCTCGAGGATCAGTGCCCGCATGCGGGCAAGCGCCGCATCGTCGAGCTCGGCCGGGTCGGCGGGCGGCGCCATGCCGGCGTCGGCGTAGCGCCGCGAGGCCGGCAGCTGTTCGCCGATGTAGTCGGCGAAGGAGGTGATGGCCTCGTCGGCCGAGGGGGCGCGGAAGCCTACCGAGAAGGTCATGCAGTCCGCGGACTGGCTGACACCATGGTGGGCCCAGGCCGGAGGCAGGTAGAGCATGTCGCCGGGCTCCAGGATCCAGTCCTGGCCCGCCTCGACCTCGAAGCGCTCGAGGATGCGCAGGTCGATACCGTCGAGGATCGGGGCCTCGTCGGGGACCTTGCCGCCGAGTTGCCAGCGCCGCTGGCCGCTGGCCTGGAGCAGGAAGACGTCGTACTGGTCCACGTGGGGGCCGACGCTGCCGCCGGGCGGCGCATAGCTGACCATGATGTCGTCGAGCCGCCAGCGGGGCAGGAAGGTGAAGTGCTCGAGCAGTGCGGCCACCTCGGGCACGTAGTGGTCCACCGCCTGTACGAGCAGGGTCCAGTCGCGCTCCGGCAGCCGGGCGAAGGTGGCCTCATCGAATGGGCCGTGGCTGACCTGCCAGGGACCCTCGAGGCCGCGCTCCTCGATCAGCCGGGCCTCGATGTTGTCCTCGCAGGCCAGCCCCGCCAGCTCGTCGGGCTCGAGGGGGCTCTCGAAGTCGGGGAAGGCGCCGCGGATCAGCAGCGGTTTGCGCTGCCAGTGGTCGCGCAGGAAGTCGGTGGCGGAGAGGCCGCCGAGCAGGGTGAGGGGTTCGTCTCGTGACATGGTCTCGCGCTCGCGAAGGGGTAAAACGGCGACAGGCGCCGTCTGGCGCCTGTCGGGATACTAGCATGTCGCTGGCCGGGGCAGCGGGGGGAACGGCTGTTCCGGGGACAGGTCCCGGAGAGCCGGACCTCTCGAGGGCGCTGTGAACCCTTCCCTGGGCGCTACCTTTGCCCTGCGGCACTAAAGCAACCTGCGCCGCTTGCAGGACCTGGGTTGGCCATCCTGGCCAACCCGCTCGGCGGGAAGAACATTCACTGGATGTTCTTCTCCTTCCGCCTCGCCCATGGCAAAGGACCCTCTTCAGGCCTGTCCCCGGCGCCGCTCACCATCGCCGTCAGCTTCCGGCTTACAGCCTGCGCGCCTGGGCCTCGGCATTGCCGATATAGCGGGCCGGGGTCAGCGCCTTGAGCTCGTCCTTGACCTCGGCAGGCAGCTCCAGGGAGTCAATGAAGGCGGCGAAGCCGGCCTGGTCGATACGCTTGCCGCGGGTCAGCTCCTTGAGCTTCTCGTAGGGTTTCTCGATGCCGTAACGGCGCATCACCGTCTGGATCGGCTCGGCCAGCACCTCCCAGCTGTTGTCGAGATCCTCGGCCAGGCGTGCCGGGTTGGCCTCGAGCTTGCCGATGCCCTTCAGCGAGGCCTGGTAGGCGACCATGGCGTAGGCCAGGCCGACGCCCAGGTTGCGCAGCACGGTGGAGTCGGTGAGGTCGCGCTGCCAGCGGGAGATCGGCAGCTTCTCGGCCAGATGGCCGAGCACGGCATTGGCGAGTCCCAGGTTGCCCTCGGAGTTCTCGAAGTCGATCGGGTTGACCTTGTGGGGCATGGTGGAGGAGCCGATCTCGCCGGCCACGGTGCGCTGCTTGAAGTAGCTCAGCGAGATATAGCCCCAGACGTCGCGATCGAAGTCGATCAGCACGGTATTGAAGCGGCAGATGGCGTCGAACAGCTCGGCGATGTAGTCGTGGGGCTCGATCTGGGTGGTGTAGGGGTTGAAGGTCAGTCCCAGCCCCTCGACGAAGGTGCGGGCGTTGGCCTCCCAGTCGATTTCCGGGTAGGTGGCCAGATGGGCATTGTAGTTGCCCACGGCACCGTTGACCTTGCCGAGGATCTCCACGGCCTCGATCTGCTTGAGCTGGCGGCGCAGGCGGTAGGCCACGTTGGCCATTTCCTTGCCGAGGGTGGTGGGGCTCGCCGTCTGGCCGTGGGTGCGCGAGAGCATCGGCTGGGCCGCCTGTTCCTCGGCCAGGCGGGCCACCTCGTCGGCCACCTGGTGCATCATCGGCAGCAGCGTGGCGAGACCCTCGCGCAGCATCAGGCCGTGGGACAGGTTGTTGATGTCCTCGCTGGTGCAGGCGAAGTGTACGAACTCGGTGATGGCATGCAGCTCCGGCGTATCGGCGATGCGCTCCTTGATGAAGTATTCCACCGCCTTGACGTCATGGTTGGTGGTGCGCTCGATGTCCTTGATACGCTCGGCATCGGCCACCGAGAAGTCCCGCACCAGGGCATCCAGGACCGCGGTGGCCTCGGCGGAAAGCGGCGGTACCTCGGTGATCTGGGGGTGGCCGGCGAGGCGCTGCAGCCAGCGGGCCTCGACGGTGACCCGGGCACGGATCAGCCCGAACTCGCTGAAGTGCTCGCGCAGGGCCTCGGCCTTGCTGCCGTAGCGGCCATCGACGGGGGAAAGGGCGGTGAGAGCGGTCAGGGGGAGAGACGTAGGCTGCATGGATCGTGTTCCGGGTGGGCGTGGAGGATAAGGATTCAGTTCAGGGTGTCGAGGGTCTTCTTGAGGCTGCCGCGCTGGAAGACCAGCTTCCAGCGGCGGCCTCCCTGCTGGTGCCAGAGCAGGGCGAAGCGGATGCCGGCGAGCAGGCAGGCACGCACGCGCTCGGGCATCATGCGGCTCTGCAGTAGCGAGGGGTCGCCCTGGACGACGATGCGGGTCTTGAAGGTGGAGATAGTGTCCTGGTAGGCCTCGCCGAGACTGGCGATGACGTTCTCGTGGGTCTCGCCGAAATGCTCGGCCTGGCCCTGGATGCGCGTCAGGCGTCGGCCCAGCTCGTCCATCATGTCGTCGTTGCCGCGCAGCTTGTTCATCAGCATCAGCAGCGAGAAGCCATAGCGCATCACCACCGGGTTGGCCTGGCGGCGGCCCAGCACGCTCTCCAGGACCTCGAGTCCACGACGCAGGTTGTTGGGGTGGCCGCCGTAGATGGCCTCGAAGCTCGACGGGTTGGTGTCCAGGGTGGCGTGGATCAGGGTCTCCCAGGCGCGCTGGTCGACCTGGCCGGTGCGGGCCAGTTCGTCGACCAGGCTGGCGGCCTGGAAGACCCCGGCCAGCGCCAGGGTCTGGCGGGCCGCCGGGGTTTCCGGGGCCCGGTGGATCGGCGTGGTGCCGTTCATCGACGGGTCTCCGTGGCGTTCCAGGTGTCGCGAATCACGCCGCCGCCCAGACAGACGTCGCCGTCATAGAGCACCAGCGACTGGCCCGGCGTCACCGCCCGCTGGGCGGCGTCGAAGCGGACCTCGACGCCGCCGTCGGCATTGACCCGCATGTGGCAGGGCACGTCGGCCTGACGGTAGCGGGTCTTGGCGGTGAGGCGAGCCTCGCCGGCCGGTGGCTCGCCGGCCACCCAGTCCATGGCCTCGGTGACCAGGCTGTCGGTGTAGAGCAGGGGATGGTGCTTGCCCTGGACGGCGACCAGCACGTTTCGCGCCAGGTCCTTGCCGGCCACGTACCAGGGGTCCTCCGGGTAGTCGGCCAGGCCGCCGATGCCCAGCCCCTGGCGCTGGCCCAGGGTGTAGTACATCAGTCCCATGTGCTCGCCGATGGTGTCGCCGTCGGGGGTCTCGATGGTGCCGGGCTGGGCCGGCAGGTACTGCTTCAGGAAGTCGCGGAAGCGCCGCTCGCCGATAAAGCAGATGCCGGTCGAGTCCTTCTTGCGTGCGGTGACCAGATCATGGCGCTCGGCCAGCGCCCGGACCTCGGGCTTCTCGAGTTCCCCCACCGGGAAGAGGGTGCGGGCGATGGCGGCCTCGGGGACGGCGTGCAGGAAGTAACTCTGGTCCTTGTTGGCATCGTGCCCCTTGAGCAACCGCGGTCGGCCGTCACGCACGGCCTCGCGCACGTAGTGGCCGGTGGCGATCCGCTCGGCGCCGAGCATCTCGGCATACTCGAGGAACACCTTGAACTTGATCTCGCGGTTGCAAAGGATGTCCGGGTTCGGGGTGCGACCGGCCTGGTACTCGGCGAGGAAGTGCTCGAAGACATTGTCCCAGTACTCGGCGGCGAAATTGGCGGTGTGCAGGGGAATGCCGAGCCTGGCGCACACGGCCTCGGCGTCCGCCAGGTCCTCCTTGGCGGTACAGTACTCGGTGCCGTCGTCCTCGTCCCAGTTCTTCATGAACAGGCCTTCGACCTCGTAGCCCTGTTCCAGCAGCAGCAGGGCGGATACGGAGGAGTCGACACCGCCGGACATGCCGACGATGACCTTGCCTTGGGTGGCTGTCATGGCGCTCTCGGATTGGATGGGTCGCAAATGGGGCAGGATTATACACGACACTGGCTTCGAGCTTCGAGCTTCGAGCTTCGAGCTTCGAGCTTCGAGCTTCGAGCTTCGAGCTTCAGGCTTCGCAAGGCGTGGCCTACCGCTCGTGAAGCACGTCCATGGGAAAGGTGCGTCCGGCCAGGGCGTCGCGCAGCCGGCGCATGACCAGGGGGCTGCGCAGCCGGCCTTGCCGCTCCAGGGCTTCCAGCTCCTCGAGGGTCAACCAGTGCACGGCCTGGATCGCCGGGTCGAGGGCGTTGCCCAGGTGAGCCAGGGCCATGCCGAAGAAGGCGTGACTGTGGAAGGTCTTGCCGTCCGGGGCCGCGAAGACGTAGAGGCCCAGATAGTCGGTGATGCCGACCTGCCAGGCGGTCTCCTCGCGCAACTCGCGGAGGGCAGCGTCGCGAATGCGCTCGCCGGGCTCCAGGTGGCCGGCGGGCTGGTTGAACAGGGTGTGGGGACCACCGCGGTCCTCCTCCACCATCAGGTAGCGCCCGGCGCGCTCGACCACGGTGGCGACGGTGACGAAGGGTTGCCAGCGGCTCATGGGCGTTTCCTCGGCGGGCGGCGGCGCTGGGCCGGCGGCTTGGGTGCATGCAGGGTCTCGCGGCGCCACTCGCCGGGGGCCAGGCCATCGAGCCGCCAGGGACCGATGGCCACCCGCACCAGGCGCAGAGTGGGGTGCCCGACATGGGCGGTCATGCGCCGGACCTGGCGGTTGCGCCCTTCCTCGATGGTCAGCTCCAGCCAGCTGGTGACGGGGTGGCGGCGGGGATCCAGCGGAGGGTCGCGCTCCGGCAGGTCGCTCGTTGCCAGGCGGCGCACTCTGGCCGGCCGGGTTCGCCCGTCCTTGAGCGCCACGCCCCCGCGTAGGGCCTTGAGGGCCGTTTCGTCGGGGACGCCCTCCACCTGGACCCGGTAGGTCTTGGGCTGCTTGTGGCGCGGATGGCTGATGCGGTGGATCAGCTCGCCGTCGTCGGAAAGCAGCAGCAGGCCTTCCGAGTCGTGGTCCAGACGTCCGGCGGGATAGATGCCCGGCACGTCGATGACGTCAGCCAGGGTCGCCCGGCGTTCGCCCTCGTCCGACGCGCGGTCGGTGAACTGGGAGAGCATGCGATAGGGCTTGTGCAGGAGATAGAGGGCGCTCATTCGACCAACGTCTTGCTACCATGGATTGTCGACAAATATGGGGCCAAGCCTACTCCGAGCGACGGGGTGAATGCTATACTCCGCGCTCCACTGAACAGACCAGACAGGGGAGTTCTCAATGGGGTTCCAGAAAATTGTCGTTCCCGAGGGCGGCACCAAGATCACCGTCAACGCCGACAACACCCTGAACGTGCCGAATGATCCGATCATCCCGTTCATCGAGGGTGACGGTATCGGTGTCGACGTGACGCCGGCCATGAAGATCGCCATCGATTCCGCCGTGCAGAAGGCCTACAACGGCGAGCGCAAGATCCACTGGATGGAGGTCTATGCCGGCGAGAAGGCCACCCAGGTCTACGACGCCGACACCTGGCTGCCGGAAGAGACCCTCGAAGCGGTCAAGGACTACGTGGTCTCCATCAAGGGCCCGCTGACCACCCCGGTGGGCGGAGGCATCCGCTCCCTGAACGTCGCCCTGCGCCAGAAGCTCGACCTCTATGTCTGCCAGCGTCCGGTGCGCTGGTTCGAGGGCGTGCCGAGCCCGGTGAAGAAGCCCGGTGACGTGGACATGGTGATCTTCCGCGAGAACTCCGAGGACATCTACGCCGGCGTCGAGTGGAAGGCCGGTACCCCGGAAGCCGACAAGGTGATCAAGTTCCTGCGCGAGGAAATGGGTGTCACCAACATCCGCTTCCCCGAGATGTGCGGTATCGGCGTCAAGCCGGTCTCCGAGGAAGGCACCAAGCGCCTGGTCCGTCAGGCCATCCAGTATGCGGTGGACAACGACCGCGCCTCGGTGACCCTGGTGCACAAGGGCAACATCATGAAGTTCACCGAGGGGGCCTTCAAGGACTGGGGCTACGAGATCGCCAAGGACGAGTTCGGTGCCGAGCTGCTCGACGGCGGTCCCTGGATGACCTTCAAGAACCCCAAGACCGGCAAGGACATCGTGGTCAAGGACGTGATCGCCGACGCCATGCTGCAGCAGATCCTGCTGCGTCCGGCCGAGTACGAGGTCATCGCCACCCTGAACCTCAACGGTGACTACATCTCCGACGCCCTGGCCGCGGAAGTCGGCGGCATCGGTATCGCACCGGGCGCCAACCTCTCCGACGCCGTGGCCATGTTCGAGGCGACCCATGGCACCGCGCCCAAGTACGCCGGCCAGGACAAGGTCAACCCGGGCTCGCTGATCCTCTCCGCCGAGATGATGCTGCGTCACATGGGCTGGGTCGAGGCCGCCGATCTGGTGCTCAAGGGCATGGAGAAGGCGATCTCCAAGGGTGAGGTCACCTACGACTTCCATCGCCAGATGGAAAACGCCACCCTGTTCAAGTGCTCCGAGTTCGGCCAGGCCGTCGCCGACAACATGTAACGTCCGGCGCCGCGACCTGGGCCCCCGTCCGCCTGGCGGACGGGGGCCCTTTTGCGTCCTGGCCGCCCCGGGCGTGAACCCTGCCGACCCGGCGGCGTCCAATCACGGTTGAGGCGCGCCGCGGCGCTCGGCTTGTCGATATCGATAGTGATGCTTATGTTCAAGAGAAAGGAGGAGGGCATGGTGGACCGTCTCGCTATGCCCCGAGCCGGGATGACGCGTCCCTCGGGGCCTGAGGAGGAAGGCGACGACGACCTGGCGGTCCAGGCGTCGGAGCCCGAGCTGGCGCGGCCGCCGATGTACAAGGTGGTACTGCACAACGATGACTTCACGCCCATGGAGTTCGTCGTGGAGGTCCTGCAGAGTTTCTTCAACATGGATAGCGAGACCGCGGTGCAGGTGATGCTGGCCGTGCATACTCAGGGCAAGGCCACCTGTGGCGTCTTCACCCGTGACATTGCGGAAACCAAGAGTCATCAAGTCAATCAATATGCGCGAGAGTGCCAGCATCCGTTGCTGTGCGACATCGAGGCAACGGATTGACCGTCGGCATGGTCGAAGGGTGAGTGGCGTGCGTTGGCGGGGTGACTTGCAACGCCGTCGTTTGTACCCGATGTTGATGATGCCGGACCGAGATAGATCCGACGCAAGCCCTAAGCGGCGAGAAGGGGACTGCCATGCTGAGCAAAGAACTTGAACTGACCCTGAACACGGCCTTCACCGTGGCGCGCTCCAAGCGTCACGAGTTCATGACCGTGGAGCACCTGCTGCTGGCGCTGCTCGACAATGCCTCGGCGGCCGATGTGCTGCGTGCCTGCGGGGCCAACCTCGACAAGCTGCGGTCCGACCTGCAGGACTTCATCAATTCCACCACGCCGCTGATTCCCGAGGATCAGGGCGACCGCGAGACCCAGCCGACCCTGGGCTTCCAGCGCGTCCTGCAGCGCGCCGTCTTCCACGTGCAGTCCTCCGGCAAGAGCGAGGTCACCGGGGCCAACGTGCTGGTGGCGATCTTCTCCGAACAGGAGAGCCAGGCCGTCTACTTCCTCAAGCAACAAAACGTGGCTCGGGTGGACGCCGTCAACTACATTGCCCACGGCATCTCCAAGGTCTCCGGCCATGGCCACAGCCCCAGCTCCCCGTCCCCAGAGGCCGAGGATGCCGAGGAAGCCGGCGGCGAGCCCGGCGGTAACCCGCTCACCGGCTACGCCACCAACCTCAACGAGCAGGCGCGGATGGGCAAGATCGATCCGCTGATCGGGCGTGACCATGAGCTCGAGCGGGTGGTGCAGATCCTTGCGCGTCGGCGCAAGAACAATCCCCTGCTGGTGGGCGAGGCCGGCGTCGGCAAGACCGCCATCGCCGAGGGGTTGGCCAAGCGTATCGTCGAGGAGGATGTGCCCGAGGTGATCGGCGACGCCGTCGTCTACTCCCTGGACATGGGTGCCCTGCTGGCCGGCACCAAGTACCGCGGCGACTTCGAGAAACGCCTCAAGAGCCTGTTGGCCGAGCTGCGCAAGCAGCCCAATGCCATCCTGTTCATCGACGAGATCCATACCGTGATCGGCGCCGGTGCCGCCTCCGGTGGCGTGATGGACGCCTCCAACCTGCTCAAGCCGCTGCTGTCCTCCGGCGAGCTGCGCTGCATCGGCTCCACCACCTTCCAGGAGTTCCGTGGCATCTTCGAGAAGGATCGGGCGCTGGCCCGGCGCTTCCAGAAGGTCGATGTCATGGCGCCTTCGGTGGAGGACACCATCCGTATCCTCAAGGGGCTGCGCTCGCGCTTCGAGGAGCACCACCGCCTCAAGTACACCGATGCGGCCCTGGAAAGCGCCTCGCGGCTGGCGGATCGCTACATCAATGACCGCCACCTGCCCGACAAGGCCATCGACGTGATCGACGAGGCCGGGGCCCACCAGCGGCTGCTGCCGCCGGAGGTCCGGGTCGACACCATCGACGTCGACCAGGTCGAGGCGGTGGTCGCCTCCATCGCGCGGATTCCGCCGAAGAGCGTGTCCAGCTCCGACCGCAAGCTGCTGGCCAATATCGACCGCGACCTCAAGATGCTGGTGTTCGGCCAGGACGAGGCCATCGACAGCCTGGCGGCGGCCATCAAGCTGTCCCGGGCGGGGCTCAAATCGCCGGACAAGCCGGTGGGCAGCTTCCTGTTCGCCGGTCCCACCGGCGTCGGCAAGACCGAGGTGGCCCGCCAGTTGGCGCATATCATGGGTATTGACCTGGTGCGCTTCGACATGTCGGAGTACATGGAACGGCACACCGTGTCGCGGCTGATCGGGGCGCCTCCCGGCTACGTCGGCTACGACCAGGGTGGCCTGCTCACCGAGGCGATCACCAAGCAGCCCCACTGCGTGTTGCTGCTCGACGAGATCGAGAAGGCCCATCCCGAGGTCTTCAACCTGCTGTTGCAGGTGATGGACCACGGTCGCCTGACCGACAACAATGGCCGCGAGGCGGATTTCCGTCACGTGATCCTGATCATGACCTCCAATGCCGGGGTCGAGCAGGCCACGCGGCGCTCCATCGGCTTCCAGACCCAGGATCACTCCACCGATGCCATGGAGGTCATCCGCAAGACCTTCTCGCCGGAGTTCCGCAACCGCCTGGATGGCATCATCCAGTTCCATGCCCTGCCCACCGCGGTGGTGCGCAACGTGGTCGACAAGTTCCTGATCGAGCTCCAGGCGCAGCTGGACGAGAAGCGCGTGCAGCTCGATGTGGACGACGCCGCCCGCGACTGGCTGGCCGAGAAGGGCTATGATCCGGACATGGGGGCCAGGCCGATGGCGCGGCTGATCCAGGAGAAGCTCAAGAAGCCGCTGGCCGAGCTGATCCTGTTCGGTGAGCTGGCCGAGCATGGCGGGGTGGTGCACGTCAGCGTCGAAGACGGCGAGTTGCACCTGGCCTCGGAGTCGGAGCTGGCCGACGCGCCCTGATTCGGCGCGTCAACCGCTCCCCACGACACAGCGCCCTGTCTGCGGACGGGGCGTTGTTCATTGGGGAGGCGCGATCGGTAAGAGGGCCGGCTGGCCCGGCAGGGCTCAGCGGGAACGGTAGACGATGCGGCCCTTGGACAGGTCATAGGGAGTCAGCTCGACCTTGACCTTGTCGCCGGTGAGGATACGGATGTAGTTCTTGCGCATCTTGCCCGAGATGTGGGCGGTCACCACGTGGCCGTTCTCGAGTTCGACCCGGAACATGGTGTTGGGCAGCGTGTCGACGACGACGCCTTCCATTTCGATATGGTCTTCGCGTGCCATATAGGCGATTCCTCGCTGGTGATAACGAAAAAAACGAGCGGCACGTGATGCGTCTTGTGCGCCTGTGCCGATCAGGATAGCGCGATATTGTGCCGCATGCCGGTCGTCAAGGCAAAAGGGCCGGCCCCGTTCAGGTGGGAACCAGCCGGCGCCAATGGCGTCCCTCGAGCATTTCCAGCGGCTGGAAGGCCTGCTTGTAGGCCATCTTGCGGCATTCGCGGATCCAGTAGCCCAGGTAGACGTGCGGCAGACCCAGCCGGCGGGCGCGCTCGATCAGGCTGAGCACGGCAAAGGTGCCCAGAGAGCGACGCTCGAAGGCCTCGGCAGGGTCGAAGAAGGTGTAGATGGCCGAGAGGCCATGCTCCAACTGGTCGAACGCCGACACGGCCAGCAGGCGGCCATCGAGGCGCAGCTCCAGCAGGCGCGCATAGTCCTGGTCAAGGGTCAGGAAGGTGCGGTACTGCTCATGGCTCGGCGGGTACATGTCGCCGTCGCTGTGCCGGGTGCGGATATAATGCGCATAGAGGGCATAGTGCTCGGCATCGAAGAGGGCGGGGCGTACCCGCAGCTCGAGGTCGGCATTGCGCCGGGTCAGCTTGCGCTGGGTACGGCTGGGGGCGAAGTCGGCCACCGGGATGCGCACGGAAATGCAGGCACTGCAGCCCTCGCAGTGGGGACGGTAGAGGTGCCGGCCGCTGCGGCGGAAGCCCAGCAGGGCGAGGGCGTCGTAGACGCCGACGCCCGGTGACTCCTGGGGATCGAGGAACAGGGTCGTCGCCTCGCGTCCTTCCAGGTAGCTGCAGGCGTGCGGCACGGTCAGGAAGAACCGCAGGTCGCGTATCGGCTGCCGGGGAGTATTGCTGCTCAAGGCTGCCGTCTCCTATGCATGCGTGGCGCGTTCATCGTGCGGCGTCGAGTCTCGCGAACGACCATGCCGGCGCCAGGAGGGTGCAGACCTCCTCGACCCCGGCGGTCTCGGGCATCTCGCTCAGCCACTGTTCAAGATAGCCGATGAACTCCTCCCGGGCGATGTCCCGGGCCCCCAGGCTAGCCAGGTGGGCGGTGTGCATCTGGCAGTCGATCAACCGGCCGCCCTCGGCGGCCATGGTGCGTGACAGGGTCACCAGGGCGACCTTTGAGGCGTCCGCCACCCGGGAGAACATCGACTCGCCGAAGAATACCGGACCCAGCGCGATGCCGTAGAGGCCGCCCACCAGACGCTCGTCCTGCCAGACCTCCACCGAGTGGGCCGCACCGAGGTGGTGGAGACGGCCATAGGCGGCCTGCATCTCGGCGGTGATCCAGGTCTCGGGCTGGTCGTGACGGGGGGCCGCGCAGGCTGCGACCACGGCCTCGAAGGCGCGGTCGGCGGTGACCCGGAAGCCGCCGTTGCGCAGGCGCTTGGCAAGGCTGCGGCGGACCTGCACCTCCTCGGGGAACAGCACCATGCGCGGGTCGGGGCTCCACCACAGGATCGGCTGTCCCGCGCTGTACCAGGGGAAGATGCCATGGCGGTAGGCGGCGAGCAGCCAGGCCGGGCTGAGGTCGCCGCCGGCGGCCAGCAATCCGCCGGGGTCGGCGAGGGCGGTGGAGACCGGGGGGAAGCGGACGGGACGCTCGGGGAGCCAGGGCAGCATGGCGGGATGTCTTCCGGATGACATGAGTCCCCAGTGTGACGGGCCTGGTGACGGGGCTCAAGTCATCGCTTGCCCCTGTGATGGCCGGCCTCGGCTCGGTATGATTGGTGGCCGTGGAATCTGGAAGACGCCGTGTGGCGCAAGGGGGATGGCCGCTTGACTGCCAAGAAGAAGTCCGCGCCGCACAGCCGTGCGGCGAACGCCAAGGAAACGGCAAGACGCTTCGGCCTTCGGCTGCAGGGCTCGGCGCGGGAAGGCGTCGTGATCCTGTTGCTGGCGGCCTGCGTCTTCCTGTTGCTGGCGCTGTACAGCTTTCGTCCGGAGGATCCGGGCTGGTCGCGCAGCGGCCCGGAGACCGAGGTGGCCAACTGGATGGGCGCCATCGGCGCCTGGCTGGCCGATGTGCTCTATTCCCTGTTCGGTGTCAGTGCCCTGTGGTGGCCCGGCATGCTCGGCTTCGCCGCCTGGTGGCTGATCCGCTCTCGGCAGGTGCGCTTCGAGTGGGATGCCACCGCCCTGGCGGTGCGTTGCGGGGGGCTGGTGCTGCTGCTGCTGGGTACCACCACGCTGGGCGCGCTGCATTTCTACCATCCCGAGAGCACCCTGCCGTATGCCGCCGGGGGCATCCTCGGGGAGGGGCTGGTCGGCGCCCTGCTGCCGCTGGTGGGCAGCGGTGGCACCTCCCTGCTGGCACTGGCCGCCATCCTGTGCGGTGTGCCGCTGTTTACCGGGCTGTCGTGGCTGACGGTGATGGACGAGCTGGGTCGCCTGGTCCTGCTGGGCTGGCGCTGGGTCGCCGAGCGCTTTGCCTTCCGGCGGGAGGCCGAGGCGGATGCGGCAACCCCCGAGGCGCCGGCCCCACGCCGAGAGGCGTCGCCGCAGCCGGTCGAGGCGCCGGATGCCGACCCTGATCCGGCGTCGCGTCCCGCCTGGTGGCGGCGGCTGCTGCCGGGACGGGGCGTGTCGGATGTGCCGGCGCTGCAGGCGGCCGGTGGGCGTCGCGATCCCGGCTTCGGCGATGACGGCGAGACCGAGATCCCCTGGGACGTGCCCGAGCGCACGCCGTCCGCCAAGCGCCCCGAGGCTGCCTATAGCGCCCGTGAGCCGAAGGTGTCGCTGGAGCCGAGCGTGCCCCTGGGCGCGGCGTCCGGCGCGCCCGCCACCCGCGAGGTGCCTCCGGCCGAGGGACGCGACGCGCCCGAGCCGCTGCGGGCAACCCGCGACGACCCGCAGCCTGACCCGGCCCCTCGGGCGTCGGCCTTCGTCACGCCGAGTGCCACGCCCCCGGCCGACCCCGCGCGGCGTGAGCCCTCGCTGTCTGCCCGGGACGAGCCCCCGAGCGATGTGCCGGCCGAGCAGGACGAAGCGCGTGCCGAGACGCCCCCGACGGTCAGCGAGAGCGTCCGGCGGCCCGGCGAGGGCGCCCCGGGGACGGCCGGCGAGGACGCCGGAGAGCCTCGCGCGTCGACCCCGCCGCGCCGGGTGCCCGAGGTGGTACCCGAGCCGATCCTGCCGGAGGACGATGACGAGCCCCTCGCGTCCTGGCAGGCCGACGCCCGGCCGGTCCCCCGGGAGCCGGCGGCGTCGCGTCCGGCATCGCCCGAGGCGTCCCCGCGGCCCGGTGCCTCGACCCCGGCCGAGGGGGCCGCGGGCGAGGACGACGACGCGTCTCGGCCGGCCACCGCCGATCAGGCCCGGGAGGCGGCGCAGGACGATGGGCCCACGCTGTGGACCGTGGAGCACCTGCAGAGCCAGCGGCCCATGTTCGACGATCTGCCGGAGCCGGATGGTGAGCTGCCCAGCCTGCGGCTGCTCACCCCGCCTCAGGCGCACCAGCCCAACTATTCGGACGCCCAGCTGGCCGAGATGGCCGAGCTGCTGGAGACCCGGCTGCGCGAGTATGGCGTCAAGGCCGAGGTGGTCGACACCTGGCCGGGGCCGGTCATCACCCGCTTCGAGATCAAGCCGGCGGCGGGGGTGAAGGTCTCCAAGATCAGCAACCTCGCCAAGGACCTGGCGCGCTCGCTGATGGTCAAGAGCGTGCGGGTGGTGGAGGTCATTCCCGGGCGTCCCACGGTGGGCATCGAGATCCCCAACCCCCATCGGGCGATGATCCGTCTGCGCGAGGTGATCGATTCCGACCGCTACCAGCACGAGGCCTCGGCGTTGACCCTGGCGCTCGGCCAGGACATCGGCGGCGGCCCGGTGGTGGCCAACCTCGGCAAGATGCCGCACCTGCTGGTGGCCGGGACCACCGGCTCGGGCAAGTCGGTGGGGGTCAACGCCATGCTGATCTCCATGCTGCTCAAGGCCACGCCCGATGAAGTGCGCATGATCATGGTCGACCCCAAGATGCTGGAGCTCTCAGTCTACGACGGCATCCCGCACCTGCTGGCGCCGGTGGTCACCGATATGAAGGAGGCGGCCAATGCCTTGCGCTGGTGCGTGGCCGAGATGGAGCGGCGCTACAAGCTGATGGCCGCCATGGGCGTGCGTAATATCGCCGGCTTCAATGCCAAGCTCGACGAGGCCGAGCGGGCGGGGGCCCAGGTCGCCGACCCGCTGTGGGAACCCCAGCCCTGGGAGATGCACCAGGCCCCGCCGGTGCTGGAGAAGCTGCCCTATATCGTGGTGGTGATCGACGAGTTCGCCGACATGTTCATGATCGTCGGCAAGAAGGTCGAGGAGCTGATCGCGCGGCTGGCCCAGAAGGCCCGCGCTGCCGGCATCCACCTGATACTGGCCACCCAGCGGCCCTCGGTGGACGTGGTGACCGGCCTGATCAAGGCCAACATCCCTACTCGCATGGCTTTCCAGGTGTCGTCCCGGGTCGATTCCCGGACGATCCTCGATCAGGGTGGTGCCGAGAACCTGCTGGGGCATGGCGACATGCTCTATCTCCCGGCCGGCTCCGGCATGCCGACCCGCGTGCACGGGGCCTTCGTCGATGACGACGAGGTGCACCGTGTGGTCGAGGACTGGAAGCGTCGCGGCGAGCCGGAATACATCGACGAGATCCTCTCCGGTGGCGTCTCCGCCGACGCCCTGGCCGGGCTCGAGGCGGAAGGCGGCGGTGGCGGCGACGACGATGCCGAACAGGACGCCCTGTATGACGAGGCCGTGGCCTTCGTCACCGAGAGTCGCCGGGCCTCGATCTCGGCGGTCCAGCGCCGCTTCAAGATCGGCTATAACCGGGCCGCTCGCCTGGTCGAGGCGATGGAGATGGCCGGCGTGGTCTCGACCATGGGCACCAACGGGGCCCGCGAGGTGCTGGCACCGCCGCCGGCCGGCGAGTAAGGCCCCGATCATGCAACCACCATGCAAGCCGCGGGCGGGATGCAACCCGCCGCGGCCCCCCGGGTCCGAGACACAGGACGCGACCATGGACCCGCTCAGGGAGACAGCGAAATGACAGTGAAGACGACCCTTGCCGCCCTGGCCCTGGCGGCGCTGGCCCCGGCCTCGGCGCTGGCCAGCGACGGCGCCGACCGGCTGGCCCGGATGCTGGAGCCGGTACAGACCTACGTTGCCGACTTCGACCAGCAGATCCTCGACAGCAGCGGCCAGCGCCTCCAGGAGGCCAGCGGGCGGATGTGGCTGTCCCGCCCGGGACGTTTCCGCTGGGAGGTGGAGGCGCCCTACGAGCAGATCGTGGTCTCCGACGGCGAACAGGTGACCCTCTACGACCCGGATCTGCAGCAGGCCACGGTCCAGGCGCTGGACGAGCGGGTCACCCACACCCCCGCACTGCTGCTCTCCGGCAGCGCCGACGAGCTTACCGACAGCTACGCGGTGTCGCGCAGTCAACAGGGGGCGTCGGAGACCTTCACCCTCGTCCCGAAGAGCGCCGATACCCTGTTCGAGGAGCTCAGGCTGACCTTCCACGGCGAGCGGCTGGGCTTTCTGCAGATGACCGACAGCACTGGCCAGCGCACCGCCATCGAGTTCGGTGACGTGCAGCAGAACGTCGAGGTCTCCGATGGCCGCTTCCGCGTAGAGCTGCCCGAGGGCACCGATGTGATCCGCGAGGGCGGCTGATTCCCCGCTCCTCGTGATGGGCGCCGGGCCCCGGTTCACCCCTCGGGTGACCCGGGGCCCGTGTCGTTGGGGCGTCGGCCATCGGCCTGGGCATCCAGGCCGGCGCGCCACTCCAGCATCTGCTTGAAGCGCTTTTCCTGGCCGTAGTCGCTGGGGACGTAGAAGCGTTCGGCCGGGACGTCCTCGGGCCAGCAGTCGTGCCGGCTGCCTGACGGATAGCCGTGGGGCTCGCGGTGCGCGTAGCGGTAGCCCGTACCGTGGCCCAGCGACTCCATCAGCTTGGTCGGGGCGTTGCGCAGGTAGGTCGGCACCTCGAGCATCGGCTGGGCAGCGACGAAGGCCTTGGCCCGACTCCAGGCCTGGTCGATGGCATTGCTCTTGGGCGCCACCGCCAGGTGGATGGCAGCATGGGCGATGGCCCGCTGGCCCTCGTAGTCGCCGAGGCGCAGGTAGGCATCCCAGGCCGACATGACCAGCGGCAAGGCACGGGGGTCGGCATTGCCCACGTCCTCGGAGGCGATGGCTGCCAGGCGACGGATCACGTCCAGGGGATCGCCGCCGCCCTGCAGGAAGCGGGCGATGTAGAGCAGGGCGGCATCCTGCCGCGACGAGCGAATCGACTTGTGGATGGCCGAAAGCAGGTCGTAGTAGTGGTCGCCCTGCTTGTCGAAGGCGCTGGCGGTGTGACCTATCACGTCCTCCAGGGCCTCGCGGGGCAAGCGTTCGCCCTCGCCCTCAGGGGCGGTGAAGTCGCAGGCGGTCTCCAGCAGCCCCAGCGCGCGGCGTGCATCGCCGGCGGCGGCGCGTGCCAGCAGGGCGAGGACCTCGTCGTCCGCGGCGATGCGGCGCCGGCCCAGACCATGGGTTTCATCGGCCAGTGCCTGGTGCAGCACCCGCATCAGTTCTTCCTCGGACAGCGCCTTGAGCACGTGCACCCGGGCCCGGGACAGCAGCGCCGAATTGACCTCGAAGGAGGGGTTCTCGGTGGTGGCGCCGATCAGCGTCAGCAGGCCGGACTCCACGTGAGGCAGCAGGGCATCCTGCTGGCTCTTGTTGAGCCGATGGATCTCGTCGAGGAACAGCAGGGTGCCGCGCCCCTGGCCCTGGGCGGTCCGGGCGCGATCCACCGCGGCACGGATGTCCTTGACGCCGGCCATCACTGCCGAGAGGCGCTCCAGGTGGGCACCGGACTCTTCGGCGAGGATCTCCGCCAGGGTGGTCTTGCCGGTTCCCGGCGGCCCCCACAGGATCATCGAGCGCACCACGCCGCTCTCGACCATGCGGCGCAGTGGCTTGCCGGGGCCCACCAGGGCCTGCTGGCCGATATAGTCGGCGAGCCGGCGCGGGCGCATGCGCCAGGCCAGGGGCGCGGTTTCCTCGGACGTGGCCTGCTGGAACAGGTCCATTTCTGACTCCTCCGCTGACGGCTGCTAGAGTGGATACGTCGAGTCTGGACATTCGACCATGGACGGCGAGCAAACATCCCGGTGGCGGGCTAGGGTGATAACTCCATCACGCACCACCGGGAACCCCACGGGACAAGGCGAGTCAACTCAAGGTGCCTTGCGTCCATGTGCCTGATTACAGAGGAGGCCTCCGCAATGCCCATGCTGAATCAACTGCGCCAGGATCATGCCAATATGGCCCGCATATTGCACGTTCTGCAGCTCAAGCAGAAGACCCTGGCGGCCGGTGAGCGGCCAAACTTCCAGCTGGTCCGGGAAGTCGTGGACTATATCCTCGACTATCAGGAGGGCTTCACCCAGCCCCTGGAGAAGGTCTGCACCGAGCGGCTGAAGCAGGTGGCCCCCGAGTCCGAGGAGGTGACCAGGCGGCTCGCCAAGGACTACCGGTCGCTCAAGGCCCAGCTCAAGCGCCTCTCCGACGACCTCGACATGATCCTCATGGATGCGGTGATCCCCATGGATCGCTTCGCCGACGATCTGCGGGCCTACGTGGAGGCGCATCGCGCCTATCTTCGAGACGAGCGGGAGCTGCTCTTTCCGTTGATCCGAGAACATTTCAAGGACGGCGACCTCGAGACCCTGGCCGAGTCCCTTCCCGAAGGTGCCGCTGCCAAGCTGGAGCGCCTGCAGGAGGCCTATCCGGAGCTCTATGCCGAACTCCGGGATGCCCCCGAGCCCGCGACCTGAGGGACGCCGTTCTCCGACGTACCGGCTCATCGCCCCGCACGGTGCCGTGGGACCGTGCGGGGCGCCGGATGATGCCCGGCACCTTCGAGTCCGCGCCCGGCTGAGGTAGAATGCCCCGCATCCTGAGACGGGGCCTGACGCCATGCCGGATACCTCCCTTGCCATTCTCCTGCCGACCCTTCCCTTCCGGGGGGAGCGAGGGTGGGCGAGCGGCCTGTCGGGGGAGGGCTGATGGCGGGCCCGATCCTGGTCTTTGATTCCGGGGTGGGCGGGCTCTCGGTGGTCGCGGCCCTGCGCCGCCGGCTGCCCGACGTCGCCCTGGCCTATGCCTGTGACAATGCCATGCTGCCCTACGGGGTGCGCGAGGATGACTGGCTGGTGGCTCGCATCCTGACCGTTTGCCGGGCGGCGGTGGCCGCCAGTGGCTGCAGTGGCCTGGTGGTGGCCTGCAATACCGCCAGCACCCTGGCCCTCGAGGCGCTGCGCGAGAGCCTGGCGGTGCCCGTGGTCGGTACCGTGCCGGCGATCAAGCCAGCCGCGGGGCTGAGCGACAGCCGGCATATCGGACTGCTGGCGACCAGTGCCACCGTGGCGCGTCCCTACACCCTGCGACTGATCCAGGACTTCGCCCGGGACTGCCGGGTCACGCGCCTTGCCGCCGACCCTCTGGTGGGGGAGGCCGAGCGCCTGGTGCTCGGCGAGACGCCCGAGCTCGAGCGTATCCGCCGCGTGCTCGCGCCGCTCGAGGCGCTGGCCGACCTCGACACCCTGGTCCTGGGGTGTACCCACTTCCCGCTGCTGCGGGACCAGCTCGTCGAGGCGGCTCCCAGACCGCTGCGCTGGGTGGATTCGGGCGATGCCATCGCCCGGCGCACCGGGCAGGTCGTCGTCGGCCCTCAGCGGCGGCCGGCGCCGGAGGTCGGCTGGGTGACCGCGCCGTCGCCGGCCCTCGCGCGCGGCCTCGCCGGCTTCGGTTTCGTCGACAGTCGCCGGCTCGTCCTGGCCTGAGGGCCAAGGCCCCGTTCTCATGCCTTTCGTGTCCCTTCGATCACCATCCAGGAGCCGCCGTGGCCATTCCCGTTGTCGAACCCGACCGCTATGACGAGCAGCTCGCGGCCAAGCGCGAGCGCTTGACCGCGGATTTCGCCCGCTTCTCGCCCCCGCCGCTGGAGGTCTATCCCTCGCCGGCCAGTCACTACCGCCAGCGCTGCGAGTTCCGCCTGTGGCACGAGGGTGATGACCTCTTCTATGCCATGTTCGAGGTCGACCTCGCGGACCCCAAGCAGAAGACGGTGATCCGGCTGGACAACTTCCCGGTGGCCAGCCGGCGCATCAACGCCTTGATGCCCAGCCTGCGAGAGGCCCTGCGTGACGCGCCCGTGTTGCGCCACCGGCTCTTCCAGGTCGAGTTCCTCACCACCCTGTCCGGCGAGGCGCTGGTCACCCTGATCTACCACCGCCAGCTCGATGAGGCCTGGGAGATCGAGGCCCGTGCCCTCGAACGGGCGCTGGACATCATGATCATCGGCCGGGCCCGCAAGCAGCGCCGAGTGCTGACCCGAGACCATGTGTGGGAACGCCTGGCCGTCGATGGCCGTGAGTTCGTCTACCAGCAGGTGGAGAACAGCTTCACTCAGCCCAATGCCGAGATCTGCCGGTCCATGCTGTCCTGGGCGCGGGACGTCACTGCCGGCAGCCAGGACCGTGACCTGGTGGAACTGTATTGCGGCAACGGCAACTTCACCGTCGCCCTGGCCGAGAACTTCCGCCGCGTGCTGGCCACCGAGATCTCGCGGACCTCGGTGGCCAGTGCCAGGGAGAACCTGGCGGCCAACGGCATCGCCAATGCCGAGGTGGGACGCATGTCCGCCGAGGAGTTCGCCGAGGCCCTGCGGGGCGAGAAGGGCGGGCGGCGAGTCGCGGAGATGGGCCTCGACGACTACGATTTCTCCACGGTGCTGGTGGATCCTCCCCGGGCCGGGCTGGACGAGGCCAGCTGCCGCCAGCTCAGCGAGTATCAGCGGATTGTCTATATTTCGTGCAACCCCGAGACATTGGCCCGCAACCTGGAGACCCTGACCCGAACCCATGAGGTGCAACGGTTCGCCCTGTTCGACCAGTTTCCCTGGACCCACCATTGCGAATGCGGGGTGCTGCTGACAAAACGGGACTGACCAGGGGCAGGACAAGTCGTGGCGGCCTTGTCAAGGCGCGATGCGCAACCGACATGCATCATGAGCAAAGGGGCATGTCGTTAGGGATGGTGCGGGGATTGACGTAAGCTCTTGAGCCATGGGGGCTAGGCCCGCTTTCCTACGTCAAGTGATCCCGGCCGCGAACCGCGGCCGCTGGCAGTCGAGGTGATGGATGCTACAAGTCGCACACGAGGAGACCCGTCAGGATCTGCTCAAGCAGCTCAAGGAACGGCTGCAAAGCCGTCTGGACAAGGACAAGGCCGCGGCGGTCGATGCCTTCGCTCGGCTCTTCTATGCCAATGTGCCGCTGGAGGACCTCGCCGACCGCCGGCTGGACGATCTCTACGGGGCGACCCTGTCGGTGTGGCACTTCATCCAGCAGCTCGACCCCGAGGCGCCCAAGGTGCGGGTCTTCAACCCCGACTTCGAGGAACATGGCTGGCAGTCGACCCACACCTTCATCGCCGTGCTCCACGAGGACATGCCGTTCCTTGTCGACTCGGTGCGTGTGGAGCTCAACCGCCGTGGCATGACCGTCCATGCCATCCACAACTCCGTGCTGGCCGTGGAGCGCGACAAGGCACATCACCTGGAGACCGTGATGGCCCCCAAGGCCGCCGGGGCGTCCGCGGCCCGGGAGTCGCTGATCGCCATCGAGGTGGATCGCCACTCCGACCCGGCCGAGCTGGAGGATATCGAGGCCAGCCTGCAGGAGGTGCTGCGTGACGTCCGTACCGCCGTGCGCGACTTCGACACCATGTGCGAGCAGGCCCGGGCGGCCATCGCCGAGCTCGAGGCCTGCCGCCCCGAGCAGGTCGACCCCGAGGACCATCGCGAGGCCATCGCCTTTCTGAACTGGCTGCTCGAGGACAACTTCACCTTCCTCGGCTATGACGAGTACGAGGTCCAGGCGGACGGCAGTCGCCAGCGCCTCGACAAGGTGCCCGGCAGCGAGCTCGGCGTGTTCCGCCTCGACCAGCCCCGCTATCGCGAGCGGATCCGGACCGACCAGGGGGTCGATGGTGACCACTTCGTGCTGGTGCCCCAGCTGCTGTCCTTCGCCAAGAGCGCCCATCACGCCCGGATCCACCGGCCGACCTATCCCGACTACATCTCCATCGACCGCTACGACGAGCACGGCAATGTGATCGGTGAACGGCGCTTCCTGGGCCTGTTCACCGCCACCGTCTACAATGAGTCGCCGCGCAACGTGCCGATCCTGAGGCGCAAGCTCCAGTCGGTCATGGAGATCTCCGGCTTCAACCCGAAGGGCCACAACGGCAAGCAGCTGCTGCAGATCCTCGAGGTCTATCCCCGTGACGATCTCTTCCAGATCGATATCGAGGAGCTGGCCCAGACGGCACTGGGCATCCTCGATATCCGCGAGCGCCGTCGGGTGCGGCTGTTCATCCGCGAGGACCGCTTCGGCAAGTTCTACTCCTGCCTGGTGTTCGTGCCCCGCGACGTGTTCTCCACCGAGCTGCGCCTGCGCCTGCAGGAGCTGCTGTGCGAGGAGCTCGACGCCACCTTCGGCGACTTCAACACCTACCTGTCGGAGTCGGTCCTCGCGAGGATCCAGTTCATCCTGCGCTTCAACGACCAGCGCCCGGTGGACTACGATATCAAGCGCCTGGAAGACAAGCTGGTCAAGCTGGCCCGCAACTGGCGCGACGACCTGCTCAACGCTTCCATCGAGGGGTTCGGCGAGGAGCAGGCCAACCTGCTGATGAGCCGCTTCCGCGACGCCTTCCCGGCCAGCTACCGCGATGACTTCAGCGCGCGCACCGCGGTCTATGACCTGCAGCACATCGGCGAACTGGACGACGGCATTCCCCTGGCGCTGTCGCTTTACCGGTTGATCGAGGAAGAAGGCAGCGGGGTCAACCTCAAGCTCTTTCATGCCGATGCCCCGATTCCGCTCTCCGACGTGTTGCCCATGATGGAGAACCTGGGACTGCGGGTGCTCGGCGAGCGGCCCTACGAGGTCCAGGCCACCGACCGGTCCTACTGGGTGCATGACTTCACCCTGGAGCACCATACCAGCGTCGAGGTGAACCTCCAGGAAATGCGCGAGCCGTTCATCGACGCCTTCCAGCGCATCTGGACCGGCGAGGCCGACAACGACGCCTTCAACCGGCTGATCATCGGCGCCAACCTGGACTGGCGGGAAGTGGCGATGCTGCGGGCCTATGCCCGCTACCTCAAGCAGATCCGCTTCGGCATGTCCCAGGACTACATCGCCACCACTCTGGTCAACCATCCCGAGATCACCCGGGAGCTGGTGACCCTGTTCGAGCTGCGCTTCGATCCCGCCGACCGTCCCGAGCCCAGCGAGATCACCGAGTGCGAGGCGCGTATCCTGGCGCTGCTGGACGAGGTGCCGAGCCTCAACGACGACCAGCTGCTGCGTCGCTACATGGAGCTGATCCAGGCGACGCTGCGCACCAACTATTACCAGAAGGCCGACGACGGGCGCTTCAAGGACTACATCGCCATCAAGATGGAGCCCTCGCGGGTCTCCGGCATGCCCAAGCCTCGCCCTGCCTACGAGATCTTCGTCTGCTCGCCGCGGGTAGAGGGCGTTCACCTGCGGGGTGGCAAGGTGGCCCGCGGGGGGCTGCGCTGGTCCGACCGTCACGAGGACTTCCGCACCGAGGTGCTCGGCCTGGTCAAGGCCCAGCAGGTCAAGAACGCGGTGATCGTGCCGGTGGGCGCCAAGGGCGGCTTCGTCTGCAAGCGTCTGCCGGAGGGAGGTGGCCGTGATGCCCTGCAGCAGGAGGGCATCGCCTGCTACAAGACCTTCATCCGCGCCCTGCTCGACGTCACCGACAACCTCAAGGGGGGCGAGGTGATGCCGCCCCGCGACGTGGTCCGCCATGACGACAACGACATCTACCTGGTCGTGGCCGCGGACAAGGGCACCGCGACCTTCTCCGACATCGCCAACGAGATCTCCACCGAGTACGGCCACTGGCTGGGGGATGCCTTCGCCTCCGGCGGGGCCAACGGCTATGACCACAAGAAGATGGGTATCACCGCCAAGGGCGCCTGGGAGTCGGTCAAGCGCCACTTCCGCGGCCTCGGGGTGAACACCCAGCAGGACGAGTTCAGCGTGCTGGGGATCGGTGACATGGCCGGCGATGTCTTCGGCAACGGCATGCTGCTCTCCGACAAGATTCGCCTGGTGGGGGCCTTCAACCACCTGCATATCTTCGTCGACCCAGCCCCGGACGCCGCCGCCAGCTTCGCCGAGCGCCAGCGCCTGTTCGCGCTGCCACGCTCCAGTTGGGAGGACTACGACACCTCGCTGATCAGCCAGGGCGGCGGCATCTTCCCGCGCAGTGCCAAGTCGATTCGCATCACGCCGCAAATGAAGCAGGCCTTCGACATCCGCGAGGACCGGCTCTCGCCCAACGAGCTGATTCGCGCCATGCTGGTGTCCCGGGTCGACCTGATCTGGAACGGCGGGATCGGGACCTACGTCAAGAGCAGCGAGGAGACCGATGCCCAGGTCGGCGACAAGGCCAATGACGCCCTGCGCATCGATGGTCGGGACCTCAATTGCCGCGTGGTCGGCGAGGGCGGCAACCTCGGCCTGACCCAGCGTGGCCGGATGGAGGCCGCCGCCAAGGGCGTACGCGTCAATACCGACTTCATCGACAATGCCGGCGGGGTCAACTGCTCCGACCACGAGGTCAACATCAAGATCCTCATCGACGAGGTGGTGGCTCGGGGCGACATGACCGAGAAGCAGCGCAACCAGCTGCTCGCCGAGATGACCGAGGAGGTGTCCGACCTGGTGCTGCTGGACAATTATCGCCAGACCCAGGCTCTGGACCTTGCCGAGCGGCTCTCCCAGAAGGGCATCGGCCCCTTCCGTCGCTTCATCAGCGAGCTCGAGGCCGCCGGCCAGATCGACCGTGAGCTGGAGTTTCTGCCCAGCGACGAGGAGCTGCAGGAGCGGACCCTTCATCATCAGGGCATGACCCTGCCGGAGCTCTCGGTGTTGATCTCCTACGCCAAGAGCGTGCTCAAGGGGGACCTGATCGCCTCCGACGTGCCGGATGACCCGACCATCATGCGTTACGTGGAGCGTATCTTCCCCGCGGTGCTGGTCGAGCGCTACCGCGACGAGATGTACGAGCACCGCCTGAAGCGCGAGATCGTGGCGACCCAGGTGGCCAACGACATGATCGACCACATGGGGGTGGTCTTCGTGCGCCGCCTGATCGACTCCACCGGGGCCGGTCGCGCGGACATCGCGCGGGCCTATGTCATTGCTCGGGACAGCTTCCAGCTGGCGCGCACCTGGGAGCAGGTCGAGGCGCTGGACAATCAGGTACCGACTCAGGTGCAGTATTCGATGATGCTCGACCTGATGCGCATGCTGCGCCGGGCCACCCGCTGGTTCCTGCGCCAGCGCAGCGGCATGACCACCCGGGATGCCATCGACTACTTCGCCCCGCGCCTGGCCCAGCTGCAGGAGAACATCGGCAAGCGTCTGCGTGGCGAGGAGCATACCCAGTGGCAGCAGCGTCGTGACGAGCTGGTCGAGGCCGGTGTGCCCGAGGCCCTGGCCAGCACCGTGGCCGCGGCGAACAGCCTGTATGCGGCGCTGGGCATCATCCACACCGCGCGGCAGACCGGCGACAAGCCCCAGCGGGTCGCCGAGATCTTCTACGAGGTCGGTGCGCGTCTGGAGTTGCCGTGGATCCTGCAGCAGGTCACCCGCCTTGAAGTCACCGACAGCTGGCAGGCCAAGGCCCGGGAGACCTTCCGCGATGACATCGAGCGCCAGCAGCTGGCGCTGACGGCCAGCGTGCTGGGCATGGAGGATGGGCCCCGCGAGACCGCCGAGCGGGTTGATCGCTGGCTGTCGCTGCACGAGAGCATGCACGGCCGCTGGTGCCGGCTGATCGACGAGGTCGGCAGTGGCAGCCAGGGAGGCTTCCCGCTGTTCGCCGTCGCGGTCCGCGAGCTGGTGGACCTGGCCGAGAGCAACAGCGAGGCTTAGGGCTCGTTGCCGAACGGCATGCGAGAAGAGCTCCGGGGGCAAGCCGCAGCGCAGGTCTTTTGACCGGGAATGGCAAAAGTAGCGCCCAGGGACGGGCCTACAGCGCCTCTCGCGGGTGGTCCGGCGCCGAACGAGCTCATCCCTTGGTCCCAGACGGTACCGGAAACGCGAACCCCCGCCAGATGGCGGGGGTTCGTCGTTCCAGGCCGGGATGGCGGGGACGGGTTACAGCAGGAAGAGCGTGGCCAGGCCCAAAAAGGACATGAAGCCGACCACGTCGGTGACCGTGGTCAGCACCACCGAGCCCGACAGGGCCGGGTCGATGCCCACCCGCTTGAGCAGCAACGGGATGACGATGCCGGCCACGCCGGCGGCCAGCATGTTGATCACCAGGGCCGCGGCGATGATCATGCCGATGCCGAGGTTGCCGAACCAGGCTACCGCCAGGGCCGCCACCACCAGGGCCCACAGCAGGCCATTCAGGGCGGCGATGCCGACCTCCTTGCGCAGCAGCCAGTTGCTGTTGGTACGACTGATCTGGCCCAGCGCCAGGCCGCGGATGGCCAGGGTCAGGGTCTGGCTGCCGGCGATCCCTCCCATGCTGGCGACGATCGGCATCAGCACCGCCAGGGCCACCAGCTGGTCGAGGGCCGCCTCGAAGCGCCCGATCACCCAGGCGGCCAGGAAGGCCGTGAGTAGGTTGATGCCTAGCCACACTGCCCGGCGCTTGGCGCTGGGCAGCACCGGGGCGAAGAGGTCCTCCTCCTCGTCGAGGCCTGCCATGTTCATCAGCGCCTGCTCGGAATGCTCGCGGATGACGTCGACGATGTCGTCGATGACGATGCGGCCGAGCAGCAGTCCCTGGTCGTCGACCACCGGCGCCGAGACCAGGTCGTGGGTCTGGAAGAGGGTGGCCACGTCCCGGGACTTCATGGTCACCTGGATACTGTCCACCTCCGGGTCCATCAGGTCGGCCACCGCGCTCTCGGGGTCGTTGGCCACCAGTCTCGCCAGCGACAGCACGCCCATGAACAGGCCGTTGCGGTCGACCACCATCAGCGAATGGGTGTTGTCCGGCACGGCCTCCTTCCAGCGCAGGAAGCGTTGCACCGTCTCCAGGCTGACGTCGGCCCGCACGGCGATGGTGTCGGTGCGCATGAGGCGCCCGGCCGAGTCCTCCTCGAAGGCCAGGGTCTCCTGCAGGCGGGTGCGCTGCAGCTCGTCCATGGAGCGCAGCATGTCCTCGGCGACCAGCTGGGGCAGGTCCTCGAAGATCTCGGCCAGGTCGGTGGTGTCGAGGCTCGAGGTGGCCGCGACGATCTCGGCATGGTCCATGTCGTCGATCAGGGTGCTGCGGACCTCGTCATGGACATGCAGCAGCACTTCGCCGTCGACTTCCTGGGGAACACGCTCCCAGAGTCGGATCCGCTCGCTGGGCGGCAGCGACTCCAGCAGCAGGGCGACCTCCGCGGGTTCCAGGTCGGCGATGACGTCGTCGACCCGCTCCAGGTGCTCTTGTTCGAGGGCCAGGTGAATGCGCGACAGGCGGTGTTCCAGCGTCTCGGTTGTCTCGGTCATGTCGTCTCCCTGGCAACGCGTCATCGAGGCTGACTGGTGGCCTCGATGTGTCCTATGTTGGACCCCTGATCTGTGCTTCAGTAGACCACAAAAGGAGCGTCACATGGCAGGTGCCAGCGAGGGCTATCATGAGCCGGTCGAGGAACTCACCGGCGAGACACGCGACTACCACCGGGCCATCGTCTCGTTGATGGAGGAGCTCGAGGCAGTCGACTGGTACAACCAGCGGGTGGACGCCTGCCGGGATGACGAATTGCGCAAGATTCTCGAGCACAACCGCGACGAGGAGAAGGAGCACGCAGCGATGACCCTGGAGTGGTTGCGCCGCCGCGACCCGACCCTGGACAAGCACCTGCGGGCGTTTCTGTTCCGCGAAGGTGACATCGGCCACTGACCCCGGCACGACCAGCGAACGACGAACCCCGCCCCTCGGCGGGGTTCGTCGTCGTGGGGCGGCTGCGCTATACTCGCGCCCCGATTCGGCCCCGTGCCCCCCGCCGCCCGTCAGGAGATGTCATGTATTCGCTTGCCCGCTCGCTGCTGTTCCGCCTCGACGCCGAGAAGGCCCATTCGGTCGCGCTCTCGACGCTGGACCTGGCTGAACGCCTCGGGTTGTCGGGACGGCTTGCCGGGGGGCGGGTCGAGGACCCGGTGGAGCTGATGGGCCTGCGCTTCCCCAATCGCGTCGGCCTGGCCGCGGGACTCGACAAGAACGCCGATCATCTGGATGCCCTTGGGGCCCTGGGCTTCGGCTTCGTCGAGGTGGGCACCGTGACGCCCAAGCCCCAGGATGGCAACCCCAAGCCGCGACTGTTCCGCCTGCCCGAGGCCGGAGCCATCATCAATCGCATGGGCTTCAACAACGCCGGCGTCGACCATCTGGTCGAGCAGGTCCGTCGCTCCCGCTACGCGGGCGTGATCGGCATCAATATCGGCAAGAACCTGACCACGCCCGTGGAGCATGCGGCGGACGACTACCTCGTCTGCCTGCGCAAGGTGCATGCCCATGCCCACTACATCACGGTGAACATCTCCTCGCCGAATACCCCGGGGCTTCGCAACCTGCAGTTCGGCGAGCACCTGGACCAGCTGCTGGGGACCCTGCGCGAGGAGGCGAGTCGGCTCGATCGTGAAAGCGGCCGCCGCGTGCCCTTGGCGGTGAAGATCGCCCCCGACATGGACGCCGAGGAGGTGGGGCTGGTCGCCAAGAGCCTCGCGAGCAATGGCATCGATGCGGTGATCGCCACCAACACCACCATCTCCCGGGAGGCGGTCGCGGGCCAACCCGGTGCCGAGGAGCAGGGCGGCCTCTCGGGGCGGCCGGTGTTCGAGCCTTCCAACGCGGTGATCCGCGAGCTGCGCCGCCACCTGCCGACCATGCCGATCATCGGGGTGGGCGGCATCGACAGCGGCCAGGCCGCGCTGGCCAAGGTCGAGGCCGGTGCCGACCTGATACAGCTCTATTCCGGCTTCATCTATCGCGGGCCGGGCCTGGTGGGGGAGTGCGCCCGAGCGTTGCAGGCGCGGCACTGGATCTGAGAGGCACTAAAAAGCCCATGGCTCGGCCATGGGCTTGAGGGGTTCGTTCTGTCGACGAACGGCGATCCACCCGGGCTAGGGGGTCAGATCACCATGGGGTTCTTGTGAATACCGGAGACGCCCGTCATGCCGGACCACTGATCTCCACGACCTTCACGCCAACCGCTCATCCAGTACTCGCGTAGATTGATATCTTGACTCGGACAGTCATCACGGGAACGACCTGAGAGACCTGCCTTGTACCCATGGACATAGGCACGCTGGAAGCGATCACGTTTCTGTCGTTTCATTGGACTACCTCTTGCTAAGGTACCGATGGAATTTGACGCTCAAGAGGGCGTCAAACCCGTGTTGTCGGGTCCCGAGAGGCGGCGTGAGACGCCGCCAGTGAGAAAGACCCATTGACAGGAACGCATGCGTTGTCAGGTAGCTACCAACTCATAGATAGCGCAACCCGGTCATCGCTGTCGACAACTGATTTGTAACAAGACGTACACTCGGTCGTCACGCTAACGAGGCGGCTAGATGCCACGCCGATGGACATCCCATGAGCATTACACGACAACCTGATACCCACGCCTTCCTGGCCACCTGTCCCAAGGGCCTCGAGCTGCTGCTGGCCGACGAGTTGGCCGGCCTGGGCGCCGAGCCCGGCAAGACCACCGTGGCCGGCGTGCATTTCCGTGCCGACCTGGCTGGGGCCTACCGCGCCTGTCTCTGGTCGCGCCTGGCCAACCGCGTGGTGCTTTGCCTGGCCCGGGAGGAGGGCATCGAGACGCCCGAGCAGCTTCGCGCGGCCACCGCCGCGGTGGACTGGCGGGCCCACCTGGCCCCCGGGGCGACCCTGGCGGTGGACTTTCACGGTCGCTCCGAGGCGATCCGCCACACCCGATTCGGAGCCCAGACGGTCAAGGACGGGGTGGTGGATCGCTTGCACACCGAGGGACAGGTCAGGCCCGACGTGGATACCCGGCGGCCCGACCTGCGCCTCTATGCCCACCTGCACCGGGGGCGCCTGCTCCTGGGGGTGGACCTCTCAGGCGACAGCCTGCATCGCCGCGGCTATCGCCGCGACGTGGGCCATGCCCCGCTCAAGGAGAACCTGGCGGCGGCGCTGCTGGTGCGGGCCGGCTGGCCGGCGCTGGCCCGTGAGGGCGCGCCGCTGGTGGATCCCCTGTGCGGGGCCGGGACCCTGCTGATCGAGGCGGCGATGATCGCGGCCGACATGGCGCCCAACCTGCACCGCGAGCGTTTCGGCTTTCACGGCTGGGCCGGTCACGACCCGGCCCTCTGGCGCGAGCTCAGGCGCGAGGCCGAGGCCCGGGCGAGCATCGGCCGCAAGCGCTGCCGATGCCGCCTCTACGGCTTCGACCAGAGCCCGCCGGCGCTGTCGGCGGCCAAGGCCAACGCCATGCGCGCCGGCATCCCGGCGCTGATCGAGCTCCAGGGGGGCAGCGTGAGCGACCTGACCCGGCCGGCGACGCTCGGCGAGCAGGACCGGGGGCTGCTGATCACCAACCCGCCCTATGGCGAGCGTCTCGGCGAGCTGCCGGAACTGGTCGGCCTCTATGCGGCGCTCGGTGAGCGGGCGCGCCAAGCCTTCCCCGGCTGGCGCCTGGCGATCTTTACCGCCAATCCCGACCTCGGCCATCGCACGGGGCTGCGCGCCCACAAGCACTATTCGCTGAAGAACGGTCCCCTGGATGCCAGGCTGCTGTTGATGGACGTGCCGGAAGGCGAGGCCGGCGATGCCGGGGAGACGCCACAGGCGCCGGCATCCGCGCCGCGCTCCGAAGGCGCGCAGATGTTCGCCAACCGCCTCGAGAAGAACCGCAAGCGGCTGAAGAAGTGGCTCAAGCGCTCCGGCGAGACCTGTTACCGGCTCTACGACGCCGACATGCCCGAGTATGCCCTGGCGATCGACGTCTACGGTGACCGGGTGCATGTCCAGGAATACGCCGCCCCGAAGTCCGTGGATGCCGGCCAGGCCCAGAAGCGGCTCTTCGATGCCCTGGCGGTGATCCCCGAGGTGCTGGAGGTCGATCCGTCACGGGTGGTGGTCAAACGCCGCGAGCGCCAGAGTGGCCGGGCCCAGTACCAGAAGCAGGCGGCCAGCGGCGAGCGCTTCGAGGTTCGCGAGGGGCGGGCGCGGCTGTGGGTGAATCTGCGCGACTACCTCGACACCGGACTCTTCCTGGACCATCGCCCGGTACGTCGCCTGCTGGCCGAGCTGGCCCCGGGCCAGCGCTTCCTCAACTTGTTCTGCTATACCGCCACGGCCACCGTGCAGGCGGCGCTTGGCACCGAGCGGGACGGCGGCGCCAGCGACAGCGTCAGCGTCGACCTGTCCAACACCTACCTCGACTGGGCGCGGGACAATTTTGCCCTCAACCGCCTGGACCCGTCGCGCCACCGGGTGGTGCGGGACGACTGCCTGCACTGGCTGGAGACTGCCGGGGGGCAGTTCGACCTGATCTTCCTGGACCCCCCGACTTTCTCCAACTCCAAGAAGATGGCCGATACCCTGGACGTGCAGCGCGACCATGGCCGGCTCGTGCGCCTGGCCATGGCACGCCTGGCCCCGGGCGGGACCCTGGTGTTCTCCAACAACCAGCGACGCTTCACGCTGGATGCCGACCTGGCTGCCAGCTTTGCCGTGGAGGATATCTCGGCGAAGACCTTCGACCCGGATTTCTCGAGACGCCCGGACCTGCACCACTGCTTCCTGATCCGTCACCCTCAGACCGGGGAGGGGCAGAGCGCATGAGACCTGCGACCCACTCTCGATCTGCAAAACGCCGCCCGGACCAGCAGCATGGCTTCCTGATCCGTCACTGTCAGCTGGAAGATGGGGAGGAGGCATGATTCACCTGACGCTCTACACCACCTTGGGCTGCCACCTCTGCGAGGCGCTCGAGGCCTGGCTGGGGCGGCTGGCCAGCGACGAGGTCACGCTGGAGCGGGTCGAGATCAGCGACGACGAGGCCCTGATGGCCCGCTACGGGGTGCGTATCCCGGTGCTGAGGGACGCCGAGGGAGCCGAGCTGGAGCGCGGCTTCGAGCCGGCGCGGTTGGCCGACTGGCTGGCGGCCCGGGGCTGGCTGGACGAGGCAGCTTGGCGGCAGCTACAGCAGGACGACGCGGACCGTCCGACGGCCCGGGGGGCACAGATGCGCGGGGGACGGCGTTACCTGGGCTGACCGTTCAGGCGTTGTCGAGCAGCGAGAGCTGGCTCACCGCGTCGCGCCCCTCGGGACTGTGGTCATCGGCCTCGAGCACCTTGCGAAAGCCGCGGGAGGTCTGGATGGTGGCCTCGTCGTCGAGCCACATCATGGCCTGGGCGTGGTCATCGGCGAGTTGATGCTTCAGGCCGCCGAACTGGGTGCCGATCTGTCCCCAGGCGCGGCTGAAGATCCAGTCGCCGAACATGTCCTGGTGGACATGTACCAGCACGTAGTCATGGTCGGTTTCCCAGCGGACGATCACGGCGACTCCCGGTGTCGGCGGCGGCGCAGGGACGCGCCGCTCGTGTAACATAGGCCGGTATTGTAAGCCCTCGTGGCCGCTGAACAAGCCATGCGGGCCTAGTGGCAGGAGAGAATCATGCGAATCGTCGTCGACGCCAATGTCCCGGCCGCCATGGAATGCTTCGCCCCCCTGGGCGAGGTCGTGCGGGTGCCGGGCCGCGAGATCGATGCTGACACGGTACGCTCGGCCGATGCGCTGGTGGTCCGTTCCATCACCCGGGTCGACGAGGCCTTGGTGGCCGGGTCGCGGCTGCGTTTCGTGGGCACCTGCACCATCGGTACCGACCATGTCGATCCGGCGGCCTTGTCCGCGCGGGGCATCGCTTTCGCCAGTGCCCCGGGCTGCAATGCCGATGCGGTGGTGGACTATGTGCTGGGGAGCCTGGCCACCCTCGCCGAGCGACAGGGCTTCCGGCTCCTCGAGCGACGGGTCGGCATCGTCGGGGTGGGCAATGTCGGCGGGCGGCTGCTGGAGCACCTCCAGGCGCTGGGCATCGACTGCCTGGCCTGCGATCCCCCGCGGGCCGAGAGGGAGGGGCACGAGGGCTTCGTCGACCTGGATACCCTGGTCGAGGCCTGCGACGTGCTGTGCCTGCATACCCCACTGGTGCGTGACGGGCCCCATGCCACCCACCACCTGCTCGATGCCCAGCGCATCGCCGAGCTGGCGCCGGGGAGCGTGGTCCTGAACGCCGGCCGCGGCGACTGTCTCGACGGTCAGGCCCTGCGGGGCCGGCTCTCCGCCCTGGGCGATATCACCGCCGTACTGGATGTCTGGGAAGGCGAGCCTGCCATCGACGCGGCCCTGCGGGACCTGGCGGCGATTGCCACGCCGCATGTCGCCGGCTACAGCCTCGACGGCAAGCTGCGCGGCACCCACCGTATCTACCAGGCACTGGCTCATCGCCTGGGCCTGCCGGCCCGCCTGACCTTCGAGATGCTGGCGCCGCCGCCCCCCCTGTCGGGCCTCACCCTGGAGGCTGGCCTCGAGGTCGAGGAAGCCCTGCGGCTGTGCATGCGCGCCGTCTATGACGTGCGCCGGGACCACGACAGCCTGAACCGCGAGAGCCGCTGCCAGGGGGTGGCGATGGGCTTCGATGCCTGTCGAGCGAGCTACCCGCTGCGCCGGGAATTCGCCACCCTGGCGGTGACCCTGCGGCCGGGTGCCGAACGGCTGGCGGGACCGCTGCAGGCCGCCGGCTTCCGGGTGACGACCGCCCCCTGATCGCAAGGCCGGGTTGGCCACAATATGCAGAAGGCCCGCCATAGGCGGGCCTTCCTGCACTGCGGGAAAGCGTCGCTCAGTCGCGGTAGGCCGCTTCCTTGAGGGCGCGGATGCGCTCGTCCAGCGGGGGGTGACTGGCGAAGAGCTTTTCCATCAGCTTGCGCGACTGGCCGGTGGTGATGGCGAAGGCCGTCAGGGTGTCCGGCATCTGGTCGGGCATCTGGGTCTCGGCCTTGAGCCGCGCCAGGGCATTGATCATGGCACCGCTGCCGGCGAGCCGGGCGCCGGCAGCGTCGGCGCGGTACTCGCGGAAGCGCGAGAACCAGGCGACGATGGCCGAGGCGATCAGGCCGAAGACGATTTCGGCGACGATCACCACCGCGAAGTAGCCGAAGAAGCCCAGGCCCTCGCTGTCGTCCCGGCGCAGGAAGCTGTCCACCAGCTGAGCCACCACCCGGGCGAAGAACATCACGAAGGTGTTGAGTACCCCCTGGATCAGGGCCAGGGTGACCATGTCACCGTTGGCCACATGGCCGATCTCGTGGGCCAGCACTGCCCGAATCTCCTCCGGGCGCATGCGGTTGAGCAGGCCGGCGGAGACCGCCACCAGGGCGTCGTCCTTGTTCCAGCCGGTGGCGAAGGCGTTGGATTGCTGGGCGGGGAAGATGCCTACCTCCGGCGTCTTGATGCCGGCGTCCCGGGCCAGCTCGGCCACGGTATCCAGCAGCCACTTCTCGCTGCTGTTGGATGGCTGCTCGATGATCACCGTGCCGGTGGTGCGCTTGGCCATCCACTTGGAGATGAACAGCGAGACCATCGAGCCGGCCATGCCGAAGATGAAGCAGAAGATCAGCAGGCCATTGAAGTTGATCCCCTGGGCGGTCAGGTAGGGCTCCACGCCAAGCAGGCGCAGGGTGATACTGGCCACCAGGATCACCGCGAGGTTGGTGCCCAGGAAGAGCAGGATTCTCATCATTGCCGGAGGTCTCCCGTCGGGGTTGTCGCGCAGAGGCCGCACCGGCGGGGTGCGGCGTGAAGAAGCAGATGCTTAGATACGGCCTTTCGCGCCGGGTTTCAAGCCTGACGCGGATTATTGGCGATAGCGTGACAGGAAGCGGGCAAACCGATCCAGCGCATCCTCGAGCTGGTCGGCCCACGGCAGGGTGACGATGCGCACGTGGTCCGGGTCCGGCCAGTTGAAGGCGGTGCCCTGGACCAGCAGGATCTTCTCCTGGAGCAGCAGGTCCAGCACCAGCTGCTGGTCGTCGGCGATGTTGAACACCTTGGGATCGAGCCGCGGGAAGGCGTAGAGCGCTCCCTTGGGCTTGACGCAGGACACGCCGGGGATGGCGTTGAGCTTGTCGTAGGTGATGTCGCGCTGGGCCAGCAATCGGCCGCCGGGCAGGATCAGGTCGTTGATCGACTGATAGCCGCCCAGCGCGGTCTGGATGGCATGCTGGGCCGGAACATTGGCGCACAGGCGCATCGAGGCCAGCATGTTGATGCCCTGCAGGAAGTCCTCGGCACGCTGCTTGGCGATATTGCCCGAGAAGGTCATCCAGCCGCTGCGGAAACCGGCGCAGCGATAGCTCTTGGACAGCCCGTTCATGGTCACCACCAGCTGGTCCTCGGCGGCCAGCGCGCCGGTGGCCACATGCTCGGTACCGTCGTAGAGGATCTTGTCGTAGATCTCGTCGGAGAACACCACCAGGTCGTGCTCGCGGGCGATGTCGAGCAGCTCGCGGACCACTTCCGGCGGATAGACGGCCCCGGTGGGGTTGTTGGGGTTGATGATCACGATGGCCCGGGTATGGCCGGTGACCTTCTCGCGGATATCGGCCATGTCCGGGGCCCAGTCGGCCTGCTCGTCGCACAGGTAGTGCACGGCGCGCCCGCCGGAGAGGTTGGCCGCGGCGGTCCACAGCGGGTAGTCCGGCGCCGGGATCAGTACCTCGTCACCGTCGTTGAGCAGGGCCTGCATGGCCATCACGATCAGCTCGGAGACGCCGTTGCCGATGAAGATGTCCTCGATGCCCACGCCGGGGATCGCCTTGCGCTGGCATTCCTGCATGATCGCCTTGCGCGCCGAGTACAGTCCCTTGGAATCGCAGTAGCCCTGGGCGGTGGGCAGGTTGCGCATCACGTCCTGGAGGATCTCCTCGGGGGCCTCGAAGCCGAACGGAGCGGGGTTGCCGATGTTCAGCTTGAGGATGCGCTGGCCTTCCTCTTCCAGCCGCTTGGCGTGGTCGAGCACCGGGCCGCGGATGTCGTAGCAGACGTTGTCGAGCTTGTGCGATTTCCTGAGGGGGGCTGTATCCATGGGGTCGGGTCCAGTGGTGTCCAGGTGCCGCTTGGGCGGCGGGTGTCGGTATCGGCGCGGAGGGTCAGGAGGCGGCGTCACCGCTGTCTTCGCCGGCCTCGGTTTCGGCCTCGGCCGCATCCTCCGCCGGGATGTCGGCCGGAGTCTCGAGGGTGAGCCGGCCGAGCTTGCCGTCGCGCAGTTCGTGGAGCAGCACCTCGGCGCCGCGGTGCAGGTCCACCTGGCCACCGGCGCGCAGGCCGCCGCGCTTGCCGGCGATGGTGGTCAGGATGGCATGGCCGTCGAAGCCGGCCAGCGCCAGCAGGTCGGGGCGGGCGTCGCCGTCGGCGTCGACCCGATCGGCCGCGGGATTCGGCCGGTAGGCCGGCAGTTCCTTGAGCTTGTAGCGGGCGCTGAGGGCGTCGGGGTAGCGCCGGGCCAGCTCGGCGGCGGCCACCACTGCCACCTCCACGTAGTCGATGGCCGTGTCGCGGATGGCGCCGCTGGCAGCCAGGCGGTAGGCACTGGCCTGGTCCTCGATCTTCGGCCACAGCACCCCGGGGGTGTCGATCAGCGCCACCTGGCCGGCGATGCGCACCTTCTGCTGGCGCTTGGTGACGGCCGGCTCGTTGCCCGTCTTGGCGATGGTGCGCCCGGCCAGGCCATTGATCAGCGTCGACTTGCCGACGTTGGGAATGCCCATGACCATCACCCGCACATCCCGGTCGACGCGCACGTGGCCGGCCAGCTCGTGGCACAGCTTGGGAATGCGCTTGAGTTCCCGGGCGTTGGTGGTGGTCACCGCCAGAGCCCGGGTGTCGGGCTGGGCGTCGAAATGGGCGGTCCATTCCCGGGTGCGCTCGGGGTCGGCCAGGTCGGCGCGGGAGAGGATCTTGAGCACCGGCTTGTGGCGCGTGAGGCTCGCCAGCATGGGATTGGCGCTGGAGTAGGGCAGACGCGCATCGAGCACCTCGATCACCACGTCGATCTCCGGCAGCGCCTCGAGGATCTGGCGGCGCGCCTTGTTCATGTGTCCCGGGTACCAGCCGAGCATCGGCCTCTCCTGCTTGCCATATGAAACGGCCGACCATCATAGCAGATGGTCGGCCGTCTCAGGGCAGGGCGTGGCGCCTACTCGCCGGCATGGAAATCGATGGCCACCGAATTGATACAGAAGCGCTGGCCGGTGGTTTGCTGTGGCCCGTCGGGGAAAACATGGCCGAGGTGGGCATTGCAGCGGGCGCAGATGACCTCCGTGCGTTGCATGCCATGGCTGCCGTCGGGCTGTTGCTCGACGCAGCCCGAGGAGAGGGGGCGGTCGAAGCTCGGCCAGCCGCAGCCGGCATCGAACTTGTGCTCATTCTCGAATAGCGGTGCATGGCAGCATACGCAGTGATAGATACCGTGTTCATCGGTGACCTGGTAGTCGCCGGAGAAGGGCCGCTCGGTACCTTTCTCCCGGGTCACGTGATACTGCTCGGGGGTGAGCTGTTCACGCCACTCGGCGTCGCTCTTCTCGATCTTCCTTCGCATGGCCTGTCTCCTCGTCACGGTGGAGCCTGCACCTTATTGTGACATCCAGAGTGGGCGTTTTTTCCACCCCTGCTCGCCAACGTTTCGTGGCCGGTACATCCCGCTGGGACGGGCGGGCTTGACACTTTCAGGGCCGATGCGTAATATGCGCGCCATCTCGACGAGGCGAGCAATTGCGTCCCATTCGTCTAGTGGTCCAGGACACCGCCCTTTCACGGCGGGAACAGGGGTTCGAACCCCCTATGGGACGCCACTCGACTCATCAAGATACCGGAGCGCGGGAATAGCTCAGTGGTAGAGCATCGCCTTGCCAAGGCGAGGGTCGCGAGTTCGAATCTCGTTTCCCGCTCCAATCTTCCTTCGGGAAGTTGGGTTCGGAGGTCAGGTGCGCGAGGGTCGCGAGCCGGTACGCCGGTCCGATCGAATCACGTTGCCCGTCCAATGCGTCCCATTCGTCTAGTGGTCCAGGACACCGCCCTTTCACGGCGGGAACAGGGGTTCGAACCCCCTATGGGACGCCACCTTCCGGTGGTTTGACAATGCGAGACCTGCGGGAATAGCTCAGTGGTAGAGCATCGCCTTGCCAAGGCGAGGGTCGCGAGTTCGAATCTCGTTTCCCGCTCCAATCGCCCTTCGGGTCGACTGGAACAAGAGTTGGCGAGCGAGGGTCGCGAGCCGGTGCGCCGGTCCGATCGAATCACGTTGCCCGCTCCATGCGTCCCATTCGTCTAGTGGCCTAGGACACCGCCCTTTCACGGCGGGAACAGGGGTTCGAACCCCCTATGGGACGCCACTTCGCACTGTCGACATCGCCAAGCCAAGCGGGAATAGCTCAGTGGTAGAGCATCGCCTTGCCAAGGCGAGGGTCGCGAGTTCGAATCTCGTTTCCCGCTCCATTCTTTTTTACGATGTACTCTTGATGGCTAAGGCTCGGGTCACGAGCTGGTGCGCCAGCCCGGTGGACCGCCACCCGGTCGATCTCGTTTGCCGCTTCCATTGCATCCTCGACTCTCCGCAATGCTTCTCTGGTCGGGGCCACAGGTGTGTCGCGATTGGGCTCAGAAGGCCCAGATCAGGGCGATCAGCAGCCCCCAGGCCAATACGCTGACGGCCATGATGGTGTAGGTGGCCGACATCGCCTCCACGTCCTCGTGGATCCGGCACAGCCCCTGCAGGCCGTGGTAGACGATGCCGCAGGATACCCCCAGGGCGCCCAGGGCGATCGCCACGTTGACCGTCAGGCTCGGCACCACCAGGCCGAGGGAGGAGAGCCATAGGGGCACCGGGGCCAATGCGGCCAGCAGGTAGGCGTCCCGGAAGGCGATGCGCCGCGTGCCGGCATTGGCGATCTCGTGGATCAGCCAGCCCATCACCGCAAAGGTGAGCAGCTCGGCGAGAAAGAAGATGGTCGTGATGAAGCGCCACTGCTTGTCGCCGAAGCCGGTGAGGAAGGCATCGCCATAGTGGGTACCGGCATAGTAGAGCATCAGCGGCGGTACCAGCGATAGCGGCAGCACCAGCCACAGGATCAGCGCGGTGATCGAGGGGCGGTGCTTGCGCAGCGCTGCCCAACTTGGCGTGGAGAAGGGTAGGGCGAGCAGGGTGGTCAAGGTCATGGGGCACTCCCGTTGGCGATCATGCCTACAGGTAGATATCGACCAGTCGTCAGGCCCTGTCAAAGCGTGCTCGCGGGTCGATAACTTGAACCGATGATGATATGCCCCCATGTTGTGGGGCTTCGACGACATTCACCCAGCTTCCACAGGATCGCTCATGGCCGAACCGGCGCTGTCCATTCGCGGCTTGACCAAGGTCTATGGCAATGGTTTCCATGCCCTCAAGGGGATCGATCTCGATGTCGCCCAGGGCGACTTCTATGCCCTGTTGGGCCCCAATGGGGCGGGAAAGTCGACCACTCTCGGCGTGGTCTGCTCCCTGGTGCAGAAGACCGCCGGCAAGGTCTCGATCTTCGGCATCGACATCGACACCGACTTCGCTCGTGCCAAGTACCATCTCGGCGTGGTGCCCCAGGAGTTCAACTTCAACCAGTTCGAGAAGGTTCTCGACATCGTCATGGCCCAGGCGGGCTACTATGGCATGTCGCGTCGCGAGGCACTGCCGCGAGCCGAGCAGCTGCTCCGCGACCTGGGCCTGTGGGACAAGCGCAACGGCAGTGCGCGGATGCTCTCTGGCGGCATGAAGCGCCGGCTGATGATCGCCCGGGCGCTGATCCACCGCCCGAAACTGCTGATCCTCGACGAGCCCACCGCGGGGGTCGATATCGAGCTCAGGCGCAGCATGTGGGAGTACATGCGCCGCATCAACCGTGAGGAAGGCACCACCATCATCCTCACCACCCACTACCTCGAGGAAGCCGAGAGCCTGTGCCGCCACGTCGGCATCATCAATCACGGCAAGATCATCCGGAACACCAGCGTTCGGGAGCTGCTCGCCGAGCTGGATACCGAGACCTTCCTGCTCGACCTGGCGCATCCGGTCCAGGCGCCTCCCGAGGTGGCGGGCTTCGAGGTCAGGCAGGTCGATGATGCCCAGCTGGCGGTGGTGATCCACCGTGGCCAGCGACTCAACGATGTCTTCGAGAGCCTGGGCGAGCAGGGCATCGAGGTGATGTCGATGCGCAACCGCGCCAACCGCCTCGAGGAGATGTTCGTGTCCATGGTCGAAGGCGGCCAGGGCGCTCTGGACCAGGATCAGGAGGTGCGTGCATGAATCCCGTGCAGATCGCCATCGCGCTCTGGACCCTGGTGGTCAAGGAGATCAAGCGCTTCACGCGGATCTGGCCGCAGACCCTGCTGCCGCCGTCGATCACCATGACCATGTACTTCATCATCTTCGGCAACCTGATCGGCTCGCGCATCGGTGAGATGGATGGCTACAGCTACATGGACTTCATCGTCCCCGGGCTGATCATGATGTCTGTGATCACCAACAGCTACTCCAACGTGGCCTCGAGCTTCTTCTCCAACAAGTTCCAGCGCAGCGTGGAGGAGATGATGGTCTCGCCGATGCCCAACTGGGTAATCCTCTCCGGCTTCGTGCTCGGCGGCATGGCCCGCGGGCTGGGCGTCGGGGTGATCGTCACGATCGTCTCGCTGTTCTTCACTCGCCTGGAGGTAGCCCATCCGCTGCTTACCCTCGGCGTGGTGGTGCTGACGGCGGCGCTGTTCGCCATCGGCGGCTTCATCAACGCCCTGCTCGGCAAGAAGTTCGACGACATCTCCATCGTGCCGACCTTCGTGCTGACGCCGCTGACCTACCTGGGTGGGGTCTTCTACTCGATCTCGCTGCTGCCGGCGTTCTGGCAGGGCGCCTCGATGCTCAATCCCATTCTCTACATGGTCAACGTCTTCCGCTATGGCTTCCTGGGGGTCTCCGACATCCCGGTGGGCTGGGCGCTGGCCGCCATCCTGGCCTTCATCGTGGTACTCTTTGGCATCGCCCTGTGGATGCTCGAGAATGGCAAGGGCATCAGGAGCTAACGCATGTCACACCATCGTCCCGACACCCTTGTCCACGCCCCTCTGGGACGCGAGTCCGCCTATCCCGAGGACTACGATGCGGGTCTGCTGTATCCCATCGAGCGGGCCGCCAACCGCGCGCCGCTGGGCATCGAGGCAGGCGCCTTGCCCTTCGTCGGCGAGGATGAGTGGCACGCCTTCGAGGTCTCCTGGCTCAATGCGCGCGGCAAGCCCATCGTCGCCGTGGCCCGCTTCCGGCTGCCGGCGGACTCGCCGCGGCTGATCGAGTCCAAGTCGTGGAAGCTCTACCTCAACGGCTTCAACCAGACACGCTTCGCCTCGCAGGAAGAAGTGGTGGCGACCCTGGAGCGCGACCTGGCCGAGGCTGCCAGGGCTGCTGTTGGGGTCGAGCTGTTCGGGGTGGACGACGCCGTCCTCGTCCCGAAGCGGTTGCCTGGCGAGTGCATTGATGATCGTGACATCGAGATCGATGACTATACGCCGAGCGCCGAGCATCTCAGAGTGGGCGAGGAGGTCGTCGAGGAGACCCTGCACTCTCACCTGCTTAAGTCCAACTGCCCGGTGACCGGCCAGCCCGACTGGGGCAGCGTGCTGGTCCGTTATCGGGGGCCTCGCCTCGACCGGGACGGCCTGCTGCGTTACTTGATCGGTTATCGCCAGCACCAGGACTTCCATGAGCACTGTGTCGAGCATATCTTCATGGACCTGATGGCCCGGGCTCGGCCCGAGCGCCTGCTCGTGCTGGCCCGCTACGTGCGTCGTGGCGGCCTCGATATCAGTCCCTGGCGGGCCACCCCAGGGGAGCGCCCCCCGTCGCCACTGCGCCTGGCACGACAGTGATCCGGCGACTTGATAGAGTGACGAGAAGTTTTCTCGTTTGAATCCTGGCAAGGAGACCCTTATGGACGCGATGACGCTGCTGCATGAACGCAGTTCCATGGGCAAGCTGATGGGCCCGCCGCCGACGTCCGAGCAGCTGGCGGCCATGTATCGCGCTGCTCTGCGCGCCCCGGACCACAAGGAGCTGCGGCCCTGGCGCTTCATCGAGTTCTCCGGCGAGGGGCTCGACCGCCTCGGCGAGTTGTTCGCCGAAGCCGAGTTTCGCGAGGATCCCCATGCCGAGGATGCCGTGCTGGAGGCCGCCCGCAAGAAGCCCAAGCGCGCGCCGATGATCATCGCCGTGATCGCCAGGGTGACGCCGGACGAGCCCAAGGTGCCCCGGGTGGAGCAGGTGCTCTCCGCCGGCTGCGCCGCCCACGGCATCCTGCTGGCCGCCCACGCCCAGGGGCTCGGCGCGATGTGGCGTACCGGCAAGTACGCCTTCGATCCCACGGTGCGCAAGGGGCTGGGCCTGGCCGAGGACGACGAGTTGGTGGCCTTCCTCTATCTGGGGCAGCTGGGCGGACGTCATCGTCCGCTGCCGGAACCCGACATCGACGACTTCGTGGAACGCTGGGACTGAGCATGCGCGAGATCGGCATTCCTCACCCGCGGCTGCCGCTGCCACCGGTTGGCGAGGGCGACGACCCGGCGGCCTTCCTCGCCTGGCTCGGCGAGGCCATCCCCATGGTCGCTCGACTGGGCATCCGCGAGATGCGCCGGGACGGTGACACACTCGAGTGGTCGCTGGCCCTGGAGCCCAGCCTCAACGACAAGGGCACCGGCTTTGGTGGCGCCCTGGCCGCCCAGACCACTTTGCTTGGCTGGTGCTGGACCACGCTGTGGCTGCGTCGATACGGCTACGACCGGGACGTGGTGGTGGCAGAGGCTGGCCAGCGCTTCCTGGCGCCGGTGACGGGCGACTACCGCATGGTCTGCATACCGGAGGCCGATGCGGGAGGCGAGCGCCTCGCCGAGCGTCTGGAGCGGCGCGGCAAGGGGCGCATCGCCCTGATGCAGCAACTGTGGTGTGGCGACACCCTCTGCCTCGAGGCCCGCGGCGACTACGCCGTGCTGCCGGCCAGGTGAGGGCGCGCGCCTCGACCAGGCGGCCATCTGCCGGCATGATGGAAAAGCCGAAAACCGGCTTGCATTCGCGCACTTAAGTCGATAGTATACGCCCCGTTCTTGAGCAAAAGGCCGCGCGCCAGGGTTCGGGAATGACAATGCGGAGGGGTGTCCGAGTGGTCGAAGGAGCACGCCTGGAAAGTGTGTAAGTCGAAAGGCTTCGAGGGTTCGAATCCCTCCCCCTCCGCCAAGAACTGCGAAAAAGCCGCTGAGATCAGCGGCTTTTTCTTTTTCCATGCCCCTGTAGCCCATACCTCAGCCCATACTTTGAGTCTGGCTTCCACTGGCCTTCTCAGGATACTGTTGGACAGTGTGTCCCTCTGCTGCCCCACGCCTTCCTCTTTCTCGAGGTTGCTGCCACCCACCTTGGTCGGTCGCCTCCTAATTCAGGCATGACAGGCAGTACCTCTCTCAGGTAGTGTCGACCTAAGTGTTATGAGAACGACTAGGTCCGGGAATTGGCGATGTCAGCTTTTTCTTCAAATGCATCCACGATGTAGGAAGCCAAGCCCCTAGAGCGTGAGGATGGCCGGGAACTGCGTGTTCCCGCTGCTCGTGCACGGCGAGCGGTGCATCAAGCGCCTGCAGCGTGTCGCCGGTGGAGCATAGCTGCTGATCAGCGACAACAGGCGTTATGAGAAGGAATTGATCAAGCCGCAGGACATGAAGGACGTGGAGATCCTGGGGCGGTGTGAGATTCGGATTGGAAGAATTAATTAAATGTAGGTTTGGGAACTGAAGGATGACTAGTAATAATCAGAAAGATGTAGAGCTTCAAAGATTTGTTGAAAATTATGATTTGCTAGTAGCTCATGGCGTGGGACCTTCACTTATTCGGACTCGCGTTTTTAATGAGCTTGACTTTCCCAAAGTTAAAATTACTGATGATCATAAGTCTAGTTCTTTAGCTCATGCTCGTCTTATGCGTCATGATGAGTTGTCTTCTGTGAATGACTCTCTGTCTCGAAAGCTCATGAGCTATATCTTAAACCACCATAAAGTGGTTCAAGTTTTTGAAATGAATACTTCGCGACTTCAGAAGATCGAACTTAGCATTGCTAATGAGGTGTCTTCGCAAGGTGGTATTGGGATGGTTTCGTATTATCCGAAAATCCCAACTAATGTTAATTTGATCCCTGATGTCCTTCACCCCGTTGAAGTGGTTGATGTGAAAGAAGGGGTGAAAGCCATAGTGGTAGCTAGTCGGAGAGACTACTATAAAACCTTCCATCTTGATAAGAGCGATATAAAAGATGGAGTATTACAGGATGTGAGAGATGTTCAGAATGTGTCTGCGAAAGGCATGGTTTCTGAAATAGCATTAGATGTGTTGGTGTTGGACTACAACCGTGAAAGACTTGAGCTCCGTCTTTCCAAGGCGAAGGGTATATCTGGAAAGTACAGGGATAAGTTTCAAGCTAAGTTGGCCGCTTTTGCACGGCGCCACTTGAGTGGGAAACTTGGATATCCGTACGACTTTTTGCCAAAGGTTCGGCCTCTTTACTTCCTTGAAAGTGATAATGGCTTGGTATCTAGGCTAGATTTTCTTACGGATGAAGGTATTGAAAGAACAGAAAAAAGTCGAGGTGATAGAAAAGATATAAGAAAGGCTGAGTACCACAAGAATGGGGCCAACTCCATTGGGTATGCATTTCAAGGGTTTGGAATTCGTAAGGTATGGTCGTTTGAGCGTCAAGGAGGTAAGTATAAGCTGTCACTTGACATCCTTGGGAATGCAAATCTTCTGAGAAAAGGAAATCAGCCTATTGATCATATTTTTCTATTAGACTGTTTTTCTGATAGCGACTATAATTTTCTTCTAAATCAAGTCATTCCCTCTTGAAAGGAGGGGGTATGCAAGCGATAAATGATCTTATAGAGAGCAGGTTTGTAGATCAGGTTGATTACGTGCATGCTCTACAAAGCTTAAATAGCTTTCTGGAAGAGTCTTCTATTTCTCCCAAAGAGATAGAGTTTACACCTTATCGGCTTGCTGAAATTTTTAGCAAGCATGTTAAGGACGAAAATTCCATATCACTTCTTATAAATACTCTTTGCAGCTCTAAGCCGCAGTTGTTAGTGCCAAACTATTATTTTGAGCATCATGATGAGGTGGTTGATCTAGAAGAGTCGGAAGTTTATTCATACTTTTTTAAAGATTGTTCAATCAGCCCTGTTACCGGTGAGAGTTTAGAAGATGCCAAGGACCATATCTTTGTTGTTTATTATTTGAGCAGCGAGGCCTTGAGTGATGACTGATTTATCTGCATTCAAAGCCGGTCTTCCAAGGCATGCTCAACTGATGATTCAGTGTTCTCATGCTGAGAGCTACGAGGAATTTGTTTCAGCTGTACATGAAGTGGTTGATAATGCGGTTCAGAGAGTCGAGCAACAATCCCATTTGGTATTTGATACTTCTAACGCTGAAGATGGATGGACCTCGAAAATAATTGATAATATATGTAGCTCTGGCCTTTATGCTCGTCCAGCAATGATGTCAGGCAATACCGATATAGCCATTGAGCAAATTGGTGGTCCATTTTCTATTATTTGCGAGTCAAAGATTATTGGTAGTGCTCCTGGTAGTACTGCCAATTACGATAATGGGCATTTGTTTGAGGGTGTTCTTCAGCTGGTTACTAGATATGCAACCTGCTCTCCTGGAAATGATCATTGTATCTTGATTGTTCTTTGTTTTAAGCCTATGGCTAGGGCTGTGTTAGATAAGTGGAGGGAGTTTTTTTTCAAAAAGTCACGAGAAGATAGATTTTCTTCTAGGTTCTCTGGCCTGGATGACTACGAGTGTGGTGTTTATTCTGGTATGCGAGGTTTTTTTACTCGGCATGTTCACTACACCTCTGGTGAGCCTGTAAAAATACGCCATGTTCCAGTTAATCTCTTCTTTGAGCCTCAGGATAAATCAGGTAGGAATGAGTCTCAGGATAAATCAGGTGGAAAAGAATCTCAGGACGAGTCAGGTGTTAAAGCTAGCTGAACCCCCCTATCTGTCAGCGTAGTTGTCACCTAAACGGATTGAGAGGTGATCAACATGCGTTACCCCGCAGAGCGGAAGGAAGCCATCCTTCAGAAGATGGCACCTCCGATGAGCCTGACCATCCC
>NZ_RXNS01000021.1 GCF_003966155.1 Halomonas nitroreducens
TTCAAGTACTTCGGCTTCACCGTGGAGAACCTGCTGGCCGAAGCCGAGCAGTTGCTGGAGGATGCCGACGACTGATCGAGGCGTTCGGCACACGCACAAAGGGCACGGCGTCGGCCGTGCCCTTCTCGTTGGGGCCCTGCTCGGTCACCGCCGGGCCCCGGCCACCGCCGCGGCGGGGTCAGGCGAGGGTGATGGACTCGTCCAGGTACACGTCCTGGATGGCGTTGAGCAGCTCGACGCCCTCGGCCATGGACTTCTGGAAGGCCTTGCGCCCGGAGATCAGCCCCATGCCGCCGGCGCGCTTGTTGATCACCGCGGTGCGCACCGCCTGGCCCAGGTCGCTGGCCCCGCCCGAGGCGCCGCCGGAGTTGATCAGCCCGGCACGCCCCATGTAGCTGCTCGCCACCTGGTAGCGGGCCAGGTCGATGGGATGCTCCGAGGTCAGCTCGTCGTAGACCTTGTCGTGGGTGTGGCCGAAGCCGATGTCGCGGTAGCCGGCGTTGGTCTCGGCCATCTTCTGCTTGACGATGTCGGCCTTGAGGGTCGCCGCCAGGTGGATGGCCTGGCCGGTGAGGTCGGCGGCGGTGTGGTAGTCGCGGCCCTCGCGCTTGAACTCGGGGTTGCGCAGGTAGGCCCAGAGCACCGTGACCATGCCCAGCTGGTGGGCGCGCTCGAAGGCCTCGCTGATCTCGGTGATCTGGCGTCGGCTCTCCGGCGAGCCGAAGTAGATGGTGGCCCCCACCGCCACGCAGCCCATCTCGAAGGCCTGCTCGACCTGGGCGAACAGCGTCTGGTCGTAGGCCGCTGGATAGGTCAGCGTCTCGTTGTGGTTGAGCTTGAGCAGCATGGGGATCTTGTGGGCATACTGCCGGGCCACCGAGGCCAGGCCGCCCAGCGTCGAGGCCACGGCGTTGCAGCCGCCCTCAATGGCCAGCTCGACGATGTTGGCCGGATCGAAGTAGATCGGGTTGGGCGCGAAGGACGCCCCGGCGGAGTGCTCGATGCCCTGATCCACCGGGAGGATGCTGAGGTAACCGGTGCCGCCCAGCCGGCCGTGGTCGAACAGGGCCTGCATGTTGCGCAGCACGTGGGGCTGACGATCGCTGTGGGCCATCACCCGGTCGATGTAGTCCGGGCCCGGCGCATGGATCGACGCGGCAGGGATGCCCCGGCACTCATGGGTCAGCAGGCTTTCTGTCTCGTTGCCGAGCAGCTGCGCTATATCGGTCATCGCTCCCTCTCTCCTTGATGGTTGACTGACGGGATGTCGCTACCTCCCCTCTAGCCTAGAGCAAGCAGCGGTCGCCGACAGCCCATCGACGGGCCTATAGGGCCACGGACTGTCCCGAGCCGAATCAGACTTGTCGTCGTGCTTCTCCGCTACCGTACCGGAACGGTGACACGCGTGACGGTCACGCCGCGGTCGGCGGCCCGGCAAAGAAAAGCCCCCGGGGACGGGGGCGGGAAGCGCGACGGCTCAGGCCGTCTTGATCTCGATGCGACGCCGGCGGTGGGTCTCCTTCTTGGGCAGCACCAGCCGCAGCACGCCGTTGTCGATGTTTGCCTGGATGCCCTCCACCTCGATCTCGTGGCTCAGGGTGAAGCGCCGCGAGAACCGCTGGGCGCGCACCTCGGCGTAGAGGGACGTGAGCCCCTCGGGCATCCCCAGGGCCAGCTCGCCCTCGAGGCTGAGCACGTTGTCGTTGACCTCGATGGACAGGGTGTCGCGCTGCACGCCGGGCATGTCGGCGATCAGGTGCAGGGCATTGTCCTCCTCGAAGATGTCCACCGCGGGCAGCATCGCCTCGCGACGGCGCTCGCGGCCCTCGATGACCTCACGGGGAGCGTCTTGCTTGGCAACCTCGTTCATGACGACTCACCTCCTTTACGGGATGCGACGACAGACATCACGATGCCTTGATCTCGATGCGGCGCGGCTTGAGCTCCTCACGCTTGGGCAGCACCACCTCGCAGACACCGTTGTGGAAGCGGGCCTCGGCACGCTCGACGTCCAGCCCCTCCGGCAGGGCCAGGGAGCGGCTGAACGCGCCCTGCTGTCGCTCGCGGCGAAAGTGGCTGCGCTGGGCCGACGCCTCGTCCTCGGCCGCTGTCTCGCTGCGCTGGCCACCGACGGTCAGCACGTTGTCCTGCAGGCTGATGTCCAGCGCCTCGGGCGTGAGCCCGGGGGCGAAGACATAGACCCGCACCGCATCGTCGGTGCGCCCCACGTTGATCATCGGGAAGCTGCCCCGAGGCACCGAGCGGATATCGGCGGCGCCGGGATCGGGCCACATCTCGTCGAAGAAGCGCCGGAACCAGTCCGTGCCGGGCGCCCAATCGGTATCGAACCGCCTGAGATCTCCGAACATATCGAACACCTCCTGATCACCTGCTGTGGATGATGTGGCGAGGGCGGGAACCACCGCCCTCCACTAGCTGAAATAGATGCTCCCGGGCGCTTTTCAAGGGACCGGGGCGGCCGCGACGACGGGCACGAATTGCGGTAGAATCGCCGGTTTGTGTTCAACGGTTCTGGAGTCCCCGGCAACGTCATGGCCCTCCGCATCGCCATCAACGGTTACGGCCGCATCGGCCAGTGCGTGCTGCGTGCGCTCATCGAGCGCGACGAGCCGGCGCTCGAGGTGGTGGCCATCAACGAGCTGTCGGGCCTCGACACCATCGCCTACCTGACCCGCTACGACACCACCCATGGCCGCTTTCCCGGCCATGTCGAGGTGGACGGCGACCACCTGGTGATCGATGGTCGGGCCATCCGCGTGCTCAGCGAGCCCGACGCCGGGCGGCTGCCCTGGGACGCGCTCGGCATCGACCTGGTGCTGGAGTGCTCCGGCAGCTTCAAGGATCGCGCCACCGCCGAGCGCCACCTGGCCGCCGGCGCCGGCCGCCTGCTGTTCTCCCAGCCGGCCGAGAGCGACGTCGACGCCACCATCGTCACCGGCATCAACGACGCCGACCTGGCCCCGGGCTGCCGCATCGTCTCCGCGGCCTCCTGCACCACCAACTGCCTGGTGCCAGTGCTCACCGTGCTCGACGAGGTGCTGGGCATCGAGCATGGCGTGACCACCACCATCCACTCGGCGATGAACGACCAGCCGGTGATCGACGCCTATCACCAGACCGACCTGCGCCTGACCCGCTCCGCCATGCACTCCATCGTGCCGGTGGATACCGGCCTGGCACGGGGCATCGACCGCCTGATGCCGCACCTCCACGGCCGCTTCGAGTGCCTGCACGTGCGGGTGCCGACCATCAACGTCTCGGCCATGGACCTGTCGCTGTGCGTGCGCACCGACACCTCGGCCGCGGCGGTCAATGAATTGCTGCGCGAGGCCACCCGGACCCGGCTGGCCGGCCTGCTGGGCTTCACCGAGGAGCCCATGGCCTCGGTCGACTTCAACCACGATCCGCGCTCCGGTATCGTGGACGCCACCCAGACCCGGGTGGCCGGCGGCCGCCTGATCAAACTGATGTGCTGGTTCGACAACGAGTGGGGCTTCGCCAACCGCATGCTCGACGTCGCCGACCGCATCGCCAGGCTGGGCCCGGTACCGCCCGCCGACTCGTGACTTCCCTTCGGTTTTCCCAGACGAGGAACCTGCTTCCATGAACGTGCGCAAGATGACCGACCTCGACCTCCGCGGCAAGCGGGTGCTGATCCGCGAGGACCTCAACGTGCCCGTCAAGCACGGCCAGGTGACCAGCGACGCCCGCCTGCGGGCCTGTCTGCCGACCATCAACGCCGCCCTGGAGGCCGGCGCCAAGGTGCTGCTGATGAGCCACCTGGGGCGTCCCACCGAGGGAGAGCCGGCCGAGGAGTTCTCGCTGGCCCCCGTGGCCGACCACCTGGGCAGCCTGCTCGAGCGCCGGGTCCGGCTGGTCAAAGACTACCTGGGCAGCGACGTCGCCCTCGAGGACGGTGAGGTCGCCCTGCTCGAGAACGTGCGCTTCAACGCCGGCGAGAAGAAGGACGACGAGACCCTGGCCCGGCAGTATGCCGCGCTGTGCGACGTCTTCGTGATGGACGCCTTCGGCACCGCCCACCGCGCCCAGGCCTCTACCCACGGCGTGGCGCGTTTCGCGCCCGCCGCCTGTGCCGGCCCGCTGCTCGCCAGCGAGCTCGAGGCGCTGGAGAAGGCGCTGGCCACGCCCAAGCGGCCGATGACCGCCATCGTCGGCGGCTCCAAGGTCTCCACCAAGCTCGAGGTGCTCACCGCGCTGTCCGAGAAGTGTGACCGGCTGATCGTCGGCGGCGGGATCGCCAATACCTTCATCGCCGCGGCCGGCTACAACGTCGGCAAGTCGCTGCACGAGGCCGACCTGATCGACCAGGCCAAGGCGCTGATGGCCAAGGTCGAGATCCCGCTGCCCAGCGACGTGGTGGTGGCCACCGAGTTCTCCGAGAGCGCCTCTGCCGTGACCAAGCCCGTCGACCAGGTGAATGATGACGAGATGATCCTCGACATCGGTCCCGAGACCGCCGGGCGCCTGGCCGAGCAGCTCAAGGCCGCCGGCACCATCCTATGGAACGGCCCGGTCGGCGTCTTCGAGATCGACCAGTTCGGCAAGGGCACCGAGGCCCTGTCGCTGGCCATCGCCGAGAGTGACGGCTTCTCCATCGCCGGCGGCGGCGACACCCTGGCGGCCATCGACAAGTACGGCATCGCCGAACGGGTCTCCTACATCTCCACCGGCGGTGGCGCCTTCCTCGAGTACGTGGAAGGCAAGACCCTGCCGGCCGTGGCGGCCCTGGAAGCGGCGGCCCGCTAACCCCTTTTCCCCTACCCCACGAGAGAGAACGCGGCGCCGGCCCGCCGCGTTCCATCACGCGATACAAGGTGACTTCATGGCACTGATCAGCATGCGCCAACTGCTGGACCACGCCGCCGAGCACGGCTACGGCGTCCCGGCCTTCAACGTCAACAATCTCGAGCAGATGCGCGCCATCATGGAAGCCGCCGACGAGACCGACTCCCCGGTGATCGTCCAGGCCTCCGCCGGGGCCCGCAAGTATGCCGGCGCCCCCTTCCTGCGCCACCTGATCCTGGCCGCCGTCGAGGAGTTCCCGCACATCCCGGTGGTCATGCATCAGGACCACGGCACCAGCCCCGCGGTGTGCCAGCGCTCCATCCAGCTGGGCTTCTCCTCGGTGATGATGGACGGCTCGCTCAAGGAAGACGGCAAGACCCCCGCCGACTATGACTACAACGTCGACGTGACCCGGCGCACCGTCGAGATGGCTCATGCCTGCGGCGTTTCCGTCGAGGGCGAGCTGGGCTGCCTGGGCAGCCTGGAGACCGGCATGGCCGGCGAGGAAGACGGCGTGGGGGCCGAGGGCAAGCTCGACCACGACCAGCTGCTCACCGATCCGGAAGAGGCCGCCGACTTCGTCAAGGCCACCGGCGTGGACGCCCTGGCCATCGCCATCGGCACCAGCCACGGCGCCTACAAGTTCACCCAGCCGCCCACCGGCGACACCCTCTCCATCCAGCGCATCAAGGAAATCCACGAGCGCATCCCGGAGACCCACCTGGTGATGCACGGCTCCTCCTCGGTACCCCAGGAGTGGCTCGAGGTGATCAACGAGTTCGGTGGCGCCATTCCCGAGACCTACGGCGTGCCAGTCGAGGAGATCGTCGAGGGCATCCGCCACGGCGTGCGCAAGGTCAACATCGACACCGACCTGCGCCTGGCCTCCACCGCTGCCGTGCGTCGCTTCCTGGCCCAGAACCCGGCCGAGTTCGACCCCCGCAAGTTCCTCAAGGTGAGCACCGCGGCCATGAAGGAGGTCTGCAAGGCCCGCTACGAGGCCTTCGGCACCGCCGGCCAGGCCAGCAAGATCAAGCCGATCAACCTCGAGGAGATGTTCCTGCGCTACGAGCGCGGCGAACTGGACCCGCGGGTGAAGTGATCGCCTGCCGAGCAGTCTGCTGATCGCCAGAGGGCGGCCCCGCGGGGCCGCCCTTTTGCATTGCCCATCCCTCAAGCCCAGGCTCAGTCGCGCGTGAGGAAGTGCCTCTCGTCGCCGACGTCGTTACGGATCACCGCGACGATCTCGGGGTTGAGGGCGGGACCTGTCCTAGTGTGGGGGTGAGCTCATCACACGGGAGAGCGAGATGAAGGGGCGAATACCACGCACGGGATCCGTCGTTGTGCTGCCCCCCCTACACCCGCCAGGTGACCTACGCCGACTGGCCGCTGTACTACTTCAGCGGCGACAAGGAGGCCGGCGACGCCCTCGGCCAGGATGTGCTGCACCTGGGCGGCCCTGGTACCGGGTCTTGCCGGCGGGCGAGAAGATCGAGCGGGGGCAGCGCCAGTCGGCGCCCGACGCGCCGGAGGCGAGCACCGGGGACTAGTCCCTCAGGTGTTCCAGGGGCCGGCGGCGCTCGCGGCGACGGCGCGCTTCGTCGCCCAGGCGCTGGCCGACCACTCGGGCCACCCCGACCAGGGCGCCGCTCGCCATGCCCCAGACCAGGGCCTCCCGCCACTGGGTGTCACGGCGGCCGGGATTCTCCGGCGGCGCCGTTCCGGTCGTCTTGCGGTAGGCCTCCCGGGCACTGTGCCGGGTCAACAGGCTGGCGCCGATGACGGCCGTGTAGCCGACCACCGACCAGAGCATTTTCCGTTTCATCGCTTGACGGCCTCCGGGTGAACGCTGTGGACTGGCGGATCAGTGCCACCCCTCCCTGAGTATCACGGCAGGGCGCCGCCTTCATAGTCCCGCGCCCCTCGACAGGAACCGACATGACCGACACCCTCAGCATCCTGGCGACATGCGCCGGGCGATACGCGCCTCCCCCACCCCATGCGACGGGAGCGTCCCCTTGCTGACGGACCTCACGCTCGGCACCGCCGTCGCCCTCTTTGTCGGTGGTAGCCTGGTGATCGGCGTGGCAGGCACCCGGCTGACGCATATCGTCGACGACCTCGCCGACCGCACCGGGCTCGGCGAGGCCATTGCCGGCGCCGTGCTGCTGGGCATGGCCACGTCGCTGTCGGGGCTGGTGCTGTCGGTGTCCGCGGCGCTGGCCGACCGACCGACCCTGGCCATGAGCAATGCCCTGGGCGGCATCGCCGTGCAGACTCTCTTCCTGACCATCGCCGACCTGGTCCACCGACGGGCTAACCTGGAGCATGCCGCCGCCTCCATCGGCAACCTGATGCAGGGTGGCCTGCTGCTGTGCCTGCTGGCGCTGGTGCTGGTGGGCCGCTTCGCCCCCGAGTGGACCCTGTGGCAGGTGCATCCGGTGACCCCGCTGCTGTTGCTGGCCTACCTGTTCGGGCTGCGCCTGGCGGACCGCACCAAGGACCGGCCCATGTGGCGCCCGGCCCAGACTCGCGAGACCCAGCCCGACATCCCCGACGAACAGGCCATGGCCCGCTCGGCGGTGACGCTGTGGCTAAGCTTCCTGGGCCTGGCCCTGGCGCTAGGGGCCAGTGGCTGGCTGCTCGAGCGAGCCGCCTCGGTGATCGCCGCGGACACCGGCCTCGGCCAGTCGGTGGTGGGCGCCCTGATGACCGCAGTGGTAACCTCCCTGCCGGAACTGGTCACCTCGGTGGCGGCGGTGCGACGGGGCGCCCTGACCCTGGCCGTGGCCGGCATCATCGGCGGCAACGCCTTCGACACCCTCTTCGTGGCCGCCTCGGACGTCGCCTATCGGGGCGGGTCGATCTATCACGCCATCCCCGACCCAGTGGCGCTGTGGGTCGCGCTGTCGCTGCTGATGACCGCCATCCTGATGGTCGGGATGATCCACCGCGAGCGGCTGGGGCCGGGCCGCATCGGCTTCGAGAGCCTGGCCATCGCCGGCTGCTACCTGGCCGGCGTGCTGTCCCTGCTGCTCACATCCGGCTGACCCCGTCTGGCTCGGGAGACGGGGCTTGCAACTTTGAAAACAGTGTTCACAAAATAGGGAAACTGGGCTTTAATGAATTCTGAGCGCTGCCGATATGACACAATAGCGTTCACAACTTCCTGACATGCCCGCGAGGTCTGGTAATGGCACGCCCTCTCTGCCTGCTCTTCGATTGCGACGGCACCCTGGTCGACAGTGAGCCCCTGCTGGCCGACGAGATGGAGACGAGCCTCACCGCCGTGGGACTGCCCTTCCAGGCCTGCGATTACACCGGGGAGTTCCGGGGGGCCCGCTTCCGCCATATCGTCGCCGAGCTGGAACGCCGCCATGGCGAGGTGGATCCGCAGCGGCTCGAGGTCCTGGAGCGCAACATGCGCGCCAACCTCAACCGCCGCCTGGCCACCGACCTCAAGCCCATCACCGGCGCCACCGAGGCCCTGGCCAGCCTCACCGGGCATCCCATGGGCGTGGTCTCCAATGGCCCGGTGAACAAGATTCGCACCTCGCTGATGGCCACCGACCTGGAGGCTGTCTTCGGCGATCACCTGTTCAGCGCCTACGAGGCCCAGTGCTGGAAGCCCGACCCCTGCCTCTACCACCATGCCGCCAGCCTGATGGGCTATGCCGCCGAGGACTGCGTGGCCATCGACGACGCGATCGTCGGCGTGAAGGCCGCGCTGGCCGCCGGCATGACGGTGATCCACCTCAACCGCTTTCCCGACGCCGAGGAGACCCCGGAGGGCGCCATCACGATCACCAGCATGTTCCAGCTGCCCACCGTGATCTCGCGCCTGGAGAACAGCCGCCACCTGGCGGCCTCCCAGGCCTGATATCCACAGCCTCATCATCGGCAGGGCCTGTGGAGGGATGCGGCCGATCAGGTCGGCCGGTATCATCGTGGCCACACCCGCACCCCCAGGAGGCCCCATGGCATCCCTGCATGACCAGCTGCGCGGCCTGGTCTACTCCACAGAGCACGGCGACATCTGCCCCGAGTGCCGCGAGCCCCTCGCCGACTGCCGCTGCGCCGAGGCCGCCGAGGACGAACGCCTGGCGGGCCTCGACGGCATCGTGCGCCTGCGCCGCGAGACCAAGGGCCGCAAGGGCAAGGGCGTGACCCTCGTCGAGGGCGTGCCGCTCAAGGGCGACGATCTCAAGGGCCTGGCCAAGACCCTCAAGAAACGCTGCGGCACCGGCGGCGCCCTCAAGGAAGGGGTGATCGAGATCCAGGGCGACCAGCGCGAGGTGCTCAAGACCGAGCTCGAGAAGCAGGGGTATAAGGTCAAGCTGGCCGGCGGCTAGCCTCTCGTCGCTCGCGACATCGATCAGCGCTGGCCAAGCGTCGAAAACGTGTCGGGACTCGTCGACTCTTGGGGTGAGGCTCCATCCGCTTGATCGGATGCTGTTAGCCCCTCCAGCGCTTCGGCCAGCGCCGCCAGGCACGTTTCGGCACTGGCCGATACCTTGAGCGAATAGAGCTCGTCCGCCCGGGTGCGCCCCAGGTTGAGACAGGCCACCGGCTTGCCCGCCCGGGCGGCCTCACGGGCAAAACGGAAGCCCGAATAGACCATCAGCGAGGACCCCACCACCAGCAGCCCCCCGGCCTCCTCCAGCAGGGCGAAGGCCTCGGCCACTCGTGGCCTGGGCACGCTGTCGCCGAAGAACACCACGTCAGGCTTCCAGATGCCGTCGCCGCAGCGCGTGCAGCTCGGCACCCGGAAGCCGGCGAAATCGGCCTCGAGGTCGGCGTCGCCGTCCGGCCCGGCCCGGGCGCCGGTGTCGAGCCAGCCGGGATTGCGGCTGGCCAGCTCGGCGTGCAGGTCGTGGCGCATCCGCGATGCCCCGCAGCCCATGCAGCGCACCAGGTCGGCGCGGCCGTGCAGCTCGATCACCCGTCGCGAGCCGGCCCGACGATGCAGGCCGTCGACGTTCTGGGTGATCACCCCGGCCACCCGCCCCGTCGCCTCGAGCCGGGCCAGCGCCCGATGGGCGGCATTGGGCTCGGCCTGCTGCAGGGCCCGGAAGCCGATCAGCGCCCGTGCCCAATAGCGCTGCCGGGCGGCGTGGCTGGCCATGAACAGCTGGTGCTGCATGGGCGGCGAGCGCTTCCAGTCGCCGCGATCGTCCCGGTAGTCGGGGATGCCGCTGGCGGTACTGATGCCCGCGCCGCTGAGCACGGCGAGGCGCGGCGTGTCCGCCACGAAGGCCGCCAGGGCCTCGATGTCGCTGATCTCGCTCTTCACTCCTCGCTCCTCATTCCTTGCCCCTCGCCAAACATGGCCCCCGGGGGGCAAGGTTGTCTAGAATGAGCAGGATATCCCACGGGCAAGGATACCCGATGGCCTGGCTGGAATACCTGCTTCCCCTGATCTTCCTGTTTCCCCTGGCGGCGTGCGCGGTGATCGTGGTGGCGCTGCGCAACCTCCACGACGCCCGGGTGAGCTCCCCCTTCGACGCCCATCCGCTGCGCGAGCCCGGGCAATCGCTGCGCGACCGCCTCGACCGGGCCTTCGCCGGACTCTTCCTGAACGGCGCCCTGGGGCCCATCATCACCCTGGTGCCGCTGGTCTACGGCATGGGGCGCATGCTGTTCGCCAGCGAGCAGAACTGGCTCGAGTGGAGCTTCTATGGCGCCCTCTCCACGGCGCTGGTGCTGGTGTTCTGCTTCCGGTTGATTCGCGACTTCCAGCGTATCCGGCGCCTCAAGCTGGGACTGGCCTGCGAGCTGGCGGTGGGCCAGGAGCTCGAGCGGATGCTGCGTCCCGAGGCCCATCCCTACGTGGTCTTCCATGACGTGCCCGGCGGCGACGATACCCTGGACCATGTGGCCGTGACGCCCCATGGCGTCTTCGTCATCGAGACCCGCGCCCGCACGCCGGCCGTGACGCCGTCCGGTGAGGAGGACAACCGGGTCACCGTGGAGGCTGAACGGCTGCGCTTCCCCGGATGGTTCGAGCGCCGCCCGCTGGGCGATACGCGGCGCGCGGTGCGCTGGCTGGGCGTCTGGCTGGAGAAGGAGGTGGGCCGGACGGTGCCGGTGCAGGGGGTGCTGGCCCTGCCAGGCTGGCGAATCGAGGCGGATAGCGCCGCGGGCGACCTGCTGGTGGTCAGCGGCGAGGCCCTGGCGGAGCGGCTCGCCAGCCAGCGACTCGGCGAACTCGACGCCGCCACCCACGATGCCGTGATCGGCGCCCTGCACCGCCACGCCGCCCGCGGCCTCGCCGCCTAGACGAGCCGGCCTCAGTCGAAGGCCGCAATCCCCACGCGGCGGGCACAGTCGCCGCGGTCCAGCCGCACCAGGCTCCCGGCGTCAGGAAACCGCGCCACGGCCTCGGCGGCGATGCCGATGCGCACCTCGGTCAGCCGTCGCTGCCCCCGTCCCCCACACTCCAGGCGCAACGCCCGGCCCGTGCCCTCGCCGAAAGCCGCCTCGAAGGCGCCGACCAGGTCGTTGCGCCTCACCTCGCCGCCTCGATGGACGCTGACGAAGTCGGCGAAGGCGCTGGCATTGACCACCGCCAGCATGGCCAGCGCCGTGGCGAAGAGGTCCTCGGCCTCAAGGTCCAGGCAGGCGGCATGCTTGGCGTACTGGTAGCGATCGAGACAGCTGGCGCGGCCGGGCATTGACCGATCCAGCGCGCTCCCCAGGGCCTCGGGCAGCGCCAGCGGCGAATGGGCGCGGCAGAAGCCGCCGTCCGGCCGCGGCCGCTCGAGGAAGCAGCCCTGCTGCCACCAGCGCCGCCGCGCCACGCCCCGTGCGCGAAAACGCGCCGGCAGCGAGGGCCACAGCCCATGCAGCACGAAGCCGTCCCCCGCGCCGCGGCGCAGCGACGGCTCCCGGCACTCCCGGGGCGGACGGGCGCGGGTGGCACAGAAGCCGGGGTGCCAGGTGAGGGCCAGGGTGTAGTGATCGACGCCCTCGGCCGCGAGGGCCGGCACCTCCGCCCGGGCCGCGCCGGCGACCGCGACCAGCCCGCCCAGCAGCAGCGCCAGCAGGACGCCGCGCCCCCGGGGCGTCGATAACGCTTGCCAGGGGCGGGAAGGCGGATAATAATCCGCGCGCTTCGCTGGAAATGGTCTTTTCACACCCATGAAACTCATCACGTTCGATGTTTTTCGCACCCTCGGCATTCCGGGCGTGCGCTATATCAAGCCCGAGCGCATGTACGATCACCTCGAGGAGATCCGCCAGGCCGACTGGTTGCTGTTTCCCGAGTACTGGCAGGTCAACAGCCTGGTCTACGGGCTCGGCAAGCGGATCTTCCCGAGCCTGGCCAGCTATCACCTGGGCCATAACAAGGTCGAGCAGACCCGCGCCTTCCTGGCGCGGTGCCCGGAACACGTGCCGCCCACCGAGATCCTCGGCACCTCCCGGGCCTCCCTCGACCATGTCGAGGCCCGCTTCGGCTATCCCTTCATCGTCAAGCGCATCAAGAGCGCCATGGGCGAGGGCGTGAGCCTGATCGCCTCACGGGACGCACTGCTCGAGCACGTGGCGGAGGAAACGGTGCTCTACGCCCAGCAGCGACTGCCCATCGACCGCGACCTGCGCATCGTGCTGGTCGGCGGCAAGGTGATCGCCGCCTACTGGCGCGTGACGCCCCTCGGCGGCTACCGCGCCAACGTCAGCCAGGGCGGCCGGATCTGTCACGAGACCATCCCCGAGGCCGCCATCGCATTGGCCCGGCGGCTGGCCCGGGACCTCGATATCGACCATGCCGGCTTCGACATCGCCCTGGTCGACGGCCATCCCTATGTGTTCGAGTTCAACCGCCTGTTCGGCAACCAGGGCATCCACGACAGCAGCCGGCGCATCGGCGCCGCCATCCAGCGCGTGCTGGACCTCGGCGACGACGACCGCGACCCCGACGGCGAGCCGCCGCTGCAGCTGACCGCCTGACGCGGCCTAGTCGCCCTTCAGCCGCCCGCCCATCTCCTGGGCCAGGTCCACCGCGTAGTGGTCGGTCATGCCGCCGATGAAGTCGAGCATGCGCCGGTAGCTGTCATAGAGTGACCAGGAGGGCCGCGGGGTGTTCTCGCCGATCAGCGCCAGCACCCGCTGGTGCTTGAAGGTCGAGGCGCCGGAATGGTGAAGCTCATGGGCGGCGCCGATAAAGGCCTCGAGCAGGATCCCCAGGGTGGTGTAGGCGCCGATCTCCAGCTTGGCCTTGCGCTCGTTGCGGAAGATGCGCTTGCGGGCCAGCTGCTTGGCTGCCTTCACCCCCCAGTCCAGGTCCGGATGGCAGAGCTCGAGGAGGTCGTTGCGCAGGGTCCCGCCGAGCAGCTCGCCCTCGTGCTGCACGAACACCTGGCTGACGTCGGTGACCGCCCGCTCCATGGCCGCCCCGCGCAGGGCAGCGATCCGCCGGCGCTGGGAGACCCCGCCCTGCTGCATGGCGGCGTAGTCCGGGGGCTCGCCGCCGGCGATCTGGGTCAGCACGTCGGCCACCTCGTCGAAGCCCAGGATGCCCATCTCCAGGCCGTCCTCCAGATCGAGCAGGGCATAGCAGATATCGTCGGCGGCCTCCACCAGCCAGGCCAGGGGATGGCGGCACCAGCGGTTCTCGCCCTGGGGCAGCAGGCCCAGGCGCCCCGCCACCTCGGCCAGCAGCGGCGCCTCGCTCTGGTAGCAGCCGAACTTGCCGGCACTGCCGCCGTGTTCCACCGTCCAGGGGTACTTGAGCAGGGTGCCCAGCGTCGCGGCGGTGAGGCGCATGCCGCCGCGGAACTGGTTGTACTCGACCTGGGTGACGATCCGAAAGCCCTGGGCATTGCCCTCGTAGGTGAGCAGGTCGGCCCGCTCGGCATCGGAGAGCCCGTCGAGCAAGCCGCTGCCGTCGCCCTCGGCCCGGGTGAACCAGTCGCGGATGGCGTACTCGCCGGCATGGCCGAAGGGCGGATTGCCGATGTCGTGCCCCAGGCAGGCGGCCTGGACGATCACACCGAGATCCGCCGGGGTGATCCATCGGGGCAGCCGATGGCGCAGCTCCTCGCCGACGCTCATGCCCAGCGAGCGGCCCACACAGCCCACCTCCAGGGAGTGGGTGAGCCGGGTGTGGATATGGTCGTTGTCGGTGAGGGGATGCACCTGGGTCTTGCGACCCAGGCGGCGGAAGGAGCCGGCGAACACGATGCGGTCGTGGTCCTTGTGGAAGGGACTGCGACCGACCTCGTCGCGGGCCACGCCGCGCCGGTCGTGGAGCCGGGCCGGGTCGAGCAGTCGCTCCCAGGTCATCTGCGTCATGGGCGTTCCTCCTTGAGGTCTCCATTCTGTCACCGGGGCATGGCGAATTGCCATCAACACGGCCTGTCGGGCGGCACGACGCTTTCCCCCGGGATGCCGCTTGCCTAGAATCATTCCGCCATCGCGCCTGCTGGGCGCGACCGTCGGCGGGCCGATCCCCGCCGACGGCACGGCACCGTCCACCCCAACCGGAGCCCGCTATGTCCAGCGAAGCCAACCCCTCCCCCGCGGCACGCCTGGCCGCCCTGCGCGAGGCCATGCGCGACCATGCCATCGACGCCTGGTGGCTGCCCTCCTCCGACCCGCACAATTCCGAGTACCTGCCGGAGCACTGGGCCGGCCGGGCCTGGCTGTCGGGCTTCGACGGCTCGGTGGGCACCCTGGTGGTGACCCGGGACGCTGCCGGCCTGTGGGTCGACAGCCGCTACTGGGTGCAGGCCGAGGCGCAGCTGGCGGGCAGCGGCATCGCGCTGATGAAGCTCCAGCCCGGCCAGGCCGATGCGCCAATGCGCTGGCTGGCCGAGCAGCTCGACGAGGGCGCCACCCTGGGCTTCGACGCCGACGTGGTGTCGCTGGCCAACGCCCGCCAGCTGGAGGCCCACCTGGCCCCGGCGGGCATCCGCCTGCGCGGCGACCTGGACCTGCTCGAAGCCATCTGGCCGGCGCGTCCCGCGCTGCCCGAGGCCCCCCTCTACGCCCACCCCGCGGCCTACCTGGACGAGTCCCGCGCCGAGCGGCTGGCCCGGCTCCGCTCGGCCATGGCCGAGCACGGCGCCGACTGGCACCCGATCTCGACCCTGGACGATATCGCCTGGCTGACCCAGCTGCGTGGCGCCGACGTCGCGTTCAATCCGGTGTTCCTCGCCCACCTGCTGGTGGGACGCGACGCGGCCATCCTGTTCGTCGCTCCCGGCAAGCTCGGCGACGAGCTGGCCGAGGCCCTGGCCGCCGACGGCATCGCGGTGGCGGACTACGCCGACTGGCATCGCCGGCTGGGCGAACTCCCCACAGACACCCGGGTACTGCTCGACCCGGCCAAGCTGACCCTGGGCACCCGCCTGGCACTGCCCGAGGGCGTGACCCTGGTCGAGGCCTACCAGCCCAGCACCCTGGCCAAGGGCCGCAAGAGCGATGCCGACCTGGCCCACGTGCGCCAGGCCATGGAGGAGGACGGCGCCGCCCTGTGCGAGTTCTTCGCCTGGCTGGAGGATGCCCTGGCCCGGGGCGAGACGGTCACCGAGCTGACCGTGGACGAGCGGCTCACCGCCGCCCGGGCGCGGCGCCCCGGCTTCGTCAGCCGCAGTTTCGGCACCATCGCCGCCTTCAACGCCAACGGCGCCCTGCCCCACTACCACGCCACCTCGGAGGCCCACGCCACCATCGAGGGCGACGGCCTGCTGCTCATCGATTCCGGCGGCCAGTACCACGGCGGCACCACCGACATCACCCGGGTGGTGCCGGTGGGCACGCTCTCGGCGGCCCAGCGCGAGGACTACACCCGGGTGCTCAAGGGCACCATCGCCCTGTCCCGAGCCCGGTTCCCGCGCGGGATTCCGTCGCCGCAGCTCGACGCCATCGCCCGGGCGCCGCTGTGGGCCAGCGGCCGCGACTACGGGCACGGCACCGGCCACGGCGTGGGCTACTTCCTCAACGTCCACGAGGGGCCCCAGGTGATCGCCTGGTACGCCTCGCCGGCACCGCAAACCGCCATGCAGCCGGGAATGATCACCTCCATCGAGCCCGGCGTGTATCGCCCGGGCCAGTGGGGCATCCGCATCGAGAACCTGGTCGCCAACCGACCCGCCGGGGAGAGCGAGTTCGGCGACTTCCTGCGCTTCGAGACGCTGACCCTGTGCCCCATCGACACCCGGCCCATCGATGTCGAACTGCTCGACCCCGCCGAGGCCGACTGGCTCGATGCCTACCACGCCGAGGTGCGCGAGCGCCTGGCGCCAAAGCTCTCCGGCGCCGCCCTGGAATGGCTCGAGGCCCGCACCAGGCCGCTCGACCGCGGCTGACCGGGATTCTGCTCACCCATTGAGCGGCTCCCGACACGACAAGGGTCACCTCTGAGGTGACCCTTGTCACTTTCCACTTCCTACTCACCCCTCGCCCCTCGCACCTAGCTCCTCACTACTCCTCCGCCATCTCCGGCAGCAGCGTCTTGAGCTTGCGGGTAAGGGTATTGCGTCCCCAGCCCAGGAGCTCGGCGGCCTCGCCCTTGCGACCTCCGGTGTGCTTGAGCGCCGTCTCGATCAGGATCTTCTCGCCGAGTCTAGATAGCGGCACGGCCTCCCATGGCAGGCTCAATCCTCCGCCATCTCCGGCAGCAGCGTCTTGAGCTTGCGGGTAAGGGTATTGCGTCCCCAGCCCAGGAGCTCGGCGGCCTCGCCCTTGCGACCTCCGGTGTGCTTGAGCGCCGTCTCGATCAGGATCTTCTCGAAGTCCGGCACGGCCTCCTCGAGCAGATGGGTATGACCGGCGGCCAGCGCCCGGTCGGCCCAGTCGCGGAAGGCCAGGCGCCAGTCGCCGGAGACCCCGCCATCGTCGCCGTCGCGCAGCTCAGGCGGCAGATCCTCGACCAGCACCTCGCGCCCCGAGGCCATCACCGTCAGCCAGCGGCAGGTGTTTTCCAGCTGACGCACGTTGCCCGGCCAGGCCAGCCGCGTCAGGTGCACCTCGGCCTCCTCGGTCAGCACCTTGACGTCGGTGGACAGCTCCTTGGCCGCTTCGGCGAGGAAGTGGCGAGCCAGGCGGGGAATGTCCTCGCGGCGGTCCGCCAGCCGCGGCAGGTGGATGCGGATCACGTTGAGGCGATGGAAGAGGTCCTCCCGGAAGCGCCCCTCGCCCACCAGGCCCTCCAGGTTCTGGTGGGTGGCGGCGATGATGCGCACGTCCACCTTCACCGAGGTGTGGCCACCGACCCGGTAGAACTCGCCGTCGGCCAGCACTCGCAGCAGGCGGGTCTGGGTCTCGGCGGGCATGTCGCCGATCTCGTCGAGGAACAGGGTGCCGCCATCGGCCTGCTCGAAGCGCCCCTGGCGCTGGGCGGTGGCCCCCGTGAAGGCGCCCTTCTCGTGGCCGAACAGCTCGGACTCGATCAGGTCGCGGGGAATCGCCGCCATGTTCAGGGCGATGAACGGCTTGCCGGCCCGCGGGCTGTGCTGGTGCAGCGCCTGGGCGACCCGCTCCTTGCCGGTGCCGGACTCACCGTTGATCAGCACCGTGATGTGCGACTGGGAGAGGCGGCCGATGGCACGGAATACCTCCTGCATCGCCGGCGCCTCGCCGATGATCTCGGTGTCGAGACCCTCGGGGGCACTGACCGGGCGCTTGCGCTCGCGGGCATGGGCCACGGCCCGGCGCACCAGGGCCAGGGCCTCGTCCACGTCGAAGGGCTTGGGCAGGTACTCGAAGGCCCCCCCCTGATAGGAGGCCACCGCGCTGTCGAGGTCCGAGTGGGCGGTCATCACGATCACCGGCAGGTCCGGGTGGGCCTCGCGTACCCGGGCCATCAGGTCCAGGCCGTCGATGCCCGGCATGCGGATATCGGTGACCAGGACATCGGGCGGATTCTCGAGAAGCCGGGGAAGAACCTGGTCGGCCCGCTCCACGCATTCGACGGCCAGGTCGGGCTGCGCCAGGGCGCGTTCGAGGACCCAGCGGATGGCACGATCGTCATCGACGACCATGACACGAGCGGCTTCAGTCATGGCACTTCTCCAGCGGTATCAGCAGTCGAAATTCGGTATGGCCCGGTGCGGAATCACACTCGATCAGGCCCTGGTGCTGGTGCAGGATCGACTGGGCAATGGACAGCCCCAGGCCACTGCCTTCGGCGCGCCCCGAGACCATCGGATAGAACAGTGTCTCGCGCAGGCTGTCGGGAATGCCCGGCCCGTTGTCGATGATCGACACCTCGCAGACCAGCCGATGGCGCTCCGCCCCCAGGGTGAACTGGCGGCGGGCCCGAGTGCGCAGGACCAGGGTGGGCGTAGCCATGCCCGACTCGGTCATGGCCTCGACGGCGTTGCGGGCCACGTTGAGCATGGCCTGGATCATCTGCGACTCGTCGCCCATCAGGTCCGGAAGGCTGGGATCGTAGTCGCGACTGATCGTCACCTCGGGATGCTCCACGGCCAGCAGGGCCCGGACCCGCTCCAGCACCTTGTGGATATTCAGCGGCTCGTGGCGGTTGAGCCGATTGGGGCCCAGCATCGAGTCGACCAGGTCACGCAGCCGATCGACCTCCTCGATGATGATGCGGGTGAACTCGGTGAGCTGCGGGCTCTCCAGGTCACGCTCCAGCAGCTGGGCTGCGCCCCGGATGCCGCCCAAGGGATTCTTCACCTCATGGGCCAGCCCGCGGGCCAGCACCTTGATGGTCTCCTGGCGGGTCTGCAGCGCCTCCTCACGGGAGATGCGCAGCAGCCGGTCACGGGGCTCCATCTCCAGCAGCAACTCGTCCGCGGAGAGGGGGGTGACGGTGTAGTCCACGGTCAGCGGCTCGCCGGTGGGCCGGATCAGTCGCGCCTCGCGCTGGGTAAAGGGATGGAATTCGTCCCGGGCCTTGATCAGCAAGGTGCCGATATCCTCTTCGCCGTTCACCAGCTCCGGCAGGCCCACTCCCATCACCCGAGCCCGACTAAGCGCCAGCAGCGCCTCCGCCGCCGGATTCATCCAGCGCAGCCGCAGCTCGCCGTCCAGCAGGAGGACGGCGGTGGTGAGATGTTCCATCAGGCGTTGATACATGGTGCATTCCCGGTATCGAAGTGGGGGTCGCCCCAGGCGCCACTCCCAGACAACCTGCAAGAAGTGCGCCACTCTGGTACAGGCGGTATGACGGGCCCTGGTGCCGACTCGGCACCCGATCTATGCACCATCCTAGTGCACCACAATGGTGCACGCACTCTCGGACGGCACCTCAGGGATGAGGATCCGAGGGGTGAGGCGAATGGGGATGGGGATGCGGGAAGGGCGGCGCTTCCTCGGGACGATCGTCCTCCGGGGGCAGATCGCCGCTGACCCGGTCGGAATGCCGGAAGGCACTGCCCTCCTTCACCCGCTCGGCATGGTCGAAGGCATTGAAGCCCCCGTCATCGCGCATGGGGGGCGGATGACAGGGCCTGAAGGTGCCGTCCGGACACAGCGGTCGATGTGGCCGGCGAAGGGGCAGCTAACTGCCCGGGTTGTTGGGATTCTGGGGCAGGTTGACGCTGGCCCGCTGGACGTAGAGCGTCAATGGCGCGGTGCGGTGGCGCACGGCACCACTGGCATCGAGCAACTCGGCCTGCAGCTGGTGCTCGCCACGGTTGAGGTTGGAGAGCAGGAAGGTATCGGTGTGCATGGCCGACTGGCTGACACGGCCATCGAGCAGCAACCGCACCCGATGGTCATCGCGCAGCTCGGGCCGGATGCCCAGGCGCACCTGGATGTTGCCGGCGGCCCCGGTGGGCAGGGTCGCCTGGTTCTCCGGCGCCAGGATCGAGAACATGTCATAGGGCATGAAGGGCTGCCCCGGGGCAGTGCCCGCGGTATTGGCTGGCCCGTCGCCCTGCACCACCGGCGACAGGCTCGGCGCGCGGACCTCCCGGGAGGGCACCACGGTCAGCGGGTCCAGCTCCACCTTCTCGCCGCCGCGCTCCGGATCGTCGGTGAAGATCACGTTGCCCTGGGCGTCGGTGGTGCGATAGATGGTCTGGGCGCCGGCTGTCAGGCTTACCGACAACCCCAGCACCAGCATCACGAGTGCCTTGTTCATGCGTCTCTCCTGGATGGCCGTTAGGCGCCCCTGGCCCGCCCGTGAGGCAGCAGGGCGACACCCTGTTACAAGCCTAGCCCAGAAGTGGCGAGTCACGGAACGGCATTGCCGTCCGCCGAGTGGCCGGACCGCGATCGCGGTGTAGGATGGGAAGCTGGCGAGTGCCCGAGGAGAAGACGCATGGACGCATGGCAGACCGTGGTGGCCCTGACCCTGATGGCGGGCATGGCCATGCCCCTGGGCGGCTGGATCGCCCTGGAGGAGCGCATCGGCCCGCGCTGGCTGGAGACGGAACTGCGCCACGGCATCATCGCCTTCGGCGGCGGCGCCCTGCTCTCGGCGGTGGCCCTGGTGCTGGTGCCCAACGGCGTCGACGACCTGACCGTCGGCACCGCCCTGGCCTGGTTCCTCGCCGGCGGGCTGGCCTTCATGGGCCTGGACATCCTGCTCAACATCAGTGGTGCCTCGGCCAGTCAGCTGGCGGCCATGCTCTCCGACTTTCTGCCCGAGGCCCTGGCCCTGGGCGCGGCCTTCGCCTATGGCGGCAGCGGCGGCATACTGCTCGCCCTGCTGATGGCCCTGCAGAACCTGCCCGAGGGCTTCAACGCCTACCGGGAGCTTCGCGACAGCACCCATTACTCGACCCGGCGCCTGCTCGGGCTGTTCTTCACCATGGCCTGGCTGGGGCCCCTGGCCGGACTCAGCGGCTTCCTGTGGCTGGCCCCCTTCCCCTCGGCAGTGGGCGCCATCATGCTGTTCGCCGCCGGCGGTATCCTCTATTCGGTGTTCCAGGACCTGGCCCCCCAGGCCAAGCTCGAGCGCCACTGGGGCCCACCCCTGGGCGCGGTGCTGGGCTTCGGACTGGGAGTCGCCGGCCATATGCTGCTCCACTGACAGGTCATAGGGACGAGGAGCGAGGTGTGAGGTGTGAGGTGTGAGGTGTGAGGTGTGAGGTGTGAGGTGTGAGGTGTGAGGTGTGAGGTGTGAGGTGTGAGGTGTGAGGTGTGAGGTGTGAGGTGTGAGCCAAGTCTGCGCCCTCCTTCCGTTAGCACAAGTGGCGACCTGGCTGTCCCTTGTGCCTCGCGCCTGACTCCATGCCCCTTACCCCTTGCCTCTCGCCCCTTCATGAAAAAAGGCACGCCCCTTGGGCGTGCCTCTGCGTGCCGGACGCGGCGCCTGGGCGCCGCTGCCATCAGCAGCTGTAGTACATGTCGAACTCGACCGGATGGGTGGTCATGCGCAGGCGCTCGACGTCCTCGCTGAGCAGCTCGATATAGGCATCGATCATCTCGTCGGTGAAGACGCCACCCTCGGTGAGGAAGCCACGGTCGGCGTCCAGCGACTCCAGGGCCTGGTCGAGGCTGTTGGCCACGGTCGGGATGGACTTGCCCTCTTCCGGCGGCAGGTCATAGAGGTTCTTGTCCATCGCATCGCCGGGATGGATCTTGTTCTTGATGCCGTCGATACCGGCCATCAGCATCGCCGCGAAGCACAGGTAGGGGTTGGCGGTCGGATCCGGGAAGCGGGCCTCGACACGCTTGCCCTTGGGGCTGGCGGTGTAGGGGATGCGGATGGAGGCAGAACGGTTGCGGGCACTGTAGGCCAGCATCACCGGCGCCTCGAAGCCCGGCACCAGTCGCTTGTAGGAGTTGGTGGAAGCGTTGGTGAAGGCGTTCAGGGCACGGGCGTGCTTGATGATGCCACCGATGTAGTAGAGCGCCATCTCGGAGAGGCCCGCATACTCGTCGCCGGCGAACTGGTTCTGGCCTTCCTTCCAGAAGGACTGGTGGACATGCATGCCGCTACCGTTGTCACCGACCAGGGGCTTGGGCATGAAGGTGGCGGTCTTGCCATAGGCGTGAGCCACGTTGTGGATCACGTACTTCATCTCCTGGACCTCGTCGGCCTTCTTGACCAGCGTATTGAACTTCACGCCGATCTCGTTCTGGCCGGCGTTGGACACCTCGTGGTGGTGCACCTCGACGCTCTGGCCGATGGCCTCCAGGGTGTTGCACATGGCACCGCGGATATCGTGGAAGCTGTCCACCGGCGGCACCGGGAAGTAGCCACCCTTGACCCGCGGACGGTGCCCCAGGTTGCCGCCTTCGACCGGGCGATCGGTGGACCAGGCGCCTTCCTCGGAGGTGATCTTGTACATGGCGCCTTCGATATCGGCCTTCCAGTGCACCTCGTCAAAGATGAAGAACTCGGGCTCGGGGCCAAAGAAGGCGGTATCACCCAGGCCGGTGGACTGCAGGTAGGCCTCGGCACGCTTGGCGATGGAGCGCGGGTCACGCTCGTAGCCCTGCATGGTGGCCGGCTCGATGATGTCACAGCGCAGCACCAGGGTGGCATCCTCGGTGAAGGGGTCGAGGAAGCCGGTACCGTCCTCCGGACGCAGGATCATGTCGGACTCGTTGATGCCCTTCCAGCCGGAGATGGAGGAACCATCGAACATCTGACCGTTCTCGAAGAACTCCTCGTCCACGTCGCGGGCCGGAATGGTGACGTGCTGTTCCTTGCCTTTGGTATCGGTGAAGCGCAGGTCGATCCACTTCACATCGTGCTCTTCGATCAGGGCGAGCGTCTTCTCGGACATGAGGTCCTCCACTGGATGGCTTGGTTTCGGGTATTCCGCTTGTTCTCTGGTCGCCGGTTGCCGGCAAGCCGGCCTGTCCAGACGATGTTGTAGCATGCCATGGGCCCACTGCCCACGACGCCATGCACAGCCATGGCACTGCCCATTGGGAAGCAGAAAGTGTGCCACCCTGATGACACACCCGCCCTATTCCAAGATAAGCCACTGACTGAAAGGCAGAAAAAACTTGTCGACCGCCCCCTTCCTGGCCACCCGCCTAGCAGCCATGCCCTGCCATGAAGCACCTCGGGGCCATGAAAATGCCCCTTAATGGCGCATGATGGAAATGAACGCACCAAAATGATGCATACCTCGGGCATTGCCCAGGCTCGGATCACTCCTCAGGGGCCCCGCCCGGGAACTCGCGGCGCTACCTGCAGGTCATTGAATCCACGGGGTCGCCACACTTGTTCGATGGATTCCCGTCAACAAGGCTGGTAGCGGTCATGGCCCTGACCCTATAATGCGGCCCCACTTTTCCCAGCAGGATCCCGTCGTGATCGAGAATCTTCGCAACATCGCCATCATCGCTCACGTCGACCACGGCAAGACCACCCTGGTCGACAAACTCCTCCAGCAGTCCGGCACCCTGGACCGCAAGGCGGAGGGCCAGGAGCGCATCATGGACTCCAACGACCAGGAGAAGGAACGCGGCATCACCATCCTGGCCAAGAACACGGCGATCCGCTGGCAGAGCCCGGACGAGCAGGACTACCACATCAATATCGTCGACACTCCCGGACACGCCGACTTCGGCGGTGAGGTCGAGCGCGTGATGTCCATGGTCGATTCGGTGCTGCTGATGGTCGATGCGGTGGATGGCCCCATGCCGCAGACCCGCTTCGTGACCCAGAAGGCCTTCGACCAGGGCCTCAAGCCCATCGTGGTGGTCAACAAGATCGACCGCCCCGGCGCCCGCCCCGACTGGGTCATCGACCAGATCTTCGACCTGTTCGACAATCTCGGCGCCTCCGACGAGCAGCTCGACTTTCCAATCATCTACTGCTCTGCCCTCAACGGCGTCGCCGGCCCCGAGCCCGACGAGCTGGCCGACGACATGACGCCGATGTTCCAGGCCATCGTCGACATCGTCGAGCCGCCCAAGGTCGAGCTCGACGGCCCGCTGCAGATGCAGATCTCGGCCCTGGACTACAATAGCTACGTCGGCGTCATCGGCCTGGGCCGCATCACCCGCGGCGCCATCCAGCCCAACCAGCAGGTCATGGTGGTCACCAAGGAGGGCAAGGAGCGCCGTGGCAAGATCGGCCAGGTGATGACCCACATGGGCCTGGAGCGGGTACAGACCGAGCAGGCCACTGCCGGCGACATCGTCTGCATCACCGGCATCGATAACCTGGCCATCTCCGACACCCTGTGCGATCCGGCCGCCGTCGAGGCGCTGCCGCCGCTGTCCGTCGACGAGCCCACCGTGTCCATGACCTTCCAGGTCAATGACTCGCCCTTCGCCGGCAAGGACGGCAAGTTCGTCACCAGCCGCAACATCAAGGATCGCCTCGACCAGGAGTTGATCCACAACGTGGCGCTGCGCGTCGAGCAGGGCGAGACCCCGGAGAAGTTCATCGTCTCCGGCCGCGGCGAGCTGCACCTCTCGGTACTGATCGAGACCATGCGTCGCGAGGGCTTCGAGCTGGCCGTGGGCCGCCCCGAGGTGATCATCCGCGAGATCGACGGCGTCAAGCAGGAGCCCTACGAAGAGGTCATCATCGACTGCGAGGAGGAGCACCAGGGCGCCATCATGGAGGAGCTCGGCTACCGCAAGGGCGAGCTGTCCAACATGAACCCCGATGGCAAGGGCCGGGTACGCCTCGACTTCATCATCCCCGCCCGCGGGCTGATCGGCTTCCGCGGCCAGTTCCTGACCCTGACCTCCGGGACCGGCATCCTCACCAGCCGCTTCGACCACTACGGCCCGCTCAAGCCCGACGCCTCCATCGAGCGGCGCAACGGCGTGCTGGTCTCCATGGTCTCCGGCAAGGCCCTGGCCTACGCCCTGTTCGCCCTGCAGGACCGCGGCAAGCTGATCGTCGAGCACGGCACCGAGGTCTACGAGGGCATGCTGGTGGGCATCAACAACCGCGCCGAGGACATGGTGGTCAATCCCACCAAGGCCAAGAAGCTCGACAACATGCGCGCCTCCGGCAACGACGAGAACCTGGTGCTGACCCCGCCGGTGCGCTTCACCCTGGAGCAGGCCATCGAGTTCCTGGATGACGACGAACTGGTGGAGATCACTCCCAACCACATCCGCCTGCGCAAGAAGCACCTCAGCGAGAACGAGCGCAAGCGCGCCAAGAAGAAGTAAGCCTAGAGCCCGCCGACCCGGCGGGCTCTTTCGTCGACACGGATTGATCGCGGCGCCCGATGACGCGCGGGCTGCACGGGAAGCGCATGGATTCGCCGGGAGCGAACCCGGCCACCCTGGTCGCCCGCGACAGCCATCGGCGCGTCCTTCCTTTGTGGCCGTGTGTCCACGGCGCGGGCTATGCTGAAGCAGCCTTTGCCTGTCACCACCAGGAGGAGAACGACGATGCACAAGCATGTGGAATGGGACGATCCCGGCAGCGCCGGCGTGCTGCGCTATTACGCCGACCACCCCCAGGACTCCCCGGAGCCCCATGTGGGCAGCATCGTCAGCGCGCTCTTCCGTGGCTTCACGGTGCGGGTGCGGGTCGAGGCCCGGGTCGAGGAAACCAGCATCGGCGAGGTGGTGGCGCTGATCGCCAAGGACAACGGCCGGCGCCAGCACAGCGTCGGTGACCTGGAACTCGGCGACCTCGTCCGGCTGCCCGACGCCTACCGGGCCATGGAGCCGCGCCACCCGGAAGTGGACGACGACCGGGACTGATTCGCCGCAGGGTTACCATCCACCCCCGCCAACGGCTGCTAAACGCAAGTCGACTGGTCAAGCCCCCCGGGTCTGTCGCACAGTTGGCGCTACTCGAGCTGGCACCCCAGCGCAGGAAACGCGGCCCACAAGGCCGACACGCAATTGCGGACACCCGATGAGCACGCACAACGTCTGGACGCACAAGGGCACCTTCCTGCTGGCCGCGGTCGGCTCGGCGGTGGGACTCGGCAACCTGTGGCGCTTCCCCTACTTGACCGGCGAGAACGGCGGCGGCGCCTTCATCCTGATCTACGCCCTGACCATCTTTGCGGTAGGCATCCCCATCCTGATCGCCGAGATCATGCTGGGTCGCAACAGCCGGCGGAGCCCGATCATGGGCATGCGCTTTTTGACCAGCACCCACAAGACCTCCCGGGGCTGGGAGACGATCGGCTGGCTGGGTGCGGCCTCGGCCTTCATCATCCTGAGCTTCTACTCGGTGATCGCCGGGTGGGCACTGCACTACACCGGCCTGATGCTCACCGGCAGCCTCGACGGGGCCGACGCCGAGACCATCGGCGCCAGCTTCGACGCCCTGCTGGCCTCCCCGCCGCTGCTGACCCTCTATCACACCCTGTTCATCGGTGCCTCGGCGCTGATCGTCGGCCTGGGCATCCACCGCGGCATCGAGAACGGCCTGCGCGTGCTGATGCCGGCGCTGTTCGTGATCCTCATGGTGGTGCTGGTCTATTCCGCCGCCATCGGCGACCTCTCCGCGGCGGCGACCTTCCTGTTCACCTTCAACGTCGCCGACCTCAGCCTGGAAGGCTGGTTGCAGGCCATGGGCCAGTCATTCTTCACCCTGAGCCTGGGCATGGGGGCAATCATGGCCTACGGGGCCTACATGTCCAGCGACGCTTCCCTGACCCGCACCGCCTTCGCCATCGCCGTGGTCGACACTGCGGTGGCCATGATCGCCGGCCTGGCGATCTTCGCCCTGGTGTTCGGCGCCGGCCTCGACCCCGGAGAGGGCCCCGGACTGATGTTCGTCACCCTGCCGCTGGCCTTCGCCGAGATGCCCGCAGGGCCGCTGCTGGGCGGAGTCTTCTTCATCCTGGTGCTGGGCGCCGCCATCAGCTCCTCGATCTCGCTGATCGAGCCGGTGGCCGCCTTCCTGGTGGAACGCTTCGATCTCGAGCGTCCCCAGGCCGTGTCGGCCATGGTCATCGCCAGCTGGGCCCTGGGCCTGCTCACGGTGTTCAGCTTCAACCTGATGGCCGAGGACACCCTTTTCCACACGCTGTTCGGGCGCAGCGCCTTCGGGCTGCTGGAGCTGCTCACCAATATCTTCATGCCGCTGGGGGGCATGCTGATCGCGCTCTTCGCCGGCTGGGCCCTGACCCATGGAGAGGTGATGAAGGAGATGCGCACCAACGAGAGCTGGTTCCGCCTCTGGCGCTTCCTGGTGCGCTTCATCGCCCCGGCGGCGGTGGCCTTCGTCTTCCTGCGCACCATCCCCCAGGTGGAGGGCTACCTGCTGCCCTCCATTGGTGCCGTGGTGATCGTCGGCGCCTTCGCCGCCGGTCGTACCTTCCTGGCCGAACGCCAGGAATCGTGAACCACCGCACCGGCCACAACAACGAACAACTCATCACGGGTGTGACATGTCAGCCATCATCGACGTACGACACGTCAACAAGGCCTTTGGCGGCCTGAAGGTCATCAACGACTGCTCCCTTCAGGTGGAGCGGGGCTCGATCACCGGCCTGATCGGCCCCAACGGCGCCGGCAAGTCGACGCTGTTCAACATCATCGCCGGGGCCCTGCCCCTGGACAGCGGCCAGGTGTTGCTCGACGGCGAGGACATCACCAACCATCCGGCCGACGAGCTCTTCCACAAGGGCCTGCTGCGCACCTTCCAGATCGCCCACGAATTCTCGAACATGACGGCGCTGGAGAACCTGATGATGGTCCCGCCCCGTCAGGCCGGCGAGAACCTCTTCGCCACCTGGTTCAAGCCGGGCCTGGTAGGCCGCGAGGAGGCCGAGGTCCGCCGCCGGGCCCTGGAGGTCATCGACTTCGTCGGCCTGCACCATGTGCGCAACGAGCTCGCCGGCAATCTCTCCGGCGGCCAGAAGAAGCTCCTGGAACTCGGCCGCACCATGATGACCGACGCCCGAGTGGTGCTGCTCGACGAGATCGCCGCCGGGGTCAATCGCACCCTGCTGGGGGATCTGGTCAGCAACATCGAGCGCCTCAACCGCGAGATGGGTTACACCTTCCTGGTCATCGAGCACGACATGGACATGATCGCGCGGCTGTGCGACCCGGTCATCGTGCTGGCCCAGGGCAGCGTGATGGTCGAGGGCACCATCGAGGAGATCCAGAACAACCCCGAGGTCATCGAGGCCTACTTCGGCTCCACCACCGCCTGAGGGCCCCGGCGCCGCCTGACCGCGGGACAACAACAATTGCGGGCGGCCTGACTCCGCCCATCAACGCAGAGAAGCACCTATGCCATTACTCGACGCACGGGACGTGCATGGCGGCTACGGCGGCATGAACATCCTCAATGGGGTGAACATGACCATCGAGGCCGACGAGATCGGAGTCATCGTCGGCCCCAACGGGGCCGGCAAGTCCACGATGCTCAAGGCCATCTTCGGCCTGCTCCACGTCAGCCAGGGGGAGATCCTGCTGCGTGGCGAGCCCATCCAGAACCTGCCACCCAACAAGCTGGTGCAGAAGGGCATGGGCTTCGTCCCCCAGGAATACAATGTCTTCCCGAGCCTGACGGTGAAGGAAAACCTGCAGATGGGCGCCTATCTCAAACCGGGCAACGTCAAGCGCATGCTGGCCCGGGTCTACGAGTTCTTCCCGCCGCTCTATGACAAGCGTCACCAGCCTGCCGGCGAACTCTCCGGCGGCCAGCGCCAGATGGTCGCCATGGGACGGGCGCTGATGGCCGAGCCCGACGTGCTGCTGCTCGACGAGCCCACCGCCGGGCTCTCGCCGCTGTACATGAACGAGATCTTCGAGCGAGTGAAGGAGGTCAACGCCGCCGGGGTCGGCATCCTGATGGTCGAGCAGAACGCCAAGCAGGCGCTGGCCATCGCCGACAAGGGCTTCGTGCTGGCCGCCGGCCAGAACCGCTTCACCGACACCGGCGCGGCCCTGCTGGCCGACCCGGAGGTCGCCAAGAGCTTCCTGGGCGGCTGAGCCCGCCACGACGGACCATCGGAGACGTCCCGTGAACGAACTCGTTTTCTTCATCAACAATGTGGTGATCGCCGGCAGCGTGACCGGCTCGATCTACGCCATCGGTGCGGTGGGCGTGACGCTGATCTTCAGCATCATGCGCTTCGCCCACTTCGCCCATGGCGACATGATGACCTTCGGCGCCTTCATGGTGCTGCTGCTGACCACCCTCTTCCCCCAGGCCGGCGCCGCCATCGGGGTACCCACCCCGCTGATCATGCTGCCCCTGGCCATGGTCCTCACCGCCGCCCTGGCGGTGGGCATCGACCGCGCCTTCTACAAGCCGCTGCGCGCCCACGGGGTCAAGCCGATCGTGCTAGTCATCGGTTCGCTGGGGGTGACCCTGATGCTGCAGGGTCTGATCCGCCTGTTCGCCGGCACTGGCGGCGAGAGCCTCTACGTCGACGACCGCAAGGAGATCTTCCGCCTCGCCCTGCCCATCGAGGGCGTGCGGGTGCCGGTAGTAATCACCGAGCCCCAGCTCTACCTCTTCGTGCTGACCCTCGTCGCCGTGGTGGGCCTGCACTTCTTCCTGTCCCGCTCGCGGCTGGGCAAGGCCATGCGTGCCATGTCCGACAATCCCGACCTGGCCCAGGCCTCGGGCATCAACACCAACACCATCGTCGCCGTGACCTGGGTGATCGCCGGCGGGCTCGCCGCCATCGCCGGCACCCTGCTGTCGCTGGACGTCACCTTCAAGCCGGATCTCAGCTTCTTCCTGCTGCTGCCGATCTTCGCTGCGGCCATCGTCGGCGGCGTCGGCCACCCCTATGGCGCCATCGCCGGCGGCTTCGTGGTCGGCTTCGCCGAGACCCTGGCGGTGTTCAACTGGAGCGTGCTGCTGCGGCCCTTCCGCGACAGCCTGCCCGAGTGGCTGTCGCTGCCCGGCAACCTGGCCTTCGTCGGCACCGAATACAAGATCGTGGTGCCCTTCTTCATCCTCGTCGTCATCCTGGTGTGGCGCCCCACCGGCATCTTCAAGGGCAAGGTGATCTGATGGACAAGACAAGAACCGATACCGTCGCCGCGCCGCGCCGCTTCCCGCTGCGCGAAGCCCTCCTCTTCCTGGTCCTGCTGGCCGCCGTGCTCGGCGTCTACGGCGTCATGGGTGCCGCCTACAGCACCCGCATGCTGGTGGAGGCCGCCTGCTACGCCATCCTGGCCCTGGGCCTGACCATCCAGTGGGGCTACGCCGGCCAGTTCAACGCCGGGGTGATGGGCTTCGTGGCCCTGGGCGGCTTCTGCGCCATGTTCTTCAGCGTGCCGGTCAACGAGGCCTTCTGGGGCAGCGAGCTGCCCGGCGAGCTGGGACGGGTGCTGCTGTATGGCGTCGGCGCCGTGATCCTGGTGGTCGGCGCCTGCCGCCTCGACCGCCTGGGGGTGCCGAAAAAGCTGCGCACCGTGATCGCCGTGCTGCTGGCGGTGGTGCTCTACATGGTGGTGATCAGCGCCTTCCGCGAGGTGACCGACCAGATCGAGTCCCGGGCCGACTTCGTCGGCGGGCTGGGCCTGCCGGCCTGGGTGGGCTGGATCTTCGGCGGCGCGCTGGCCGGGGGCGTGGGCTACTTCATCGGCCGCATCTGCCTGGGCCTGCGCAGCGACTACCTGGCCATCGCCACCATCGGCATCGCCGAGATCATCAAGGCCTTCCTCAAGAACTCCGACTGGCTGACCCGCGGCACGGCCACCGTCTCGCCGCTGCCCTGGCCGGTGCCGGGGCCCGCCGAGGTCGGCTTCACCCTGGCCCGGGCGCTGTACTTCTCGGTGACGGCGGTGCTGATCGCGGTGATCTTCTTCCTGCTGCATCGCGCCTATCACGCCCCCTGGGGCCGCATGATCCGCGCCATCCGCGACAACGAGGTCTCGGCCTCGGCGATGGGCAAGAACATCAACCGGCGCCGGCTGGAGATCTTCGTGCTGGGCTGCATCCTGATGGGTATCGGCGGTGCCGTGCTGGGCAGCTTCAACAGCCTCTTCGATCCCCAGGGCTACCTGCCGCTGAACCACACCTTCCTGGTGCTGGTGATGGTCATCCTCGGCGGCCCCGGCAACAACCTGGGCACCATCTTCGGTGCCGTGGCGGTATACATCATCTGGCTGATGTCCGAACCCCTGGCGCTGTTCCTGATGGAGCTGGCGGTGTCCTTCGGCGAGGGCGCCTTCGGCTGGGATGCCCCCACCAACCTGGACAGCCGGGCGCTCCAGGCCCGGGTGTTGGTGATCGGCCTGCTCATTACCCTGGTGCTGCGCTTCGCGCCCAAGGGCCTGCTGCCCGAGAAGGTCAAGCATGTGGATTGAGGCTCCGTGAGGGGTGAGGAGCACAGCCTCACCCCTCACCCCTTACCTCTGTACGAGGCCCCAACGACAAGGCCCCGGCATCGCTGCCGGGGCCTTCGCTACACTACACCAGAGCCGTCGCGATCAGTCGTCGGCGTCGATGTAGCCCTGGATGGTGAAGGTGCCGTCCTCGACGACCATCTCCTGCACCACGCCGGGCACATCACCCTTCGCGTTGAACTCGTGGGTGCCGGAGGCGCCCTCGTAGTTGATCTCGGTGCCGGCGGCGATCAGCTCCTTGGCCTTCTCCCACTCGCCGGGGAGGACCGTTTCGCCCGGGGCGCTGGCGACGCTGCGCAGCGCCTCGTTGAGCCCCTCGCGCTCGGCATTGCCGTTCTGCTCGATGGCCAGGCCCAGCAGGAAGGCGGCGTCGTAGGCCTGGGCGGCGAACACCGCACTCGGGTCGATGCCGGCGGCCTGGGCAGCCTGGTTGAAGATGGCGGTGCCGGGCAGTTCCGGGCTGCCCGGCCGGGTGGCGATCATGCCATCGAGCACGTCGGCGCCGATGGCCTCGATCAGGCTGTCGCCGACCATGCCGTCGCCGCCCACGTACTGGGTGAACATGCCGCTCTCGTAGGCCTGGCGCAGCACGGTCTGGCCGGAGGTGTCGGCGTAGGCCAGCACCACCAGGGTCTGGGCGCCGGTGGCGGAGAGGGTGCCCAGTTCGGAGCGATAGTCCGCGCGGTTATCCTCGTGGGCGAGGTTCTCGAGCACCGTGCCGCCGTCGCTCTCGAACGCTTCGACGAAGGAGTCGGCCAGGCCGCGCCCATAGTCATTGTTGACGTAGGTGACCGCGACCTCCTCGATGCCCTTGTCGAGCAGCAGCTTGGCCAGCATCTCGCCCTGGAAGGCGTCCGAGGGCACGGTGCGGAACACCAGGTCGTTGTCGTCGAGCTCGGAGACCGCCGGCGCCGTGGAGGCCGGCGAGACCATGGTCACGCCTCCCGGAATGGCGGCGTTATTGGCCGCGGCGATGGTCGCGCCGGTACACAAGGCGCCGACGATCGCGGTGACCTGCTCGGTATTGACCATGCGGTCGGCCGCATTGGAGGCCGCCGAGGCATCGGAACAGGTGGTGTCACCAGTGGGCATCACCATGTCCTGCCCGTCCAGCAGGCCGCCCTGGTCGTTGATCTGCTGCATGGCCAGCTGGGCGCCGTCGAAGATCGGCGGGGTCAGGCTCTCGATACCGCCGGTGAAGCCTCCCAGGAAGCCCACCTTCACCTCGGCCTGGGCCAGTCCGGACAGGGCCAGGGTGGTGGCCGCCACCGCCGTCGCTAGAACGCGTTTCTTCATGGTTGTTGGTCTCGCTCTGGTTACATGGAATCACACAGTCCCAATCTGGAAGGCCGGGGCGCAAAACACAAGCCGGGCCTGCCAACGCTCCAGCCCCGCCGGCTTCGGCAACCCCTTGATTGGCAAGACAGACTCCGGGTGCTTAAGCGTTCGAACGGGCGCTTCAACGCTGCCGCGCGCCCCCGGCCTATACTGAGAGCCGTTCCCTTCTCCCGACGAGGCCCACCATGACGCGACTGCTGACGCCCCTTGTCCTCGCCGTCCTGGCCAGCGGCGTCCAGGCCGATCGTCCCGCCGGCCAGGCCATCGACTACCGCGTGGGCGACGAGACCTTCGCCGGCTACCTGGCCAGCGCCCCGGACGAGGCCCGCGGCAGCGTGCTGATCGTCCACGATTGGGACGGCCTCACCGACTACGAACGCCGGCGCGCCGACATGCTGGCCGCCCGCGGCTACGACGCCTTCGCCCTGGACCTCTACGGCAAGGGCAATCGCCCGGTGGCGACGGCGGCCCGCAAGGCCGAGACCGCCCGGCTCTATGACGACCGCACCCGCATGCGCCGGCTGACCCTGGCCGGCCTGGCCGCGGCCCGCGCCCAGGCCGCGGCCAGGCCGACCGTAGTGATGGGCTACTGTTTCGGCGGCGCCGTGGTACTGGAGCTGGCCCGCCACGGCGAGGCCGAGGACATACACGGCTACGCCACCTTCCACGGCGGCCTGGCCACGCCCGAGGGCCAGCAGTACGGCCCGGAGACCCCGCCGATCCTGGTTGCCCACGGCGGGGCGGACACCTCGGTACCGCTGGAGGACGTGGTGGCACTGGCCAGGGAGCTAGAGGCCGCCAAGGTGGCCTACGAGATCGAGGTCTACTCTGGCGCCCCCCATGCCTTCACCGTCTTCGACACCGAGCGCTACCAGGCCCGCGCGGACGAGAAGTCGTGGGCGGCCTTTCAGGCCCTCCTCGACGAGGTGTTCTGAGGCATCCCGGCAAGGCAGGACGCATTTCTGCAAGTTTCACAGGATTCCTTTCTGTAGAATCGCCGATCTCCATTGATAATCACCACCCAACAGCGCGATCTCAGAAAGGAGTCTTCCCTTGTCCTATTCCGCGACGGCCGCCGGCGAGAGCCTCTGGCGGCGCATCCCCCTGTGGCAGAAGATCCTCGCCGGCCTGGTGCTCGGCGTGCTGGCCGGCGTCCTGCTGGGCGAGGACGCCAGCGTCTTCAAGCCCATTGGGGATATCTTCATCAGCGCCATCAAGATGCTGATCGTGCCCCTGGTGTTCTCCACTCTGGTGGTGGGCATCACCGCCATGCGCGACCCGCAGAAGATGGGCCGCATCGGCGCCCGAACCCTCGCCCTGTACCTGGTGACCACGGCCTTCGCCATCGCCATCGGCCTGGTCGCCTCCTGGGTGTTCCAGCCCGGCGTCGGCCTGGAGATGAGCTTCGAGTCCGGGGTGGAGGCCAAGCAGGCCCCGAGCCTGGTGGAGATCCTGGTCGGTCTGGTGCCCCAGAACCCCATCGACGCCCTGGCCAGCGGCAACATCCTGCAGATCATCGTCTTCGCCATCGGGCTGGGCATCTCGCTGACCCTGATCGGCGAGAAGGGCGAGCCCGTGGTGCGCGTCTTCGAGAGCTTCGCCGAGGCCATGGTCAAGCTGACCAACCTGGTCATGGCCTTCGCGCCCTTCGGCGTCTTCGGGCTGATCGCCCATGTGGCAGGCAGCTACGGCCTGGAGGTGCTGCTGCCGCTGGCCAAGGTGATCGGCGTGGCCTACCTGGCCAGCGTGCTGCACGTGCTGCTGGTCTACTCGGGCCTGCTGGCCCTGCTCGGCCGCTTGAACCCGGTGCGCTACCTGCAGGGCATCCTCGACGCCCTGGTGGTGGCCTATTCCTCGGCCTCGTCCTCCGGCACCCTGCCGGTCTCGCTGCGCTGCGCCCAGAAGAACCTGGGGGTCTCGGAAGGCGTGGCCGGCTTCGTGCTGCCGGTGGGCGCCACCATCAACATGGACGGCACCGCCATCTACCAGGGCGTGGTCGCGGTGTTCATCGCCCAGTTGCTCGGCGTCGACCTGAGCCTGGCCGACTACGGCATGATCATCGTCACCGGCACCCTGGCCTCCATCGGCACCGCCGGGGTGCCCGGCGCCGGCCTGGTGATGCTGTCCATCGTCATGGCCCAGATCGGCCTGCCCCTGGAGGCCATCGCCGTGATCGCCGGCATCGACCGCATCCTCGACATGGCCCGCACCAGCGTCAACGTGGCCGGCGACCTGATGGTCACCACCCTGGTCGGCAAGAGCGAAGGCGAGCTCGACGCGGCAGTCTACAACGCTCCGGGCAAGAGTTGACCCCTCGCCGCGCTGGGCGACCGGCGCGGCCCCGCTCATGCTAGAGTGACCCCATGATGTCCAGCGTCGTGAGGTCACCATGCAGCTCAGCGTGCTTTCCGGCAGTCGCGGCGAGATCGGTGAGGCCCATGGCCACGCCCACGCCGCCCTGATCACCCACAGCCTCGAGGTCTACGATCGGCTGTTCCACGACTTCGTCGGCATCGGCTGGGCCGAGGCATGCACCGCCGCCGAGGCCTTCCTGCCGATGATCGAGCGCGGCTTCCCGGCGATCCTCGAGGAGATGGACGGCATCGCCCGGGGCGCCGGGCTCGACTTCGCCGACATCCTTACCCTCAACTGCCGCAGCGAGATCTCCCTTACCCAGGCCAGCGGCGGCTGCACCGCCTTCTCGCTGGAGCGCGACGGCACCCAGTGGCTGGCCCAGAACTGGGACTGGCGCACCGACCAGCTGCACAACGTGGTGGCCCTCGAGCTGCACCCCGGAGACGCCCCGGCTCTGGTCAGCATCGGCGAGGCCGGCATGGTGGCCAAGATCGGCATGAACGATCGCGGACTCGGGGTCTGTCTCAACGCCATTCGTTCGCGGACCTGCGGCGAGGGACTGCCGATCCACGTGGCCCTGCGCAAGATCCTCGAGAGCCCCGACCTGGACCGGGCGGTGCGCGTCGCCACTCACGACCGGGTCTGCTCCCCGGCGCACTTCCTGCTGGCCAGCCGCGATGGCCAGGCCACCGGCTTCGAGGTGCATCCCGGCCTGCCGGGGCGCCTGCCCCCCCATGCCGGCACCGTGACCCACACCAACCACCTGGTCGCCGAGACCGCCACCTGCCAGGTGGAAGACTTTCCCCGCCCCGACTCCCGCTCGCGCCTCACCCGCCTCGACCGGCTGCTCCACGAGCGGTTGCCGCTCGGCACGCCCATCGACGAGGCGGCCCTGTTCGGCCTGCTCGCCGACCACGACAATGCCCCCATGTCCATCTGCCGCCACTTCAACCCGCAGCAGCCCCCGGAAGAGCGCATGGAGACGCTGTTCGCCGTGGTCATGAACCTCAGCGAGGGCCGCCTGACCCTGCGTCACGGCAAACCCTGCGAGAGCGCCGACTCACTCACGATCCGCCTGCCCCCGGGCTGAGCGCCGCCAGGCGCCAAGCCGCGGCATCGCGTCCAGCTCGCCCTTGAGATACTGCTCGGTGGTCAACAGGAAGAGCCGCCGGAAGAGCTCATGGATGGCCTCCTCACGCCGCATCGCCGCGAGCTCCAGGTCCTCGTCCCGGGCGGAGTCGACCCTGGGGTATTCCCAGGCCATGCGCACCGAGCCGGAGCTGATGTCGCAGATCTCGAGGATGGGGTTCGCCCCGCGAAATGCCGTCTTGATGTGGTAGGCCATGGCGTCCTCCCGATCGACCCATTAAATAATAACGATTATCATTTGCAATGATCGTCGCCCATGGCGGCCCTGTCAAGGCGCAGCCAGGATCGGGGCAAGGCAGCCAGCGGGCCGGTCAGGGGGTGAGCTGATCTGGGTCAACGTCGGACCAGGCGCCGCTTGCCGTCGAGCAGCGGCGCGTGCATGCTGCTCATGCAGGATTGATTCTCATTAGCGAAAAGGAGATTGCCTCATGATCCAGCGCCTGTTGCCCCTGCTGCTGGCCGGCCTGCTGAGCACCCCGGCCCTGGCCGACGAGAACCAGCCCGAGCACTTCAGCGGCAAGCCCGCCGGCACCATGAGCGAGGCCGTGGCCAATGCCAGCGAGGCCAACCAGGAGCTCGCCGAGTTGCTGGACGGCGAGCTCAGCGACGCCGACATGGCCGAGGTTCATCGACTCTCCTACACCATGGAGAACGCCCTGGCGCGCATCCACGAGGAGGTCTACCAGCTGGAAGGTACCCTGGAGGAAGTTCACCTCGGGTCCGAGGCCTTCGACCGCGAGCGAGTGCGTACCAACGGCGAGGCCTACCTGGAGGGGATGGCCCCGCTGCTGGACTGATGCGACAGCGGCCAGGAGCCTGTCGGATTTGACCGAGCATCGCGAGACGCCCGGATTGGGCAGCAGATCAGCGTTACGTTCGACAGGCTCCTGGCCTCAGCTCGCCAGGGCTTCCTCCACCAGCGCGCGCGCCTCGGCCGTCATCGGCAGCTCCAGGGCCAGCGCATGGGCCCGGGGCGACATCTTCTTCCAGGTCATCTGCACGATGCGGATCAGGTGGTCGTGGTCGATCTGCTTGGAAAAGTCGGCGAAGTAGTTCTCCAGGAACACCAGGCAGGCGCAGTCCTCCACCGCCTGGGTGCCGGCCTCGCGCCCCAGCCCCTGCTTGCGGATCATCCGCGCCACCTGCTCGGCGGCCTCGTCGGGGTAGCCGGCCTCGCGCATCAGCGCCGCGGTGGTCTCGCCCGCCCGCTTGCCCTGGTCGCGCCGCCAGGTGAGGTAACCGACCCGGCCCTCGGGATAGTCGTCACGTGGCACCTGCCAGCGCTGCAGGTGCTGGCCGCGCACCGCCAGGCGCACCAGCTCGTCGGGGGCGGCGTCCAGCTGCTCCAGCCAGGCGCTCATGCGCCCGGCATGCCACAGCTCCTGGGGCAGCGACTCGCCGTCCACCGTCACCCGGCGCGGATCCCCTGCGTGCAGGGCATCGAGGGCGGCGAGGGCCTGTTGGTAGGGGGAAGACGCGGACATGGGCTCTCCTCACATTGCGAATCGTCTACCGGCAGGATACACGACACCCCCAGGCCCGGTCCGGAAGCGACTCAGGGATTGCCCGGCACGGCGATCCAGAACGGGAAGGCCCCGCCCGCCGGCACCTGCTGCACCACCTCGAGCGTCTCGGTATCGATAACCGCAAGGGTATCGTCGGCGGTAATCGAGACGTAGAGATAGCGGCCGTCCCGGCTGGCCCGAACCCCGTGGGGCCCGCTGCCGACCTCCACCTCGGCGACGACTTCCATGCGCTGGGCGTCGATGACGGTGACCGTGGAGTCGGCGATGGCGCCGGTGGCCACATAGCGCCCACCGGGCACCACGTCGATGCCGCCATGGCCGTTGCCGACCGCGAAGGTCTCGACCAGGGCGCGGCGCTTAAGGTCAAGCACTCCGACCCGGCCCAAGAAGTCGCGGATCCACAGCCGCTGGCCATCCTCGGAAAGATCGAGGTTGTGCGGGGTGTCTAGCCCCGGGGTGGGAATCTCGTCGACCTTCTCCAGGCGGGCCATGTCGATCACCGCGATGGCGCCGCCGCCCTGCAGGGTCACGTAGGCCCGGCTGCCGTCGGCGGTGAACACGGCGTTGTGCGGTTCCTCGCCGACCGGGACCTTCTTGACCAGTTCGCCGGCGCCGAGATCGATCACCGCCACGATGCCCTGCCCGGGGGCCACGGCAAGGCCATGGCGCCCGTCGGGGGCGATCTTCACGCCCTGGGCGACCGCGCCGATCGACAGCGTCGCGGTGAGTTCGCCGCTGCGGGCGTCCATCACGTAGACATCGCCGGTCTTGAAGCCCGATACCAGCAGCTGCGTGCCGTCCGGGCTCAGGGCGTTGTAGTGCGCCCCCGGCACACCCGGCCAGGCCGTCCCGGAGGGCAGCGACGTGACCAGGCCGCTGTTTTGCAGCGCTACATAGGCGGGCGTGGGAAAGGCCGCCTGCCGAGGAAGCACCGAGGCCTCGTCAGGCGCCCCGCCCGCCGTCTCGGCGAAGCCCGGGGTCGCCTCGCCGAAACCCACCAGTCCCCGGCGCAACGCATGGACATCACGACCGCTCAGCTCGGCCTCGCCCAGAGCGGCGATCTCCTCGGCGGTATAGGGATGGAACCCTCTCGGCGGGACCTGCGCGGGATCGAGGCCGGTCAGCAGGTAGTTGAGCACCGCGGCGATCTGGGCGTCGCTCAGCGCCCCGCCCCAGGCCGGCATGTTGCCGTCGTAGCGGACCCCATCGACCTGGATCGGTCCGGTCAGGCCATGCAGCAGCACCCGGGCCAGGTAGCGGCGCCCCTCCGGGTCACCCTCGGCCGCATAGAGCTCGCCGACATGGCCGCGATGAGGAGGGAAGCGGCCAGGCACCCCTTCGCCGCCGGCCTGATGGCAGGCGGCACAGTGGCGGGCATAGAGCCTCGCACCATCATCCTTCGGCGGCTCGGCGGCAATCGCCGTCCCGGCCCCGCCGAGCAGGCAGGCCGTTATCCAGGAGAGCAGAACAGGTTTCATGATCATCACCTCGTGTCGTGGGGCACGGGCGCCCCGGGCCATGCCATTCGGCATGGCCGGGGCGCCTGCCAGGGAAAGTGGCCGGGTCAGACCCGGCCTACAGGTCACTTCACGGCGACAGGCTGCACCACGGGCTTGCCATCGGCGGTGATCGGCGGGTCGACGTCCACCGAGCCGGGGCCAAAGGCGTACTCCCCGGGGGTGCCGGTATCGCGGTGCAGCATCACGAAGAGTCGCTCGCCGGAGGCGACCTCGTGGTCCAGCGCGACCCGGACGGCCTGGTGATCGCCGGCGGCCACGCTGGCATGGCCGATGGAAGCCGGCGCCACGATATCGCCGCCGGCATCGCTCGCGTGCACCACGACGAAGGCATCTTCACCGACAGTCACGGCGTCCACGGTGACGCTGGCACCGGGCGACTGCGGGGAGAGCTCGAGCTGCGGCGCACCGGCCGCCACCGCGGTTCCGGACATACCAAGGGCCAGGGTGATGGCAAGCGTGCTCGGACGCATGGTCATGGGAAGACTCCTTTCTTTCGATGGGTGAGAGGACGGCACGGGTTCCGGCTAGAGCCTGAGCCGCACCAGTTCCTCCGAAGGCAGCTCGCCGACCAGCAGCGAGCCTGCGTTGTTGCCCGGCCAGCCGACCACCGCCTGGCGGCCCTGCCGGGTGACGTACTGGCCATGGCGTGAGACGGCATCCCGCACGCGCGCCTGGTTGAAGAACAGCGGACCGCTGACCACGTACTGCACCACCGTCTGGTCCTTGACCCGATAGGCCAGCGCCGCCGCCGGCTGCTCCTGCAACACGGTCTTCCAGGCGCCGAGAAAGGTCGCCCCGGGGGCTTCGAGGCGCTCGATCGACAAGGAAAGCGAGCGGGACAGCGCCGCGGTATCCGTTGTCCGTCGCGGCAGCTCATCGGCCAGGACCCGCTGATAGTCGGCCACGGCATCGCGTACCATGGGCACACCCTGCCGCTCCAGCACGCCCGGCAGCAGCAGTACCGCCAGCAGGCACGCCTGGACCGCAGCCAGGCTCCAGCCCAGCCACCCCCAGAGGTGGCGAGGGGCATGCCGCCGAGCCGGCGGCATGCCCCGACGCCGGAGACGCCGTGCCATGGCGTCGGTCGCGCCCAGTGCGGGGGCGAGTGGCCTCAGGCGTTGCACCAGGGCCCGCTGGCGCGCCAGTTCCCGGCGACACAACTCGCAGCCTTCGAGGTGTTGCGCCATGGCGCGGTGTTCCTCCTCATTCAGCTCGCCATCCAGATAGGGCGCCACCCGCTCCAGCCAGTCGCCATGCGCCCCGGCATGTTCACGCTCGTGATCACTCATGACCTAGCCCCTCCCGGCCGCGAGTTCCCTGATGACCACCATGACCCGCCTGCTCGACCAACAGCGCGGCGAGCAGGCGACGCCCCCGCGCCAGCCGGCTGGTGACCGTGCCCAGGGGCAGCTCCAGTGTCTCGGCGATCTCCCGATAGCGGTAGCCCATCAGGTCGTGCAACTCGACGACGATGGCGAAGTCGTCGGGCAGGCGTCGCAGCATCGCCGCGACCCGATCGTCCGACTGGGCCGCCACGGCACGCTCGAAGGGCCCCGGTTCCTCCCCACCGATGGCCTGCCAGTGCGCCTCCTCGATATCCGTGATGGGCAGCAGCGACTGGCGACGCTCGCGAATCCGCCGGTGATCGGCGATCCGGCGCAGCAGGATTCGCACCAGCCAGGCACGCGACGCCTCGACCGAGCGCAGTCCCTCGAGCTTTTCCCAGGCCACGATACAACTCTCCTGCACCAGATCCTCGGCCAGGGCCACGCTGCCCGTGCGCAGCGTCGCGATATGCAAGAGATGCCCGATATGAGGCGCGACGAGACGCCGATAGCGCCGCTCTCGCGACGAGTAATGACCCAGCAACCACATCCCGCTGCTCCCGATGATTTCCTGCTGCCCATAGAGACGGGGCGAGACCACGACTTTATTCCCCACCTCGTCGGAAACCATCGAGGGCTGGCCTGGCCATCTCCACAAGCGCAGCGGTGGGTCACTGCACAGGCATACGAGCATGGCCTGGCCCCGGCAGCTCGAGATCGTCGACCGCGAGGTCCTGGCACAACGACCCCATTGGCCCTGAAACGGCTCGATGCCTGATATGCTGTCCAGGGATAAACTTATGCAATGAAGGAGAGTCACCATGTGGGATGAACGTTACAGCGGTGACGCCTATCTCTACGGCATCGAGCCCAACGACTTTCTCTGCGATCACGTCCGGCGGCTCGGCCCGCCGCCCCAGCGCGTGCTGTGCCTGGCCGACGGCGAGGGCCGCAACGGGGTCTACCTGGCCGAACTGGGACATGCGGTCACCTCGGTGGATGCGTCCCGGGTCGGCCTGGCGAAGGCCGCGCGACTGGCAGAGGCGAAGGGCGTGACCCTGGAGATCCTGCAGGCCGATCTCACCGAGCATGTCTTCCCGGCCGAGGCATTCGATGCCGTGGTGTCGATCTTCTGCCATGTGGCCGAAGCCGGGCGACCACACCTGCATCGGCAGGTGGCCCGCGCCCTGACGCCAGGAGGGCTGCTCCTGCTGGAGGCCTATACTCCGGACCAGGTGCCCCGCGATACCGGCGGCCCGGACACCCCGGACCGAACCCCGACCGCCGCCGAGCTGGAGGCCGCCTTCGCGGACTTCGAGATCCTGCTCAGCCGAGAGGTGGAGCGTGACGTTCAGGAAGGCAGGGGGCACACCGGGGCCGGGGCGGTGGTCCAGTTCATCGCCCGCAAGCCCCGCTGAGCTCCGCCTCAGAAGGTGTAGACCACCCCGGCGGTGAACATGTCGAGATTGCCGATCTCGTCGGTGTCGAGGCGCTCGACCTCCAGTCGGCCGGTCAGCCCCAACAGCCCGACACGGGCCCCGAGGCCATAGACCGGGTCAGTGCCGGAGCGGTCGCGACTGACCCCGCGGCCACGCTGGTCGGCGTCCCAGTCGGCCATGCCGGCCTTGGCGTAAACGCCCAGCGGGCCGACACTCAGCCCGGCGACGCCCATGGCCTGGACGCTCTCCACTTCCAGGGTCGCCGAGCGACCACCGACCTCCCCGTCCAGGGTGCCGCCGTTCACATAGGCCAGCTCCGCGCCCAGGTCGAGGAAGGGCAGCCAGCCGACGTTGTAGCCGCCGACCAGTTTCCAGTGCTCGGCCTGGTCGTCGAAGTCGCCATCGCCGTGCATCTGGCCGATGCCGCCACCCAGATAGGGCCCGGTATCACCGGTCGCCTGAGCATTGCCGGCCGCCAGGGCGAGGCCGGCGGCAAGCAGCAGGGTAAGGGGAGTCGTACGCAGCATCTTGGCTCCTTGCAGCAGGACAGGATGGCATCCAGTGTAGCGCGCCACCGCCGGTCCCTGCAGGCCCGAAAGCGCTGCGGCAGAGGCGGCAGCCACGAGAGGACGACACGCCCCTGCTCGAGCGGCGATGCAGTGCTAGGCTGCAGAAGCCCCGTCCCCTGGAGATGTCTCATGCGCCTGCCCGCCCTGCGTTGCCTCGCCCTGCTGCTGCTCTGCCTGCCCCTGCCGACCCTCGCCCAGTCGCCGTCGAGCGAGTGGCAGGCCTACGCGGATGCCCTGTCCCGTGGCGCCCGGCAGGCCGAACTGTGGCAGCTAGGCTGGACCGGCATCTATGCCGGCAGCCTGGCATGGAGCGCCTGGCAGGCCAGCGAGGCGAGCGACGACGCGGACCGCTTCGATGCCCGAGTGGGGGTGGTAAAGTCGACGCTCGCCCTGGGCGGCCTGTTCCTCGACCGCCAGCCGCATCCCGCGGCCTATCGGCGCCTGCAGCATGGCGAAGGCGACCTCGACAGCGCCCGCCGCCTGCTGCGGGAGGTGGCCGAGGAGGAGCGCCAGCGGCGCAGCTGGCAGGCCAGACTGTCCTCGCTGGCGGTGAACGGCGTCGCCGGGCTGGTGATCGGCGTCGGCGACGACCGTCCCGGGGATGGCGCGATCAACTTCGCCACCGGCATGCTGGTCAGCGAGCTGCAGCTGCGCACCCAGCCGGGTCAGGCCATGGCGGCGGTCAACCGCTTCCAGCCGGCCCGGCTGAGGTTCGGCGAGCTCCGCCTGAAAGGCGAGTATGCCTGGCTGGTCGCCCCCGACCGCCTGGGCGTCGTGCTGCGCTACTGATTCGCGCATCGGGACAGTGGCCAGTGCCGATATTGTTATGTTATAACCTTCTCCGCATTTTCGGAGACGTTCCAGCATGGCGCACCGTACTCACCGGCATCGCCCCGAGGGGCCCTGCCACTTCTCGCTGATGTCGCTGTCGGCGGCCCGCCGACTGCTGCTCGCGCTGGCCCCGCTGGCCGTGCTCTGGCTGGCGGTCCTGTGGGCCACGGGATGGGGAAGCTGATGGCACGACTGCAACTCCACGACCTGCAACTGGCCCGGGGCGGCCAGACGGTGCTCGAACATCTCGATGGCCGCTTCCAGGATGGCGCTGTCACCGCGCTGATCGGCGCCAACGGCGCCGGCAAGAGCACCCTGATCGCAGCGATCATGGGCATGCTGGCCCCGGTGGCCGGCCGCGTCGAATGCCGCGTGCCCCGCGAGCGCTGCGCCTGGCTGCCCCAGCAGCTGGCCCTCGACCTGACCTTCCCGATGAGCGTGGAGGAGCTGATCATGACCGGCACCTGGCCGAGCCATGGCGCCCTCAAGGGCTACTGCGCGGCCCACTACCGCAAGGGGCGGGACATCATGGCACGGCTCGGCATCTCGCACCTGGCCCACCGCCAGCTCGGCGAACTCTCCGGCGGCCAGCGCCAGCGCGCCCTGCTTGGTCGCACCCTGATGCAGGAGGCCGAGCTGCTGCTGCTCGACGAGCCCTTCGCCAACGTCGACGGCGAGACCGTCGAGATGCTGATGGACGTGCTGCGCGACATGGCCCGCGCCGGTGCCACCATCCTGGTGGTGCTCCACGACATGGAGCAGCTGGCGCGCCTGGCCGACGATGTCCTGCTGCTGGCCGGCGGCCACGGCCGCTGGGTCAGCCCCGAGGCACTGCTCGATCATCACACCGGCCAGCTGCCCCGTGCCCCGCGTCTGCCCATCGACTTTCAGGAAGCCTCCCATGCTGGCACTGCTTGACGCCTGGCTGTTCGCCCCCTTCGAGTACGGCTTCATGCGCCGCGCCGTGGTCGCCGGCCTGGCGCTGTCGCTGGCCGCCCCGCCGCTGGGCGTGTTCCTGATGCTGCGCGGCATGAGCCTGATCGGCGACGCCATGGCTCACGCCATCCTCCCCGGGGTGGCCCTGGGCTTCCTGTTCGCCGGCTTCTCGCTGCCGGTCATGAGCCTGGGCGGCATCCTCTCGGGGCTGCTGGTGGCGGTGCTGGCCGGCAGCGTGTCGCAGATGACCGGCCATCGGGAGGACTCGGCCATGGCCAGCTTCTTTCTGATCTCGCTGGCCGCCGGGGTGATGCTGGTGTCGCTGGGCGGCAGCAGCGTGGACCTCACCCATGTGTTGTTCGGCTCGATCCTGGCCGTGGACACCACCGCCCTGGTGCTGATCGCCGGCATTGCCAGCCTGATCGTCACCGTCCTGGCGGGCATCTTCCGCGCCCTGGTAGTGGAGTGCCTGGACCCGCTGTTCCTGCGCGGCCAGGGCGTGCGCGGCGGCGTGGTGCACGGCGTCTTCCTCGGCCTGGTGGTACTCAACCTCACCGCCGGCTTCCAGACCCTGGGCACCCTGATGGCGGTGGGCCTGATGATGCTGCCGGCCACCACCGCGCGCTTCTGGAGCCAGCGCCTCGAGGGTCTGATCGCCATCGCCATCGGCATCGCCCTGGTGGCCAGCACCGGCGGCCTGCTGCTGTCGTATCACCTCAGCCTGCCCTCGGGCCCGGCGATCATCCTGTTGGCCGGCGTGGCCTATGTGCTCTCCGCGCTGTTCGGCCGCCAGCACAGCCTCGCCGCCCGCTGGCGACGCACGGCCCGGCCCCTGGACGCTGCCCCTCCCCCCTGACGCCATCGGAGAACCACGATGTCATCGACCCGGCCCTTGCCCAGGGCAGCCGCCCTGCTCGCCGGCACCTCGGCGCTGCTCACCCTGTCCGCCAATGCCCCCGCCGCGGAGCGGGTTCAGGTACTTGCCAGCTTCAGCATCCTCGCCGACATGGTCGAGCAGGTGGGCGGCGAGCATGTCGAGGTCACCGCCCTGGTGGGCCCCGACAGCGATGCCCACGTCTTCACCCCGCGGCCCACCGATGCCCGGGCCCTGGCCGAGGCCGACCTGGTGGTGTTCAACGGCCTGCAGTTCGAGGGCTGGATGGCACGACTGACCGACGCCGGCGACTATACCGGGCCGACGGTAGTGGCCACCGACGGCATCGAGGACGCCCTGGCGGCCGACGATGACGCTCACGGCCATGACGACAGGGCGCACGATGCTGCGGGCCCTGACCAGGAGCACGGCGCTCACGACTCCGCCCCCGAGACCGGCGGGGATAGCCATGACGATCACGCCCACGGCGGACTGGACCCCCATGCCTGGCAGGACCTGGGGCTCGGCCCGCTCTACGTCACCAACATCCGCGACGGGCTGATCAGTGCCGACCCGGACCACGAAGAAGCCTACCGGGCGCGTGCCGCACGCTACCTGGAGGAGATCGCCGCCCTGGACGCCGAGCTCCATGCACTGCTGGACTCGTTGCCCGAGTCCACCAGCGTGATCACCGGCCACGACTCCTTCGGCCACTTCGCCCGGGCCTACGGGGTGACCTTCCTGTCACCGGTGGGCCTGTCCAGCGAGGCCGAGCCCAGTGCCGCCAACATGGCCCGGCTGATCGACGTGATCCGCGAACGACACGTCGGGGCGCTGTTCCACGAGAACATGACCAGCCCGGCGATGATCGACCAGCTCGCCGAGGAGACCGGCCTGCCGGTCGCCGGCACCCTCTATGCCGATGCCCTGGCCGCCGAGGGCGAGGCCAGCAGCTGGCTGGGCATGATGCGCCACAACGCCCGCCTGCTTCACGACGCCCTGGGCGGCGCAGACGACGGCAGGGACGAACCCGGCCATGAGGACGAGGACGCCCACGACGCAGCCGCCGGCCACGGCCACTGACGGCAGAGCGCCAGCCTGACGGCGGCGCCACCTTCGGGTGGCGCCGTTTTTATGGGAGGATCAAGGTCATCGTCCCGGGAAGGCTCGTCATGCTCGACATCCGCCAGGTGTACAAGGCCTACGCCACGCCCCAGGGCCCGCTGCGGGTGCTGGCGGGTGTCGACCTGCGCCTGGCGGCTGGCGAGAGCCTGGCGCTGATGGGCGAGTCGGGCAGCGGCAAGTCGACCCTGCTGCACCTGGCCGCGGGCCTCGACCTGCCCGATCACGGCGAGGTGCGCCTCGACGGCCGGGCGATCTCGTCGCTGTCGGAGCCACGCCGCGCGCGGCTGCGCCGGGAGCGCCTGGGCCTGGTGTTCCAGCAGTTTCACCTGGTGCCGAGCCTCGACGTGCTCGACAACCTGCGCCTGCAGGCGCGCCTGGCCGGCCGGGAGTCGCCCGACTGGACCGCGCGGCTGGTCGCGCGGCTGGGGCTCGCCGGCCGTGAGCGCCACTACCCCGAACAGCTCTCCGGCGGCCAGCAGCAGCGTCTGGCCATCGGCCGCGCCCTGGCGCCCCGCCCCGCCCTGCTGCTCGCCGACGAGCCCACCGGCAACCTGGACGAGACCACCGCCGGCGAGGTGCTGAGGCTGCTGCTGGAACTGGTGCGCGAGGCCGGCAGTGCGCTGCTGATGGTCACCCACAGCCCGGTGGTCGCCGCCCCCCTGGATCGCCGCCTGCGGCTTTCCCACGGTCGCCTCGGGGAAGCGCCGCCATGAGCCCGCTCGGCGTGGCCCTGGCCACCCTGCTCTCCCACTACCGGCGCCACCCCGGCCAGCTGGCCCTGCTGCTGCTCGGCCTGTGGGTGGCCGGCGCCCTGTGGAGCGGCGTGCAGGCCATCAACGCCTCGGCCCGGGACAGCTATGCTCGCGCCGAGGCGCTGTTCGACGCCGACCTCGATCGCCTGACCCCCGCCGACAGCCGGCCGCTCGACCATGAAGACTTCGTGACCCTGCGCCGCGCCGGCCTTCCCGTCTCGCCGATCGTGGAGGGCGAGGTAACGGCGGCGGGCGGCGAGCGGCTGACGGTGATCGGCATCGACCCGCTCACCCTCCCCGGCGACAGTGCCCTCGCCTCGCCGGGTGCCGAGAGCGGGCTCGAGGCCTTCCTCACTCCGCCCTGGCGGACACGCCTGGCCCCGGAGACCCTGGCCGCCCTGGGGCTGTCCCGCCAGGCGGCCGGCGGGGCCACGCCCCGCCTGGCCGGGGGGCGACGCCTGCCCCCGCTGGCGCCGAGCGCGGCGCTGCCGCCGGCGACCCTGGTGATGGACATCGCCGTGGCCACCCAGCTGCTGGGGCGCGGCGATGGCCTCTCGCGCTTGGTGGTGCCGGCCGGTGCCCTGGCCGCAGCCCCGCCGGGCTACGACCTGGAGCGCGCCGAGCAGCGGCTGGCGCCGGGCGAGCTCACCGCGAGCTTCCACCTCAGCCTCACCGCCATGGCCCTGCTGGCGTTGATCGTCGGGCTCTTCATCGTCCAGGCCGCACTGGGACTGGCGCTGGAGCAGCGCCTGAGCCTGCTGCGTACCCTGCGGGCATTGGGCGTACCGGGCCGCACCCTGATCGGCCTGCTGGCCCTGGAACTCGCCCTGCTGGGCCTGGTCGGCGCGCTGGCCGGGATCGCCAGCGGCGTCGGCCTGGCCAGGGCGCTGCTGCCGGACGTGGCCGCCACCCTGTCGAGCCTGTATGGCGCCGAGGTCGGCCGCACCCTGCAGCTGCCCTGGCACTACTGGCTGGGTGGGCTCGGCGTCACCCTGGGCGGGCTCTTCCTCGCCGGCAGTGGCGTGCTGTGGCGCGCGGCCCGCCTGCCGGTGCTGGGGCTTGGCCAGGCCCAGGCCTGGCGGGCGGGCTATCAGCGCCAGCTGGGACGGCAGGCCCTGGCCGGGGCCGCCAGCGCCCTGCTCGCCCTGGGCCTGTGGGCCTGGCTGGCCACACGCCCACCCGGCGAGGGCCTGGTGGCCGCCTTCGGCCTGGTGGCGGCACTGCTGCTGGCCGGCGCCCTCTGGCTGCCGCCGCTGCTGGCCGCCGGGCTCGCCGGCCTGGGCCGATGGATGCATCGCCGGCCGCTGGTCCAGTGGGCGCTGGCCGACCTGCAGCTGCAGCTGCCACGCCTGGCCCTGGCCATGATGGCCCTGTTGATCGCGCTGTCCGCCAACCTGGGGGTCGGCAGCATGGTCGGCGGCTTTCGCCTGACCTTCCTCGACTGGCTCGACCAGCGTCTGGTAGCCGACCTCTACCTGCGCCCGACGCCGGCGCGCTTCGACGAGATCGATGCCTGGCTGGCCGGGCGTCCTGAGGTGGCCGAACGCCTGGCCACCGCCAGCGGCGAGACGACCCTGCTGGCGATTGGCGACGCCGAGACGCCTCGCCAGCCGGTCGCGCTGTTCGGCATCACCCCCGGCGACACCCTGAAGCCCGGCTGGCCACTCAAGGCCACCCTGGCCGGGCGGGAGGCGGCCTGGCGGGCGCTGACCGGCGGGGCGGCCTTCGTCAACGAGCAGCTGGCCATCGCCCGGGGCATCGTCCCCGGGGACCGCCTCACCCTGGCCGCGCCGGACGGGGGCGAACGGCTCCGCGTGGTCGCCATCTATCCCGATTACGGCAACCCCCAAGGCGAGGTGCTGCTGGCCACCCCCCAGTTGCGCCACCGCTTCCAGGCAGCGTCGGGGAGCCTCGGCATCGTGCTCGCCGACGGCGAGGCGGCCAGGCCCCTGGCGTCCGCCCTGCGCACCCGGTTCGATCTCGACACGACGGCACTGCGTGATCAGCGCCAGGTGAAGCGGGTCGCCACCGATATCTTCGAGCGCACCTTCGCCATCACCCGCGCCCTGAATGCCCTGACCCTGGCCGTGGCGGCCCTGGCCCTGCTGGCGAGCCTGCTGGCCCTGGCCCGGGAGCGGCGCCGGCAGCTGGCCCCGCTATGGGCGCTCGGTGTGCCACGCGGCCGGCTGGTAGCGGTGCAGCTCGCCCAGCTTGGCATGGCGGCCCTGGCCACGGGCCTGCTCGCCCTGCCGCTGGGCCTGGCTGTCAGCGCCTGCCTGGTCGGGAGCATCAACGTCGCGGCCTTTGGCTGGCGGCTGCCCCTGCACGTCTTCCCCGGCGGGATGCTGCTGACCCTGGCGACCGCCCTGGGGGCCGCCCTGCTGGCGGGGGGGCTGCCGTCGCTGGCGCTGTGGCGAACGCCGCCCCGGGCCCTGCTGGCCGAGGAGGCGCCATGAGGGGATGGAGACTGCTGGTCGTGGGGCTGCTGCTGGCCGGCTGCGAGCGGGACCCCACGGAGCCCCGCGCCGGCTTCGCCGGGCTGGGCGCCGATGCCGAGGGCTTTCCCCCCCTCGCCTCCGAGGCGGCCCTGGCCTTTCCCGAGGATCACGGCCCGCACCCCGGCACCCGCCTCGAGTGGTGGTACCTCACCGCCAACCTCCGAGGTCCTGACGGGGCGCCCCTGGGCATCCAGTGGACCCTGTTCCGCCGGGCCCTGCGCCCGCCGACCGCGCCCACCAGCGGGGCCTGGGCCGCCGACCAGCTGTGGATGGCGCATGTGGCAGTCTCCCGCGGCGCCACCCACCGGGTCGCCGAGCGCTTCGCCCGGGGCAAGGTCGGCGAGGCGACGCTCGAACGGCACCAGGCCGGGGTCACCGCCGCACCCTTCCGTGCCTGGCTCGACGACTGGCACCTGGAGAGCCGCGTCGCGGAGGGCACGGGCGATGCCCTGGACCGCCTCGAGGTCAGCGCCGAGGCTGGCCGGGGGGAGGCCGCCTTCGGCTACCGGCTGGCCCTCGACGCCCAGGGCCCGCTGGTACGCCATGGCAAGCCGGCTTTCGGCGAGGGGAGCGCCGAGGCCGCGGGACCGATCTACCTCAGCCAACCCTTCTACCGGGTGACGGGAACGGTCACCCTGGAGGGCGAGCGCCTGGCGGTCAGCGGCCGCGCCTGGCTCGATCGTGAGTGGGGCAACCGGCTGATGGCCCCCCGGCACCGCGGCTGGGACTGGTTCTCGCTGCACCTGGCGAGCGGCCACAAGCTGATGGTCTACCACCTGCGCGGCGAGACGGCTTCGGATACGACCCTGTTTGGCACCTGGATCGCCGCGGACGGCGAGACCCGGACGCTGGACGCCGAGGCCCTGTCACTGATGCCGCTGACCACGCGCCGCGTCGCCGGCCGCGAGCTGCCCACCCGGTGGCGGCTGACCCTGCCGGATCGGGGGCTCGACCTGACGGTCGCCGCGCGACACCCCAACCGCTGGATGGCCACCTCGGTGCCCTACTGGGAGGGGGCCGTGACGGTGCGCGACCATGAGGGTGGCCTCCCGCGGGGCGAAGGCTACCTCGAGATGACCGGCTACTGAACGCCAGGAGCGCGCCACCATCAACCTGCTGGCGGCCATGGGCCCCGGCGGGCGGGGCGAGGGGAGCACCGCAGCGTGGCAACCATGGAGGACATCCCTGCCTGCCGTTGAATCCGCTGCGCCAACGCAACGAGGCCGCCCCGCGGGCGGGGCGGCCTCGTCATGTTGCTGGCAACCGGGATTCAGGCGTCGGGAATCTCCAGCGCCTGCTGCACCACCGGCCAGGCGGGCTCACCCTCGCGAGTGGTCACGCCGTCGAGGAAGGCCTTGACCTTGCCGGGATTGGCACGCATCCACTCGACCGCGACCTCACGGGGCTCACGCTCCTCGTAGCTGAAGCCACGGATCATGGCGCTCTGGTCGTCGGCGGTGAACTCGACTTGGTCGAGCAGTCGGGTGGCATTGGGGTTGGCCTCGGCGAAGGCCTGGGTCACCAGGGTGCGCACGTCGCTGCGCCCCCCTTCCGGGCCCCACATGTCCTGGGTGTCGTCGAGGTACTTCACGTCGTACTCGATGTTCATCCAGTGCGGCGTCCAGCCGGCGAAGACAATCCACTCCTCGCGATCAAGAGCGCTGTCCACGGCGCTCAGCATACCCGGCGTGGAGGTCTCGGAGAGGGTCCAGTCGCCCAGGCCATAGGTATCGTTGTCCACCGCCTCATTGAGGGTATCGCTCATGCCGGTGCCCACCTCGATGGAGTAGATGGTGCGATCCAGCTTGTCGGCAAACTCGGGCTTGTCCAGATCCTCGGCGGAGGTGAGGCCGGCCTCGTAGAGGTAGGTCGGCACGGCGAAGCCCAGGCGGGCTCCATCGACGTTGTTCCCCAGGTCGACGAGCTTGACATCATCGCCCTCGAAGCTGGTGTCGTACATGCCCTGCTGGGCAGGCAGCCAGGCCGCCAGGAAGGCGTCCAGCTCCCCCTGGTTAAGGGCCTCGTAGGTGATGGTGGCGCCGAGCTCCTGCTGCCGCGGCTCATAGCCCAGGGTCTCGAGCAGGGTGGCGGCCAGGGCGGTCTTGACCGTGACACCCGGCCAGGCCGGGACGGAGAGGCGGACCTGGGCAGGCTCGGCGGCCTGGGCCACGCTGCTCACGGCCAGCGGGGCCGCCAGCAGGGTGCCGGCAAGGGCCAGCGTCAGGGGACGATGGGGCAGTTTCATCGGGACTCCTTGGCAGGTCATGCCATGTGGGATTCAGGCCCTAGACCCTATCCCCCTGACGCCGGCCCATCAATGCCGCGCCGTCAACGGGATCGGGCCCTCAGTCGCCCTTGCCCAGCATCCGGGCGGCCTCGATCACCTCGATCCAGTAGCCGTCGACGTCCTTGACGAAGACCACGTCCTTCATCTTGCCCTGGTCGGGACGCTTGATGAACTCGACCTCGTTGGCATCGAACCAGGCCACGGCGGCATCCAGGTTCGGCACCGAGAAGCAGATATGGCCGAAGCCCTGCGGCTCGGCATTGCCGTCATGATAAGCGAAGTCGGTCTGGTCCTCGGTCCCCCAGTTGTGGGTCAGCTCGAGCAGGCCCCGCTGGCTGAAGGTCCAGACGGTGCGCTCGTCGGTATCCTCCGGCACTCGGTCCTCGTCGTCGAGCCTGGCCAGGAAGTACAGCGAGAACTGCATCTCCTCGAAGTCGAGGCGGCGCAGCACGCGCATGCCGAAGACCCGCGAGTAGAAGGACAGCGCGGCCTGGGGATCCTTGACCCGCAGCATGGTGTGATTGAGGCGGAAACCGTCGGTATCGCCGGTCGGCGTCTTCACGCCGGGATGCTGCTCGCCCTTGAAGCTCATGGAATCTCCTTGTCTGGGGGTTGGTGAGGCGTTCTACAGGTATGGCGGCGACCGGCGAACTTTTCCACCCCGCACGGTCGTGGCGGTGCGTCAATGATATACAAGACCTATACACGAACAACACCCCCTGCAACCTGCCGGTCCTGCCGCGACCGCGTTTCTCCATGGCGCCTTCTGACCCCACTAAGGGTTGGCGGGGCGCCGAGAAGGCTTCTACATTGGCTATACACGGCCCACCGATACCAGGAGCACCTCATGACCGCCATCGACATGTCACTGGGCGATCACATCACCCTCAAGCAGCTGTCTCACGCCCTGTCCCATGGCCTGTCGCCGATCGTCGAGGTGGAGTCCATGGACGGCATCTACACCGTGCGCTTCCACCATGCCAATGGCGTCTCCACCCTGTCCGACAAGGAGGGGCGCACCTGCACCTTCCTCGGCACCGGCGAGATCCGCGACCTGCTCGGCGGGCTCGGCCTGACGCATGGCGTCCTCACCTGGGCCGACCAGTGCGGCGACGAGATGATCGGCGTGCCGGGCCATGCCATGACCCCGGACGAGATGCTGACCCACGGCACTCGAATCGCTTTCCGCTGATATTCACAAGCCCGGTCCTGGCGGACTAGAGTGGAGGCAGGACGCAGGGGAGACAGCGCATGCCGACCAACGCCCGCTTGCGACGCCTCGGATGCCAGACCGGGTGGCTATTGATGATCCTGGCCCTCGCCGGCTGCGCGGGGCGTGAGCTGTCGACCCGCGATACGCTGCAGCTCAGCGTGGATCGTGCCCTGATCCTGGCCGAGGCCCGCCAGACCCTGGGAACTCCCTACCGCTATGGCGGCACTTCCTCCCGCGGCCTGGACTGTTCGGGGCTGGTCCAGCGGGTCTACGCCCGGGCCGGCATACGGGTGCCGCGGACCTCCCGCCGACAATACGAGCGCCTGCCGCGGATCGAACGGGCAAGGCCGGGCGACCTGCTGTTCTTCGCCACCGCCGGGCGGGGCCAGGCCAGCCACGTGGGCATCTACCTGGGCGATGGCGAGATGATTCACGCTCCCGGCCGCGGTCGGCGGGTCAGTATCACCTCGCTGTCCCAGGACTACTGGCAGGAACGCTTCCTGGGAGCCGCCGCCCCGGCCCCCTGATGGCACCGCCTGCCGGAGCGATGGCCGGGGTCGTCCCGTGGGGACGGCTCCTGCGCGCAAGCCGACCGGCCTCGCCGGGGCGAGGCCGTCACACCTTATGATCTGGAGAAAACCATGTCACTACGACTCGGCGACACTGCCCCCGACTTCACCCAGGAAAGCACCGAGGGGCCCATCCACTTCCATGAATGGGCCGGCGACAGCTGGGTCATCCTGTTCTCCCATCCCAAGGACTTCACCCCGGTGTGTACCACCGAGCTCGGCGAGGTCTCACGCCTCAAGCCGGAGTTCGAGAAGCGCAACACCAAGGTCATCGGGCTCTCCGTCGACCCCCTGGAGGACCACAAGGCCTGGGTCGGCGACATCCAGGAGACCCAGGGCTGCGCCCTGAACTTTCCGCTGCTGGCGGACGCCGACCGCAAGGTCAGCGACCTCTATGACATGATCCATCCCAACGCCAACGACACCCTGACGGTGCGCAGCGTCTTCATCATCGATCCCAACAAGAAGATCCGCCTGACGCTGACCTACCCGGCCAGCACCGGGCGCCACTTCGACGAGATCCTGCGCGTACTCGACAGCCTGCAGCTCACCGACACGCACAAGCTGGCCACCCCGGTGAACTGGCAGAACGGCGACGACTGCATCATCGTGCCGTCGGTGACCAACGAGGAAGCCAGGACGCTGTTCCCGGAGGGCTGGGACGAGCAGAAACCCTATCTCCGCCTGGTCAAGCAGCCCGGCAAGTCGAGCTGACGCGCCCGGGATCGTCAGCGACGACGCCGGCCACGTGCCGGCGTCGTCTGCGCTTCGGACTGGCCGAGCACCAAGACGCGGGCTGAGCCTACATCCGCCCCTGAGTGAGCGGCCCGGCTCCGGCGGCGCGCTTAAGCCTGCGTTAAGTTGCTCCCGCCATAGTATCGGGGAACCGTCTTGGAGACGCCCCGATGCGCGACCGTCCTTTCCCCGCCCCCCAGGGATCGTCACTGGAATGGCGTGAAGCCCACCACTGGTCCGACCGGCGACGCCTGGAAGGCCTGATCCACCAGTGCTTCGCCGCCGAACACGATGCCCGCATCCACCACTTCCTGCCACGGCTGTTCGGTCTCTGGCAGGCCGCCTTGCCCCAGGCGGCGGTGGGCCTGCAGCGGGCCGACGCGGGCCCCCTCTTCCAGGAGCGCTACCTGGATGTGCCCGCGGAACGGCGCCTGAGCGAGCACCTGGGCCGCGTCATCGGCCGCGACGGCCTGGCCGAGATCGGCAACCTGGCCAGCCGACGCCACGGCCTGCAGCGCCGTCTCTTCCTGCACCTGATCGACCAGTTGGCCGGCGAGGGCCTGGAGTGGGTGGTGTTCACCGCGCTGCCGACGGTGGCCAGCGGCATTCGCCGGCTGGGCATCGACCTGCTGGCGCTGCAGCCGGCTGACCCGGCGCGCCTCGGCGACGATCGCGCCGCCTGGGGCCGCTACTATGACCGCGGCCCCTGGGTGATGGCCGGTGACCTCCAGCTCGCCCGGCATCGCCTGCGGGCAGCCGGCCTGCTGCCCTTTCCCCGGGAGGCCGTCCATGAGCGCCTGGCGTGAGGCCTTCCTCGCCCACCTGGCCCGGCATGCCGAGGCCCGGCCGAAGGCCATGGCGCTGCGCGACGATCATCGGCAGCTGCGCTATGGCGACCTCGAGGCCGAGGTGACACGGCGCCGACGGCGACTGGACGCGGCCGGCGCCCGGCGCGTGGGATTGGCCCTGGACAATGGCCTCGACTGGGCCCTCTGGGACCTGGCGCTGCTCGCCGGCAACCGGGTGGTGGTCCCGGTACCGGCCTTCTTCAGTGCCGGGCAGCGCCGCCACCTCGCCGATGCCGCCGGCCTCGACGCCTGGATCGGCCCCGGCGGCAACGCCCCGGGATTCGCGCCGGCCGGGGATGCCGATATCGCCACCCGCCCGCTGACCGCCCCGCCGCCCCTGCACCCCGGCACCAGCCGCATCACCTTCACCTCCGGCACCAGTGGAACCCCCAAGGGGGTGTGCCTCGACGCGGCGGCCCCACTGAAGGTGGCGACCAGCCTGGCCGAGGTGGTCGGCCCGCTGGCGATCACCCGCCACCTGGCCATGCTGCCCCTGGCCACTCTGCTCGAGAATATCGGCGGCCTCTACCTGCCGCTGCTGCTGGGTGCCGAGATCGGCCTGCCCCCGGTGGCGAGCGTCGGCTGGCAGGGTGCCAGCGGGTTCACCCCCGCGGCGGCCCTGGCGGCGATCGTCGCCTATCGGCCCCATAGCCTGATCCTGGTGCCCCAGCAGCTCCAGGCCCTGGTCGATGCCGCCCCTCGGGCACCGGCGGGACTGCGCCTGGTCGCCGTGGGCGGTTCCCGAATCGCCGCCCCCCTGCTCGCGCAGGCCCTGGCCGCCGGCTGGCCGGTGGTCGAGGGCTACGGGCTTTCGGAATGCGCCTCGGTGGTCTGCCTCAACCGCCCCGGCAACCCACCCCGGGGGGTGGGCCCCCCGCTGCCCCATGCCAGGGTCCGCCTGGACGCCGATGGCCAGGTCCTGGTCCATGGCGCCAGCATGCTCGGCTACCTGGGCGAGGCCCCGGCATCGGCCTGGCACGCCACCGGCGACCTCGGCCGCTGGGACGGCGATGCCCTGAGGCTCGCGGGGCGCCGACGGGAGGTCTTCATCACCGCCTATGGGCGCAACGTCGACCCCCAGTGGGTCGAGGGCATGCTCTGCTCCCGCCCGACCGTCGCCCAGGCCCTGGTCCACGGCGAGGCCCTGTCCACCAACCGGGCGCTGATCGTGCCCGCCGACCCGGCGCTCGAGGACGCCCGGATCGCCGCGGATATCGCCGTCGCCAATGCCAGCCTGCCCGACTACGCCCGGGTGGGCGAGTGGCGCCGCTGCCCCCCCTTCACGACACGTAACGACCAGCTGACGGCCAACGGCCGCCTGCGCCGCGCGGCCATCCTGGCCGCCCACCGTGACTGGCTGTGTCACGACGACCGCCAAGGAGTGAGCTCATGAACGCCTACCGACATCTCCAGGACGCCACCCGCGCCGAACGCGAGTGGCTGCTGGCCACTCCCCTGCTGACCCGCGCCGTCAACGGCGAGGTCGACCGGGACGAGTACCTGGCCTTCCTCGGCCAGGCCTACCACCACGTACGCTTCACGGTGCCGCTGATGATGGCCTGCGGCGCCCGCCTGCCGGACCGCCTGGCCTGGCTGCGCGACGCCATGGTGGAGTATATCGACGAGGAGCATGGCCACGAGCGCTGGATCCTCGACGACATCCGTGCTGCCGGCGGCGACTCCGAGGCGGCCCGGACGGCGCCCCCCGACCCGGCCACGGCCCTGATGGTGGCCTTCGTGCGGGACCGCATCGCCCATGGCAACCCGGTGAGCTTCCTCGGCATGGTTCAGGTCCTGGAGGGCACCAGCACGGCGGTCGCCACCCGGGCCGCGGAAAGCCTGCAGGAGCGCCTGGGCCTGCCCGACGACGCCGTCCGCTACCTGAGCTCCCACGGCAGCCTGGATATCGGCCACCTGGCCTTCTTCGAGGCGCTGATCGAGCGACTCGACGAGACGGACCTGCCGGCGGTGATCGACACCGCGCGCATGGTCTACCGCCTGTATGGCGCCATGTTCCGGGGCGTCACCGCCCGCTGCAGGGGCGGCGATGCCACCCGGGAGCTCGCCGATGCCCTGGCCTGAACGCGACCGCCTGGCGGGCGGCTGGGGCGCCCAGCGCGTGCTGCTGACCGGGGCCAGCGGCGGTATCGGCCGGGCGCTGGTGGCGGAACTCGCCGAGGCCGGCGCCTGGCTGCTGATCAGCGGACGCAATGCCGAGACCCTGGAGGCCCTGCGCTGCCGCCACTCGTCGCGGGTATCGGCCCTGCCCGCCGACCTGACCCTTGCCGAGGATCGCCGTCGCCTGGTTGCCGCGGCCCGGGAAGCGGACTGCAACATGCTGATCAACGCCGCCGGCATGAACCGGGCCGAGTTGTTCGAGGACGGCGACGACGCGGCCATCGCCCAGCTGGTGGCCACCAACCTGACCGCCACCCTGCAGCTGACCCGCGCCCTGCTCCCGCAGTTGCGCACGGCGGAGCACGGTCGCCTGGTCAACCTGGGCTCGGCCTTCGGCCAGATCGGCTACCCGGGCCAGGCCACCTATTGCGCCACCAAGTTCGCCCTCCACGGCTTCAGCCAGGCGCTTCGCCGCGAAGTCGCGGACACCTCGCTGAAGGTGCTCTACATCGCTCCCCGGGCGACCCGCACTGCCATGAACGCTCCGGCAGTGGAGGCCATGAACCGCGAGCTCGGCAACACCATGGACACCCCCGAAGGGGTCGCCCGGCAGGTGCGCCTTGCCATCGAGCGGGGCCGCAAGGAGACCCGACTGGGTGGCCCGGAGCGCCTGTTCGCCCGGCTCAATGCCCTGCTGCCGGGGCTGGTCGACCGTGCCCTGCGCCAGCAGCTTCCCACTATCCGCCGCTTCGTCGGCACCTCGCGAGGAGACACGCCATGAGATCCCGCCTCTTCCCGCTGCTGCTCGTCGCACTGGCCTGGCCGGTGACGCTGCCCGCCCTGGCCATGGAGACCGGAGTGGCGGAGGCCGTGCAACGGCTGCAGAGCCGCTGGGCCGAGATCCGCTACACCCTGCCGGCCGATCGCCAGGCCGACGCCTATGCACGCCTGGCAGAGGCGGCCGACAAGGCGCTGGCCGCCCACCCCGACGCCGCCGAGCTGCACGTCTGGGCCGGCATCGTGCGCGCCACCCAGGCCGGGGCCAGCGGCGGCCTGGGGGCCCTGAGCCTGGTCAAGCAGGCCAGGGCCCAGCTGGAGGCCGCTCTGGCGCTGGATCCGCTGGCCCTGGACGGAGCCGCCTATACCAGCCTCGGCGCCCTCTATTACCAGGCGCCGGGCTGGCCGCTGTCCTTCGGCGACGACGACCGCGCCGAGCACTACCTGCGCCGCGGGCTGGCCGTGAACCCAGGAGGGCTCGACAGTCTCTTCTTCTGGGGCGACTATCTGCACGAGCAGGGGCGCGACGAGCAGGCCCGGCGGGTCCTGCGACAGGCCCTGGACGCATCCCCCCGCCCGGGGCGCGAGCGCGCCGATGCCGGCCGCCGCGAGGAAATCCGCCATCTGCTCGCCGAGCTCGATCACTGACAAGGAACGCTCATGCGCATACTGCTGGTGGAAGACGACCCCAGCCTGGCGTCGGGTATTCGCCTGGCGCTGAAACCGGAGCACTATACCGTCGACATCCTCGACGACGGCCAGACGGCGCTGGCCACCCTGCGCGGGGACGAACCCTTCGACGCCGTCATCCTCGACCTGGGCCTGCCCCGGCTGGACGGCATCGCGGTGCTCGAGCGCCTGCGGCGGGCCGGCAACCGGGTGCCGGTGCTGGTGTTGACCGCCCGGGACGGCATCGATGACCGTATCCAGGGGCTGGACTCCGGTGCCGACGACTACCTGACCAAGCCCTTCGAGGTCGCCGAGCTCAAGGCGCGGCTGCGCGCCTTGCTGCGGCGCAGCCAGGGCCACGCCAGCAGCGTGATCCGCTTCCGGGATATCGAGCTCGACCCCGGCACCCGCCGGGTCAGCTTCCGGGGCGAGCCGGTGACGCTCTCGCGTCGCGAGTTCACCCTGCTCCAGGAGTTCCTCAGCCATCCGGGGCGGGTCTTCACCCGTGACACCCTGACCCGGCTGGTCTATGGCTGGGACGAGGATGTCGAGAGCAACGCCATCGAGGTCCACGTGCATCACCTGCGCCGCAAGCTCGCCCCCGAGATGATCCGCACCCTGCGCGGCATCGGCTACGTGATGGACAAGCCGCCACGGGACGGCGGCGAATGAGGTCGATCCGTCGTCGCACCCTGGGGATCGTACTGCTGGTGTTCGGGCTCAGCATGCTGGTGATCGGCGTCACCAGCTACCGGGATGCCGCCCATGAAGTCGAGGAACTCTTCGACGCCCGCCTGACCCAGAACGCCCGGCTCCTCGAGGGCCTGATGCGTGCCCCGCTGCCCGACGATCGCCGCGATGCCCTGCTGGCCAGCCTCGAGAGCGCCCTGCAACGCGCCGACCGGGCCGACAAGCGCATCGCTGGCCATCGCTACGAGAGCAAGCTGACCTTCCAGGTATGGCGAGGAGACACCCTGCTGCTGCGCTCGGCCAGCGCCCCGGCGCAGCCCTTCACCCCGCTGCGCGACGGCTACGAGGACGTGCAGCTGGACGACCATGCCTGGCGGGTCTATGCCCTGAGCGGGTCCGATGACGGCCTGCGGGTCCTGGTCGGCGAGCGGGAGGATGTGCGCGGCGAGCTGGTGCGGCTCATCGCGCTGCGCACCCTGATGCCGGACCTGGTCGGCCTCCCGGTGCTGGGGCTGCTGCTGTGGTGGGCCATCGGCTGGGGGCTCCGGCCACTGTCGCGCATGGCCGACCAGATCCGGAGCCGCGATCCCCACAACCTGCGTCCCCTGCCGGCCTCGCCGCTGCCCCGGGAGCTCGCCACCATCGCCGGCGCCCTGAACCGTCTGCTCGAGCGGATCCGTGACCTGCGCACCCGGGAGAAGCGCTTCATCGCCGATGCCGCCCACGAGCTGCGAACCCCACTGGCGGTGCTGGACCTGCATGCCCAGAACGCCCTGGCCACCTCGGACCCGGACGATCGCCGCGAGGCGCTCACCCAGTTGCGTGACGGGGTCGCCCGTGCCACCCGCCTGGTCACCCAGTTGCTGACCCTGGCCCGCCTGGACCCCGAGCAGGAGGCCGGTGCCGCCGGCCAGCGGGTCGACCTGCTCCATGAGACCCGCGAAGCCCTGGCCGAGCTGATGCCCCTGGCCGCCGATCGCGGCCAGGACATCCAGCTCGACGCCGACGAGCACAGCGACTGGACACTGACGGCCGAGCCCGGCGCCATTGCCACCCTGCTGCAGAACCTGGTCGGCAATGCCCTGCAGCACTCGCCGCAGGGTGCCCGGGTGCGGGTCTCGCTGTCGGCCTCGCCGCACCTGCTCGACCTGACCGTCGATGACCAGGGCAGTGGCATCCCCACGGCCCAGCGCGCCCAGGTCCTCGAGCGCTTTCACCGCGCCGGCCCGGGCGCCGGGGCCGGCCTCGGCCTGTCCATCGTCGACCGCCTGGTGCAGCGCCACGGTGGCCACCTGGAGCTGGACGAGGCACCCGGCGGCGGTTTGCGCGTCGTTGCCCGTTTGCCCCGTCGCTGACCGCGATGTGTCACCGTTGTTATCGAAATGTCATCGTTGTTTAAGCCCACCTTAAGCTGACGCCCCTAACGTGGTTACATCGTGAGCCATGACGACAACGACAACGACACAAGAGGAGCAGGCCGATGACACAGACGATGCCGATGGCGTCGGGCGCGGCCCGACAGCGCGCCGGCTGGCTGGTGATGGCCGGGGTGCTGCTGCTCGCCGCGGGCGGGCTGATCGCCTGCTGGGGCAAGGTCGGCCTGCCGCTGGGCCTGATCGGTCTGGCCGCCGCGGCGACCGCCCTGCTGTGCCCGGAGCGCCATGAGCCCGGCGAGCCCGAGACGACCAGCCGCACGCTGAGTCTCCAGCACCTCAGCCAGGCCAGCCTGTTGACGCTGGCCGCCCTGCAGCTGGCCTCCTGAGCGATGGACAGATACCCGGCAGCCCCCGCCCGGGGGGGATGGCTTTACAGCCAGCGGCCGAACGGGGATAGTGACAACTGACGACAGGGGCGCCGGCGCGGCAGGCCGCACCGGCTGAGAGGCACCCTTATCACCTGACCCGGATAATGCCGGCGGAGGGAGTCGTGCCGGCCCTTCGTCCGGCCCGCCTCCCCTCCCCCGGGAGGCCCTATGCATACCATCGATCCCGCCGAACCCCTTGCCCGGGTGCGCGCGTCCACGCCGCTGGTCCACAACATCACCAACCATGTGGCGATGAACACCATGGCCAATGTGCTGCTGGCCCTGGGGGCCTCCCCCGCCATGGTGCATGCCCGCGAGGAAGTGACCGAGTTCGCCGGCCTGGCGAATGCCTTGACCCTCAACATCGGCACCCTCTCCCCGTCCTGGGTGGATGCCATGGACGACGCAGCCCGCGCCGCCACGACCGCCGGCAGGCCCTGGGTCCTCGATCCCGTCGCGGTGGGCGCCACCGCCCTGCGCCGCGAGGCCGGGGCCCGCCTGCTGGCCCTCGGCCCCACCGCGATCCGCGGCAATGCCTCGGAGATCCTGGCCCTGGCCGATCAGCGCGGCGGGGGCCGCGGCGTGGACAGCACCGACGCGACCGCCAGCGCCGAGCAGGCCGCCGTGACCCTGGCCCGACGCAGCGGCGCCGTGGTCGCGGTCACCGGCGAGGTCGACCTGGTCACCGACGGCCGGCGCCTGGCGCGGATCGCCGGCGGCCATGCCCTGATGCCGCGGGTCACCACCCTGGGCTGCGCCCTGACCGGCGTGGTCGGCGCCTACCTGGCCGGGGGGGAGGATCCCTTCACCGCCACGGTGGCGGCCCTGGCCGGCTACGCCGTCGCCGGGCAAGTCGCCGGCGAGGCCGCCGCCGGTCCCGGCAGCTTCGCCGTGGCCTTCCTCGATGCCCTCCATGCCCTGGACGGCCCTACCTTGACCGCGCGCGCGCGCCTGGAGATCACCGATGCGAGCTGACCTGTCTCTCTACCTGGTCACCGACCCGGGGCTGTGCGAGGCCCATGGCCTGGTCGAGACCGTCATGGCCGCGGTGCGCGGGGGCGTGACCCTGGTACAGCTGCGCGACAAGCACGCCAGCGACGCCGAGCTCGTGCCCCTGGCGCGCCGGCTCAAGACGATGCTGGCCGGCACCGGCGTGCCGCTGGTGATCAACGATCGCCTGGAGGTGGCCCTGGCCAGCGGCGCCGATGGCCTGCATATTGGCCAGGATGACGGCGAGGTGGCCGACGCCCGGGCGGCGCTGGGCCCGGACGCCCTGCTGGGTCTCTCGGTGCAGACCCGCGAACAGCTGGCCCGGCTCGACGCGTCACGGCTCGACTACCTGGGGCTGGGGCCGGTCTTCGCGACCCCCTCCAAGCACGACCATGCCGCCCCGCTGGGTTTCGCGGGCCTGGCCGAGCTGGTGGCGGCGAGCCCCCTGCCGACGGTGGCCATCGGCGGGCTCAAGGCCGAGCACGCCCGGGACGTGTTCCGGGCGGGGGCCGAGGGCCTGGCGGTGATCTCCGCCATCTGCGGCACCCCGGATCCCGAGGCCGCTGCCCGCGCCTTCCCGAGGCGCTGAGCCCGGCTCCCACGACGACGCCCCGCCCCCGCCCGATGCGGGCCGAGGACATGACCGCGCCGCATCGCGGAGGGCCTCAGCGTGGTGACCGGTCGTCGGGAAGCCGCCGATAGCCGTGCACCATGCCCGCGATGAGGTCGTCGCGGCACTGCCGGCTCTCCAGCAGGGCGCCCAGCACATGCAGGGGAACCAGCAGGGCGATGGCATTGGCCATGGCCTCGTGGAGCTCCTCGACCCAGGCCACGCCCCAGAAGCGCAGGGTCTCCTCCATCAGGTACCCGGTCACGCCCAGGCCCAGCAGCAGGGACAGCAGCGTGAGCATCATCAGTGCGCCCAGCGGCGTATGGGTGATGCGCGGCGCCTGCGGCCCGCCGGCGAAGGCGCGCCACAGGCGCCGCGGCGTCGGCCAGAAGCTGCGCCAGCGGGCCGGCCAGGGGCCGATGAAGCCCCACAGGATGCGCACGCCGATCAGCACCACGATGGCGTAGCCGATCCACTGGTGCCAACCCTCACCCTCGTCGGTCAGGGCGAAATTGGCCGCGAAGCCCGCCACCAGCAACCAGTGCACCAGGCGCACCAGCGGGTCCCAGACGCGGACGCGAGACCGGCGGAATGATTCCTTCATGGCACGCCTCCCGGACTCAGTCATCGATCTCCTGCTCGACGATGCTGCCGTCGACCGGATCGAAGTAGATCTCGACACGGCGCTGCTGGTCATCCCAGCCGTAGATCTCGTAGCAGTGGCCGTCGGTGGTCTTGAACGCCTTGATCTCGTAGCCCATCTCGCCGATGCGCTGCTTCATCTCGTCGGTGGACAGCCATGCGTCCTGGGGCGCCTCGGTGCAGGTCGGGCTCGCCAGGGCCAGGGTAGCCGTCATCGACAGGCCCAGGGCCATCAGCCCTTTCACGACAGTCGCCTTCATTGCGCGGCCTCCTTGAGGAAGGTAAGGGGGGGGGGCGAGAGGCTCTCGCCACCCCCTTACCCTGGCAACGACGGCTTAAGGCAGGCTTAACCGCAAGACGATCGCACGACGACGGGCGGGGACTAGGCGCTGGGACGGCGGTTCAGGGAGGTGCGGCGCTCGTGATAGGCGATGGCCAGGCCGCTGACGATGATCAGCGAGCCACCCACGAACACCCACAGGTCCGGCACCTCGCCCCAGAACCCCCAGCCCAGCAGCACCGCCCATAGCAGGGCCGTATAGTCGAAGGGCGCGGCCAGCGCCGCCGGAGCATAGCGGAAGGCCAGGGTGAGACCGGCCATGGCTCCCACCCCGAGACAGCCGGCCGTCAGGAAGGCCGGCCAGTGCAGGGGGGCCGGCATCTGCCAGACCCAGGGCAGGGTCATGGCCGAGACGAGCAGCGGCACCAGGGTGGTGTAGAAGACCATCGCCCAGAGGTGCTCGCGTTCGCCGTAGCGCCGCGCGGTGATCATGGTCAGGGCATAGAACACCGCCGCCGCGACCACCACCAGGGCCCCGGGCTGGAAGCTCTCGCCGCCCGGCCGCACCACCACCACCACCCCGACGAAGCCCAGCAGGGTGGCCAACACCGTGAAGCGATCGACTCGCTCGCCGAGCAGCGGCACCGACAGCAGGGTCACGAACAGCGGCGCGGCGAAGGCGATGGCGGTGGTCTCGGCCAGCGGCAGCAGGGTCAGCCCCCACATGAAGCAGATCATGGTGCCGCTGAAGATCAGGCCGCGCAGCAGGTGCACCCCCGGGCGCCGGGTGCGCAGGGTCTGCAGCCCACCATTGAACCGCGCGATCAGCACGATCAGCGGCAACGAGACCAGGGTGCGGAAGAAGATGATCTGCAGTGGCGAATGGGTCTCGCCCAGCCACTTGGTGAGGGCGTCGCCCAGCGCCAGGCACAGCACCCCACCACACATGTACAGGATGCCCTTCAGCGACGATGACATGAAAACCGCCTCCTTGCGTCTGCTCACCCCGGTCCCGGGCAGGAAGAAAAAACCACCCCGCCGGCGGAACCGGCGGGGCGAGGATTCCCTACCAACCTAAGGGGAGCCGTGGGCGGCAGCAAGCCTTCCGGGCTAGAGACTGGCCTGGACCACCATGCATTCCATGCCCTGGGCCTGCAGGCGGCGACAGGCACTGCGGGCCTGGCCCTCCTGCATGTCCACCAGGCGCGCGCGATAGACGCCCGCACCGTCGACACGGGGCACCGCGACCCGGGCATCCGCCATCTCGCTGGCCAGGCGATCGGCCGCCCGGCCGGCCAGGCGCCGGGCATGGTCGGCATTGCTGAAGGCACCGATCTGCACGCCCCAGCCGCCCTCGGCCGCGTCGCCCTCGGCGAGCACCTGACGGATGGGATCGACGGCAGCCGAGGCAGAGGCGACGCCGCCTGGTACCGTCGGCGACGCGACATGCTCGGCCATGACGGGCCTGGCCGGGACCAGCGTCTCGTCGATGGAGGGGGAGACGGCCGTCGAGGACACCGCCGGCGTTGCCGGCGCCGGCCGGGCGCCGGCCGGGCTCGCGGGAGTGGCGGCGGTATCGAGGCTCGCCAGCATCTGGCCGGCGGGCTGCATCGGTGCCGCCGGGGCCATGGCGCCGGGCATCAGACGCTCGCCGGCGATCGCGGTGCGGGCCAGCCAGCCGTGGCCATCGGCCAGGGAGGCCCGCACGAAGCCGCGGTCCAGCAGGTCGGCCATGTGCTCGTCCCGGGAGGCGGCGGTGAAGCCACCCATCACCACCGACAGCATGCGCCGCCCGTCTCGCACCGCCGAGGTCGCCACGTTGAAGCCCGAGGCCCGGATGAAGCCGGTCTTGAGGCCGTCGGTGCCGGGGTAGTCGGCGAGCAGGCGATTGTGGCCACGATAGCTGTTGCCCCGCCAGCTGAAGCGCTGCAGGGAGAAGTAGGGGTAGTACTGGGGGAAGTCGAGCATCAGCCGCCGGGACAGCACGGCCATGTCCCGGGCCGTGGTGACCTGGCGGTCATCCGGCAGCCCGGAAGCGTTGCGGAAGGTGGTGTCATGCATGCCCAGCTCCCGGGCCCGGTCGGTCATCATCCGGGCGAAGTGGGGCTCGCTGCCGCCCAGCGCCTCGGCGACCACCACGGCCACGTCGTTGGCGGAGCGCACGACCAGCGACTCGATGGCGGTCTCCACCGGGATGCTGTCGCCGGGCTTGAGGTACAGCTTGGTCGCCGGCATGGCCGCCGCCGCGGCCGACACGGGCAGGCGATCATCGAGGCTCAGGCTGCGCCCCTCGAGGGCCTCGAAGAGCAGGTAGAGGGTCATCATCTTGGTCAGCGAAGCCGGGTAGCGAGGCGCATCGGCATTCTCGGCATAGAGGATCTCGTGGGTGTCGGCATCGATGACGATGCCGGCATAGCGCGGATTCTCCGCCTGGGCGGCGCCGGCCATGACCAGCAGGCCGACCAGCAGCGTGACGACGGTGGCTAGGCGCCACCGCAGGAAGCTCGTGGACCCCATTGACGTTCCCCTGATATTTGGCTTGCTACATGAGTGCATTATGACCCACCCAGCCAGGCTGTACAGGGTGAAAGGCGTCGACTTCCTGGCCAATTCACGGCTTTGCCCTTCAGGAGACCGGGCGGGCCAGCCCCGCCTGGACCTTGAGGGCGTCGATGTCCACGCGGTCGATCTGCTCGGCCGCCAGGAAGCGCGTCGCGTAGTCGCGCCAGACCCCGCTGTCGAGCAGCAGCTGGAAGACCACGGGGTCCAGGTGACCGTCCCGGACCATGCTCGCCAGGATCGACAGGGACTGCGACAGGGTCATGCCGGGCTTGTAGGGACGGTCGACCGCGGTCAGCGCCTCGAACACATCGGCCACCGCCATGATGCGCTCCTCCAGGCTCGCCTCGGCCAGCACCAGGCGGCGTGGATAGCCCTGTCCATCCACGCGCTCGTGGTGGTTGCCGGCGATGGCCGGCACCTGGCGCAGGTGGGCTGGCCAGGGCAGCGAATCCAGCATGATGATGGTCTGGACGATATGCTCCTGGATGCGGAAGCGTTCCACGTCGTTGAGCGTGCCGCGCGCCACCCGCAGGTTGTAGAGCTCACCCTGATGCCCGGCCACCTCGGGGGGACGCATGTCGAACCCCCAGCGGTTGTCGGGGTCCTCCGGGGCCACGGGCGGCGGCTTGACGGCCCAGTCGATCAGGTGCCGGGGCCGGTCGGCCAGCAGCGGCTCCGCCGCCGGCAGGGCGACCTCGGGCTCCCGTGCCAGGCGCTTGGCCTCGTCCTCCGAGACCCCCAGGCGATCGTCGAAGTGACGCCACCAGCGCCACTCGGCGATCTCCTCCAGCCGCCGGGCGCGCGCCTCGTCGAGGCGCTCGCCACCCAGGTTGACCTCGGCGACCAGCCGCCAGGCCGCCTGGAGTTCGGCCTGGCGCCGGTCCCGCGCCTCGGCGAGCACCTCCGTCTCGCCGCCCTCGGCGCGTCCCCGCCAGTACAACACCTCGGCGTCCCGCCACAGTACCTCGAAGCGGGTACGGATCTCGTGGATCCGGTTATAGCGGGTCTCCAGCTTGGTCGCCTTCTCCATGACCTCGTCCGGCGTGGTCAGCTTGCCGCAGTCGTGGAGCCAGGCGGCCAGGTGAAAGGCGGTGCGCCGCTCCTCGTCCACCGTCTCGGCGGCGAAGGGCCCGGTGCGGTCGCGCGCCACGCCCTGCAGCAGCATCTCGGCGAGCTGCGGCACCCGGGAACAGTGGCCGCCGGTATGCGGGGACTTGGCATCCGTCGCCGCGGCGATCAGCTCGACGATGGCGTCCAGCAGGCGTTTCTCGCCCTCCAGCAGGCGGCGCATCTCGATCGCCACGGCGGCGGCCCCGGACAGCTCCTCGACGAAGCGCCGCCAGGGCCGGTCGTCCTCCGCTTCGGGCTCACCGCGCAGGGCCAGCAGCAGCAGCCCCAGACGGTGCCCGCTGCGGTTGCACAGTGGCTGGACCAGGTAGCCGCGAGCCTCGAGCTGACCACTGAGGGTCGCCAGGCCCTCATCGGTCACGGCCGTCAGCGCCAGCTGCCCGGGCAGAGCGGCATCGCCGCCGCTGCCCGCCTCCGCCACACAGGCGAAACGCGAGGCGTCGACCTCGTCTACCAGGTAGATGGCACCGTGGCGACTGTCGGTGATCCGCAACAGGTCATCGAGGATGCCGGCGAGCATCGTCTCCAGGCGGGGCTCGCTGCTGAGCGTGCGGGTCATGCGCTGGAAGTCCGCGATGCTGCCGGCCATGCCCTCCAGGGCCTGGCTCAGCTGCTGGACCTCGCGTACCGGCGAGGCGGTGCCGCGATAGCCGGCGAAATCGAAGCCGGCCAGGGCTCGGACCTGCTCGGCCAGGGAGTAGAGCGGCTCACCGAGACGATGGCCGACCCAGATCCCCAGGGGCAGCAGGGCCAGCACCAGACCGCCGGCCACCAGGGAGCGCTGCCAGAGCAGGCGGCGCGTCCCGGCCAGCATCTCGCGCTCCGGCACCGCCAGCAGCAGATGGGCCTGGGTGGAGCCCATGGCCTGGAAGGGCAAGCGCATGCCGAACCAGGCCTCCCCCGCGACACGGAAGCGCACCGCCTCCTGCTGGCGGCCGAGCGCATCCAGGCGGGACAGGACCGGGTCCTCCAGCTCGCGAAGCTGCGCCAGCCGCGGCCCGGCGGGCGTATCGACGAGCAGGCGCTGCACCTCGGGGTGGGCCAGCACCCGATCGCGCTGCGAGACCACGGCCAGCCGCGTCCCCGGCGTGAGCCTGAGCGAGGCGATCTCGGCGCCGAGGTCTGCCAGCGAGGCATCCAGCCCCACCACGGCGCGGCCATCGGCACTGCGTCGGGAGAGGGTGACGCCGATCTCGCGGGTGGTGAAGAACACATAGGGCGAGGTGAGATGCTCGTCGACGGAGGACTGGGCCTGCCGGTACCAGGGCCGGGTGCGCGGGTCGAAGTCGTAGTCCGGCATGGCCCGCCGCCCCAGCAACTCCAGCGCCTCGTCGTAGAGCCGCCACTCTCCGTAGCGCTGGCCTCGCGGATCCCGGGCGACCGCCTGCACCAGGTAGTGGGCCCGCGCGATGCCCTCGAGCCGCGGCAGGCGGTCCTCGGCCACGCGGTCCACCGGTCGCAGCAGCAGGAAGTCGCCGTTGGCATAGCCGATGAAGACGGCGCTGGCCACCTCATGGGTCTCCAGGGCTCCGGCCAGCAGCGGCAGGTCCTCCAGGCGATCGGCCAGCAGTTCGTCGGAGGCCAGGTCGTCCCGGGCCAGCAGGCGCACCACCACGCGCGCCGGGTCGATCAGACGTCGGGAGCGTTCCTCGGTGGTGAGGGCGAGCTGGCGCCCGGTATCCCGTACGGCACTGACCAGCACGCGATCGGCTCCCCGGGCGCCATGCCACAGCAGTACCCCCGCCAGGATCAGCATCAGCCCGACGATCGACAGGGCGATCAGCGTTTGCAGGGACAGGGCTCGGCGCAGCATGGCGGGTTCCCGATGGCAGCCTGAGGGAGGACCGGCGTGGACCGGTCATGCATCTCAGCATATCCCAAGCTCGGCAAGGCCTCTCGTCCGCCGTGCGCCGCCCCCGTCAACGAGGGGCGCGGGCCGGGTTCATCCCAGCCCCAGGCGCTGCAGCCCCAGCCAGGCCAGGCGCAGCGACAGCAGTGTCAGGGCGGCACGAAAGAGACGGTCGAAGCGATGCTCGGAGAGGCGGTGCAGCAGGCGCAGCCCCAGCCAGGTGCCGGCGAAGCCGGCGCCGACCATGGCCAGGATCAGGGCCAGCCAGTCATGGAAGACGAACCCGGCCACGCCGAAGACGAAGGCCTTGGTCAGGTGCTGGGCCATCATGCAGGCGGAGAAGGTCGCCACCTTGGCCAACCGCCCTGCCTGGCGCTGCTTGATGAAGGCCGCCACTACCGGGCCGCTGGCCCCGACCAGGCTCGACAGCAGGGTGGTCACTGCGCCGACGACCAGGGTACCGGCCCGGCCCAGGGCACGCCTGGGCAGCCCCGGCCCCCAGCAGGTGAAGAGCACGAAGGCGGCGATGCACAGCTCCAGCGCTCCCGCCGGCAGCCGGATCAGCAGCCAGGCGGCGACCAGGGCACCGATCGCCACGCCGGGCAGGAAGGCCAGCAGGGTGACGCGGTCGACGTGCCGCCAGGTCATGGCCATGCGGCCCACGTTGGAGCCCAGCTGCACCATGCCGTGCACCGGAATCAGCGCCGCCGCCGGCATCACCTGGGCCAGGGCCATGATCATCAGCACCCCGCCACCGGCGCCCACTGCCGCCGTGAAGGCCGAGGTCAGCACCGAGAGCAGGACCAGCAGCAGGTTGAGGGAGGCGGAAAGCGGCGAGAGGCTGTCGAGCAGCGGCATGGGGCATCCCTGTCCGAAGGCGATGGCCCCATGATACCCGAGCCGCGCGCGGCCGGTGGGCTGACCGGCCGCTGGCGGGACGACGGCCTCGGGGCGGGATCAGGCCGCCAGGGCCTCGAGCACCGCCTCCCGGGAGGCCCGCTCGCGCTCGGCATAGAGCGCCAGCTCGTCGGCGACGGCTGCGCCCAGGGCGGCCTCGAAGGCTTCGCGGTTGGCGTTGCCGGCATAGGCCGCGTTCTCGCCGCCGCCCAGGTTCGACTGGAAGATACCCGCCGCGCTGACCGGCAGGAAGTCCTCGTAGGTGATCGGCCGGGCGACCACCAGGCCCTTGCCGATCAGCGTCTCCAGCTCGGTCTCCGCGACCCGGCCGGCCGCGCGGCCGGCCTCGGTGAGCTGGTACTCGAAGAAGGCCAGCCCCTGGCGGCGAAGCGCCTCCTCGCTGTCCGGGAAATCGGCGAAGACCCTCGCCAGGCGCTGCTGATGCTCGGTGTTGCCGAGCCCGGCGGCCTTGCGGCGTGACTCGCCGAGCAGGCTGTCATAGAGGGCCCGGCCCTCAGTGGTGAGCGCCACGCCGCGTTGCTCGATCTCGCCGAAACGGGCGGTATGGGTGCCCTGGCGCTCGCCCTTGAAGCGGGTCGGCTCCTCCAGTGCCTTGAAGCTGGTCTGGCGCAGCAGGATCGGGCAGTCGCGACGGGGAGGGCCCTCGATGACCGCCTTGGGGTTCATGCCGGCGGCCGGCATGCGTCGCTGGACCTCGTCGATGTCCAGGGTGCGCGGGGTCAGATGATTGATGTGCGGGCCGCGGAAGCAGACCACGTCGGCGATCAGCCGGTGCTCGGCGTGCAGGGCCTCGTAGGTGTCCAGGTCCACGGTGGCGTCGCGGTGCCAGCGGAAGGTCTCCAGCGCCTCGGCCACGAAGCGCTCGGCCTGCTCATCGGTGAGCCCGCCCTGGGCCTCATGGCGGGCGATCAGCTCCCGGGCGCCGGGGGTGAAGATGTCACGCTCGGCGAGGATCGCCGCGGCGCGCTCGCGCAGCGCGGGGGACTCGATCAGCTCGAGGCGCAGCAGCGAAGTGAAGATGCGAAAGGGGTTGCGCGCCAGGGCGGCATCGTCGACGGGACGAAACGCCGTGGAATGCACCGGCACGCCGGCCTCGGAGAGGTCGTAGTAGCCCACCGGGTGCATGCCCATCACGGCGAACAGGCGGCGCAGCATGGCGAGCTCAGCCGCGGTGCCCACGCGAATGGCGCCGTGGCGCTCCACGTTCAGGCGGGCCAGCTCGTCGTGGGCCGCGAGCCGCTCGGCCAGGGCGCCGTCGCGTTCGAGGGTCTCGCGGTTCACCCGCTCGACCAGCTCGAGCAGGGTCTCGTACTGGGGCACCTCGGCCTGGTACATGGCCGACATGGCCTTGGAGAAGCGATCGCGGATCTCGTCGCAGGAGACATAGGGAGTGGTCATGTCACTTACCTCGTGGGTTTTGTTGGAGCGATAAGGGGTGAGTCACTGAAGGGGGGCCTTGCCGGCCCGCCGGAGCACCTCCAGCAGGCCCTGCAGCGGGTGCGGCAGGGCGCTATCCGAGAGCCGCTTGGCCTGGCTGCGGCAGGAGTAGCCGCTGGCCAGCAGGCGGCCGGCGTTGGCCGGGTCCTCCACCCGCGGCTGCCAGGACTGGGCGTAGATGGTCGCCGAGGTCTCGCGGTTGCGCGCCTCGTGGCCGTAGGTGCCCGACATCCCGCAGCAGCCGGTGGCCAGCACCTCGAGCTCCAGGCCGAAGGCGGCGAACACCCGCTGCCAGGCCCGGGGCGTGCCCGAGGCGTTGGTCGTCTCGGTGCAGTGGGCCAGCAGCCGATAGCCGGGGTCGTCGAGGCTGACGCCTTCGGGCACCAGCGATGAGGTCTCCTCGACCAGCCGCTCACTCAGCCATTCGGGCAGCAGCCGCACCTCGGGCACGGCCTCCTCGCCCAGCGCCTTCACGTACTCCTGGCGATAGGTCAGGGTCATCGCCGGGTCGAGGCCCACCAGCGGCACGCCGAAACCGGCCAGCGTCCTGAGCCGCTCGGCCTGCCGGGCCGCGGTGCGTTCGAAGGCGCCGAGAAAGCCCTGGACGTGCAGCGGCTTGCCGTTGGGCGCGAAGGGCGCCACGAACACCCGCACGTCGAGGCGCTCGAGCAGCTCGACGACGTCCATCACCAGCGTGGCCTCGAAATAGCTGGTGAAGGCATCCTGCACCAGTACCACGCTCTTGGCCTTCTGGGCCGCGGTCAGCCGGCCGAGCGTCGTCGGGGTGGCCTCGGCGACGCCCCAGGCGGCAAGCTGTTTCTTGAGGCTCGCCCGGGACAGCCGGGGGCTGTCGACCATGCCGATGGGGCCGGCCAGCAGGCGCTCCACCCAGCGAGTGTCCAGGGCGGCGTTGTAGAACGGCGCCACGGGCGCGAGGTAGGGCACCAGGAACTCCAGCCCGCCGATCAGGTAGTCGCGCAGCGGGCGCAGGTAGCGGCCGTGGTAGACCTCGAGGAACTGCGAGCGAAAGGTCGGCACGTTGACCTTCACCGGGCACTGGCCGGCGCAGGACTTGCAGGCCAGGCAGCCGGCCATGGCGTCGTAGACCTGGTGGGAAAAGTCGGCCTCACCGCGGCGCCGGGCCAGGGTGTTCCTGAGCTTCCCGGGGAAGGCCCGGACGGCGCCCCAGGCGCCCTGGGCGCGCTGCTGCCGCGCCGCCTCGACCACGTCGACGCCGGCATGGCCCTGCAGGCGCAGCCACTCGCGCATCAGGCTGGCACGGCCCTTGGGCGAGTGGATGCGCTCGCGGGTGGCCTTCCAGGACGGGCACATGGCGTCATCGGGATCGTAGTTGTAGCAGGCGCCGTTGCCGTTGCAGTAGACGGCGTCGCCATGGGCCTGCCAGACCCGCTCGTCGATCTGCCGGTCGTGCTGGCCGCGGGTCGGCACGCCATCGATGGCCAGCAGGCCCGGGTCGACCCATTTTACGGCCTGCTCGTCACTGGCGGGCGCTTCCGGCTCGGCAGTGGGAGCCTGGGCCCCACCCGCATCGTCGGGCGGGGTAGAGAGCGGCGTGGCGATCTTGCCGGGGTTCAACTGGTTGTGCGGGTCGAAGGCGGCCTTGAGGCGGCGCAGGCTGGGGTAGAGCGGGCCGAAGAAGGCCGGGGCGTACTCGGAGCGCACCCCCTTGCCGTGCTCGCCCCACAGCAGGCCGCCGTATTTCCGGGTCAGCGCGGCCACCGCGTCGGAGATC
>NZ_RXNS01000022.1 GCF_003966155.1 Halomonas nitroreducens
GACCTCGCCGGTGGCCGGGTTGGTGGTGGTCAGGATCGCGCCGCCCTGGGCCTCGACGAAGGCGCCGTCGATATAGGCGCGGGTCTCGACGGACAGCGAGGCGGCCAGCGCCTGCCAGTCGGCGTGGGTCCGGGGGTGGTGGATCGTGTCGGTCATGGCGAAACTCCCTTGATCAGGCCGGACGGTTGGCGCGAGACAGCATGGCGTTGCACAGCACCTGGGCACCCAGGGCGCAGTGCTCCGGCGTGGCGTACTCGGCCTCGTTGTGGCTGATGCCGTCGCGGCAGGGGATGAAGATCATCGACGTGGGGGCTACCCGCGAGACGTAGACGGCATCGTGGCCGGCGCCGCTCATCATCCGCCGATAGGGCACGCCCTGGGCCTGGGTCGCCTGCTCGACGGCGGCGATGCACTCGGGGGCGAACTCCACCACCGGCGAGACCCAGATCCGCTCGACCCGGGTGGCCACGCCGAAGGTCTGGCCGGCGGCGGCGAGTTCCTGCTCGAAGCGCGCCTCCAGGGCATCGAGCTCGGCCTCCACCACGTGGCGCAGATCGACGGTGAGGCGCACCTCGCCGGGGATGACGTTGCGCGAGGCCGCCTCGATCTCCAGGCAGCCGCAGGTGACCTTGGTGTCGCCGCTGTCATCGGCCAGGGCGTGGGTCTGCAGGCGGTCGATCAGCCGCGCCGCCGCGGCCAGGGCGTCGCGGCGCAGCCGCATGGGGGTGGGGCCGGCATGGGCCGGCTGGCCGGTGAAGGTGACGTCGAACCAGCGCATGCCCTGCACGCCGGTGACCACGCCGATGGCCTCGCCCGCATCCTCGAGGACCGGGCCCTGCTCGATATGCAGTTCCAGGAAACTGTCCAGCCGCGGCTCGCCCACCGGCAGGTCGCCGGCGTAGCCACTGATCGCCAGAGCCTCGCCGAGGGTCACGCCATCGGCATCGCGGCGGTTCAGGGTGTCGTCGACGGAGAACTCGCCGGCATAGGTGCCGGAGGCGACCATGGCCGGGGCGAAGCGGCTGCCCTCCTCGTTGGTCCAGACCACCAACTCGAGGGGTCGCTCGGTGACGAGGCCCGCCTCGTGCAGGGTGCGGAACACCTCGAGACAGGCCAACACGCCGAGAATGCCGTCGAAGCGGCCGCCCTTGGGCTGGGTGTCCAGATGGCTACCGGTGGCTACCGGATCGAGATCCTGGCGCCGCCCCTCTCGGCGGATAAAGAGATTGCCGACCCGGTCGACCCGCCAGGTGCAGCCGATCGCCTCGCACCAGTCGAGCAGCAGGCGCCGGCCGGCGGCGTCCTCGGGAGTCAGGGCCAGACGGCAGCTGCCGCCGTTCGCGGAGGGGCCGATCTCGGCCATGGCCATCAGCGTATCCCACAGCCGCTGGCCGTCGATGGAAATCGTCATGGTGCGCCTCTTTGGTCGTTGTTCGGGCAGGGCGACCACCGTTGCAGGTGTCGAGGGGCGCCGGGGACAGGTCGGAGAGGAGGTCCTACGCCATGGATGGCGTCGGTAGCGCCCATGGAAGGGTTCACAGCGCCTCCTCGCAGACCTGTCGACGGACCAGCCCCGAGCGACAACGCAAACGGCAGTCCTGGTGTTAGGGGCATTGTGTGCCGTGAGCTCACCTTACGAGGGCGGCACGAAGCCGCGATATACCCCAATCAGGATATGTCGCGCGCTTGCCGGGCCTGGCTAGGCTGGCCTCCACTCGACAGGAGGTATTGCCATGACCACAACAACCATCCACCCGACACCCGACCATCCCGTCCTCGATGCCGAATCGCTGTGGCAGAAGGACAAGGATCACTTCATCCACCCCTTCACCGACTTCAGCGTCTTCCACGAGCAAGGCTGCGACCTGATCACCGACAGTGACGGTATCTATGTCGAAGACGCCCGCGGAAATCGCTTCATCGACGGCATCGCCGGGCTGTGGTGCGTCAACGTCGGGCACGGCCGCGCCGAGATCGGCCAGGCCATGGCCGACCAGGCCACCCGCATGGCCTACTTCTCGACCTTCAACAACCTGTCCAACGCCCCGGCCGCGGAACTCGCCGCCAAGCTCGCCGATCTCGCCCCCGCCCACCTCAACCACGTCTTCTACAGCTGCGGCGGCTCGGCAGCCAACGACGCCACCATCCGCCTGGTGCACTACTACTTCAACCGCCTGGGCAAGCCGGCCAAGAAGCGCATCCTCTCGCGCAACAACGCCTACCACGGGACCACCTACCTGGCCGCCACGCTGACCGGCATCGAGAGCAACAACTGGGACTTCGACACCCTCGACCACCTGGTCACCCACCTCGGCGAGGCCAACTGCTACCGTCGCCCCGAGGGCATGAGCGAGGCCGAGTACTGCGATCACCTGGTGCAGGAGTTCGAGGACACCATCGCCGAGATCGGCGCCGACAACATCGCCGCGTTCATCGCCGAGCCGATCATGGGGGCCGGCGGCGTGCTGGTGGCGCCTCAGGGCTACCATGCCCGCATGCAGGCGGTGTGTCGCGCCAACGATATCCTCTTCATCGCCGACGAGGTGGTCACCGGCTTCGGCCGCCTGGGCCACTTCTTCGCCTCCGAGGCGGTGTTCGACACCCGGCCGGACATCATCAACTGCGCCAAGGGGCTCTCCTCGGGCTATGCGCCGCTGGGCGCGACCCTGATCTCCGACGAGCTCTACGAGGTGCTGGGCACCCCGCAGCGCAAGGGCGGCGTGCTGAGCTCCGGCTTCACCTACTCCGGGCACCCGGTGAGCTGCGCTGCGGCGCTCAAGAACATCGAGATCATCGAGCGGGAGCGCATCTGCGAGAACGTCCGCGAGGTGGGGCCCTACCTGGAGGAGCGGCTGAGGACGCTCTCCCATCACGCCACCGTGGGGGATGTCCGGGGGAGCCACTTCATGATGTGCCTCGAGAATGTGGCCGACAAGGCGACCAAGGAGCTGCTGCCGGTGGAGGCGCGGGTGGGCGACCGGGTCGCCTTCGAGGCCCAGAGGCGCGGCCTGATCATCCGCCCGGTGGGTCACCTGAACATCGTCTCGCCGCCCCTGGTCTGGTCCCGCGACACCGTGGACCGGGTGGTGGCCATCCTCGATGAGGCCTTCACCGCCACCACGGCATCGCTACGCAAGGACGGTTACCTGTAACCCGCCGGCAACCGCCGCATGTATCACTCGGCATGTCACGGCGGGACGAGCCACGGCGCAATGATCAACCACAACAATTCAACAACAAAGGTTAATGACCATGTCACACTCTCCTTCGGGCTCGAAGACCCACCCCATAGGCTTCGGCAGCGCCACTAAGGGTGGCCTGATATTTCTCGTTGTCGTGCTGATTGCCAGCCTCAGCAACTTCGCACTCGTCGACGGCGACGAGTATGGACTCTACAGCCTGCTACCAACCGCAGTGGTACTGGGCATGGCCATCCTCACTCGGCGCACCATCGAATCGCTGCTGGCCGGCACCCTGGTCGGCCTGCTGATGGTCGACCCGACCTCCGTGGTCACCCAGGGCTCGGACATCCTGCTCGGCGTGCTGGGCAACGACACCGTCACCTGGATCATCCTGGTCTGTGGCCTGTTCGGCAGCCTGATCGCCCTGCTGGTCAAGACCGGCGGCGTGCTCAGCTTCGGTGACACCGTGACCCGCCGCATCCACACCAAGCACCAGAGCCTGCTGACCACCTGGTTTTTGGGCCTGATCATCTTCGTCGACGACTACCTGAACGCCCTGACCATCAGCGCCTCGATGAAGAAGATCACCGACCGCTTCGGCATTTCCCGGGAAAAGCTGGCCTACATCGTCGATTCCACGGCGGCCCCGGTGTGCATCCTCGTGCCCTTCTCCACCTGGGCGGTGTTCTTCGCCGGCCTGCTGGAGGAGAACGACGTGACCGGCAACGGCATGGGCCTGTACATCGAGGCCATTCCCTACATGTTCTATGCCTGGGTGGCCGCGGCCATCGTGCCCCTGGTGGCGCTCGGCTGGATGCCCGACATCGGTCCCATGAAGGCCGCCGAGGCCCGCGCCGCCGGCGGCCAGATGATGCCTGAGGGCGTCGACGACACCACCCTGGAAGTGGACGAGAGCAAGCCGCGGCCGCACCTGCTGAACTTCCTGTTGCCGATCGCCACCCTGATCTTCTTCACCTGGTACTTCGAGATCGACATCCTGCGCGGCGTCATCGTGGCGCTGGCCGTGATGCTGGTACTGATCGGCGCCCAGCGACTGCTGAGCTTTCACGAGACCTTCGACACGGCGCTGGAGGGCTTCAAGGCGATGATCATGCCGCTCGGCACCCTGGTTGCCGGCTTCACCCTAAAGGAAGTCAATGACGTCCTGGGGCTGACCGACTTCGTGATCGCCACCGTGCAGCCACTGATGACCTCCGGCATGCTGCCGGCGGTGGTCTTCGTCACCATGGCCTTCCTGGCCTTCGCCACCGGCTCCTTCTGGGGGCTGTTCGCCGTGGCCATGCCCATCGTGCTGCCGCTGGCGGCCAGCGTCGATGCCAGCATGCCGCTGGTGGTGGGCGCGCTCATCTCGGCCAGCGCCTTCGGCAGCCACGCCTGCTTCTACGGCGACTCCACCGTGCTCTCCGCCCAGGGCAGCGGCTGCACGCCGATGGCCCACGCCCTGACCCAGCTGCCCTACGTGCTGATTGCCGCGACCATCGCCACCGGTGTATTCCTGATGGTCGGCCACCTGTGAGACCTGCCATGACGACACGCAACCAAGAGGGCGCCCCGGCGGGCGCCTGCCACGACACCCCGGCGGCCCAGGGCTTCGCCATGCCCGCGGAGTTCGCTCCCCACGACGCCTGCTGGATGCTGTGGCCGCAGCGTCCCGACAACTGGCGCTACGGCGCCAAGCCCGCCCAGCAGGCGTTCATCGAGGTGGCCACGGCCATCGCCGAGAGCGAGACGGTGTTCGTCGGGGTCAACGACGACCAGTACGAGAACGCCCGCGTCCAGTTGCCCGACCACATCCGCGTGGTGGAGCTGTCGAGCAACGATGCCTGGATGCGCGATGTCGGCCCCACCTTCCTGACCCACCCGGACGGCCGCCTGGCCATGGTGGACTGGGAGTTCAATGCCTGGGGCGGCCTGGACGGCGGCCTCTACTTTCCCTGGGACAAGGATCGGCGCATCCGCACCAAGATCGCCGAGATGCTCGGCGTGGCACGCTTCACGGTACCGGTGATGCTCGAGGGCGGGGCCATCCACGTGGACGGCGAGGGCACGCTGATCACCACCGAGGAGTGCCTGCTCAACGCCAACCGCAACCCCGACCTGACCAAGGCCCAGATGGAGCGGGTGCTGCGCGAGAGCCTGGGTGTGGAGACCATCATCTGGATCCCCCGGGGCTGCTACCGGGACGAGACCGACGGCCATGTCGACAACCTGGCCTGCTTCGTGGCTCCCGGCGAGGTGGTGCTGACCTGGTGTGACGCCCCGGATGACCCCCAGTACGCCATTTCCCGCGAGGCGCTGGACGTACTGGAGAGCGCCATCGATGCCCGCGGCCGGTCACTCAAGGTCCACAAGTTGCCGCAACCGGGGCCGCTGTATATCGCCGAGGACGAGGCCAGCGGTATCGACCGCCTCAGTCACTCGCACCCCCGCCAGCCCGGCGACCGCATGGCCGGCTCCTACGTCAACTTCTACATCGGCAACGAGGTGGTGGTGATGCCGCTGCTCGATCCTCAGCGTGATGACCAGGCCCGGGAAATGCTTCAGGGACTCTTCCCGACCCGCCGGGTGGTCGGCGTGCCGGCCCGGGAGATCCTGCTCGGCGGCGGCAACATCCACTGCATCACCCAGCAGCAGCCGCGCTGCCGGTGATCGCCGCCGACGGGGAGGGTAAAAAAACACCGTTTTGAAACTTGTCCGCGAAGTCGCTACTCTAACGACCATACCCCTCAATGGATGAAGGCTATGAAGCGTATCGTGACAACGGGACTGGTCTGCCTGACGCTCGCGCTGGGACTCGCCGGCTGCGGCACGACAACCAGCGAACGGGCCCTGAGCGGGGCCGGCGTGGGCGCCGCGGTGGGCGCCGGGGCGGCCGCCGTGACCGGCGGCAGCGTCACCCGGGGAGCGGTGATCGGCGGGGGCGTCGGGGCCGCCACCGGGGCCGCCACGGATTCGGACGACATCGACCTCAATCGCTACCGGTAATTCCCGGTCGAGGCATGGCACCGGCACCCCGCCGGTGCCCTCCACTCCCTCATAGCACCAGGCTGATCAACAGGGCCGCCCCCCCGACCAACAGGGCGGTCACGACCGCCACCACCACCAGCCGATCCAGCCAGCGATCGAAGACGGCCCAGTCGAATCGTCGCTTCCGGCGACGGCGGGTGGCTCCCCGCCGCGGGACCCGCCGGCCGGAACGCATCAAGATCATGGTCGGGTCCCCGTTGTTCTCCAAGTATCCTTAGCTTAGGGGCTGGCGACGCGCCCCGCTAGTGTTTGCCGCCTACCTGCCGCCCCATTGTTTCCGTGCGCCCTTGCCCCCACCCTGATAATAAGCACGCTAATCTATGGAGCCTCGCATGCCCCGTCTCAAGGATACCCCGCTGTCGGTGCTGGACCTCGCACCGATCCGCCAGGGCGGCAACGCCGCCGACAGCTTCCGCGACAGCGTCGCCCTGGCCCGGCTCGCCGAACGGCACGGCTTCACGCGCTTCTGGCTGGCCGAACACCACGGCATCGAGGGCATCGCCAGTGCCGCCACGGCGGTGCTGATCGGCCACGTCGCGGAGCAGACCTCGCGCATCCGGATCGGCAGCGGCGGGATCATGCTGCCCAACCACCCGCCGCTGGTGGTGGCCGAGCAGTTCGGCACCCTGGAGACCCTCTACCCGGGCCGCATTGACCTCGGCCTGGGCCGCGCCCCGGGCTCGGACGGGGCGACCATGGCGGCCCTGCGCCGGGATCCACGGGCCGGCGTGGACGACTTCCCCGCGCGCCTCGAGGAGCTGCGAGGCTTCCTCGATGAGGCCCGGCCCGGCCAGCGGGTCCGCGCCGTGCCCGGCCAGGGCACCCGGGTGCCGCTGTGGCTGCTGGGCTCCAGCGACTACAGCGCACGCCTGGCGGCCCGGGAGGGCCTGCCCTTCGCCTTCGCCGCCCAGTTCGCCCCGACCCGGCTCCACGAGGCGCTGCGGCTGTATCGCGACAACTTCCGCCCCTCGGCCGTGCTCGAGGCGCCCCATGCCATGGTCGGCCTGCCGGTGATCGCTGCCGACAGCGATACCCAAGCCGAGTACCTGGCCTCCACGGCGCGCCAGAAGTTCCTGGGCATGGTCCGGGGCCGGCGTACCCTGGCCAAGCCGCCGGTGGAACACCTCGACTGGACGCCCCTCGAGCAGGCCCAGGTCGAGCAGTTCCTGGGGGCGGCGGTGATCGGCGGGCCGGACACCGTGCGCGAGGGCCTCGAGGCCTGCCTCGCGGCGACCGGGGCAGACGAGCTGATGCTGCATACTGATGTCTTCGCCCTGGAGGATCGCCTGCGCAGCTACGCGATCGTCGCTGACCTCTGGCAGTCAGGCGCCTGACGACGGGTCGGCGCCCGGCGGGGCAGGAACGTTTCCCTCCCGGCGCTTTCCAACAGGCAGCCATTCACGGCGAGCCGTGGCTCGCCTACCCAGGAGATCCCCATGCCCGACCCCAAGGATCCGCGCCACAACGCCGCCTGGCGGGCGGCGCAGCAGTGGCAGGAACGTGCCCACCAGGCTCGGCCCGGCGGCAACATCGGCGGCCTGCGGTTGCTCTTCACCTGGCTGGTCTTCGGCGCCCTGATGGTCGTCGGCGTGGTGCTGGGCCTGTTCTTCCTGCTGGTCGGGTGGGCCATGCTGCCCATCCTGCGCTACCGCATGAAGAAGCGCATGGAGCGCATGCGCGCCGACCAGGCCGAGGATGTCGGGGGCAGCTTCCATTACCGGGAAACCCGCTATCGCGAGACCCGTAGCGGCGGGGCCCGCCACCGCGACCAGCAGGTCCTGGAGGGGGACTACGAGGTCAAGAACGCCGACCGCGACGACGAGTGGCGCTGAGCGTCACTGCCGGTTCTCCACCCTGCCGGCCTGCTCCTCGGGACCGGCCAGCTTCCCGTGCCCTCACCTGCTCGCCCAACGCACGCCCCTTGCCGTGCGAGTCGACACCTCAGCCCCCTGACGAGTGCTTATCCCCGATGGGCCGCTCGCCTCCTATACTCTGGCTATGGGATCGGCTCCCGCCGCAGCTCATGACAACTCCATTGCCCCTGCGGACCATCTTCGCGCCACTCAAGGGGGACACGCCATGAACGATGAATTCTGCATCCATCCCGCCGTCGACGGCGGCGTACGCCCCGGCAGCGACGATTTCACCGGCGGCACGCTGCACTGCCACTGCACGGAGAGGTCGGTGGAGGTGACCATCAATGCCCAGTGCGCGCACAACCACGTGTGCGGCTGCACCAGGTGCTGGAAACCGCAAGGCGCGCTGTTCTCCATGGTCGCCGTGGTGCCACGAGATGCCGTTAGCGTCACTGCCAACGAGGACAAGCTGGAAATCGTCGATGCCGCCGCGGCGATCCAGCGGCACGCCTGCCGTGACTGTGGAGTGCACATGTTCGGACGCATCGAGAATCCCGACCATCCCTTCCACGGCCTGGATTTCATCCATCCCGAACTGTCCGACGAGACGGGATGGGCGGCCCCCGGGTTCGCCGCCTTCACCTCCTCGATCATCGAGTCGGGCACCGACCCTCAGCACATGGGGGCGGTGCGAGCAAGGCTCGAGGCGCTTGGGCTGACGCCCTACGACTGTCTCTCCCCTCCGCTGATGGATGCCATCGCGACTCACACCGCCAAGGCCAAGGGCGTTCTCTGAAGCCGCCCTCGGCCTTGGCACGGTTGCGGAGCACCCAACGCCCGATGACGCCTCAGCCGCAGGCCGGCGGCGCGGCATCCCGGCCCAGGCGCCGGGCTGTCTCCAGGTGGCCCTGAAGCGCCTCGATGCGGGAGTCGTGGGCGGGATGAGTGGAGAGGAATTCCGGCGACTGCTCGCCGCCCGCCTTGGCCATGTTGCGCCACAGGCTCACACTCTGCCGCGCGTCGAAACCGGCCTCGGCCATGATCTCGAGGCCCATCAGGTCGGCCTCCTCCTCGTGGGTGCGGCTGAACGGCAGGGCAATGCCCAGTCGGGCGCCGATCCCGAGGGCCTGGAGCAACGATGCCTGGCCCACCTCCCCCTCACTGAACAGCCCGACCACCAGCAGCACCGCCTTGATGCCGAGTTGCTGAGTGAGCCGCTCGTTGCCATGGTCGGCCAGCACGTGGGCGACTTCGTGGCCGATCACCGCCGCCAGCTGGGAGGGCGACTCGGCTACCCCCAGCAGACCGGCATTGACGCCGATCCTGCCGCCGGGCAACGCGAAGGCATTGGGGGACGGATCGTCGAACACCACCACCTCCCAGTCCTGGGGCATGGCCACCCCGGGGTAGTGACGCCGCGCCGCCGCCACCACCGCCCGGGCCACGCACTGCACCTGCCGGTTGAGGGAGGCGTCTTGCGTGACGGGCTGACGCTCGCGCATCTCGCCGAAGGTGTCCGCGCCCAACCGGGCCATCAGGGCATCGGGCACCAGCGCCAGCTGGGTGCGACCGGTGGGGGTCTTCTCGCAGCCGGCCAGGGCCAGCAGCGCGCTTAGCAGCAGGACCAGGCGCATCACGCAAGCACTCCTTGAAGGGATCAGGCCGCCAGCATACCCCGTGCACCGGGTCGCGCAACGCCGTGCGCCGATGCATTATCCGGCTAGGATCCCCTTCAGGCGTTCGGCCACGGCATCGGGTCGCTCCACGGAGGGCACGTGGCCGACACCCTCGAGAATCTCGAGCGGCGCACCGTCGAGCTCCGCGGCCAGGGCCTCGAGGCTGGCCGGCGGAGTCGCCAGGTCCTCGCTGCCGCCCAGCAGCTGCACTTTCACGTCCTTCCCGGCGAGCTTGCCGGTGAAGTCGGTGCGGCCGAGCATCTCGCAGAGTCGGGCATAGGAGTCGTCGTCGCCGCGGCCCATCTGGGTACACCAGCCGGTTTTCAGGGCCGGCTCATCCTCGAAGCAGGCCGGGGCGAACCAGCGCGGCACGATCTCGTCGGCCATGGCCGCCAAGCCTTCCTCGCGGACCCGCCCGGCCCGGGTGGTCCACAGCTCGGTGTTGCCGATCACCACGCCGGTGTTGGTCAGGGTCGCCGACAGCAGCCGGCCGGCATGCTCGGCCACCAGCTGCTGCCCCACCACGCCGCCGATGGAGGTGCCGACGAAATGGAAGTGCGCCGCTCCGGCATGGTCGGCCAGGGCCAGGGCCTCGGCGGCGAGCGCCGCGGGGGGGATGTCGCCGCCGTCGGCTGGCCAGGCCTGGCTGGCGCCATGCCCGGGCAGGTCCCAGGTCAGCACGCGATAGCGCGGCAGCAATGTCGGCAGCAGGTCGTCCCATACCGCCTGGCTCATGCCCAGCGGATGGGCCAGTACCACCAGCGGATTGCTCTCGGCGCCCAGCAGGCGATAGGCCACGCTGCGGCCGTCGATGTCGAGAAATGCCATGGAGTCGCTCCTGAAGCCTAACGTCAAAACTAAAGCAATTCATGCGGCGCTTGGGCAATGCCCTCGCCACGATCCCTGGCGCCGGCCCGCCGGGTGACAGCGAGTCGCCTGCCCATGTGATCCGGGCCGTGATGCCCGTCAGAGGTCTGGCGGGGCCGGCTCCACGATGTCGGCACGCCCCCTCGCAGCTCATGGGCAGGCAGGAGCAAACGCCGGGGAGAGTCGTCAGCCCGCCTTGAGCCCGAGGATCTCGCGCGCCTGTTGCCAGGTGGCCACCGGGCGCTCGTATTGCTCGCACAGCCTCGCCACCCGCTCGACCAGCGCAGCATTGGAGGGGGCAAGGCTTTCCTTGTCCCAGCGAACGTTGTCCTCGAGCCCGGTGCGGGTATGGCCGCCCGCGGCGATGGACCACTCGTTGAGGACCAGCTGGTTGGCGCCGATGCCGGCACCGCACCACTGGGAGCCCGGCGCCAGGCGCTCGAGGGTCTCGATATAGAAATCGAAGGTCGGCTTGTCCACCGGCATGGCGTTCTTGACCCCCATCACGAACTGGACGTAGAGCGGGGCCTTGATCCTGCCCTGCTTGGAGAGATTCACCGCCTGGTGGATATGCGACAGGTCGAACGCCTCGATCTCGGGCTTGATGTCGTACTTCAGCATCTCGTCGGCGAGCCACTCCACCAGCTGCGGCGAGTTCTCGTAGACCCGGGTGGGGAAGTTGTTGGAGCCCACCGCGAGGCTCGCCATGTCGGGCTTCAGCGGCAGCATGGCGCCACGTTCTTCACCCGCACCCGAGCGCCCGCCGGTGGAGAGCTGGATGATCATCCCCGGGCAGTGCTTCCTCAGGCCTTCCATCAGCCTGGCAAACTGATCGGGGTCCGAGGTCGGCGACTGGTCGTCGTTGCGGACATGGCAATGGACGATGCTCGCCCCGGCCTCGAAGGCCGCCTGGGTGCTCTCGACCTGCTCGTCGATGGACACGGGAACGGCAGGGTTGTTTTCCTTGCGCGGCAGGCTGCCGGTGATGGCAACGCAGATGATACAGGGATTTGACATGGGAACCTCGCGTGACGCCCAGGGCGTCGTTCAAGAGGAAAGGATGCGTTTCAAGGGCGCGGCATCCTGTGGAAGTGCAAGCGCCTAGGCTCGCTCGATCAGCGTGGCGATACCCTGCCCCACGCCGACGCACATGGTGCACAGCGCGTAGCGCTTGCCGGTCTTCTGCAGTTCGAAGGCTGCGGTCATCAGTAGACGGGCGCCGGACATGCCCAGCGGGTGGCCCAGGGCGATGCCGCCGCCGTTGGGGTTGACTCGGGGGTCGTGGTCGTCGATGCCCAGCTCGCGCAGGCAGGCCAGGGCCTGGGAGGCGAAGGCCTCGTTGAGCTCGATGATGTCGATCTCGTCGAGGGACACGCCCTGGCGGGCGAGCAGCTTGCGCACCGCCGGCACCGGGCCGATGCCCATGGTGGCCGGCTCCACCCCGGCGGTGGCCATGCCCAGGATGCGCGCCATGGGCGTGAGGCCGTGCTGCTGCACCGCGGCCTCGCTGGCCACCAGCATCGCCGCGGCACCGTCGTTGACCCCGGAGGCGTTGCCAGCGGTGACACTGCCACCGTCACGGAACGGCGTCGGCAGCTTGGCCAGCTTCTCCAGGGTGGTGCCCGGACGCAGGTGCTCGTCCTGGGCGAAGATCAGCGGCTCCCGCTTGCGCCGCGGGATCTCGATGGCGGTGATCTCGCGGGCGAAGCGGCCTTCCTGCTGGGCGCGCTCGGCCTTCTGCTGGGAGCGCAGGGAGAAGGCATCCTGGTCCTCCCGGGAGACCCGGTACGTCTCGGCGACATTCTCGGCGGTCTCCGGCATGGAGTCGACGCCGTACTGCTGCTTCATCAGCGGGTTGATGAAGCGCCAGCCGATGGTGGTGTCCTCGATTGCCTGGGTGCGCGAGAAGGCGCTCTCGGCCTTGCCCATCACGAAGGGCGCCCGCGACATGGATTCCACGCCGCCGGCCAGCGCCAGCGCGAACTCGCCTGCCTTGATGGCGCGGAAGGCGGTGCCTACCGCGTCCATGCCCGAGCCGCACAGGCGGTTCATGGTGGTGCCGGGCACCGAGGTTGGCAGACCCGCCAGCAGCGACGCCATGCGTGCCACGTTGCGGTTGTCCTCGCCGGCCTGGTTGGCACAGCCCATGATCACCTCGTCGATGGCGGCCGGGTCGAGATCCGGTGCCTCGGCGAGCACCGCCTGGAAGAGGCTGGCGGCGAAGTCGTCGGGACGCACCGCGGCCAGGGTGCCGCCGAAGCGGCCCACGGCGGTGCGCCGCGGATGACACAGGTAGATGTTGCTCATGGAAAAGTCTCTCCTCAGGCGTCGCCGGCATGCTTGCGGTTGGTCTTCTCCTTCAGCTCGCGCAGGACCGCCAGCTCGCGGGCCGAAGGCTCCGGGGTGCTCTCGAGCGCCTCGGCGAAGCGGATCTCCCAGCCGGTGGCATCACGCACGTCCTCGCGGGTCACGCCGGGGTGCAGCGACACCACCACCAGCTCCCTGGTCTCGGGGTCGGGCTTCATCACGCACAGGTCGGTGATCACCCGGGTCGGGCCACGGCCGATGTTGGGCACGCCGTCGCGGCCCTTGCCGTCGCGGCCGAAGCCCAGGGTGGTGACGAAGTCGACGTCCTTCACGAAGGTGCGCTTGGAATGCTTGAGGGTGATGAACACCTCCCCGGCGTTCGTGGCGATCTCGGGAGCGCCGCCGCCGCCCGGCAGGCGCACCTTGGGATCGTGGTAGTCGCCGATGAGGGTGGTGTTGAGGTTGCAGTAGCGGTCGATCTGGGCGGTGCCCAGAAAGCCCACGTCGACATGGCCGCCCTGCAGCCAGTAGCGGAACATCTCCGGCACCGAGACGGTAGTCAGCGCCGACTCGCACAGCTCGCCGTCGCCGATCGACAGCGGCAGCACGTCCGGTCTGGTCTGCAGGGTGCCGGACTCGTAGATCAGCACCACGCCGGGGGCATGGGTCAGGCGCGCCAGGTTGGCGGCCTCGGAGGGCAGGCCGATGCCCACGAAGCAGGTCATGCCGTTCTCGAGCGCCCGGGCGGCGGTCACGGTCATCATCTCCGATGAGGTGTATTCGGTGCTCATCAGGACTGTCCTCCTGCATTATGGACGTTGTCGTCGAGCCAGGCGGTGAAAGCGTCTCGATCCCGGGCGATGGCGTCCCACTCCTTGTAGAAGCGGTTGTCGCGGTCGTAGTAACCGTGGGCATAGGAGGGATAGGCGCCCTTCTCGGCCACGGCGATGGCGCTGATCGCCCAGCCGGGGAGCACGCAGGCGTTGGGCTCGACGTCGAGGTCGTCGACGATCTCCTCGACGGTGACGATGCTGCGCCTGGCGGCCAGCACGGCCTCCTTCTGCACGCCGACGATGCCTTCCACCAGGACATTGCCCTGGCGATCGGCCTTCTGGGCATGCACCAGCGAGACGTCGGGACGGATCGAGGGCACTGCGGCCAGGCGCTCCCCGGTGAAGGGGCACTCGATGAACTTGATCTGATCGTTGACCTTGGGCAGGTCGCTGCCGACGTAGCCGCGCAGCACGGCCAGCGGCAGCCCGGCGGCGCCGGCCTCGAAGGCGCAGGCCATGGCGGCGTGGCTGTGTTCGAGGATCTCGACCCGCTGCGGCCAGCCCTTCTCCACCGCGTCGCGCAGGCGATGCAGGGAGCCCACCCCGGGGTTACCACCCCAGGAGAAGATCAGCTTTTTGACGCAGCCGGCACCGATCAACTGATCGTAGACCAGGTCCGGCGTCATGCGGATCAGGGTCAGGTCACGCCGGCCCTGACGGATGACCTCGTGGCCCGCCGCGAAGGGGATCAGGTGGGTAAAGCCTTCCATGCATACGGTGGTGCCGTCTTCGACATAGCGGGCCACCGCGTCATGCAAGCTGAGGAACTCGGCCATGAGGGGACACCTGTGTTGGGAAGTAGGCTCTGTAGCCGCACCGGGGAGGCGACGGCCAATGTGTTCGCTATGCGATCATTAATTCATTATGCGAACAATTTAGCCTCACCCTCGGGGAACGTCAAACCCCGAGCTCCCGCTGTCCCCGGTCCAGGGCGGCCTCCTCTCCCCTAACCACCGGTCCGTATGGCGTTTCTCTTTACCGACCGGGGCCTTGGGCTACGACTAAGGTCTATCAGGCAGATGAGCCTTCTCATCCTCCGGGCAGGTAGCGGTCATCATGTTCGGCTATCGAACAGTCGTGATAGATTGGACGAGTGTCGGCGACGTCCGGCGCCACCATCAGGCAGGGAGGAGACAGGATGCGGGAAGAGGTGTTGAACCCGGACGACCGGGACTTCGTCACGGCCCTGGCCAGCGGCCTGGAGGTGATCCTCGCCTTCGACGAGGAACACACGAGGATGACGCTGAGCGAGGTGGCGGCACGCACCGGCATGAACCGGGCCCGGGCACGGCGCTTCCTGCTGACGCTGCATTCGCTGGGGTATGTGCGCAAGACCCAGCGCCACTTCGAGCTGGCGCCTCGGGTGCTGCAACTGGGCTATGCCTTCCTGTCCGCCAATGGCTACCAGAGCGTCATCCAGCAGGTGCTCGAGGACATCACCGCCGAGTGCGGCGAATCCTCATCGCTGGGGGTGCTGGACGGCGACGAGGTGACCTATGTGGCACGCTCGGCCGCCAAGCACCGGCTGATGGCCATCAGTCTCGCGGTGGGCACCCGGCTGCCCGCCGCCCACACCTCCATGGGCCGAGTCCTGCTCTCCCAGCTGCCCGACGACGCGCTGGTGGCCTTTCTCGAGCGGGTGACCCTGGAGCGCCATACGGACAAGACCGTGACCGACAAGGCGGTACTGCGCGAGCGCATTCTGGAGGTGCGCCGCCAGGGCTATGCGGTGGCCGACCAGGAACTGGACTCCGGCCTGCGTTCCCTGGCCGTGCCGGCCTTCGATGCCACCGGACGGCTAATGGGCGCCATCAACATCAGCACCAACGCCGCTCGGGTCGATCTGGACACCCTGATCGGCGACTACCTGCCGCTACTGCAGCGCAAGGCCGCAGAGATCCGCGAGCAGGTACGCTAGCCGGCCATCACTGCCTCCAGCGCCAGGCGATAGCCCTGGCTGCCGAGGCCGGCGATCACGCCATCGGCGCGCAGCGAAACGTAGGAGTGGTGGCGGAAGGCCTCGCGCTGGTGGACGTTGGAGAGATGCACCTCGATCACCTTGCCGTCGAAGGCATTGAGGGCGTCGAGGATCGCCACCGAGGTATGGGTATAGGCGGCGGGGTTGATGATGATCGCCGTGGTGCCATCGAGCCGTGCCGCATGGATGGCGTCGATCAGCTCGCCCTCGTGATTGCTCTGCCGGCAGAGCATCTCCCAGCCCCCGCGGGCGGCCTGCTCGCGCAGGGCGTTGTCGATGTCCTCCAGAGTCTCGCGACCATAGATCTCCGGCTGGCGAGTACCCAGCAGGTTGAGATTGGGGCCGTGCAGGACCAGGACCTTGCTCATCGCGAAATCTCCTTCAGCAGTTCCCGCCGGCAGTGGGAGAACACCATATCGGCCAGCTCGTTGGCCGCGGCACACTTAGCGGCATCCTCGCAGAACCGCCGGCGGGCGTCCACGCCCTGAGACGCACAGGCTGACACCATTCGTCATGCCGGCATCGAGCCGTATCTGCTGCAGGTTCCCGTTCGCGGGAGCCGGCACCTTCTCGACGCGCTGACTGGGCAGCGACCGCTCTCTCTTCCTGTCCAGGCGATGCGCCGTACGGGTTACCCGATGTCCGTTGTTGGCGGCCCCCTCCCCGCCAAAACATCCAATCTGGTCATATTGCCCTCCCGGCTTGCTGTTGCCTGTCGCGCGCCGTGCCGACAATACCGATCAGCAAGGAAGGCCGAAGGGCAAACCCCGAGCAACGCCATGCCTCCTTGTCGTTTCACGACACATCCCGGTGGACGCGGCCAATCACCGCCCAGCGCCGGCATGCCCAGACCCACAACAAGACCCCCGAGGTGACACGATGGATAAGACACGACTGAAAGGAAAGAGCTGCCTGATCACCGGTGCAGCGCGCGGCATGGGTGCCGCCGTGGCGGAACACTATGCCGAACAGGGAGCCAGCGTCTGTGTCGCGGACCTGAACCTGGAAGGCTGCGAGGAAGTCGTCAAGCGGATCACCGAAAAGGGCGGCCAGGCCATCGCCGTCAAGCTCAACGTGACCGAGCGCGACCAGATGCGGGATGCCGTGAAGGCCACCGTCGATGCCTTCGGTAGCCTCAACGTGATGGTCAACAACGCCGGCATCAACAAGCCACTGATGTTTCTCGACATCACCGAAGAAAACTGGCACCAGATCATGGACGTCAATGCCATGGGCTGTCTGATCGGCATGCAGGAGGCCGCCAAGCAGATGATCGCGCAGGGCAAGGAGAATGGTCCCTACAAGATCATCAATGTCGGCTCCATTCTCTCCCGCCAGGCCTTCGACGACGTGGTGCCTTACGCCTGCAGCAAGCATGCCGTGCTGGCCATGATCAATGGCGGCGCCAAGGCGCTTGTGGATCACAACATCACTGTCAACGGTTACGGTCCAGGGGTCGTACGTACCGAACTGTGGGAACAGCTGGACAAGGACCTGGTCAGCATTGGCAAGTTTGACAAGCAGGGCCAGTCCATGGACGAGCTTGCCGAGAAGATGATCCTGATGAAGCGCTACTCCTATCCGGAAGATGTCGTCGGCACGGCAAGCTTCCTGGCCAGTCCGGAGTCGGACTACATGACCGGCCAGCTGCTGATGATCGATGGCGGCATGATCATGCAGTGATGCCACCGACACCCCAGGCGATGGCTCAGTAAAACCCCCTGTCGCGCATTACCCGATCGGCCCTGTCCTGCGCCAAGGACAGGGCCTTCTTGATGGAGCGTCGCCCGTCGAGCACCTCGAACACCTCGTTGCCGGCGATGCCGATGATATCGGTGATGCCTGGCACCGGGGGGCGTGGCCAGACCTGCAGGATGTTCTCCCTGGCCATGCGATCCACGACGTCGATGACCGGTGACAGGGAGGAGACCTCCGGGTCACGACTGACGCTGAAGCGTGGTGTGGCCAGGCTACCGTTCATGATATAGAGCTTCGACAGGCTGGCAGAGGTCAGCGACTTCAGGGCACGCCAGGCCGCCTCCACACGCTCCTCGGACAGGTTGGACGGAATGGCCAGCGCATAGCCGCCGACCGGGGTGATCGGCCGGCCATGGTTACCGGCAGGATGCGGTAGGTAGCCAGTGTTGCCCCAGGCTGGGGATGTCTTGTCGAGCTCGATGAGTGGGGCGAGTAGTGTATAGCAGTAGGCCATGCAGGATTCACCCGAGGCATAGGACTTGGCACGCTCGTACCAGGCCATGTCGAGAATGTTCGGTGGCGAATACTTGAGGATATCCAGCATGTACTCGCAGGCGCGGAAGGCCGCATCCGACAGGAACATCGGTCGACACTCTTCGCCCGAGACGTTCTGGAAGTCATACCCGTCCCTGGTTCGACGCATATTGATGATCGGCTGGCCGAATTTCGCCATCAAGAAAGTAAAGGTATGACCCAGCGGCGTGCCCCTGGCGGCATTCCAGGCGATGCCGTACTGCCCCTTCCCGGGGTCATGCAACCGCCTGGCGACCTTGATCAGTTCCTCGGTGGTCGTCGGAGGAGACAGCTGGGCGCGTTCGAGGATATCGGACCGGTAGCACAGCAGTTCGGGAGTCGTCTGTACCGGGATGCCGTACTGCTGATCAGCATACTGCGCGCTCTGGATGGCCACGGAATGGAAGTCGGACAGGTCATAACCGTCGCGCGCCAGCAGGGAGGTCAGCGGCATTAACATGCCCCCGGACGCCAGCTCCCCAAACCAGGGCAGGTCACAGGCAACAATGTCATAGCGGGAGTGTGCCAAGCGGGCATTATCGAGGATCTCCTCGCGCAGTTCGTCGATCGACCTGGCCTTGTTCTTGATCGGCAGACCGAAGATCGACTCCAGCTGCTGCTTGAGGTTGTGCATCGCCATGAAGGTGGGATCGGCATGGCTCAGGACCCGCAGCCCCCCCTTCATCTCGAGGCGCGTCGACAGCACCGCAGGCGGCGAGATCACCCGGCCCGAGGGGTAGGTGTCGTCCCGCAAGACCTGGCTATCATAGGTAGACAGCAAGGCCCTGACCCTGCCGGCATACGCCTCCCACTCCTCGACCAGCGCCGGTGAGGGATGCAGGGATACTGTCTTGCCACTCCTGGTTCTCGGTCGCGACAGGATCAGCCCGCGCTGGATCATGCTCTCGATCCCGCGTTTGGCGGTGCCATAGGAAAGCCCGGACGCATCCGCAAGCGAGGTGGGCGTCGTCAGTCGCCCGGCCAGGTGGTTGCGCATGAGATGGAGCATCATGCGCATCTCCCGGTAACCGTGGCTTATGGAGAGAGTGTGCTCGGTCTCCCCCTCGAACTTCTCGATGAAGTCGATGAATCGCGAGAGCTCCGTGTTGGAGAGCTTCGGCCTCGGGGTCTGGGACAGACTGTCATAGGGACCCTCCGGCTGGCTCGCATCGGGGAGTTCGTTCATCGTCGCCTCGGGCTGGAATTGCGCTCAAGCCCCAAGATAGCGCCGCCTGGCGCCCGGCAGCAAACGGTACTTCAGCGCGGCTATCCCCAGCCGTCGACGATCAGTCGAATGCCCAGCAGGATCAGCAGGCCCAGAATGATCCGGAAGAACAGCTCACCACTCAGCCGCTTCTGGATGACCAGCCCCAGGCGCACCCCCAGCCAGGCCACCGGGATCAGCAGCAGCGCAATGGTAAGGTTCGCGACATTCAGCAGGCCAAGCAGACCATAGGGCACCAGCTTGACGAGGTTGATGGCGGCCAGGAAGACCACGGCCGTTCCCAGGAACTGTTCCTTGGAAAGCCGGCACTGCAACAGGTAGAAGTTCAATGGCGGCCCCCCGGCATGGGCGATGAAACTGGTGAAGCCGGCGATCCCCCCACAGAGCCCGCCGATCCAGGCAGGCACCACGCGACCACGGAAGGGCTTGAACAGCCCCCACAGGCCGAACAGCATCGAGAAGATGCCCAGCAGCACCTTGAGCAGGTCATCATCGAAGAGCCCGTAGGTCAGATAGCCGATCGCCACCCCCAGCACGGCCGGTGGGAACATCAGCCACAGCAGCGAGCCGAGGCGATGCCGCCACCAGGCCCGCAGACTGAAGACATCCATGACGATCAACAGCGGCAGCATGACGGCCACGGCAAAAGTCGGGCTGGCTTTCAGTGAGATCAGGGGCACAGCCACCACCCCGACGCCACCGGCGAAGCCCGACTTCGAGATACCGGTTAGCAGCACCGCCACGACCATCAGGACAATGAACTGCCCGTCATACACCATGTGCGCCTCGTCCTTGTGGAGGAACTAAAAAAGGGCCGTGGTATCACGGCCCAGGTCGGCGTAAGGGGCAGCCGCCGTGTCGGCGGCTGGCCGTCAGCCACGTCAGAGGACCTTGCAGACCTCGTCGAACTCGAAGCGATCCTGACGCGGGAAGAGCGCCGAGGCATCGCCATACCCCAGGTTGCACAGGAAGTTGCTCTTCACCTTGCCATCGGGGAAGAACTCCTCATCCACGGCGGCATTGTTGAAGCCGGACATCGGCCCAGCACTCAGGCCCAGCGCGCGAGCGGCCAGGATGAAGTAGCCCCCCTGGATGGAGCTGTTGCGAAAGGCCGTGGTGTTGATGAAGTCAGTCTTGCCCTCGAACAGCGACTTGGCATCCTTGTTGTGGGAAAACATGCGCGGCAGATGCTCATAGAACTCGGTGTCGTAGCCCAGCACGGCGACCACCGGCGCCTTCATGGTCTTTTCCTGGTTACCGGGCAGCAGGGCGGGCTTGAGCCGCTCCTTGGCCTCCTGGCTCTTAAGGAAGAGCACGCGAAGAGGCTGGCAGTTCATGGAGGTCGGGCCAAAATGCATCAGGTGATACAGCTTGCGCAGAATCTCCTCGCTGACCTCCTGATCCTTCCACACATTGTGGGTGCGAGCCTCGGTGAACAGGGTCTCGACCGCATGGTTGTCGATGATAGTCATAGGGCGTTCCTCTTTCTGGCGGGTTATGTCTCGAGATGGGACTAGCGGCTCGCCTTCAAGCCGAAGTCATATGTCAGATGGCGGAAGGGAACTTCCATTGCCCGTCCATCCGGTGCCCTCCCTGGCGGCAGCAGCTTGTACTCCTTGACCAGGGAATCCTTGACGCCAAAAACGGCATCGGAGTCGAGATAGGGGTCGTCCTCGGCAAACACCTGCGTCACCAGGGTGTCGAATCCCTCGGCCATCAGCATGAAGTGCACATGGGCGGGCCGGTAGGGATGTCGGCCGGTGATTTCCAGCATCTTGCCGACGGGGCCGTCGGTGGGGATCGGGTACGGCGCCGGGGTCACCGTCCAGAAAGCATAGCGCCCCTGGTCATCGGTGGTGAACCGGGCCCGCAGCGACGCACTCTCGAGTTCCTTCTGAACGTCATAGAAGCCTTCGCTGTCCGATTGCCAGACGTCGACGACGACGTTGGCCAATGGCTGGCCGAGTTCGTCGTGGACGCGACCCTCCACTAAGAAGGGCTCCCCTTCGACGTTCCAGTCGATCGACTCGCCCTGGGAGGCCTGAGGCGGGTCCGGGACGTAGAAGGGGCCGAGCACCGTGCTCTCCGACACCATCGGGTCCGAGGTCTGGTGGTTGAGGGCGTCGACCAGCATGGTCACGCCCAGGGTATCGGAGAGCAGAATGAATTCCTGGCGCTGGTCGTCGCACATCTGCCCGGTCCGCGTCAGGAAGTCGATGGCCTCGGTCCACTCCTGCTCGGTGGGCTCCACCTCGCGCAGGAAGGCGTGCAAGTGGGTGACCAGGCTGTTCAGGATCGTCTTCAATCGCTCGTCCCGACACCCGGAGAACTCCTCGATCACGGCATCCGTGATGTTGTTGGCATTCAGGTTGCGCATGGCGTTACCCCCTTGCGGCAGCAGTGTGCTCGATGGCTGACAGCCCGGCGAGGCGCTCGGTGTGATGGACCGTGGCGATGTAGTCGTCCTCGCCGTGCCCGGTGCCGATCAGGGAGGCGTAGGCCTCGCGCATCTGGGCGGCGAGAGGCACCGGCACGCCGGCGTCATGGGCGCAACCGAGGATCAGGTCGAGGTCCTTGGCCATCTGGGCGGCGGAGAAGGTCGAGGTAAAGTCCCGCTCGCGCAGCGGCGGCACCTTGTACTGGACCATCGGCGAGCCCACCGCGCTGTCGGCGACCAGCTCCAGCATCGCCTCCCACTCGATGTTGCCCTTGCGAGCCATGGTCAGGGCCTCGCCCAGCATCCCGGCGCTGACCGCGATCATCAGGTTGATCGCCAGCTTGGCGTAGCGCGCCTGCTCCGCGTCGCCCAGCCAGTACTGGGCCTTGGTGAAGCTCTGCATGACCGGAACGGCTGCCTCCAGGGCCTCCCGCGGCCCGGAGACCATGGCCGACAGGGTGCCGGCCTCGGCGGCGACCGGATTGCCGGACACCGGGGAACGCAGATAGGCGATGCCTCTAGCCTCGGCGGCCCGGGCCACCCGCTCGGAGGCCTCGATGCTGACGGTGCTGGTCTCGATCAGCGTGGCACCGGGGGCCATGTGCTCGACCAGCGCCCCCTCCTCCAGACAGAGGCCCAGCAGGGCCCGATCATCGGGAATCGAGACCAGCACCAGGGAGCAACCCTCGACGGTGGCGGCCAGGTCGTCGTGGGGGGCGATGCCGGCCTGCTCGGCCAGGGCCATGCGCTCGGCACTGAGGTCGAATCCCTGCACCGCATGCCCCGCCGCAGCGATGCGGGCCGCCATGGGCAGGCCGAGCTTGCCCAGGCCCACCCAGGCCACCTTGTGTGTGGTTGTCATTGAGCTGTCTCCTCGTGTTGTTGCCGTGTCTGCAGCTCGGCGTAGATGCGGTGCCCCGACGCCTCCAGCTCGCGCAGGCCATCCGCGACATTGGCCAGCAGCCGGCCGTGTCGCTTGTGAAACTCCCCCGCCACCATGACGCTGTCGACATTGGCGAGGCTCGCCTGCATGACGACGCTCGACACGGGGTCGCTGACCGGCTGCATGTTCAGCAGGCTACTGTCCAGCAGCACGAGGTCGGCCTGCTTGCCGGGCGTGAGGCTGCCGATGCGGTCCTCGAGCCCGAGGGCCCGCGCGCCGTCCAGGGTGATCCACTCCAGCGCCTCGCGCGTACGGATGGTGGAGGTGGCGGGGATCGTGCCCTGCTCCCGGCGCGAGGCGTCGTTGTCCAGCGAGCGCTGCATGCCCAGCGCCATGCGCGCCACCGAGAACATGTCGCCCGAGATCACCGATTCGAGATCTACGCCCAGCGACACGACGCCGCCGTGGCGACGAACATGACCCGTGATCGGGAAGCCGTGCCCCTGGGTCATCTCGTTCTCGGGAGCGATGGAGAAGGTCACGCCCTGCGCACAGAAGCGGGCCAGCTGGCCATCATCCAGGCTCTGGCCATGCACGATGTTGATGTCCGGCCCCAGCAGCCCGTGCTCCTCGATGACGTCCCAGCCACCGGGACTCACGGCCTCGCCGCCTCCCTGGTGCATGGAGGCCACCAGGCCGAACTCCTTGGCCAGCTCGAAGTCGTGCAGGGAGACCTCGAGGGTCGAGTAGTGCGGGCCCAGGATGGCAAGGCCCAGGGTCACGTGCCCTTCCGGATCGCCCAGCGGCCCCGCCAGCAGTCGCTCGACCTCGCCGCGGGGGTGGGGAATCTCGCTGAAGTGCGGCTGGCCGGGCTTGGGGTCCGGCTTGGGGGAACCGTGGAAGAAGACGGCGCGGATGCCCGATTCCTGCAACCCCTTCACGGCGGCATCGGTATGCGCCGGCGTGGGGTTGTTGTGGCACCAGTCCCCCAGGGTGGTGGCACCGCAGTTGAGCTGGTTCAGCGCACCCAGCCGGGTCGCGATATGGATATCGTCCGGGGTGAACAGCGTCGCCAGGCCGCGATGCACGTGGCCGAAATACTCGAGCAGTGTCCAGTTGGCGGCCACCCCGCGCAGGGCCGTCTGCCAGGTATGCATGTGCGCATTGACCAGCCCCGGGATCAGGATACCGCCCTGACAGTCGATGACCTCGGCGCCCTCTGCATCCAGGTCATGTCCCACGGCCAGGATGCGGTCGTCTTCCACCAGCACCTGGCCATCCATGAGATCGCCGAACTCGGGGTCCAGCGTCAGGACGGTGGCATTCGAAAAGAGGGTTCTCATTGATGGGCCTCCTCGCTCGCGGGCCGTTGCCCCGCCTGGGCATCGGCCAGCAGGCGACGAATGCCCTCGGCCTCGACCTCACGCGGGTTCCAGTAGGGATTGCGTGTGGCGATCTCGGTGGCCCGGTCGATATCCTCGACAGTGAAGCCAAGCGCGCCCAGTGAAGTGGGCGCCCCCACCGCACTGGCCAGGTCGAACAGGCCAGCGGCGGCATCTTCCACCCCCAGTGCCCGGGCGATGCGCGCCATCGCGTCCGGTGCGGCCTCGGCGTTGTAGGCCACGGCATGGGGCAGCACGATGGTGTGGGTCTCGGCATGGGGCAGGTCGAAGGAGCCCCCCAGGGTGTGGCAGAGCTTGTGATGCAGCGACATCCCCACCGAGCCCAGACAAGCGCCGCACAGCCAGGCGCCATAGAGCGCATCGGAGCGGGCGGTGGCATCGGCAGGGGTGCCGGCGATCGTCGGCAGGCTGCGCGCCAGGGCCGCAATGCCCTCTTCCGCCATCAACGAGACGATCGGGTTGCGATCCTTGGCATAGAGGGCCTCCACGGCATGCGCGATGGCATTGATGCCGCTGGTGCCCGACATGCCGACGGGCAGCCCGAGCGTCAGGTCCACGTCATAGATGACCGTCTCGGGCAGTACCTCGAGGGTCCGCTGGGTGGTCTTGAGGCCGTCCTTCGTCTCCCCGAGGATCGGCGTCATCTCGGAGCCGGCGTAGGTGGTCGGGATGGCGACCTGGGGCAGGCCGGTACGCAGGGCAATGGCCTTGGCGAGCCCGATGGTGGAGCCGCCCCCGATGGCCACGACGCCATCGGCACCCAGCGAGGCCAGGGCGCGCATCGCCTCTTCGGTGGTCTCCACCGGGGTGTGCATCCTGGCCCCGGGGAAGACGTCGCCCCCCAGCTCGCCGAGCTGGTCCAGCACCTGGCGGGCCTGGCCTTCCTGCTCGGGCGTGGAGAGTACCAGGACCCGCGAACCGCCCAGCGACCGGACCTCCTCGGCCACCTGGGCCAGGGTACCCTGGCCGAAGATGACCCGCGACGGCAGGCCGTTGTAGGTGAATGGCATCATGATGTTGTCCTCGTTGGTTGGGTGAGCGCCACGGCGGGGATCAGCCGGCAGGATGACCCGCCGTCGAGCCGGTATCGCTCTGGGCCGTCACCGGCTGCCCGGTGATGGCCTGCACCAGCACATCCTCGGAGACCGCATCGCCGTCGAACTCGGCGGTCACTCGCCCGTCGTACATGGCGATGATGCGATTGCTGACGCCCAGCACCTCCGGCATTTCCGAGGAAATCACCAGGACGGCATAGCCGGAGCGGGCGAGTTCCTTGATCAGGGCATGGATCTCGGCCTTGGAGCCGACATCGATGCCACGGGTGGGCTCGTCGAGGATCAGCAGCTTGGGATGGGTATGCAGCCACTTGCCGATGACGATCTTCTGCTGGTTGCCACCACTCAGGTTGCCGACCTTCTGTCGCCAACTGGGCGTCTTGATCTTCATCGCCTGCTGATACTTGTCGTAGACGCGCTTCTCGGCAGCGCTCTTCATGAACCCCCGCCAGGAGACGGTTTGCAGGCCCGCCAGGGTCATGTTGTCGCGACAGTTCATGCCGAGAATCAGCCCCTGGTCCTTGCGATCCTCCGGCACCAGGGCGATCCCCTCGGCGACCGCATCATGGGAGGACCGCAACCGTTCGACCTGGCCGTCGAGCAGGATCTCGCCCGAGGAAGGCTTGCGCAGGCCGAAGATGGTTTCCGCCACCTCGGAACGCCCGGCCCCGACCAGGCCGTACATGCCGACGATCTCGCCCTTGCGGACGTTGAAGCTGACGTCCTTGAACACGCCCTCGACGGTGAGGCCCCGCAGCTCCAGCATGTTCTCGCCGAAATCCTTCGGCTTGCTGGCATGGTCGAGTTCGAGGCTGCGGCCGATCATCAGCTTGGTGACCTCGTCCTCGTTGGTATCGGCGGTGTTCACCGTACCGTTGTATTCGCCGTCCCTGAGCACCGAGATCCTCTGGGAGAGATGAAAGATCTCGTCCATGCGGTGGGAGATATAGACGATGCCCACCCCCTGCTCCCGCAGCGTATTGATGATGTCGTAGAGCACCGGCTTCTCGTGGTCGGTGAGCGACGCGGTCGGCTCATCGAAGACCACGATCTTGGGGGTGAAGACGAGCGCCCGGGCGATCTCGACCATCTGCTTCTTGGCGATGGAGAGATCACTCACCATGTCCCTCGAACTGAAGGAGCACTTCAAGCGATCGAGAATCTCGGTACTGTCCCGGTGCAGGGTCTTCCAGTCGACACGGTTGCCCCACTTCTTGGGGAGGCTACCCAGGAAGATGTTCTCGGCCACCGACATCTCCGGCACCAGCGACTGCTCCTGGTGGATCAGCACGATGCCGCTCTTCTTGGCCCGCTTGGGGGTATCGAAGACCTTCTCTTCCCCCTCGAGCAGGATCTGGCCGCCGTTGGGCTTGTGCTTGCCGGCCAGCACCTTCATCAGCGTGGACTTGCCGGCCCCGTTCTCGCCGAGCAGGGCATGGACCTCGCCTGCCCGGACATCGAAGCTGACCTTGTTGAGCGCGATCACGCCGGGGAATTTCTTGGTGATGTTCACCAGGGACAGGATGGGCGCCTCCCCCTGACCCGATGTCCCCGGGGTCTGTGTCCTGACTGCGGTGCTCATACCTGCACCCCCTTGGAAGACTTGACGTTGATCTTCTGGTCGATGATCAGCACGGAGATGAGGATGACCCCGAGGATGACCAGCACGTAGAAAGCCGGCACCTGCATCATGTTCATGCCGTTGCGCAGGATCCCGATGGCCAGCACGCCCCCGAGAGTGCCGGTGATGCTGCCGAAGCCGCCGGTGAGCTTGGTACCGCCGAGCACGACGGCGGTGATGGTCCAGAGCTCGTAGTCCCGGCCGAGGTTGGGCGTCGAGGCCCCCATCTGGGTGGCCAGCAGGACCCCGGCCAGGGCCGCGAAGAAGCCGACGATCATGAAGTTGATCATCATGTTGCGGCCGATGCGGATGCCGGCATCCAGGGCCGCCTCGGGGTTGCCTCCCACGGCGAAGGTGTTGCGGCCATGGCCGGTCTTCTTGAGTACCAGGTGCATCACCAGGGTGCAGGCCAGGAAGATGATGGCCAGCACGGGGATGGGACCGATGGTGCTGGCACCGAAGTCGGAGAAGGCGAAGTTACTGGCGTAGAAGGACTGTTCCTCGGTGTAGACGAAGATCAACCCTCGCACCCCGATCATCGCCCCCAAGGTGACGATGAAGGCGTTGACCCCGGTCTTCCAGACGAGCAGGCCGTTGAGGGCGCCCAGCACCACGCCCGCGGTGATGGCGGCGAGCACTGCCACCGCCAGACCGTGATCCTGCAGGCCCACCGAGAGGGACGCCGCCAGCCCCAGGGTCGCCCCCACGGAGAGGTCGATGTTGCCGTTGATCATCACGTAGGTCATGCCCAGGGCGATGAGCCCGATGGTGGAGGTCTGGACGAGGATGTTCGTCAGATTGCCCACCGACAGGAAGTAGTCGGACATGACGCTGAAGAAGACGGTGATGGCGATGACGAAGATCCAGATCGGCTGGATGGCCGCACCGCCGCTCATGAAACGTTTCATATCGATCATGGTGTTCACCCTGTCAGGAGTGGCGGGTCAGCAGACGCTTGCGCTTGTTGGCAAGGTCCAGCCATACCGCGAGGATGATGATGACCCAGGTCACGAGCCACTGGGTGTAGTAGGGGTAGCCCAGCAGCAACAGGCCGTTCTGGATGAAGCCGAGGATCAGCACCCCGATGACCGTCTTCCAGATACTGCCAGCACCGCCCAGCAGGCTGGTCCCGCCGAGGATGATCCCGGCCAGCACGAGCAGCTCGTAGCCCTGCCCCACGTTGTTCTGGGAGCCCATCACCCGCGAGCCGAGCACCAGGGCGGCACAGGCCACGCAGAAGGCCGAGATCAGGTAGGTGCTGAACACGCACCAGTTCTTGCGAACGCCGGAATAGACGGCCGCCACGGGATTGCCCCCGATGGCGAAGATGCGCCGGCCGTAGCCGGTGAAGGACATGACCACCTGGACGATGATGGCCAGCAGGGCGAAGATGATGACCGGCACCGCGATGCCCAGCAGGTAGCCCTGACCGAACACGCTGAACCATGTCTCGCTCTGATTGGCGATGTCGACGTTCTGGCCACCGCTGTAGATCAGCACCAGGCCCTGGATCGCCGAGAGCATCGCCAGGGTGACGATCAGCGAATTGAGCCGCATGAACCCCACCAGAAAGCCGTTCACGGCCCCCAGCATCAGGGTCAGGGCGAACATCACCAGGATGGCGCCGACGGGCCCGATCTTGTCATGGAGATCCACCACCAGGACGGTGGAGAACGACAGCATCGATCCCACCGAGAGGTCGAGGTTGCCGCCGATGATCACCACGGTCACGCCGACCGCGATGATACCGATGATCGAGGCCTGTCGGACCACCGTCATGATGTTCGACTGGGAAAGAAACTGTTCGGAGAATAGCGAGAACGCAAACATGCAGAGCAGGAAGAACACCAGGATGCCCTGAGCCGAGAGGAAGTTCAGGAGACCGGCCTTGTGTGTCTTGCTGAGCATGAAGCCTTGCTTGGTGTGTTCTGCAGAAGCCATGTCACTCACCTGTATGGGCGCAACCTTGTTCCGAAGGTCACCGGTTGTCCGTGCAGCGAGCTGGCTTTCCCGATATGGCTTCGAGGCCGGAGAAAGAGCAGAGCACTGCTGGGCCATCCATCATGGCCAACGGACTGTCTTTGACGAAGCGCTGCGGCGCATGAGGCCCGAGGGCCTCTTGCGCCTGGGCGGGAGCCTTCAGAACACCGGCTTGTCGAACTCGGAGAGATTGTCGGCCGTGATCTTGGGGGTCTCGAAGAAGTTCATCTTCGGCACTTCCTTTCCCTCCAGGACATCGAGTGCCGTCTGGAGAGCCGCTTCGGCGTCATCGACCGGGGACTGATAGATGGAGCCGTAGTACTCGCCACGCTCGATGGCCTCGTAACCCACGGCGAAGTTGGTGGCGCCGATGAAGGCGATGTCCTCTGCCCGGCCGGCGCTCTTCGCCGCATTCAGGGCGCCGACGCCCATGTTGTCGTCCCCCGCATAGACGCCATCGATGTCGTCGTACTTGGTGAGGAAGTTCTCCATGACCCGCTGGGCCTTCTCGCGGTTCCAGTCCGCGGGCTGGGTCTCGAGGATCTCGACGTCGGGGCAGGCCTCGGCAAGCCGGTCCTCGAACCCCTTCGAGCGTTCCATGGCAGTGGTATAGCCGGGCTGCCCGGCGATCTGGACGATCTGCCCCTGGCCATCCAGCGCCTCGCACATCATTTCGGCGGAGGAAGCACCCTGCTGGACATTGTCCGGGCCCGAGAAGGCGGCAATGTAGTCAAGCCCGGCCTCGGCGATCTTGGAGTTGGTGACCACGACGGGGATACCTGCCCGGTGGGCCTGGCGGATGGCCGGGATCACCGCCTGGCCATTGGTTGGCCAGATGATGATGGCATCGACACGCTGCTGGATCAGGTTGCGAACCTGACCGATCTGGCGGGCCACGTCGCCGCCGGCATCCAGCACCACCACGTCGACATTATCGAGTTCATCGGCGGCATTCTCGAAGGCGCTTTCATAGGTGGTCTGGTAGCTGTCGACGCCGACATTGTTCTGAGTGATGCCGATACGGTAGGTCTCTTCTGCCTGGACAAGACCGGCCGACAACATCATCACACTGGTCGCTAGCGCTGTTTTGTAGAACATGGTTGTCACCTGTTTTTTGTAGTTGCTTTCACCGACTCGCCAAGAAAGGCTGTCAGGGTTTGAAGAGATTAGGACCGGGCCCTGATTTGGCGCAACGCGACCACAGGTGAGAAATGACCAATCTGGTTATTTTGCCTCCCCCAGAGGCGACAGGAGGATCAGCCACCTCGGTGGGGCCGTGCTGCCACGACGGCTCCTCCCCCGGCCTCTCCTTGCCTCGCTCTGCCTCGCTCTGCCTCGGGCAGCTGAGCGCTGCCAGGACGGCGTCATCAGGCAGGCACCACGCCCCAGACGCGCCGCGCCCCGCCGGTCGATGAGCGGCGGGGCGCGGGCTGCAGGGGGGGATGGACGGGCTTCGGGCCCGCCCGTCTCAGTGGCCAGAGGGCTCGAGCAGGCGCTGCCAGACGTCGATGACCGCCTGGCGATGGGCCCGGAAGTCGGCGTTGCGGCCGCGGGCGGGCTGTCGGGTCAGGGACGCCCGATGGGCGGCGGTGCGACAGGCGAGATAGGCCTCGCGCAGCCGGCGGCAGTCGTCGGCCGGCAGGCGCCCGCTGGCCTCCAGGGTCTCGAGGATGCGCATGTTGTCGCTGTAGGTCAGCAACTCCGGGGTCTCGTGTCCCATCGAGAGCACCGCGAACTGGCACAGGAACTCGATGTCGACCATGCCCCCGGGGTCATGCTTGAGGTCGAAGTCATCCCCCCCGCCGTTGCCGGCCAGGTGGTCGCGCATCTTGTGGCGCATCGCCACCACCTCGTCGCGCAGCGCCCCGAGATCGCGCTGCCGGCCGAGGATCTCGCGCCGTACGGCCGCGAAGCGCTCCGCCAGCGGCTCGTGACCCGCCACCACCCGGGCTCGCACCAGCGCCTGGTGCTCCCAGGTCCAGGCCTCGCGGCGCTGGTAGTCGGCGAAGGCATCCAGGCTCGAGACCAGCAGGCCCGCATTGCCGGACGGGCGCAGGCGCATGTCCACCTCGTAGAGGCTGCCCGCGGGGGTCACGGCGGTAAGCAGGTGGATGATGCGCTGGCCGAGCCGGGTAAAGAAGACCGCGTTGTCGATGGGCCGCGCCCCGTCGGTACTGCCCTGGCCCGCGCCGTCGTGGAGGAACACCAGGTCCAGGTCGGAGCCGTAGCCCAGCTCGATGCCGCCGAGCTTGCCATAGCCGATGATCAAAAACTCCGGCGCCTGGCCGCAGCGGCCGCCGTCGCGCCGCTCGGGGACGCCATGCTTGCGGGTGAGGTGCTTCCAGGCCATGACCAGCACCGTCTCGAGGATCACCTCGGCGATATAGGTCAGGTAGTCACTGACCTTCATCAGGTGGCGGGTGCCGGCGATGTCGGAGGCGGCCACGTGCAGCACCTGGGCATGCTTGAACACCCGCAGCGCCTCGAGTTGAGCCTCCTCGTCGTCCTCGGGGATGCGCCCCAGGGCCTGGCGCAGCTCGTCGGCCAGCCGTGCCTTGTCCGCCGGCGTGTAGAGGGTCTCCGGGGTCAGCAGCTCGTCGAGCAGGATGGGATGGCGGGCCAGCTGCTCGGCGATCCAGGGACTGGCACTGCACAGCCGCATCAGGTGCTCCAGCGCATCGGGGTTCTCGCGCAGCAGGGCCAGGTAGGCGGTCCGCCGCAGCACGGCCTCGACCAGCGGCAGGACCCGCTCCAGGGCGGTGTCCGGCGCCTCGCTGGCCGCCGCGGCATCGAGCAGCAGTGGCATCAGCGCCTCGAGCCGCTCGAAGCCGATGCGCTGCATGGCCTGCACCTGGCGGGAGTGGCGCAGGGCCCGCAGGCGGCGACGGCTAGCCGCGGCATCGTCAAACCCGGCCTCCTCCAGCCGCGACTCGGCCTCCTCCTCGGGAATCTCGTCGCGCCACAGGGCCCGCCACTCCTCCAGGTCGACCTCCCCCGCCTCGGCGGACGCGGCCGCCTCCTCGGCCTCCTCCTCGGGCTCGGCGATCACCGCGTCGAAGTGGCGCCGCACCCGGGCGCGCACCTCGTCGAGCCGCGCCATGACCGCGGGCCAGTCCTCCATGTCCAGGGCCAGGGCGACCCGCTCGCGGTCCACCTCCTCGGCCGGCAGACTCTGGGTCTGGCGGTCCTCCAGGGCCTGGAGGATATGCTCGATATCGCGCAGGAAGACGTAGTCGGGGGTCAGCTCGTCGACCACCTCCTCGGGCAGCAGCCCCAGCGCCGGCAGGCGCTCCAGGGCGGTCTTCAGGGAAGTCACCTGCAGCTCGGTATCGCGCCCGCCGCGAATCAGCTGGAAGGCCTGGACCACGAACTCCACTTCGCGGATGCCCCCCGGGCCGAGCTTGATGTTGCCCTGCATGCCACGACGGCGCACCTCGCGGTTGATCATCGCCTTGAGCTCGCGCAGCGACTCGATGGCCCCGAAGTCGAGGTACTTGCGGTAGACGAAGGGCCGCAGGCTCGCCAGCAGCTCGGCACCTGCCCCCAGGTCGCCGGCCACCGGCCGCGCCTTGAGCAGCGCATAGCGCTCCCATTCGCGCCCCTGATCCTGGTAGTAGCCGGCCAGGGACGCAAAGCTGCCGACCAGCGGCCCGCCGTCGCCCAGCGGGCGCAGGCGCATGTCGACGCGGAAGGCGAAGCCGTCGGCGGTCACCGCGTCCAGGGCGGCGATCAGCTTCTGGCCCAGCTTGGTGAAGTACTCCTGGTGTTCGAGGGACTTGCGCCCGCCCTCGGTCTCCCCCTTCTCGGGGAAGGCGAAGATCAGGTCGATATCGGAGGACAGGTTCAGCTCGCCGGCCCCCAGCTTGCCCATGCCGAGCACCACCAGACGCTGCTCGCTGCCATCGGCGCGGGGCGCGGGGCGCCCCCAGCGGGGCGCGAAGTGGGACTCGAGCCAGCCCAGGGCCAGTTCCAGGCTGGTCTCCGCCAGCTGGGTGACGGCCGCCGCCGTGGCCCACATATCGATGCCCGGCGGGCGCGTCAGGTCCCGCCACACGATGCCCAGCATGCGCGCCCGGCGAAAGCGGCGGATGGCGGCCTGCATGGCCGCCTCGTCCTCGGTGGCCTCCAGGCGTTCGGCGAGGGTCTCGCGCAGGGCCTCCGGGGTCGGCGCGGTCTCGAGTTCGCCGGCGGCATCCAGGTGGACGAGCCAGTCAGGATGGCGGATCAGCGTTTCGGCGACGAAGTCGGAGACGGCGAGCACCCGGGCCAGCTCCTCGCGGCGCCTCGCCGAGAGTGCCGACCAGGCCTCGCCGGGGCCTTCCTGATCCTGCATCGATGCCAGATTGTCGGCCTGCGCGAGGGACGCCCCGAGGCGCTCCCAGGTGTGTCGCAACGGCGCCACCAACGGCTCGGGTATGGCATCCAGCGGCAGGAAGTCGTCGGGCAGGGCCATGAGCATCTCGCATCCGGTTGATGAATACCTTCAGCATACCCAAGCCGGGGCGCCCGGCACTAGGCACCTGTCGGTCTGACGCCGGGGCGAGCGATGAGCGCCGGGATTCAGACCAGGAAGCGCTGCCAGGCCAGCAGGCCCCAGGTGAGCCCGACGAGGACCAGCGACAGCATCACCGCCGCCGAGCCAATGTCCTTGGCCCGGCCGGAGAGCTCGTGGCGGTCGGGACCGATGCGATCCACCACGCTCTCGATGGCGCTGTTGAGCAACTCGACGATCAGCACCAGCAGGCAGCTGCCGACCAGCAGGATCCATTCCACCGGCTCGCGACCGATCCAGGCGGCCAGCGGCAACAGGACCACACAGATACCCAGCTCCTGGCGGAAGGCCGCCTCGTGGCGAAAGGCGGCCTTGAGGCCCTTGAGGGAGTAGCGGGTGGAGTGCACCAGGTGGCGCCAGCCGGTGTGTCCGGGTTTCATCTGCGAGCGTCCATCGATCAGTCGTCGGCGTAAGCGGCGATGGTAGCAGAGCCGGCCGGTCGGCGCGCCGCCGACACCGGGCCGGCCGGGCCAGGGTCGCGACTCAGTGCGCCTGGATCATCGCGTCGAGGTCCTGCGAGAGGTGATCCAGCACCGTCGACCAGCTCAGGTAGGGGGTCGCGGCGGTGCCGTTGACCAGCACCGTGAACACCCCCCAGCGCCCCGACAGGGTGCGGAAGTAGCCGGTGACGGCGCGCACCGTCACCGGCTGGTTGAGGGTACCGGTCTTGAGCATGACGTGGTGCTGGAAGGTGTCGGAGCCCCGCCGGATGAAGCGCATCACGCCATTGCCGGGCGACTGCAGGGCCGCAACGAAGCTCGGGAACAGCGACGGGCGGCGGAACATGTGCTCGAGCAGGGCGTTCACGCCGGCCGCGGAGGTCCGGTTCTCCGGGGTCAGGCCGCTGCCGCTCGCCAGGGTGGCGGAGCCGTGGCCCGGGATGGCGCCGGCGAAGGCCTCGAGGGCATCACCCGCCTGGGACAGCGACGGCCGGGGGCCCTCGGCCAGGTCGAGGGCCAGGGTGTCGGCCATGAAGTTGTTGGAGTAGTTCAGGGTGCGCAGCAGCAGTTCCTGCAGCGGCTCGCTATCCACCGCGGCGAGTCGCTGCGCCGAGGCCGGCGGCGGGGCGGTGCTGGTGGCATGCCCGCCCTGCACCGCAATACCGGCCTGGTCGAGCATGGCCATCAGGATGTCGGCGGATTGCTCGGCGGGATCGGCACTGGTGCGGTAGACCTCGCGCGGCCGGGCGTTGGTGGAGATCTGGCCGCTGACCCGCATGACATCGCCGTCGTCGTCGGTCAGGCGCTCCGCCGTGAGCTCGGTGCCGCTATCATCCGGCCGGGTTTTCACCCGGTTGTCGATGCGGGGCAGGCGCGCTTGGCTGTCGCAGCTGGTGACATCCGCCGGCTCGCCGGGCGTACGTGCCGGGGCGATGGTCACGCACCAGTTGCCGTAGTTGACCGCGGCCGACGACAGCAGGGCACTGTAGGCATTGTCCACCCGTCGCTCGCCCTCGCAGCGGTCGGTGGTGATGCAGGTCACCGGGCCGAAGCGCCACTGGCTGACCACCAGGCGTCCGCTCACCTCGCTCACCCCCGCCTGATGGAGGCGCTGCACCAGCCGCCACAGGTCCTCGGTGGTCAGCGCCGGATCGCCGCCCCCCTCGAGCACCAGGTCGCCGTGCAGCACACCCTGGGCATCCGGCTCGGCGGTGCTGACCAGGCGGGTGGCGAAGCGGTGCTGGGGACCGAAGCGGTCGAGGGCCGCCGCGGCCAGGTAGACCTTGGTCACCGAGGCCGGCGACAGGCTCTCCCGCGGGGCAATGCTGCCCAGGGTCTCCCCCGGCTCGCCGTTGCCCAGCAGCCGGGCCTCGGCGCCGATCACGAAACCGTCATCGGCGAGGGTCGAGAGGCGGGGGAAGCCCTCCCCGAGGGCAGCCAGCGGCATCATCAGGAGCAGACAGAGCGAGAGCAGGCGGTACGGCATGAGCGGCGTCCAGGCAGCGTGAGACGACGACGCCACGACCCGGGCGCCGGCAGCCCGCAGTCTACCCGCCCACCGACGGGGATTCGACCGGCCCCGCCTCAGTGCGCCGCTACGCTCGAGAAGGCCTGGATGACGACCACGCCCCCCACGATCATCGCCAGGCCCAGCACGGCGGGCAGGTCGGGGCGCTCCCCGTAGACCAGGAAGCCGATCAGGGTCACCAGCACGATGCCCAGCCCCGCCCAGAACGCATAGGCGATGCCCACCGGTAGGCTTCGCAGGGCCAGGGTGAGCGTGTAGAAGGCCAGGCCGTAACCGACCACCACCACCATGCTCGGCCAGAAGCGGGTGAACTCCTGGGACGCCTTGAGGGAGCTGGTGGCCACCACTTCGGCGATGATCGCCAGGGCCAGGTAGACATAGGCCATCAGACACCTCCCCACGCCAGATAGCGGCGCATCACGTGATCGAAGAGAGTATTGAACACCAGCGCATAGGCCAGGAAGAACAGCATGAAGCCGAGGTCGAGCCAGAAGGCCTCGACCAGGCCGATGGACAGCCACCAGGCCACCACCGGCAACGTCGTCACCAGCAGTCCCAGCTCGAAGCCCAGGGCCTGGCCGAGGCGCTGGACCAGGCTGCGCCGCCGGGTCGGCACCCAGGCATCGAAGAGTCGGTTCCAGACCAGGTTCCACAGCATGGCGATGGTCGCGAGCCCCAGGGCCAGCACGCCGACCTCGCCGAACCCGTGTCCACTGACCCAGCTGGCCAGGGGCGTGACCATGATCAGGCCGCCGGTCTCGAAGAGCAGGGTATGGCTCAGCCGTTCCTTCCAGGAGCGCATGTCGATCTCCCCTCCGGTCGCTCGCCGGGACCGGGATGGCCTCGACGTCGCCTCCTATTCTCGACATGATAGCGATGGATACGAGTTGGATCCCATCAGCAAATCAGATAGGTCAAGACCATGCGCTGGAGCCTCGACCAGCTGGAAGTGCTTATCGCCTGTGCCGAGCGCGGCTCCTTCTCCTCGGCGGCCCGTCACCTCGGCCGGGCGCAGTCGGCCGTCAGCACCGCCATCGCCCACCTGGAGGCCGACCTCGGCTGCCTGCTGTTCGACCGCACCGGCCGGCTGCCCCGGCTGACCGAGGAGGGCAAGGCCCTGCTCCACGAGGCCCGTGCGGTGATCCGCCAGTGCCAACGGCTGGAGTCCCGCGCCCGGGCCATCGCCCTGGGCGAAGAGGCCCAGCTGGTGCTGGCCATCGACGAGGCCCTGGTGGAGATGCCGCCGGTGGACGAGACCCTGGAGGCTCTGGCCCGGCACTACCCGGCCCTGCAACTCACCCTGCTCTATGGCGCCCAGGGGGACATCGCCGGCTGGGTGGAGGACCGCACCGCCGACCTGGGCATCCTGCTGCGCCAGCAGGGCCAGGGCCCGGTGCTCGAAGGCATCCGCATCGCCCACCTGCAACAGGTGCTGGTGGTGGGGCGCGACCACCCCCTGGCCGGGCACCCCGCCCCCACCGCCGGCGACCTGGCCGACCACCGCCAGCTGCTGATCGCCTCGCGCACCGAGGTCGACGCCGGGGCGACGCTCAGCGCCCAGTTCTGGTGCCTCAACAGCTTCTACTCGATGGGCGAGCTGGCCACCCGCGGACTCGGCTGGGCCCTGGTGCCCCAGCACATCGCCCAGTATCCGCCCTTCCGGGAGGACCTCGTCGAGCTGGCCGGCGAGGCCCTGGGCCGTCCGCCGGTCATCGAGGTGGAGACGGTCTCGCGGCGCGACGCCGCCCAGGGCCCGATCGCCCGCTGGCTGCGCCAGACCCTGGGGGAGCGCTTTCGCGACCGCCGCCAACGCTAGGCAAACACTGCGTGATCTGAAACCGGCAAGCCTTCAGGCATCGGGCACCAGATCGGGACGATGCGGCAGCTCGACCCCCAGCCGCCACAGCAGCTGGCCGCTGTGGTGGTACTTGCGCTCGAAGGGCGTGAGGAAATCGCCGCCGGGCTCGAAGCCCGTCACCGGCGCCCGGTCCCCGGTCACCTGCTCGACCGCCAGGGCGAACTCCTCGACGTAGAGGCGCCAGTTGGAACGCAGCTCCAGGCGTCCGCCGAGCGCCAGGATGACCGGAAACACCGGGTGGCCCTGCCAGCGCATCTTGAGATGCGCCGACTTGGGGTAGGGGTTGGGATAGAGCAGGTAGTGGCGCACGGGACGCCAGCCCCCGGCCAGCGCCAGCCGCCAGAAGTCCACCAGGTCGGCACGCACCAGCCGAGCATTGTCGGGCAACGGGCCGTGATCCCGCGACAGCCGGTCCGCACTGCGGTCGATGCCCAGCACCGTGCTCTCGGGATGCCGCTCGGCCAGCTGCCGCGTCGACAGGCCCACGCCACAGCCGGCATCCAGGATCAGCGGCCGATCACCGCGCTCGACCCGCCAGGCGTCAGCCGCGGCAAAGGTCTCGCGGGTGTGCTCGGCCAGCGGCTTGCGCAGTGGATGGGTCAGGGCCCGGGCGACGCGGCGCGACAGGTCCTGATGGGGACCGGGCTGGTTGGAGGTGACGTTGCGCGAGCGCTCTGGCATGACGGGAACCGCTGGAGGACGACGGGGGCCGACATTCTAGCAGCTGGCGGCCAGCCCGCGCAGGCCGAGAGCCGTCATGCCCCGGCATGACGGCGTGGCGGGCCGGGTGCTATGATCCTTGCCCAAACAGCGGCAATGAAGCCCAGACATCAACCGCACAACGAGGAACCCGGCTTGTCACATTTACCGGTGATCGTGGGCATGGGCGGCGTGAATCCCGCCGGCCGAACCTCGGGCCATCAGGCGTTTCGCCGCACCGTGCTCGACGCCCTGCCCGCTGACGACCAGGCCCAGACCCTGCTTGGCCTGGCGGCGATGATGCGCCTGGCCCATGCCCAGGCGGACGACACCTGGCACGACGCCGATGGCCAGCCCCTCGACGCCGCCGCCATCGTGGAGCAGACCCGTCAGCGGGTGCTGGACCACACCCTGATCCGGCGCATCGAGGATCCCCGCTTCAATGCCGAGGGCCTGCCCGCCAATCGTCGTGCGAGCCTGGCCCTCGAGGCACCGATGACCTTCCGCGTGCGCCGCCGCCAGCTGCCCGAGACCCTGCCGCCCACCTGGCAGGTCCGCGAGCTCGACCGCCGCACCCTGGAGGTGACGGTGCCCGCCGGCGAGATGGACGTGATGCTGCCCGAGACGCGTCCCGCCCAGGTGCGGGCCGCCGGGCAGCTGCCCTCGGGCTTCGAGCCCAGCCGGCTGTACCGCAGCGTCCACCACCCCCGCGGCCTGTCCATGGCAATCTTCGCCGCCAGTGACTGCCTCGGCGACAGCGGCCTGGGCTGGGACGACCTGCGCGACCGCCTGGACCCCGACCAGGTCGCGGTCTACGCCGGCAACTCCATCGGCCAGCTCGACGACGAGGGCTGGGGCGGCCTGCTCAAGAGCTTCGTCTCCGGCAAGCGCGCCACCTCCAAGCAGATGCCGCTGGGCTATGGCCAGATGCCCGCCGACTTCCTCAATGCCTACGTGCTGGGCAGCGTGGGCGGCACCGGGGCGGCGCTCGGCGCCTGCGCCAGTTTCCTCTACAACCTGCGCCTGGGCGTGGACGACATTCGCGCCGGACGGCGCCGGGTGGTAATGGTCGGCACCGCCGACGCCCCGATCACCCCGGAGATCGTCGAGGGGTTCCGGGCCATGGGCGCCCTGGCCGACGACGACAGCCTCAAGGCCCTGGACGCCCTGGAGCTGCTCACCGACATCGACTACCAGCGCGCCTGCCGCCCCTTCGCCCGTAACTGCGGCTTCACCATGGGCGAGTCGAGCCAGTTCCTGATGCTGATGGACGATGCGCTGGCCCTGGAGGTCGGTGCCGAGGTGCTCGGCAGCGTCCCCGACGTCTTCGTCAATGCCGACGGCTGGAAGCGCTCGATCTCGGCCCCGGGCATCGGCAACTACATCACCCTGGGCAAGGCGGCCGCCCTGGTTCGCGACATGCTCGGCAGCCAGGCCCTGCGCGAGCGCACCATCTTGCATGCCCATGGCACCAGCACCCCCAAGAACCGCGTCACCGAGTCCCATGTCTTCGACCTGGTCGCCCAGGCCCATGGCATCGAGGCCTGGCCGGTGGTGGCAGTGAAGGCCTTCGTCGGCCATTCCCAGGGCAGTGCCGCCGGCGATCAGCTGGCCAGCGCCCTGGGCAGCTTCGCCCATGGACTGCTGCCGGGCATCCCGACCCTGGAGGCCGTGGCCGATGACGTCCACGCCGAGCGGCTGCGCCTGTTCCGGGATCCGCAACGCTTCCAGGCCGACGCGGCCTTCATCAACGCCAAGGGTTTCGGCGGCAACAACGCCACCGGCGTGGTGCTCTCCCCCGCGGTGACCGAGCGCCTGCTGGTGGCTCGCCACGGCGAGACCGCGGTGGCCGCCTGGCAGGCGCGTCGCGAGGCGACCCGCGAGGCCGCCGCCGGCTACCGCCGAGACGCCGACTCAGGCCGCTTCCATCCCCGCTACCGTTTCGGCGAGGGAGTGCTGGAGGGGCCCGAGCTCGAGGTGAGCGACGCGGCCATCCGCATTCCCGGCTATGCGCGACCGGTCTCACTGGTCGCCGACAATCCCTTCGGTCGCCTCGACGACACGGAGGACTCATGAACGTCGCCGTCTACCCCGGCACCTTCGACCCCATCACCAACGGCCACTTCGACCTGATCGAGCGTGCTGCGCGGCTCTTCGACAAGGTGGTCGTGGCCATCGCCACGAGCCCCGGCAAGGGGCCGGCGCTGGACCTCGACACCCGGATCGGCCTGGCGCGGGAGGTGGTGGCCGGCCTCGACAACGTCGAAGTGGTGGGTTTCTCGGGTCTGATGACCGAGTTCATGAAGCAGCAGCATGCCCGCGTGCTGCTGCGCGGGCTGCGGGCGGTATCGGACTTCGAGTACGAACTGCAGCTGGCCAACATGAACCGCGCCCAGATGCCGGAGCTCGAGACGGTGTTCCTGACGCCGGAGGTGGAGAACTCCTATATCTCCTCCACCCTGGTCCGCGAGATCGCCCGTCTCGGCGGCGACGTGTCGAAGCACGTGCATCCCGAGGTCGCCGCGGCGCTGAAGAGCCATTACAATACCTGACCATGGCACTCGGGCATCTCGCGCCCGAGATCGACTGCTCCAAGGGCAAGGGCCGGCATGGACCGGCCGCGACTTCCGTGAGGTACCCCATGGCCCTGATGATCACCGACGAGTGCATCAACTGCGACGTCTGCGAACCCGAATGTCCCAACGGCGCCATCTCGCCGGGGGAAGAGATCTATGTCATCGACCCCAGCCTGTGCACCGAGTGTGTCGGCCACTACGATGAGCCCCAGTGCCAGCAGGTGTGTCCGGTGGACTGCATCCCGCTGGACCCGGAGCGCCGGGAGGGCCGTGACGAGCTGATGGAGAAGTACCGGACCATCACCGCCGCCTGAACTGCCAACCGCGATGCCCAACGCCAGCGCCCCGCTCGATGAGCGGGGCGCTGGCGTTGGTGAGGCCGAAAGACGCGCCTACATCTCGTCGGCGCGACGGCTGACTTCACAGCCCAGGCAGCGCCGGAAGGTCGCCTCGGCGGGGGCCTTGATCAGGGTCTCGGCGGCGGCGTCCACGTTGCCCCCCAGGGCACTGAACGGTAGCGAGACCAGGAAGACCGCTGTGCCACCGACCGTGGCCGCGGCCAGCAACGGCCGGGCCAGCAGTGCGTCTGCCACCATCGCCCCGCCACTCGGCCGGGCGGCGTCATGCTCGTAGTCGTCCTGGGCCATGGCCGGCAGACTGCCCACCGTCATCGCCATCACCAAGGCGGCACCTGCCCAGCCTCCACCGATACGTCTCATATCGCGCTCTCCTCGCACCCCAGTTGCATTCATGGCCCAACCCCAGGCAGGCTCTCCCTTCTTCCAAGCGTAGACGGCTTTTGGTCCCGGATGCTTGCAGGGCCTCTCGGCAACGGCCATGCTGCCGGGCTCGTCCGCCGACCGGAGCCACCGTGACCTCGTCCGCGACCGCCGCCACCGCCCAGCCCCCCCAGCGCATCTGGGCCCTGGCCTGGCCGATCATCCTCTCGAACATCACCGTGCCGTTGCTGGGCCTGGTCGATACCGCCGTGGTCGGCCACCTGCCGGATTCCCGCTACCTGGCCGCCGTGACCCTGGGCGCCACGTTGTTCGGCTTCCTCTACTGGGGATTCGGCTTCCTGCGCATGGGCACCACCGGCCTGACGTCCCAGGCGGTCGGCCGCGAGGACGATGAGGCGGTCAAAAACCTGCTGGGGCAGTCGCTGCTGCTGGCCGGCGGCATCGGCGGCCTGCTGGTGCTGGCCGGCGGCCCGCTGGTGGATTTCGGGCTGTGGCTGCTGGACGGCAGTGACCAGGCCACCGCGCTGGCCGCAGACTATGCGCGGATCCGCCTGCTCTCGGCCCCGGCGGTGCTGGCCAACTACGCCATCCTCGGCTGGTTCCTGGGTCAGCAGAACGCCCGGGTCACGCTGTGGCTGCTGGTGCTGACCAATGGCGTCAACATCGTTCTCGACCTGGTGTTCGTGGTCGGCCTCGGCATGACCAGCGATGGCGTGGCCTGGGCCACGGTGATTGCCGACTACAGCGCCCTGGCCTTCGGCCTGTGGCTGGTGTCGCGCCAGCTCAGGGGCCTGGCGGGCCGGTTTCGCCGCAGTCGACTGTACCGGTTGGCCGCCTATCGGGAGCTCTTCCAGGTCAACGCCAACCTCTTCGTGCGCACGCTGGGCCTGCTGTTCGCCATGGCCTTCTTCACCTCCCGGGGCGCCGCCCAGGGCGACACCGTGCTGGCCGCCAACGCCGTGCTGCTGCAGTTCATCATGCTGACATCCTATGGCCTCGACGGCTTCGCCCACGCGGCCGAGGCCCTGACCGGCCGCTCGGTGGGACGCCGGCGCTGGGACGAGTTCGCCGCCGCGGTACGCGCGGCCGCCCGCTTCTCGCTGGCCACTGCCGGGGGGGCCGCCCTGGCCTTCGCCCTGGGCGGCGAGTGGTTGATCACCCTGCTCACCGGCCTGCCGGACGTGCGCGACACCGCCGGCCGGTACCTGCCCTGGATGGTCGTCATGCCGCTGATCGCGGTGTGGAGCTACCTGCTGGACGGCGTCTTCATCGGCGCCACGGCGATCCGCGAGATGCGCAACAGCATCTTTGCCGGCCTGGCGGTCTACCTGCCGGTCTGGTGGCTCACCCAGGGACTGGGCAATCACGGCCTGTGGCTGGCCTTTCTCGTCTTCACCGCCGTGCGTTCGACGGTGCTGGTCGCCTACTACCGTCACTACCGACGAACACGCTGGACGAACGCCCAAACCTAGACATTCGTCGCCTTTGACAACATTTTGCCCCCGCGGCAACGTGACTGCCCAGCCTGCTGGCCGAGAACCGGCCGTGGATCCACAGGCGCCCTCAACGGAAAAGGGACATCTCCATGCTGAAGCTGCTGTCACGACCGGCCGTCAAGATGGTCGAGCGCTACCTTCCCGACCCCTATATCTTCGTGCTGCTGCTGACGGTGATCGCCGCGGCCGCGGCGATCGCCGTGGAGCGCCAGACGCCGCTGGCAGTGTTGCGCTTCTGGGGCGACGGGTTCTGGAACCTGCTGTCGTTCTCCATGCAGATGCTGCTGGTGCTGGTCACCGGCTTCATGCTGGCCAGCTCGCCCCCCGTCAAGCGCCTGCTGCAGCGCCTGGCCGGCCTGGCCAACAATGCCGGGGCCGCCATCGTGCTGGTGACCCTGGTATCACTGGCCGCCAGCTGGATCAACTGGGGCTTCGGGCTGGTGGTAGGGGCACTGTTCGCCAAGGAGCTCGCCCGGCAGATCCGTGTGGACTATCGCCTGCTGGTGGCCAGCGCCTACTCGGGCTTCATCGTCTGGCACGGCGGCCTGGCCGGCTCGGTACCGCTGACCATCGCCACCGAGGGCCACTTCACCGCCGAGCAGATCGGCGTGATCGGCACCGGCGAGACCATCTTCTCGCTGTTCAACCTGGTCATCGTGCTGGCGCTGTTCGTGGCGATGCCGCTGTTCAACCGCCTGATGCTGCCCGACGAGAAGGACAGCGTCTTCGTCGACCCCAGCCTGCTCGACGACGGCGAGGAACAGCGCGTGCGCATCACCCGCCCCGCCGAGCGCCTGGAGAACAGCATGACCCTGGCCTGGCTGGTGGGCATCCCGGGGCTGCTGTTTCTGCTCGACCACTTCGTGCTGCAGGGCGGCGGCCTCAACCTCAATGTGGTCAACTTCCTGTTCCTGTTCCTGGCCATCGTGCTGCACCGCACCCCCCGCAGCCTGCTCGAGAGCCTCCACGAGGCCATCAAGGGCGGCGCCGGCATCGTCATCCAGTTCCCCTTCTACGCCGGCATCATGGCGATCATGGTCCAGTCGGGCCTGGCCGAGACACTCTCGGAGGCGCTCATCTCGCTGGCCACCGAGACCACCCTGCCGGTCTGGACCTTCCTCAGTGCCGGCATCGTCAATATCTTCGTGCCCTCCGGGGGTGGCCAGTGGGCCGTGCAGGCGCCGGTGATGCTGCCGGCCGCCGAGGCCCTCGGCGTGGACGTCCCCAGGGTGGCCATGGCCGTGGCCTGGGGCGATGCCTGGACCAACCTGCTACAGCCGTTCTGGGCCCTGCCGGTGCTCGGCATCGCCGGGCTCAAGGCCAAGGACATCATGGGCTTCTGCCTGGTCCAGCTGCTGCTGACCGGCCTGATCATCGCCGCCGGCCTCACCTGGCTCTAAACACACGGATTGACTGCTGCGCTCGACGCCCCACAGGGAAGTGGGAAGTGCGTGGGTTCGTCGGCAACGAACCTCGCCATCCTGCCCGCCAGCGGTGCTCGCGACATGAATCAGCGCTTTTCAATCGATTGTACGTCTGACAACGCCTTGTGCCCTCGGCGGGGTCGAGGCGTTATGCTGAGGGGACCATAGACCCAAGGATCTCCCCTCGATGGACGAACAAGCCCTTCCCGGCCAGCACGAGCTCACCATGACCGTGCTGATGACCCCCGACATGGCCAACTTCAGCGGCAAGGTGCACGGCGGCGCCATCCTCAAGAAGCTCGACGAGGTGGCCTACGCCTGCGCCAGCCGCTATGCCGGCCACTATGTGGTGACCCTCTCGGTGGACCAGGTGCTGTTCAAGCAGCCCATCCACGTCGGCGAGCTGGTCACCTTCCTGGCCAGCGTGAACCACGTGGGCCGCTCCTCCATGGAGATCGGCATCAAGGTGGTGGCCGAGGACATCCAGAACAAGCTGATCCGCCACACCAACAGCTGTTACCTGACCATGGTCGCCGTCGACGGTGACGGCCAGCCGGCCCGGGTCCCCGCGCTCAAGCTGGAGACTCGCCTCCAGAAGCTGCGCTTCGAGAAGGCGGCCCTGCGCAAGAAGCTACGCAAGCAGGCCGAAGAGGAAGAGCGCCGCACCCAGTTCGAGCACGGCACCCCTTAGGACCTCAGGTTGACTCCTCCTGGATGGCCTCGCCGCCTTCCTCGATGTCCTGCCCCATGCCGCGCATGGTGTTGCAGCCGGCGAGCAGCGACAGGGTGAACAGGGCGACCAGTCCCAGTAACAGCGTGCGTTTCATGGCGACCTCCTGGTGTCGGTGAACAAGCAACCAGCGATAGCTTATTCAATCTAGCAGGCATCCCCCGCTACCGGCGAGGACCGCCTCAGGCGAGCAGCAGCCGCAGGATGATGGCGACGATCACGGCGATGGTCAGCCATTTCACCCACAGCGCGCCGCGCGGGCTCATGTTGACCTGGACCGCCAGCCAGGCCCCGGACATGCTGCCGGCGGCCAGGACCAGTCCGTAGCCCCAGCGGACCTGCCCCTGGAACAGGAACATGCCCAGGGCCGGCAGGGTATAGACGAGCACGATCAGCACCTTGAAGACGTTCACCTGGGCCAGATCGATGCGCAGCAGGCGGTAGAGCACCACGATAAACAGGATCCCCACCCCGACCTGGATGAAGCCGCCGTAGAGACCGATGATGAACATCGCCAGGTAGACCGCCGGCGTCAGACGCTCGGGGGTCAGCGGGCGGGTCTCCAGGCGCGGCTGGGGGAGCAGCATCAGCACTGCAGCCACGGCCATCACGACGATCAGGATCGCCTCGAACAGCGCATCGCTCACCCGCAGGGCCAGCCAGGCGCCGAGCAGGGAGCCGAGCACCGCCGGCACCGCGAGGCGCAGGCTCAGACCGATGTGACGGGCGCCGGCACGCAGGAAGCTGACCACCGCCGAGACGCTCTGCAAGGCGATGGAGACCCGGTTGGTGCCGTTGGCGGCCTGGGGTGGCAGCCCCAGGAACATCAGCATCGGCAGGGTAAGCATCGAGCCACCCGCCGAGAGGACATTGATGAACCCGGCCAGGGTGCCGATACCGAGCAGGGCCAGAGCCTCGAGAAGGGGCATGGCGGAATCCTTTGCTGCCTGACACGCAATGGCCGTTCAGCATAGCGATTCGCTCCCGGGACGTCGCCCGCTGTGCCATGATAGCGGCAGGATCAGCCTGCGAAACGAAGGAGAGCCCCATGTCGGATTTCGAGCCGGATGCCCGTCTGGTGGAGGACAGCTATCCCGTCACCGAGCTGCCGTTCTGCCAGTTGCGGCTGATGAATGATGCCCGCTTTCCCTGGCTGCTGCTGATACCGCGTCGCACCGGCGTCAGTGAGGTCTTCGAGCTGGGCGAGGCCGAGCAGCGCCAGCTGTGGCGCGAGGCCACCCTGATCGGGCGGGCCCTCAAGGAAGGGTTCGGCGGCGACAAGCTCAATATCGCCACCCTGGGCAACATGGTGCCCCAGTTGCACCTGCACGTGATCCTGCGACGTCAGAATGATGCCGCCTGGCCGGGGCCGGTCTGGGGACATGGCCAGGCCGAGGCCTACGACCTGGACGCCCTGGCCGACATGCGCGACCGGCTGCTCGCCCAGGTCGAGGGGATCGACTGGTCCCGGGAGGCCTGAGGGCGCTCAGCGGGCCATCTCGAGGCGGGAGTTCAGCTCGGTGAGCAGCGGCTCGACCAGCGACGGCGGCAGGGGGCGGTTGCCCCGATAAGCCGTCATGGCGATGCGGGTCGCCGTGCCGCTGTCCGCCACCTCCAGCTTCACCCGGTAGCCCGGCCAGCGGGCGATCACCGCCTCCAGTCGCCCCAGCGCCGCATCGGCGTGGCGGATCACGTAGCCCCGCGCCATCAGCAGATCGAGGCTCTCCACCAGCACCGTCCTGGGCGGTACCGACAGCTCCCGCACCGCCGGCGTGGCCGGCGGCGGGGGGGTCGCACAGCCCGCCAGCCAGACCACCAGGCCCAGCGCCATCACCCCGGCCCTCATGGCGTCGCCTCCGCCGGCTGACGCCGGATCGCCAGGCGCAGCTTTCGACAGAAGGCCGCGTCGCTGGCGGTGCGCGACTCCCGCATCGCGCCGCGCCAGTCGAACAACCGGTAGTCCCGGGTCACCCGGACCCGCTCCGGCCCCACCACCGCCGAGACGCGCTCGATCTCGGTGGCCTCCTCGTCGATCGCGGCATACCCCACCCCCATGCCCAGCACCACGCCGGAGGCGACGCGCCCCCCGCTGCCACCCACCACGAAGCCACCCAGTCGGGGACCAGGGTCGACGGCGTTATGGTAGATGGTCCGCTTGGCGCGCTCGGCGCTGACCAGGCCCAGCTCGACCGCGGTGTGACGCACCAGGAAATCCTCGTCCTCGAGGGCCGCGACGACCCGCGGCAGGGTCGTCGGCGGGGTGTCGGCATCGACCGGCCAGTGACAGGCCGGGTCGGGTGGCGGCTCGGCCACGGGCAGGCTCGCGGGCCCAGCCTGACAGCCAGCCAGGACCACCAGCAGACATGCCCACCACGCTCGCTGCATCGCCCCACTCCCCCATGGCCTCTCGTGAGTCTAGGTCAGTGAGCCAGGATCCGCCCAAGCCCTTGAAGCGCCGTGCCTTCGCCCGCACGTCATGCAACGAGCCTATGATGGCGATGCACGGAATTCGCTTACCCCAGCGCCATCCCGCTGCCTACACTGGCATCCAACGCGATCAAGGAGGCATTCGCATGAGCGACACCAACAGCATCGGCCTGCACGAGTCCAGCGCCAGCCAGCTTGCCGAGCGGCTCAATGTCCTGCTGGCCAACTACCAGATCTTCTACATGAACGTGCGCGGCTATCACTGGAACGTGAAGGGGCACGACTTCTTCCAGCTGCACACCAAGTTCGAGGAGTTCTACACCGACCTGCTGATGAAGGTCGACGAGGTGGCCGAGCGCGTCCTCACCCTCGGCCACAAGCCGGTGCACGCCTACAGTGACTACTTCCGCATCGCCAGCATCCAGGAAGACAAGGACGTCCACGACGGGGAGGCCTGCGTGCGCGGCGTCCTGCAGGGCTACCAGTCGCTGATCGAGTTGCAGCGCGAGATCCTCTCGCTGGCCTCGGATGCCGACGACGAGGGCACCGCCGCCCAGGTCGGCGACTACATCCGCGAGCAGGAAAAGACCGTCTGGATGCTCAATGCCTACCTGGGCTGACACCCGGCACGCTAGCGTATGTCGACGCCGCCCTCGGGCGGCGTTTTTCATGGCCGCCCGCCCTCCTCGTCAGCGCCTGCCCGCTCCCCCTCGGCGGCACGCACCAGCTCGACGGGCAACGGTTTCTTCATGCGCACTCCCAGGCGCTCGAGGGCCGTGGCCTGGGCCACCAGGCTGCCCTGGCCCTCGGCGAGCCGGTTCATGGCCCGGCGATGGCTGTCGCCGGCTCGCTCCAGGTGACGGCCGACCTCCTCGAGGCTCTCGACGAAGCCGCTGAACTTGGTCAGCAGCCGCTCGGCCCGCGCGCCGATCAGGCGGGCGTTCTCGTTCTGCCGCTCGAGGCTCCACAGGCCGGCCACCGTGCGCAGGCTCGCCAGCAGGGTGGTCGGGGTGACCATCACCACCTGGCGGTCGAAGGCCTCCTGGAAGAGCGTCGGGTCCCGCTCGAAGGCGGCGGCGAAAGCCGGCTCCACCGGCACGAAAAGGAACACGAAGTCCGGCGCCCGCAACCCCGGCAGCCCGGGGTAGTCCTTGGCGGAGAGCCCCTGGACGTGGCTGCGCAGCGACTGCAGATGGGCCTGCATCGCCGACTCGCGCTCGGCATCCTGCTCGGCATTGACCACCCGGGTCCAGGCGCTGAGCGACACCTTGGCGTCGACGATCAGATGACGGTCCTCGGGCAGGTAGATGATCGCATCCGGGCGCTGACGTCCCTGCTCGCCGGATAGCGACACCTCGCGGCGGTACTCGATGTCGCGGCGCAGGCCACTGCGCTCGAGCACCGTCTCCAGGATCAACTCGCCCCAGTTGCCCTGGGCCTTCTGGTCGCCCTTCAGCGCCCTGGCCAGGCCCGCCGCCTCGTCGCCGAGGCGCGCATTGAGGCCGGCCAGCTGGTCGAGCTGGGCCTTCAGCGAGCCCCGCTCACGCTGTTCCTGGCCGTGGAGATGCTCCACCCGCTGACGGAACTGCTCGACCTGCTCGCGAAACGGCTTGAGCAGCGCCTCGAGGCTCTCGCGACTCTGGGCGCTGTAGGCCTGCTGGCGCTCCTCGAAGACGCGGCTGGCGAGCTGGTGGAATTCCTCCTTGAGCCGCTCGCGGGCTTCCTCGAGCAGGGCCAACTGCTCGCGGTGGCGCAGCGCCGCCTGTTCCCGCTCGGTCTCCAGCCGGGCCGCCCGCTCGCGCTGCTCGGCCAGCCGGTCGCGGACCTGGAGGAGCTCGGCTTCCACAGCGGCCAGGCGCTCCCGGCAGCCATCCAGCTGGGCGTCGCTCTGGGTCAGCTCCTGCTCGAGGCGCACCGCGGCGGCTTCGCGCTCGGCCAGGCGAGCCCCCGCCGCCGCCAGCCGCCGTCGCTGGGCGATCCCCCAGCCGAGGGCCAGCAGGGCCAGGGCCCCCAGGCCGACCAGCCATGGCCAGCCCTGCCGCACCCCTTCCTGCCAGTCGAGCATGGTCATCTCCGCGGTGAGTCGGTGAATTGTGAAGGCATATGGCCCCCCCTCTCATATCAGGAAAGCGTGAACACCCCGCCGCGGGGGAGCACTATACTCAAGGCCAGGGAACGAAGGAGTGAAGGCGTCGATCGCTCGTCAAGACTTCCGAGGTACCCACCATGAACCGACACCTGCTGGCCGCCTGCCTGGCGGCCCTGATCCTGGCCCTGTGCCTGCCGGCCATGGCCGACCGCGGCCATCATTCTCCCGGCCGCTTCGGCAGCGACTTCCATCATCCGGCCCGCTTCGGCCAGAGCGCCCACCAACAGCGCCACCACCCGGCAGCGCTGCGCTACGGACACCGCTCGCACCGGGTGGAGCGCCAGGTATTCTTCGTGACGCCCCGCCACCGCCATAAGCGCCACCGGCACTTCCGGCATCGCCATGGTGGCCACCGCCACCACAGCGACATCCCGCTGGTCACCGTGGACGATTTTCCGCTGCTGCGCATCCGGGTGAATCACTGAGGACGCGCATCCGGCCGCCTCAGGACGCCGGGCGCGCCAGGTCCTCGATCAGGCTGCACAGCACGCCCCAGAACTCCTCCACCGAGGCGATCTCGACCCGCTCGTCCGGGGAGTGGGCGCCGCGGATCAGCGGGCCGAAGGAGATCATCTCCATGTCGGGGTACTTGGCGCCGAGGATCCCGCACTCGAGGCCGGCATGGATCACCTTGATCTCCGGGTCGACGCCCAGCCGGGCCCGATGCAGCGCGCAGAATCGCGCCAGTAACGGACTCTCCGGGTCAGGGGTCCAGCCCGGATAGGCGTTTTCGACCCGGGTCCGCGCCCCGATCAGCTCGAACAGGGCCCGCAAGCGGTCGGCGATGTCGGCGGTGGCGCTGTCACGCAGCGAGCGCACCAGCGCGCAGAGATGGAAGCGGCCCTCCGTCAGGCTGACCACCCCCAGGTTGTTTGAGGTCTCGACCACGCCGGGCACATCGACGCTCATGCGCTCGACTCCGCAGGGAGCGGCATGCAGGGCCGCGATCAGCAGCCGGCTGGCGTCCCGGGTCAGGGCCTCGGCGGGTCGCGTCCCGACGGCGGTCAACGCCAGCTGCAGCTCATCGTCGGCCCCGGCCAGTTCGTCGCGCAGCTCGATCTCGAGCGCCATCAGGCGTTCGCGGGCGGCCTCGACCTCCACCGCCGGCAGGGCCAGAGTGGCGAAGGCCTCCCGGGGCAGGGCATTGCGCAGGGTGCCGCCCTGATAGTCCACCAGCCGCGCGTCGAGAGCCTCCAGGGCGCGCAGCACCCGCACCAGCAGGCGATTGGCGTTGCCGCGCCCCTTGTGGATATCGATGCCCGAGTGGCCACCGACCAGCCCGGTCACCGACAGAAGCAGGGCGCTCTCGTCCTCGGCGAGCACGGCGGTGGGCAGCTGGGCGTCGACCACCACGTCGGCACCGCCGGCGCAGCCGATATACACCTGGCCGCGGTCCTCCGAGTCGAGGTTGAGCAGCAGCCGTCCCCCGAGCCAGTCCTCGGCGAGATTCAGGGCGCCGCCCATGGAGGATTCCTCCTCCAGGGTGAACAGGCCCTCGAGGGGCCCATGGACCAGATCGTCAGCCTCGAGCACCGCCAGGGCCGCCGCCACGCCGAGGCCGTTATCGGCGCCCAGGGTGGTATGGCGAGCATGCAGCCAGCCGTCCTCGACGTAGGTCTCGAGGGGATCCCGGGTGAAGTCATGGGGATGGTCGGCGTTGGCCTGGGCCACCATGTCCAGGTGGCCCTGCAGGACCAGGCCGGGCGCGGCCTCGTGGCCGGGCGTCGCCGGCTTGCGGATGCGCAGGTTGCCCGCCGCGTCGCGGTCGTGGGCCAGGCCGCGGGCGTCGGCCCAGGCCTGCAGCTTGGCCACCAGCGTCGCCTCGTGCCCCGAGGGCCGCGGCGTGTTGCACAGGGTGCGGAAATGCCGCCATAGCGGGCGTGGCGAGAGCTGCTCGAGATGTGCGTTCATGGCGCTTCTGTATCGGGGTTGACCCGGAAACTCTACCGGCCGGCCTCGTCTGTGGAAAGCCTCGGCACGCTCAGCCAGGCGCCCACGGTGCGCCGCCGCCAGGCCGCGACCTGGCGAGCGCCGGTCAGGCCCAGCCGGTTCGCCAGCCAGGTCTCGTCGCGGCCCTGAAAGGCCCAGGCCGCCAGCAGGCCAAGCTCGGGGGCGCCGCCGGCGAGGGGGGCCGCCCGGCGGATCAGCGCCTGCAACGCCGGGCGTGCCAGGGCGGGCTCGCGGTGGCCATGGGCCACGTCCTCCAGGTCGGCGCGGTCCTCGTCGGAAAGCGGCTCGGCGTCCCCCTCGGCCAGCAAGGCGAGAACCACGCCCGGATCGAGGTCGGCCAGCTCGAAGGCCAGCAGGGCCGGCAGCTGCCGATGAAATCGCCTCACCAGGCGCAGGGCCAGGCCCTCGCCCTCCACGCTGGTGGCCTGAACCACCATCAGGGCGTGCTCGCCAGTGGCAGCCTCCCGGCTCAGGCCGAGGCGCACGGCCCAAAAGCCCTGGGCCTGCCAGAAGGCCAGCAGTCCCGGCTCGGCGCCGAAGCTCGCTCCCAGCAGGTCGATGCCCTCCGCCCGGGCCCGCTGTCGCTCGACCTCGAGCAGTCGTGCCCCCAGCCCCTGCCGGCGGGCCGCCGGATGCACGGCGATGCGCAGCACCCGGCGCAGCCGGCCGGTCAGGGCCGCCCGTTCACCGGCATGGGCGGCCAGCGACTGGGCCAGCAGGTGACCGCGAGGGCGGCGCTCACCTCGCGCCACCCGCTCGGCGAGTCCCGCCTCGAAGCCCCCCTCGTCACCGGTTACCGCCACGCCCTGGGGCCCCCGATCGTCCTCGAGAGTGGTGATGCGCGCGCCGGGGGCGTCCAGCAGGCGCCGCAGGTCACTCGGCGTGGTGCGGTAGTGGGCTTGTACCAGCAGGCCGAACAGGGCCCGCAGGCGCGACTCGTCACGGGCCAGGGCATCGCGGTCGGCCAGCTGCCAGCGTAACGCCCCGCCGCCAGGGGCCACGGGTTCGGCATCCAGCATCAGCAGCCGCGCGGTCAACGCCTCGAGGGGATCCTGCTCGGCCCAGCGAATCGGTGCCTCGAGCCGCCACTCGCGCCATTCCGGTGTCAGCCGCTCCAGCCGCTCGCGGAAGCGCAGTGCGAAGCCGCGCCCCGCCCCCTCGTAGCCATGCACCGTGGTGGAAAAGGCGATCCGCGGAAAGGCTTCCAGCCACTGGCCAAGCAACCCGGCGGGGATCGCCGCGGCCTCGTCGACCAGCAGGCGGGTCCCCGGGCCGCCGGCGTCGCCGCGCTCGACCCGGGCACTGAGCTCGTCGGGGGCCAGGAAGGTCAGCGTCGCGGTGCCGGCCCGAAAGCAATGGCCCTCGCGACGCCCTCCCGGACAGAGCGCGACCAGCCGCTCGAAGAGCCCGGCCACCGCTGCAGGACGTGGCGCCGTGACCAGCAGCTCCGACTCGCCCCGGGCCAGCAGCCGGGCACAGGCGATCCCCAGGGCGGCGGTCTTGCCGCGTCCCCGGTCGGCGGTGAGCACCAGCGGTCGGCGACGGCGCAGCCGCACCAGCCGCGCCACGGCCTCGGCCTGGTCGCCGGTCAGGCAGTCGGGATCCGTCGGCACTGGCAGGGAGGCCGGCGCCGGCGGCCAGACCGGGAGCACGGGCGACCCGCCGGCGGGCCAGCGCATGGCCTCGGGCGCCGCTACCAGCAGCCGGGCCAGGCGCGCGAGGTAACGGGCCTCCAGCTGCTCGGCTCGCCAGGGGTGCTCGGCCAGGCGGGCATAGTCCGCGTCGGGGCGAGCGCCCCAGTCGTCGGGCGTGAGCAGCACCAGCAGTCCCCCGGCGCGCAGAGTGCCGGACAGCGCCCCGAAGGCATCGGGATCGAAGCCCGCCTCCGGGGAGACCGCATCGACGATGACCAGGTCGTGCTCGCCGCCGAGTCGGGTCCGCGCCTTGGCCGCTGGCAGCGGACAGACGTCGTCCGCTGCCAGCGGCGCCAGTGCCGGCCCCAGCCACAGGGGGGCCACCCAGGGCCGGGCGTGCCACAGGGCCAGGCCCCGGGCCAGCGCCTGCCCGGCGGCGGCCGGCACCCACAGCAGTGCGCGGTGACGGCGACGCGCGAGTGCGTCCGCCGCGGCCAGCAGCCGGGCGATGGCGTCGGGATCGGTGTCGGAACGGCCTGAAGCCGCCCCGGGGACGGCTTCAGGTGGTCGGGAGGCCAAGGCGCATGCCCTCGACGTCAGGATGTCGTCAAAGGATCTCAGCCATAGGCCACGCTGGGCAACCAGGTGGCGATGGCCGGCAGGGTGAAGACCAGCGCCAGGGCCACCAGCTGGATGATGATGAAGGGCACCACCCCGCGATAGATGTCGGTGGCGGTGATCTCCGGCGGCGCCACGCCCTTGATGTAAAAGAGCGCGAAGCCCACCGGCGGCGTCAGGAAGGAGGTCTGCAGGCACATGGCGAAGAGGATGGTGAACCACACCAGGTCGAAGCCGAGCCCCTCCACCACCGGCGCCACCAGCGGCAGGATGATCAGGGTGATCTCGACCCAGTCCAGGAAGAAGCCCAGCAGGAAGACCGCGAACAGGATGGTGATGATGATGCCGGTGGGGCCGAAGGGCAGGCCGAGCAGCGCATCCTCGATGACCTGGTCGCCGCCCAGGCCGCGCAACACCACCGAGAAGGCGGTCGCGCCCAGGAAGATGGCGAAGATGAACGCCGAGGTGCGGGTGGTCTGGAAGAGCGACTCGCGCATCACCGGCAGGGTCAGCCGCCCGGACAGCAGCGCCAGCAGCAGCGCGCCCAGGGCGCCGACACCGGAGGCCTCGGTGGGCGTGGCCACCCCGGCGAAGATCGAGCCCAGCACGCCGAGAATCAACGCCGCGGTGGGAATCACGGCGACGATCACGTCCCAGATCACCCGCGGGCCGATCTCGGGCAGGTCGTCCGGCACCGGCGCAACATGCGGCTGGAGCAGCGGCCGACCGATGGCATAGATCACGTACATGGCGCCGAGCAGCAGCCCCGGAAAGAAGGCGCCCATGAAGAGATCCCCCACCGAGGCCTCGGGCACCGCCAGGCGGTCGGCCATCAGCACCAGCATGATGGAGGGCGGAATCAGGATGCCCAGGGTCCCGGTGGCGCAGGCGGTGCCCACGGCGAAGCCCTTGTCGTACTTGTTCTCCATCATCACCGGCAGCGACAGCATGCCGAGCAGCACCACCGAGGCGCCGATGATGCCGGTGGTGGCGGCCAGCAGCACGCCGATGACGATCACCGTCACCGCATAGCCGCCGCGAATCGCGCCGAACAGCTTGACCATGTTGTTCATCAGCCGCTCGGCGATGCCGGACTGGTCCAGCATGATGCCCATGAAGATGAACATGGGCAGGGCCACCAGGGTCTCGCTTTCGACGAGCCCCCACACCCGCTCGGGGATCAGCCCCATCGAGGAGCTGTAATCGAACCAGAGGTCGGCGCCGAAGCTCTCGACGGCGACCACGCCGATCACGGTCCAGACGAAGGCCGTGCCGCCGAGCACCCAGGCGACGGGAAAACCGGTCATCAGCAGCGCGCCGAAGGTGGCGAACATGCCAATGACGTAGATGGCTTCGAGTGACATCAGGACGCGTCTCCCTTGGCGTTATCGGAGGCGATGGGCTTGGGGAAGCCGAACAGCAGGGCGGTGACGCGCAGCAGGCGCGACAGGGCCGCCAGGATCAGCAGGGCGAAGGACAGTGCCACCACGGCCTTGAGCACCCAGCGGTGCGACAGCCCGGCCGGCGCCGGGCTGGTCTCGCCCTGGGCGAAGGAACTCATGGCGTAGGGCACCATCTCGTAGAGGGCGATGCCGAGGAAGGGCAGCAGCAGCAGCAGGATGCCGAGCAGCTCGATCCAGGCCTGGGCCCGCAGACTCAGCCGCTCGTGGATGACATCGACGCGCACGTGGTCGTCGGTGGTCAGGGTGTAGGCGAGGCCCAGCAGCCAGGCGGCGCCGGCCAGGTGCCATTGCCACTCCTCCAGGGTCACCGACCCCTGGCCGAAGGCGTAGCGCCCCACCACCGCCCAGATGATCACCGCCACCACGACCAGCCACATCCAGGAGGCGGCCTTGCCGATCAGCGCCAGGGCCGCATCGAGCCACTGGCTCGGGCGGGTCTGGGGCAGCGCGGTGTGATGGTGGACAAGCTCCTCCACCTCGGACGGACGCAGGCCGTGCGGGTCGGAGGCGTGACGATCAGGCTCCGTCATGGGATCTTCTCTCAAGCCAAGCGAGGCCCGCATGCACGGGCCTCGGGATTGTCATGTCCGGCGGCCGGCACGGCGGCCGGCCACGTTGTTGGCAACCCGGCCGGAGCCGGGCAAGCCGATCACTCCTCGCCGCTCTCCGGTGCAGTCAGCTCGGGCGACAGGTAGGCACGCTTGTCCCAGACGGAGTAGCTCTCCTGGAAGGCCTGCTGGCTCTCGTAGACGCGACGGAAATCCTCGTCGTTGGCCGCCTCCTCGGCCAGCACCTCGTCGGTGACGTCCTTCAGCTCACGCAGCACCTCGTCGGGGATCTGCTGGGCGGTCACACCGCTTTCCTGGAAGCCGGCCAGCACCTCGCCATTCTTGTACTCGCCCTCGGCGAGGCCTCGGGTGACGGCAGCGGTACAGGAGGCCTCGACCAGCGCCTTCTGGGACGCGGAGGCGCTCTCCCATTCCTCCTTGTTGATCAGCATGTACTGGGCGGTGAACGGCTGGTGCCAACCCGGGAAGAGGTTGTACTTCACCACCTGGTCGAAGCCAAGGATCTGATCGATGGCCGGCATGGAGAACTCGGTGGCGTCGATGGTGCCCTTCTCCAGCGCCTGGAACAGCTCACCGCCGGGCATCATGGTGACGGAGGCACCGAGGCGCTCCAGGACCTTGCCGCCGAGGCCGGCGAAGCGGATCTTCAGGCCCTCGTAATCCTCGAGGCTGTTGATCTCCTGGGAATACCAGCCGGCGGTTTCCGGCCCGATGATGCCGCACAGCTGGGCGTGCACGTCGAAGCCCTTGTTGGCGTAGACCTCCTGCAGCATCTCGTGGCCGCCACCGTAGTAGTACCAGCCGGTGAAGGCCCAGGGCTTGAGGCCGAAGGGCACGGCGGCGAACAGCGGCACGGCCGGCACCTTGCCCTGGTCATAGCCGATCCAGGTGTAACCTGCCTGGACCTTGCCATCGGAGACGGACTGCAGGATGTCGAAGGCCGGCACCAGTTCGCCCGGCTCGTAGACGCGCACCTCGATGGAGCCGTCGGAGGCGGTGGTCAGGTTGTCCGCGACCCAGGCCGCCGGCGAACCCAGGCCCGGCAGATTGGTCGAGAAGGCCGTCGGCATGCGCCAGCGCAGGTCGTCGGCAAAGGCGGAACCGGTAACGAGGGCGAGCGCGCCGGCGCAGCCGGCCATGGTCTTGACGAGTTTCATTGTTGAAGTCTCCATACTCTTGTTGTGTTGCTTCAGCTTCTGCATGTCTCGCCCATCGGCAAGACGATGTAAGAATCATCCGGCAGCCCAAGAGGAACTAGGCGACCTTCCTGAGCCAGTGTAGGCCTGCTCCATCAGCAGCGACCAACGATGGCCCGTGACGCTATAGCGGTCCTCACGCCTTTTCAACTACGGTAAATTGGTATGACCAAAATTGCGTGCCATCTCGCGAAAGCCGGCGCGGCCGTGACATCTTGCGGAACCCGCTGTTTCGACGGTAAGCGCAAGCCTTGACTAGAAAAAAAAACCGCCTTGAGATCCTGGGTCGGTGGCGTTGCGGCAGGGCGGGGGCAAACCGTGCTGCGACCAATGGATAACCTTCAGCGGCGGGGCGCGGGGCCTTAGCGAGAGCGGAGAGGAGCAGGTCGCCGCACCGTCCGGCCGGGGCCGACACCCTCCCCCGGGGACACCAACCACCGGTCGGTGCCAGCGGTGCGCCTTGAGCGAGGGTCCTGCCAAGCTGGCTGAATCTCATTGAGAGCATCTCCCCACATCCGTCGAGACCGGAATCGACAGCTTCAGCCTAGGAGCGCCGGGGCGCTATTGAAACGGGCGTCTCATCGCGCAGATTCAACGCAAGGATGAGTGCCACCAAGGGGTTGCACAATGTGACCAATGTCGCGGGTGGCGCCGGGATCCGGCGCCCTCCCCTGGCCTCATGCCCACGGCATCGCGCCACGCCTTGCCGTCGACTCGATGCCCGCCCTCCTGGATGGCACCTCGGGATGACAATCCCGCGTCGGCACGTGGTGCAGCTGCAGGCCGGGGCACCAGCTGATAGTATTCTCGCCTGCACTCTCGTCGCATTCAGCCGGTTCACGCCCGCTACCGGAAGGAGTCATTCCTTTGTCCAACCCCGCCAGCCCCCGGCCGTCTTCCCTCGCGCGGCGCCTGTCGCTGCGCTTTAACGCCTGGAGCGCCCTGACCATCGGCATCGCCCTGGTCGTGGCCCTGCCGGTGCTGGTGGTCCTGGCCCACATCGCCATGCCGGCCGGCGGCATCTGGCAACACCTGGCCAGCACGGTGCTCGGGCGCTATCTTGCCAACACCCTGTTCCTGGTGGTCACGGTGGGCATCGGCACCTTCGCGATCGGCACCGGCACGGCCTGGCTGGTGGTGATGTGCCGCTTTCCCGGGCGCAAGCTGTTCGAGTGGGCGCTGCTGCTTCCCCTGGCGGTGCCGACCTACGTGATCGCCTATGCCTACACCGACTTCCTGCAGTATGCCGGCCCCCTGCAGAGCTGGCTGCGCGAGACCTTCGAGTGGGGGCGCGGCGACTACTTCTTTCCCGACGTGCGCTCCCTGGGCGGCGCCGCGACACTGATCACGCTGGTGCTCTACCCCTATGTCTACATGCTGGCCCGGGCGGCGTTCCTGGAGCAGTCGGTGTGCGTGCTGGACGTGGGCCGTACCCTGGGCCGCGGCCCCTGGCGGCTGTTCACCAGCGTGGCGATCCCGCTGGCGCGCCCGGCGATCGTCGGCGGCGTATCACTGGCCCTGATGGAGACCCTCAACGAGTTCGGGGCCGTGCAGTACTTCGGCGTCGACACCTTCACCACCGGCATCTACCGCACCTGGTTCGGCATGGGCGAACAGGTCGCCGCCGCCCAGCTGGCGGCCTGCCTGCTGGCCTTCGTGATCGTCTTCGTGCTGCTGGAACGCTGGTCCCGGGGCAAGCGGCGCTACTTCCACACCTCGAGCCGCTACCAGCAGCTCCCCGAGTTCCGGCTCCGCGGCTGGCGGGGCCTGGCGGCCTGCCTGGCCTGCCTGGCGCCAGTGATGGTGGGCTTCTTGATCCCCAGCGGCCTGCTGGGCTTTCTCTCGGTGCGCGGGGGGGATTCGCTGTTCGGTGCCCAGTTCCTGGAGTTCGCCGGCAACAGCCTGCTGCTGGCCGCGCTGGCCGCGCTGGTCGCCGTGGGGCTGGCCCTGGTGCTGAGCTACGGGGCGCGCCTGCATCCGGGACCCGTGACCCGCACCGCCACCCGCGTCGCCGCCATGGGCTACGCCGTGCCGGGCTCGGTGGTGGCCGTGGGCATCCTGATTCCCTTCGCCTGGCTGGACGACACCATCAACGGCCTGCTGCGCGAGCACTACGGGGTGATCGCCGGGCTGATCTTCAGCGGCTCGGCCTTTATCCTGATCTATGCCTACGTGGTGCGCTTCCTGGCGGTGTCCTTCAATGCCCTGGAGGCGAGCCTCGGCAAGGTGACGCCGAGCATGGACGCGGCGGCCCGCACCCTGGGTCAGACCGCCGGCGGCACCCTGCGCCGGGTGCACACCCCGATCATGCGCGGCAGCCTGCTGGCCGCCGGCATCCTGGTCTTCGTCGACGTGATGAAGGAGCTGCCGGCGACCATCATCCTGCGCCCCTTCGACTTCGACACCCTGGCGGTGCGCGCCCACAACCTGGCCGCGGACGAGCGCCTCGCCGAGGCCTCCACCGCCTCACTGACCATCGTGGCCGTAGGCATAATCCCGGTGATCTTCCTCAGCCTCGCCATGCGCGGCTCCCGCCCCGGCAGCCGTGCCCGGGTCGGCCGGAAAGACGAAGACCTGTGACGGATCCAGCCGGATCGTGACCGGCTGCCCCTCGTCGGGCAGGAAGACGCCGGGCACCCGGGCATGCAGGTGGGACTCCCGACCGCCGCCGGCGTGGGCGCAGATATGCAGCAGGCTGGTGCGCCCCAGCAGCTTGGCCATGATCACATGGCTGTGGTGATCGGCCGGGGGCTCGTCGAGGGCCACCACCCGCAGGGCCTCGGGGCGGATCATCACCCGCACCCGCGCCCCTTCCGGCAGCCCGGGCACCATGACCTCCCCCACGGGGGTGTCCACGCGTCCCTGGCCCACCACGCCCTCCAACTCGTTGACCTCGCCGAAGAAGGTGACCACGAAGGGGTCCACCGGGGCGCAGTAGAGCTCCCGCGGCGTGCCCATCTGGACGATATGGCCATCGCGCATCAGGGCGATGCGGTCGGCCATGAACATCGCCTCTTCCGGGTCGTGGGTCACCAGCAGCGCCCCGGACCCGACCTTCTTCAGCACATGCAGGGTGTCGTCGCGGATACGGTCACGCAGCCGCGCATCGAGGCTCGAGAAGGGCTCGTCCAGCAGCATCAGCTGCGGCGCCGGGGCCAGCGCCCGGGCCAGGGCCACGCGCTGCTGCTGGCCGCCCGACAGGGTGTGCGGGTAGCTCTCCGCATAACGGCCCATGCCCAGCTGGTCGAGCAGTTCCATGGCACGCCGGCGGCGCTGGCGGCCCGGCAGGGACCCCAGGCCGAAGGTGACGTTCTCCAGCACGCTGAGATGGGGAAACAGCGCCGAGTCCTGGAAGGCCAGCCCCACGTTGCGCTTCTCCGGCGGCACATGACTGCGGTCGGGCCGGCCGATCGCCTGGCCGTTGAGGTCCACCCGGCCCTGCTGGAGGACCTCGAGGCCGGCGACGATGCGCAGCAGCGTGGTCTTGCCACAGCCCGACGGCCCGAGCAGGCAGACGACCTCGCCCTGACACACCTCCAGGCCGACATCCTCCACGGCCAGGTGATGCCCGTAGGCGTGTCGGATATTGTGCATGGCGAGCACCGGGGCCGGGCCCGGCACGACGTGTCCCGCGGTGGACAGCGACGGTTGGCTGGTCATAGGCACAGTCGGATCGGCCGAGTGGAAAAGTGGGCGTACATGGTAACGCGAAAGCTTCGTAAATACGTTGCAATTTTCCTCGCCGGGCTGAACGGCAGCCGGTATTGACCCAGATCAGCCCCACCCCATCGCCGCAGTTGACGCCGTCCGGGCCAGGCGCTTCAATGGCTCAGAATAATGTAACGCATTCTCATTCTAGATTGCATCCCGACCACTCGCCCATGAGGTTCTCGATGACCCAGCAACGCCGTCTCGTCCTGCCGCTCACCGCCCTGCTGGCCGGCGCGGCCTTCGCCACCCAGGCATCGGCCGACGAAGTGAACATCTACTCGGCACGCCACTACGACTCCGACCAGGCACTCTACGACGCCTTCACCGAGGAGACCGGCATCGAGGTCAACATCCTGGAGGGTGACTCCGACCAGCTCATCCAGCGCATCAAGCGCGAGGGCCAGGCCAGCCCGGCCGACGTGATGATGACCGTGGATGCCGGTCGCCTGTGGCGCGCCGAGCAGGAGGACATCTTCGCGGAGGTCGAATCCGAGGTGCTGGCCGAGCGCCTGCCCGAGGCCATGCGTCACCCCGAGGGCAAGTGGTTCGGCTTCAGCCAGCGCGTGCGGGCCATCTTCTACAATCCCGAGGCCATCGGCGCCGACGAGATCGCCAGCTACGAGGACCTCGCCGCTCCGCGCTTCGAGGACGAGGTCTGCATCCGCTCCTCGAACAACATCTACAACCAGTCCCTGCTGGCCTCGATGATCGCGCACCACGGCGAGGCAGGCGCCGAGGAGTGGGCCCAGGGGGTGGTCGACAACTTCGCGCGCCAGCCCGAGGGCGGCGATACCGACCAGATCCTCGGCGTGGCCAGCGGCGAGTGCGACCTGGCCGTGGCCAACCACTACTACTACGTGCGCCTGCTGAAGTCCGACAACGCGGGCGACCGTGAGGCCGCCGAGAAGGTCCAGATCCTGTTCCCGAACCAGGACGACCGCGGTGCCCATGTCAACATCGGCGGCGCCGGCATGGTCAAGGGCGCGCCCCACCCGGACAACGCCGTGCGCTTCCTCGAGTTCCTGGCCTCCGACCAGGCCCAGGAGATCTTCGCCGCCGGCAACCACGAGTTCCCGGTCGTCGACGGGGTGGAGATCGACGAGGTCCTGGCCTCCTGGGGCGACTTCAAGACCGACGATCTGAACGTCAGCGTGCTGGGCGAGAACAACCCCCAGGCGGTGCGGATCTTCGATCGCGTCGGCTGGCGGTAAGACGCCACCGAGGCGTCGCCAACCCTCAAGCAGCGAGGACCAGAGGCCCGCGGCACTGCCGCGGGCCTTGTCGTTGCCGGGGACGGTTCAGTGCGCCTCGTCCCAGTTGGCGCCGCTCTCGGCCTCGACGATCAGCGCCACGTCGAGCTCGGCGGCGGCCTGCATATGGCCCTTCACCTGCTCGATGAAGGAGGCCACCTCGCTGTCCTTGACCTCGAAGACCAGCTCGTCGTGGACCTGCATGACCATCATGGCATCGATGGTCTCGCGCTCCAGCCAGCCGTCGACGTCGATCATGGCGCGCTTGATGATGTCCGCCGCGGTGCCCTGCATGGGGGCGTTGATGGCCGTGCGCTCGGCGCCCTGGCGGCGCGCCCGGTTCTGGGAGTGGATCTCCGGCAGGTAGAGGCGCCGACCGAAGACCGTCTCCACGTAGCCGTCCTCGGCGGCCTGTGAACGGATACGCTCCATGTAACGGGCCACGCCGGGGTAGCGGTCGAAATAGCGGTCGATATAGGTCTGGGCCTGGTTGCGGTCGATATGCAGCTGGCGGCCCAGCCCCCAGGCACTCATGCCGTAGATCAGCCCGAAGTTGATCGCCTTGGCGCTGCGGCGCTGTTCGCCGGAGACCTTGGACAGCGCCACGCCGAACACCTCGGCGGCGGTGGCGGCATGGATATCGCGGCCCTCGGCGAAGGCCTCGAGCAGCCCCTTGTCGCCGGAGAGGTGTGCCATGATGCGCAGCTCGATCTGCGAGTAGTCGGCGGCGACGATACGATAGCCCGGCCGCGCCACGAAGGCCTGGCGGATCTTGCGGCCCTCTTCCGTTCGGATCGGGATGTTCTGCAGGTTGGGGTCGGAGGAGGACAGCCGCCCGGTGGCGGTGACCGCCTGATGGTAGCTGGTGTGGACCCGCCCGGTGGCCTTGTTGACCAGCTTGGGCAGCTTGTCGGTGTAGGTGGAGCGCAGCTTGGAGAGCCCGCGATGCTCCATGATCACCTTGGGCAACGGATAGTCCAGGGCCAGCTCCTCGAGCACTGCCTCGGCGGTGGACGGCGCCCCCTTGGGGGTCTTCTTGATCACCGGGATCTGCTGTTCCTCGAAGAGGATCTGGCCGAGTTGCTTGGGCGAGCCGAGGTTGAACTCGCGCCCGGCGAGCTCATAGGCCTTCTCCTCCAGCTCGCCGATGCGCTTGCCGAGCTCGCGGCTCTGGGTATGCAGGCGCTCGACGTCCAGCGCCACCCCGCCACGCTCCATGCGCGACAGCACCCGGATCAGCGGCCGCTCGAGGGTGTCGAGCACCTCGGCCAGGCGCCCCTCGGCCTCGACCCGGGGGCGCAGCTCGTGGTGCAGGCGCAGGGTGATGTCGACGTCCTCGCAGGCATAGGGCGCGGCCTGCTCCAGGGCGATCTGGTTGAAGGTCAGCTGCTTGGCGCCCTTGCCGGCGATGTCCTCGAAGCTCACCGTCTTCTCGCCCAGGTACTTGAGCGCCAGCGAGTCCATGTCGTGGCGGGTGGCGGTGGAGTCGAGCACGTAGGACTCGAGCATGGTGTCGTCCAGCGAGCCAGCCACCTCGTAGCCATGCCGCCCCAGCACCGAGATGTCGTACTTGAGGTTCTGGCCGACCTTGGCCTTGCCGGCATCGGCCCACAGCGGCCGCAGCGCCTCGAGCACCGCCCGGCGGTCGAGCTGCGCCGGAGCGTCCAGGTAGTCGTGGGCCAGCGGGATATAGGCAGCCTCCCCCGGTTCGAGGGCCAACCCCACGCCGACGATCTCGGCGTCCATGTAGTCGAGGCTGGTGGTCTCCAGGTCGAAGCAGAAGGCCTCGGCGTCCTCGAGCCGCGCCAGCCAGTCGTCCAGCTGGGCCTGCTCGAGGATCACCGCGTCGCGGCGGGCCGCGCTGCCGTGGGCCTTCCCGGTTGCCGCCTCGCCGTCGGGGGCGGCTGTGCCGCCCGCCACGTCGTCGACGCCCTCGTCACTGCCCTCCAGCAGCTCCGACAGCCAGGCCCGGAACTCCAGCCGCCGGTAGAGCTCGAGCAGCGCCTCCCGGTCCGGGTGGGCGATGTCCAGGTCGTCGAGCCCCACCGGCAGGTCGCAGTCGGTCTTGATGGTGGCGAGCTTGTAGGACAGGAAGGCCTGGTCGCGGTGTTCCTCGAGCTTCTTGGGCAGCGTCTTGGCACCGCGAAAGCCCAGGGTCTTGACCTTCTCCAGGTCGGCATAGACGGTCTCGAGGCCGCCCTCCATGCCCTGCAGCAGGCCCAGGGCGGTCTTCTCGCCGACGCCCTGCACGCCGGGAATGTTGTCGACCTTGTCGCCCATCAGCGCCAGGAAGTCGATGACCCGCGCCGGCGGCAGGCCGAACTTCTCCTTCACCCCGGCCACGTCCAGGGTCTCGTCCTTCATGGTGTTGACCAGGGTGATGTGCTCGTTGACCAGCTGAGCCATGTCCTTGTCGCCGGTGGAGATCACCGCGTCCCGGCCAGCCTCGGTGGCCCGCCGGGCCAGGGTGCCGATGACGTCGTCGGCCTCCACGCCCTCGATGCACAGCAGCGGCAGTCCGAGCGCCTTCACGCACTCGTGGAGCGGCGCGACCTGGGAACGCAGGTCGTCCGGCATGGGCGGCCGGTGCGCCTTGTACTGCTCGAAGAGCTCATCGCGAAAGGTCTTGCCCGGCGCATCGAAGACCACCGCCATGGGGCTGTCGGGGTAGTCCTTGATCAGCCGCTTGAGCATGTTGAGCACGCCCTTGATGGCGCCGGTGGGCTGGCCGTCCGAGGTGGTCAGGGGCGGCAGGGCATGGAAGGCGCGGTACAGATAGGAGGAACCGTCGACGAGTACGATGGGGGTGTCGGCCATGTATCGGCATCCCTTGAGGTCTGGGCGGAAGTCAATGTCGGGGCTGAAAGCCTGATCCGGGTCACCCATGATACGCATTGGCGACGGCGTTTGCCGCGCCGAGGTAGGCCTCGTCCCGCCAAGCACTTACACTGGGGATACATCCCGTGGCCCAGGAGGACCCATGATGCCCATCCCTCGCCTGCTGTCTGCGCTGCTGGTCGGCGCCTGCCTGACCGCTGCCACGGCACCGGTGCTGGCCCAGTCCAGCGGCGACGTCGAGCCCGACATCACCATCCGCCAGGAGGAGGACCGCACCATCCGCGAGTACCGGGTCAACGGCGCGCTGTATGCCATCGAGATCCGGCCCTCGGCGGGCCCTTCCTACTACCTGGTCGACCACGACGGCGACGGCAACTTCGAGCGCCAGCAAGGGGATCGCATCGCCGTGCCCCAGTGGGTGATCAAGCGCTTCTGACCTCGCCGCCCGGGGCCTCGTCGCCGGCCGGCGGGCCCCGGTCCAACCGGTTCGTGCATCGCGGCGACAAGCCGCTACAATAGGCGGCTTGGCATTCCCGGGCGAGAGACACATGGCCGTATTCACACCGCTTACCGACTCCCAGGTCGCGGATTTCCTGAGCCGCTTCGATGCCGGCTCGCTGGTTTCCCTCGAGGGCGTGCCCGCCGGCACCGAGAACAGCACCTTCTTCGTCACCACTGACCGTCGCGAGCTGGTGCTGACCCTGTTCGAGCAGGGCGAGCACGAGGAGCTGCCGTTCTTCGTCGAGCTGCTCGACTACCTGGACGAGCACCGCCTGCCGGTGCCGGGGCCGCTCCACGACCGTGACGGCGTCGCCCTGCATAGCCTGGCCGACAAGCCGGCGCTGCTGTTCCCGCGGTTGCCCGGCAAGCACCCCCGCGACCCGAATCTGGCCCAGTGCCGGGCGCTCGGCGACGCCCTGGGGCGCATGCATCGGGTGTCGCAGCACTTCCCCGGCAATCGGCCCAATCCCCGCGACCTGCACTGGCTGCTGCCGATGCACCACAAGGTCCTGGTCTACCTCTCGCCGGAGGACCAGACCCTGATGAAGGACGAGGTGGAGATCTACCAGGGCTTCTTCGACGAGGCCCCCGAGCTGCCTCAGGGCGCGATCCATGGCGACCTGTTCCGCGACAATACCCTGTTCGACGGCGACCGCCTGGGCGGGCTGATCGACTTCTACAACGGCTGCACCGGTGACCTGCTGTTCGACCTGGCCATCGTCATCAACGACTGGGCCACCGAGCCCGATGGCCGCCTCGACCCGGCACGCTACGACGCCATCCTCGGCGCCTACCAGGCCCGCCGCCCGCTGGTGCCGGCCGAGCGGGATGCCTGGGCGATGATGCTGCGGATGACGGCGCTGCGCTACTGGCTGTCCCGGCTGCTGGTGGTCTACGTGGACCCGCCGGCCCACGACCTCACCCCCCACGACCCGGAGCAGTTCCGCACCGTGCTGCTGCGGCGCCTCGAGGAAGGCGCCCTGCCGCTGCCCGAGGCCCGGCCATGAGCCTGGCGATGGGCAGCGCCGCGGGCCCCGCGCACCGCGCACGGCACACCTGGAACATCGACCAGTGGGGCAGCGGCTACTTCGACGTGGACGACGACGGCCTGGCCCTGGTGCGCCCGCTCGGCGGCGAGACCGACGGCCCCTCGCTGCCGCTCGCCCCGCTGATTGCCCGGCTGCGCCAGGCCGGCCTGCGCCTGCCGGTGCTGATCCGCTTCACCGACATCCTGCATGACCGGGTCGAGCAGCTGTGTGCCGCCTTCGACGGCGCCATGGGCGAGGAAGGCTTCACGGGGGGCTACACCGCGGTCTACCCGATCAAGGTCAACCAGCAGCGCCGGGTGGTCGAGGAAATCCTGGCCACCCAGGAACGCGGCCGCGGCCGGGTCGGCCTCGAGGCCGGCAGCAAGCCTGAGCTGCTGGCGGTGCTGGCGCTGTCCGGCGACGGCCCCTCGCTGATCGTCTGCAACGGCTACAAGGACCGCGAGTACATCCGCCTGGCGCTGATGGGCGAGAAGCTCGGCCACCGCGTCTACCTGGTGGTGGAGAAGCTCTCCGAGCTGCCGTTGATCCTCGAGGAGGCCGGCCGGCTCGGCGTCACGCCACGGATCGGCCTGCGCGCCCGGCTGGCGTCGGTGGGCAAGGGCAAGTGGCAGAATACCGGCGGCGAGAAGTCCAAGTTCGGCCTCACCGCCGGGCAGATCCAGGCCGTGGTGGCCCGGCTCGTGGAGGCCGACGCCCTGGCCAGCCTGCAGCTGGTGCACTTCCACCTCGGCTCGCAGATCGCCAACATCCGCGACATCCAGCGCGGCCTGCGCGAGTGCGCACGCTTCTACCAGAGCCTGCTGGCCCTGGGCGCGCCGGTGGATACCGTGGACGTGGGCGGCGGGCTCGGCATCGACTACGAGGGCACCCGCTCGCGCAGCTTCTGCTCGATCAACTACTCGATGCGCGAATACGCCCGCAACGTGGTCGCGGCCTTCGCCCAGGTGTGCGAGGGCGAGGGCCTGCCCCATCCCCACCTGATCAGCGAGTCCGGCCGGGCCCTGACCGCCCACCACGCCGTGCTGGTCACCAACGTGATCGGCGAGGAGCGCGTCGACACCCAGCCGCCGCCGCCCCGGATCGAGAGTGACCCCCAGGTCGACGAGCTGTGGCGGGTCCACGACGAGCTTAGGGCCATGCATGACCCGCGGGGCCTGGTCGAGGCCTGGCACGACCTGGTCCAGGCCATCGGCGAGCTGCAGGACCGCTTCGTCATGGGCCTGGCCGGCCTCGCGGCCCGCGCCGAGGGCGAAGGGGTCTATGCCGCCGCCTGTGCGCGGCTGCGCGAGCGCCTCGACCCGCGCAACCGCGCCCACCGCGAGATCCACGACGAGCTGGCCGAGAAACTGGCCGACAAGCTGTTCGTCAACTTCTCGCTGTTCCAGTCGGTGCCCGACGTCTGGGGCATCGACCAGATCTTCCCGGTGCTGCCGCTGGCCGGCCTGGACCGCGAGCCCTCGCGACGGGCGGTGATTCAGGACATCACCTGCGACAGCGACGGGCGCATCGACGGCTACGTGGACGGCCAGGGGGTTGAGGCCACGCTGCCGCTGCCGGAGTGGCGGGAGGGCGAGGAACGCCTGATGGGCTTCTTCCTGGTGGGCGCCTACCAGGAGATCCTCGGCGACCTGCACAACCTGTTCGGCGACACCGACTCGGTGGACGCCGCCCTCGACGCGGCCGGCGAGTGGCGCTTCGACCACGTGCGCCGCGGCGACCGGGTCGCCGACGTGCTGGGCTATGTGGACTTCGATGCCGAGGTGCTGCGCACCCGACTGGCCGAGCAGCTCGCCGCCAGCGGCCTGGCCGCCGACGACCAGGCGCGCTTCCTCGACGACCTCTCCGACGGCCTGGAAGGCTACACCTACCTGGAGTGAGGGCGCGCCCACGGCCGACCCGACAGGGCCCCGCCGGCGCTGCCGGCGGGGCCCTTGTCAAGTGGGGACGTCCCGGTCAGTCCATGACGCGGGTGGTCACCACCATGCCGTCGATCAGCTCCAGGCGCAGCTCGGCGCCCCGCGGCAGCTTGCCGACCCCGGCAGGCGTGCCGGTGAGCACCACGTCACCCGGCTCGAGGGTGAAGTGGCGGCTCATTTCGGCGACCAGTTCCGGCACCGGGAACAGCATATCCGCGCCCCGGCCATGCTGGCGGGCCTCGCCGTCCACCGTCAGGGTGAACTCCAGGCCGCTCCAGTTGGGCATCGCCTCGAGGGGCAGGAACGCCGACAGCGGGCAGGCGCCATCGAAGGCCTTGGCCACCTCCCAGGGCTGGCCCTTCTCCTTGAGCACCGCCTGGATGTCGCGCAGGGTCAGATCGAGGGCCAGGCCGATCCCGACGATGGCGCGCTCCGCCTCCTCGGCGGAGGCATGGGTCAGCGGCTGGCCGATCAGCAGCGCCAGCTCGGTCTCGTAATGCACATCGCCCCGCTCGAAGGGCGCCGTGATGGGGGCCTCGAGGCTCACGGCGCTGGTGGCCGGCTTGATGAACAGCAACGGCTGGTTGGGCACCGGGTTGTTCAGCTCCCGGGCATGCTCGGCGTAGTTGCGGCCGACGCAGACGATCTTGCCCAACGGCTCCGGGAAGGCCTGACCATCGGTGAAGCGGGGGACGAAGCGCATGCCTCTCGACTCCTTGTTCGGGGATACCCGCGGACGACTGCGGGAGTTCCCAGTCTACTCCCCCCCGCGGGTCCGCGTCAGGCGTCCGCCGACCAGTCCTCGCCGGGCGCGTGAGCCAGGAAGCGAGGGCGACGCTTGCTCGCCGCATAGGGCTCGACGCAACGGTTGTCGCGTCGGTTGTAGACGAAGAAGACGTTGCTGCGCGGGTCCGGCGACATGTTGGCATTGGAGCCGTGCAGGGTGTTGCAATCGAACAGCAGCAGGCCGCCGGCGGCCCCGGTGGGCGCTTCGATGCCATGCCGGTCGATCAGCCGGCGCAGGGCCTCGCGGCTCGGCACGCCGAACTCCTGGGTCTTCAGCGACTGCTTGTGGTGGTCCTCCGGAGTCTCGCCGAGGCAGGGCACGAACACCCGATGGGAGCCGGGCACCAGCATCAGCGGGCCATTGAAGGTGTGGTTGTCGGTCAGCACGATGGAGGCGCTCACCGCATGCATGGCCGGCATGCCGTCCTCGGCGTGCCAGGTCTCGAAGTCGGAATGCCAGTTGAAGCCCTTGCCCTCGAAGCCGGGCTTGTAGTTGATGCGGGACTGATGGACATAGGGCTCGCCGCCGAGGATCTGCCGGGCACGGCCCACCAGCCGCTCGTCGTGGGCCAGGCGACCGAACAGCCGCGACAGGAAGTGCACGGCGAACAGCGAGCGGATCTCGTTGCCCTGGGGCTCGGTGATGCTGAAGTCACGGCCCCGGAAGTCGTCGCGGTCCAGCAGGGCGGACAGCTCCCGACGCAATGCATCGAGCTCCTCGCCGTCGAGGAAGTCCGGTTCGAAGAGGAAACCGCGGCGCTCGAAGGCGTCGAGCTGCTCGGCGCTGAGCGGCCCCTCCCGGTCGCGCCCCTTGACCACCGGCTCCTGGCGGTTGAGCCAGGGCAGGTCGAGGGGCTCGGCGAGACGGGTCGGGTAGGGATCCTCCCCGGGCAGCGGCGCACTGCGTACCCGACTCTGGGGATCCGGGGCATCGACGACGGTATGGGATTTCGCCTGTTCCAGCGGTCGGTTGGACGATGTCTGCACTGACATCCAATCACCTCCTGGGGTTGTGATCAGTTTCAGATTCGATCTCGCATCCGACGGCGGTCAGCCGCGCGGCGGGGTCCGGAGTGGACCAGCGATGGAGATGTGGTGACGCTCGGGCGGGGTTTCAAGGCCCTGCCCCTGGGGAGGGTCGCGGCTGCGAGGGGCCACGGGACGCGGCGCAGCGCACAAACTGCATGCCAGGGCGTCGCTGAACAGCCGGGTCAGGTTGCGGTAATGCCCTCCCGGTCGAGGCCAGCGTGATCAATACGCGGCCCTGAGGCATACCGCGCTCGTCGTCGTGCGCCATCGCTCGGGGCCCTGCGGATGCTGGTCTGGGTGTCGAAGGATAGCCGGGCGGCTGCCTCGACTAGCTGTGTAAACCCACCAGGTTGTTCACGGAAAGGCCCAGCCGACTAACCGGAGGCTGATGATTCAGGCTGGCATGGGGCCGCTAGCGGCGAATGCCCCCTGGGTCGCCGGTATCGCGACCATCAGCGAGAGACTCGATAGCATCGCGCACGGATGGCATGACGAACTCCGAAGATGCTGATGTCGTTTTCGATCAGCGCCAGGCCATAGGGCGCATATGAACAAGGCACGGCCGACGCCGTGCCCTTTGTGCGTGTGCCGAACGCCTCGATCAGTCGTCGGCATCCTCCAGCAACTGCTCGGCTTCGGCCAGCAGGTTCTCCACGGTGAAGCCGAAGTACTTGAA
>NZ_RXNS01000023.1 GCF_003966155.1 Halomonas nitroreducens
CGAAACCTCAGCTTGCCAGAAATCGTGCACCTGAATCCCGAGCGGGTCCCGATGTCACAGGCATCAGGATTTTAAAGAGCCGAAGTCATTTCATGTGCCAACTATGTTGACAGGCTCCGACCCTCGACCCTCGACCCTCGACCCTCGACCCTCACCCCTCGACCCTTACCCTTCACCCCACCTCTGGCCCGCTAATGCAACAACGCCTGCAGGCGCGAGGCTGCCTGTGCGCGATAGCGCTCGCCCCGCAGCTTGTTGACGGTCAAGGACCGTTCGAGAGCCGGCCATTGGTCGGCTCTTTTCGTTGGCAGGCGGCGCACATGGGCGTCGATCCATACGAGCCGGCCATCGGCCTTCACCAACAGGTTGTTGTAGTGCAGGTCGCGATGGGCGTAGCCGGCCCTTGCCAGCAGGGCCACCTCGTTGCAAAGGCGCTCGAGGAAGCGGCCTCGCTCGGCCTCGCCGAGGGCATCGAACACCTCGCCACCCATGCGGGCATCCGCCACGTGCTCGAGCAGCAGCAGCGAGGCATTGCGGTTGCAGGGATTCAGTGAGACGCCCCAGCCATGGCAGTGGGGCGTGGCCAGGCCGGCGTCTTGCAGGATGCGCAGGCTGAGGTATTCCTTGCGGGCATCCGATTGCAGCAGGCAGCGCTTCTCGAGGTAGTCCCGCCACACCCAGCCCAGGGGGCGATGGCGCTTGTGGAACTTGTCGGGCACCACCTTGGCGAGGAGGCGGCCGTCCTCGCTCAGGTAGAAGCGACTGCTGGCCACCGCCTCGAAGGCCGCGGTGGTCTTCGTACTGGCCAGGCGCAGCTCGCCCGGCAGAGCACTCGGGTGAAACACCAGATAGCGGCGACGGCGATCGTCGAAGGGGATGTCCAGCAGCTTCATGGTTATGGCGAGTCCTAGAGCGCCTCGAACTGCGGCAGCACGGTCTCCTTGAGGAACTGCCGGTAGTGGCGCGGCTCGATGGTCACCGGGGCCTGGTCCATGCGTGCGATCGCATCGGCCAGGCCCTTTTCGTTATCGGGGGCCACCAGGAAGTCCGCGAGCTCCTGGGTCAGGATTTCCTTCGGCCCGCTGGGGCAGTCCACGCTGATTACCGGGGTGTGCAGCAGCAGCGCCTCGATCAGCACACGCGGCAGTCCCTCGGCATCCGAGGTCAGCACCATGGCCTTGGCATGGCGAATGAAGGGGTAGGGGTTATGGTAGTAGCCGAGCAGCTTGACGCGCTCGCTCAAGCCAAGCTCCTCGACCAGGCGCTCGAGCTCCGCCTCATGCTCCGGCTTGCCCTTGCCCATGATGGCAAGCGGCGTTTCGATCCCGCTTTCGGCATAGGCCCGCAGCAGCCGGTCGTGGCGCTTGCGGGGCTCGAGGGCGGCCACGCAGAGGAAGTACTCGCCCTCGGGCAGCGACACCGGCTCGTCGGCCATGGCAACGAAGGGCTCGCGCTCGTAGGGGTTGTAGATGGGCACGATGCGCTCGGCCTCGAGCCCCACCACCTGTTCCAGGTTGGCCTTCACCCCCTGGGAGACGGCGATGACCTGGCGGCCACGGTAGAAGTGTCGCACCTTGTCGAAGGCCCGGCGACGCTGCTTCGGGTCATTGAATTTGGCCGAGACGTCCGATTTCACCCAGAAATAGAGGTTCGGCAGGTCCAGGTGGCGGGTGATCTTGTCGCAGGAGCAGGAGATCACCACATCCGGCCGCCAGGCCTCGAGGGCCTTGGCGATCCGCGAGGCCTGCCACTTCTCGGTCAACACCGTGCTGGTCGCCTTGGTGAACCAGGTGACCACGCCGAGATTCTCGATGTCCAGGCCCTCGGGCAAGCGATGTTCGATCCGCTCACGCAGGGTGAAGACCTTCACCGCGTGGCCGCGCTGACGCAGTTGGTCGGCGGTATAGAGCAGCGATTTCTGGGCGCCGCCGCCGTAGAGATCCTCGATCACGAAGGCGAAGCGCTTGGCGGGCGCGGCATCGGCCTGGGCGGAGACGTCGGGCGTCGAGGCGGAAGAGGGCATGGGCATGGGGCGATGTTAATTCCCGGAGTATTTGAATGCGCCGATTCTATCATGTCCCCGCCGGTGCGGCTCTCGGGGCTTGGCGTTGTATGGCTCGGCCTGGCTGTCTCGCTGCGTTACAATTCGCCCAACGAGCCCGCTGTCAGGCGGGCGGGGGACTGCAGGAGACATCACCACTATGAAACTGCTGATCACGGGAATGGCGGGGTTCATTGGCCATGCCGTTGCCAAGCGCCTTTCCGGACAGGGTCACGAGATCGTCGGCATCGATAACCTCAACGCCTACTACGATGTATCTCTCAAGCAGGCCCGGCTGGACGATCTGGCGGGATGCCAGGATGTGCGCTTCCTCCGGCTCGACCTGGCCGACCGGGACGCGGTGGCCGAGCTCTTCGCCAAGGAGGGCTTCGACCGGGTGATCCATCTGGCGGCCCAGCCCGGGGTGCGCTATTCGCTGGAGAATCCCCATGCCTATGCGGATGCCAACCTGATCGGGCACCTCAACGTGCTGGAGGGCTGTCGCCATGGGCGGGTGGGCCACCTGGTCTATGCCTCGTCCAGCTCGGTGTATGGCGCCAACGACAAGGTACCCTTCGACACCTCGGACCACGTCGACCATCCCATCAGTCTCTATGCGGCGACCAAGAAGGCCAACGAGCTGATGGCGCACACCTACTCGCACCTCTATGAGCTGCCGACCACTGGGCTGCGCTTCTTCACGGTCTACGGGCCCTGGGGGCGCCCGGACATGGCCATGTTCAAGTTCACCCGGGCCATCTTGGCCGGCGAGCCGATCCAGGTGTTCAACCACGGCGACATGTCGAGGGATTTCACCTACATCGACGATATCGTCGAGGGCATCGTGCGGATCCTGGATGTGGTACCCGAGCGGCGGGTCGTCTCGTCAGTGGATGACCAGCCCGACACCAGCCGTGCGCCCTATGCGCTCTATAACATTGGCCATGGCAGCCCGGTGGCGCTGATGGAGTTCGTGCGGGCGGTGGAGCAGGCCACTGGGCGGGAAGCCGTCTGTGACTTCCAGCCCATGCAGCCCGGCGACGTGCCGCGCACCTGGGCGGATACCGAGGCGCTCTTCGAGGCCACCGGCTACCGGCCCAAGGTGGGCGTGCAGGAGGGCGTGCGGCGCTTCGTGGAATGGTATCGGGGGTATTACGGGGACTGAGGGGCGAGGGACGAGGTGCGAGGGGCAAGGTATGAGAGTGGAGGTACGCGTGGGGAAGTAGGAGGTCTAAGCTGTAAGAGCGAAGGGCCAGGGAGTGCGCCATGCGATTCGAGGAGTTAGAGGTGTGGAAGCGCGCCGCGCGCTTGTCCGTGTGCATCTACCAGACTTTCCGGGAGTCCCGGGACTTCGGCTTCAGGGATCAGATCACTCGGTCATCGCTTTCCATCGCCAGCAATATCGCCGAGGGGGACGAAGGAGTGGGCGAGAAGGACCGTATCCGTTTTCTGAACTATGCCAAGGGCTCTTGTGGTGAACTGCGCACCCAGATTTACATCGGCATGCAGATCGGTTACATAGAGCGCCACACCGGGAGCCAGTGGGTGGAAGAAGCCCACGAACTTTCCCGCATGCTGTACGGCTTGATGAAACACTTTCGCGGGCGCCAATAATTTCTCGAACCTCGAACCTCGAACCTCGAACCTCGAACCTCGAACCTCGAACCTCGAACCTCACAGGGAGCATCAATGAAGATCACGATATTCGGCACCGGCTACGTGGGACTGGTCACCGGGACCTGCCTGGCCGATGTGGGGCATGAGGTGCTCTGCATGGACGTGGATGCGGAGAAGATCGCCCGGCTCGAGGCCGGTGAGATTCCTATCTACGAGCCGGGCCTCGAGGACATGGTGAAGGCCAATGTCGGCGAGGGACGGCTGCGCTTCACCACCGACCCGGCCACCGCGGTGGCTTTCGGGACCCTGCAGTTCATTGCCGTCGGCACGCCGCCGGACGAGGACGGCAGTGCCGATCTGCAGTACGTGTTGGCGGTGGCCGAGACCATCGGCCGGCACATGACCGACGAGAAGGTGGTGGTCGACAAGTCGACGGTGCCGGTGGGTACCGCCGACCGGGTCCGCGAGACCATCACCGGGGTGCTGGCGGAGCGGGGCCAGAACCTCGACTTCGAGGTGTGCTCCAACCCGGAGTTCCTCAAGGAAGGCGCGGCCATCGAGGATTTCACCCATGGCGCGCGGATCATCGTGGGGACCGACTCGGAGCGCGTGAAGGCGCTGATGCGCGAGTGCTATGCGCCCTATATTCGCCTCCAGGAAAAGCTGATGTTCATGGACGTGCGGGCGGCGGAGCTGACCAAGTACGCCGCCAACGCCATGCTGGCCACCAAGATCAGCTTCATGAACGAGATCGCCAACCTGGCCGAGCGGCTGGGCGCCGATATCGAGCAGGTGCGCCGGGGGATCGGCTCCGACCCGCGCATCGGCTACCAGTTCATCTATCCCGGCTGCGGCTATGGGGGCTCCTGCTTTCCGAAGGACGTCCAGGCCCTGGCGCGCACCGCCGGCGACGTGGGCTACCAGGCCGAGCTGCTGGGGGCGGTGGAAGCCGTGAACCAGCGCCAGAAGGGCACGCTGTTCAGCAAGCTGGTGCGGGCCTTCGATGGCGATCTCGAGGGGCGCACCATCGGCCTCTGGGGCCTGGCCTTCAAGCCCAATACCGATGACATGCGCGATGCGCCCAGTCGCACCCTGATGGAGGCGCTATGGGCCGCCGGGGCCCGGGTGAAGGCCTACGACCCCGAGGCCATGGGCGAGTGCCGGCGCCTGTATGGCGACCACAAGGAGCTCGAGCTGGTCGAGGACCGTGCCGAGGCAGTGCAGGGCGCTGATGCCCTGGTGATCTGCACCGAGTGGAAGGCCTTCCGCTCGGTGGACTTCGCCTGGCTGAAGGCCCAGCTGGCCATGCCGGTGATCGTCGACGGCCGCAACCTGTTCGAGCCCGAGGCGGTCAAGGCGCACGGCCTGATGTATTACGCCGTGGGGCGGGGCGACTCGCTGCGCTGAGTCAGGTCGCACCTCCGGGAGTGCCCACCGCGCTCCCGGAGGTCCCCCGCGCTGGACAGGGCCTGCCGCGGCCCCCGCGTCACTCTGTCTCTCTGTGCCCCTCTTCCCGGCGGAGAAAGGTCTCCTGCCTGACTTCATTCGTGAGTATCCCCCTTCCTCTAAGCTGAGTCTTATCCGGTTTCCTACTCCTCGCGCTTGCCAGACTGATCTCGCTGTCATTAGCCGATATCCCTTGTTTGCTGTCACCGCCACGAGATGTCAGGTGTTGTTGGCGCGCCTGTCGTTGGGTTTATCCCATCCCGCTCGACTCAGCATATTCCTTCTGTGAACGTACTGTAACTTCGTAAGCTGATGTTAACCGTCCCGTGACGCTCTGTGACCGAAGGTACCTTCGTGGCGCGGAGAGCGCGGGGCGGTACCACCGGGCTTTGCCAGGGTAGCTGCCTGACGACACATCATTCCGTTGCGGCAGCGGTGCAGGAATCAACCAGAGGCGCGTGGATATGGTGGCGCACACTGAAGTTCGCAGAAGCAGAAGACAGTCTCATCCACGACTTGGGCTCCTGGCGCTGGTTCCCCTTATCCTGTCGATGCTGGTGATTTCGGGTTGCGCCATTGCGCCGGGGGGGCATCTCGAACCCGACGAGGCGGGCAAGGACCTGGATGAGAGGGTCGTAGTGCGTCCGATAACGCCATCACTCGTCAGGTCGATGTCCGATGAGCTGCAGCAGGTCATGATGGCGAGAGCCACGCCGCCTGACTTGAGTGCAGCGGTGGAAGGCTATGAATATCGGATCGGCCCTGGTGATGTGCTCAGCATCATCGTCTACGACCACCCTGAGCTGACCATACCCGCGGGGGCCGAGCGTACCCCGGAAGATACCGGCAACCGTGTACGGCCCGATGGCACCATGTTCTATCCCTATGTGGGACGACTGCAGGTGGCGGGCAAGACCCTCGAAGAAGTGCGCCGATTGCTGACAAGCCGGCTGTCCAGCGTACTCACGGACCCCCAGGTTGAGGTTGGCGTCGCGGCTTTCCGCTCCCAGAAGGTCTATGTGAGCGGGGCGGTGCAGGCTCCCGGAATGGTCCCCATCGATATCGAGCCCTTGACCATACTGGACGCCATCAGCGAGGTGGGAGGCGCGCTGCCCAATGCCGATTGGCACAATGTGCTGCTCACGCGCCAGGGCCGTGAAGAACGCCTCTCCCTGTTCAACCTGTTGCGGGGAGGGGACCTTACGCAGAATCGGTTGCTGAGGGACGGTGACATCCTGCATATCCCGACCTCCGAGAACCAGAATGTGGTGGTGTTGGGGCAGGTGCTGAGACCCGGCGCCATTGCCTTGGGCAACGAGCGTATCACTTTGACCGACGCCCTGGCGCGTGCAGGAGGGGTCAACGAGCGGCTCGCCGAGCCGTCCGGCATCTTCGTCGTGCGTGGTGAACCCGCCGAGAGTGAAACCCTGGCCACCGTGTATCAACTCGATATCAGTGATGCCACCCGACTGATGCTGGGAACCCGCTTTCCACTCCAGCCTCAGGATGTCGTCTATGTAACCTCGGCGCCGGTAGCGCGCTGGAACAACGTGATCTCTCTGCTGTTGCCTTCAATCACCTTGCCGGGGGACGTCGCGACTTCGGTTGACGATATCGGAGAGCTATAGCCCCTGAAGATCGACCATCCCGTGGGCACCAGAGCCCGCGGGATGGCGATTGAATGCATGGCACCATGTCGCTCCTTATCACCGGTGGAACATCACCCGGTGAGCGTGGCGCCAGACCTGCTCCAGGTGGACAGGGCCCCAGTCACGAGATCGGCCTTGTCGTGATACGGGAGATACTTAATGCTGGCTCTAGATAGGCTGGTGAAGATGCCACGCTTCTACAAGCGGGGCCTGCTCCGGCTGGGCGATATGCTGCTGATTGCGCTTGCCATCATCGTGGCCTTGCTGCTGGTAGGGCGTGAGACGCCCCTGCAGCAGGCCGAAACCTGGTTGGTGTTGTGTTGGGTGGCGCTGTCCACCCCCATTATTTTCGGGACCCTGGGGCTTTACCGCGTCGTGCTGAGGTTCATGAACCTGAAAGTCATGGCCTCGTTGCTGTTGGGGGTGGCGCTGGTGTCTGCCAATCTGCTGTTGATGAATCTGCTGATAGGTTGGCCGTTGGCCTGGCAGGTGATGCCAGTCTTCGCCATGCTGTCGGTCATGGCGGTGGGGGGCCTCAGGTTGCTGCTCCTCGAGCTCTATCAGTTGACCCGACGTCATCAACGTCAGCCTGTCATTATCTATGGCGCGGGCGCCGCCGGGGGGGAGCTGGCGCGCTCCCTGCACCATGGTGGTCGATATCGCCCGCGGGCCTTCGTCGATGATTGGCGAGGCCTGCAGGGGTCGCTGGTGGAGGGGTTGCCCGTCTATCGTCCGGGTGATCTCGAGAAGTGGGTCGAGCGGCTGGGCATCGAGCTGGTGCTGCTGGCGATTCCCAGCGCGCCGCGTTGCCGTCGCCGCGAGATCCTCGAGCAGCTGGCGAGTCTCTCGATCCCGGTCCAGACGATTCCTGGCTCGGAAGACCTGGTCTCGGGGCGATCGCGCATTGCGGATACCTGCGATGTGCAGGTCGAAGACCTCCTCGGGCGTGAACCCGTTCCTCCCTTTGCCGAGCTGATGAGCGCCAACATTGCGCACAAGGTGGTGATGGTGACCGGAGCGGGTGGCTCGATAGGGGCCGAGCTGTGTCGCCAGATCCTGGCGCAGGAACCCCGCGTGCTCGTGCTGGTGGATAATGCGGAACATGCCCTCTACGCCATCGAGCAGGAACTGCAGCTGTGGATGCGCCGGCACGGCCGGCACATCCGCCTGCGCGGACTGTTGGCCTCGATCCAGCAGCAAGAGCGGATGCGCGAGATCCTGTCGAGCTTCGGCGTGCAGACCCTCTACCATGCCGCTGCCTACAAGCATGTGCCGCTCGTCGAGTGCAACCTGGTGGAAGGCTTGCGCAACAATGTGTTCGGCACCTTCGCCTTGGCATCGGCGGCGTTGGAATCGAGGGTGGAGACCTTTGTCATGGTTTCCACCGACAAGGCGGTACGCCCCACCAACGTCATGGGTGCAACCAAACGCTTGACGGAATTGATCTGTCAGGCGTTCGCCGGCCGTGAGCTCGGGCAGGACAAGACACGCTTCTGCATGGTGCGATTCGGCAACGTGCTTGGCTCCAGTGGCTCGGTTGTCCCCTTGTTTCGCGCCCAGATCGAACGGGGTGGTCCAGTCGAGGTGACTCATCCTGAGATCACACGATATTTCATGACCATTCCCGAGGCGGCCCAACTGGTCATTCAGGCTGGCGCCATGGGGACCGACGGGCAGGTGTTCGTCCTGGATATGGGGGAACCGGTGCGCATCGCCGACCTTGCCGCCAACATGGTGCGACTCTCCGGGCTCGAGGTGAAGGACGCCGACCACCCCGATGGAGACATCGAGATTCACTTCACCGGATTGAGGCCGGGAGAAAAGCTGTATGAGGAGCTTCTGATCAGTGGCGAGATCCAGAAAACGCGTCATCCCAGGATCAGGACCTCCAAGGAGCTTTCCTGGCCCTGGGCCGAGCTGGATGCCTATTTAAGCGATTTGCATGAGGCCATGAGCGCCTCACGGCATGGCAGGATCCAGGAATTGCTCGTAAAGGCGCCTCTCGGCTATTCGCCCGAGGGAGCAATGGTGGATCTGGTATGGGAGGCGAAGCACGCCTCTGCGCCGCACGAACCGGCGATGCAGGAGGCCTCGGAGTCATCCGCTGCGTCGCTTTTGCAAGAGCGATTCAGATCCTCCGGCTCGGCTTGAGGACATGGAGGCGGCCATGGACATTCAGCGTGGTGATCACAGGGGAGGACGCGGCGTCATTCCCCGCCGGAAAGAGGCCATGTCCAATGATTTGCGTCCATGGTGGCATCCGGCGCCGCGACGGCCGCCTTCGCTGGGAGCGTCTTGCCTGACCACTCGCCGGTCTAATGGCAAGCCGGACCGAGGCCGCTCGAGGCCAGTGCGATGAACAAGGCCAGCGTGGGGGAGCAGGAGGCCAATGACCCGGGCGCAGGGCAGCTCGATGGCAACACGATCCTCGCACTGCAGCCGCTGCTCTGGGAGTGGGGGGAAGCGCCACCGCCACCGGGAGTCGTTTTACAGTCGCAGGAGGTCAGCCTGCCTTCACGAGCCTGGAAATACCTCGTCCTGCAGCTGGCCCCGGTTCCTCCTACCTGGCCGGTTGAAGCAGAGCAGGGCTTTATTCTCAGCGTCAAGTGCCTCGCCCTGGCCGAGGGCATGCCCCTGCCTCCGCGCTTCGGCGATGACGGCTGGTTGTTGCTGACGCATCTGCCGGACGTCAAGGCGATGTCCGCCTTGTTGCTCAACCCCAATGGCGTGCACTATCTGGTTCATGCGCGGCATCGTCGCTATCGGCGATTATGGCCCAAGCGAACGGCTCAGTTGCAGGACTTTCTTTGCTGCCAGGAGCTCGAGGCGGCTCGTGTGCTATTTGACGCCTGTCTGGTGCTGGAGCTCTACGGGATACGCCGGGTCAGGGTGATTGGTTACCTGTCGCTGGACAAGGTGTCCCACCCGGTGATGCCCTTCATGGCGATGGAAGAGAAGGTGGCAAGCTGCGGGGTCGACAAGGACAAGCTGATCACAGATACCCGCAACCACTTCGAGGTCGATGGTTTCAAGGTCATGGCTTTTGAGCAGCTTCAGCGCCTGAAGCGCCATAGCCGGAACCTGCAGGACCGCAATGACCTGGCCATGATGGCAGCGCTCGAAGACGGCAGAAGCTGGTACCTGTGGCTTGGACGGTGCATCGATCTGATCCTGGTCGCTTCGGCGTCACTGCGACAGATACTAGCCCGCCTGGCGGGGTGGCTCGGGCTTAGAGCGCTCCTGAGACGCCTGTTGGGAGGCTCCAATAACAAGACGCGAGGCGGCTAGCATGAGGTAGTGGGGGCATGCCGAGTCGACGCTCGCGGGTGAACCGTTCCGCCTGATGTCATGATGGGTGTCCGTCAGGCGGGAAGCGGTTCTGCGCAGGGGAAGGGGGTGCCGTCGTGCGTTGCCAGGTGAGCGATCGTGCAGGGTCGATCGCTTCCCGGTGATGGCGACTGGCCGTTTCTCCATGCCAGCAAGGGAAACGTCACCGATGCCACAGTTCTCCGTGGTGATGCCGGTCTATAACAAGGCAAGGACCTTGTCGAAGTCACTGGCCTGCATTTATGGCCAGACATGCCGGGACTTCGAGCTTATCGTCGTCAATGATGGCTCGACGGATGGTTCGCTCGAGCTGCTGGCGCATGAAGAAGCCCTGGGGCGGCTCTGCCTGCTGCATCGTGATGTGCCGGGCGCCGGTGGTTATGCCGCCTGCAACCATGGCGCCCGATTCGCTTCGGGGCGATGGCTGGTCTTCTTCGACCCCGATGATCTTCTGCTCTTCGATCACCTGTCACGCTTCGCCGATGCCATTGCCCAGCATCCAGGCATCCAGCTATTCGTCAATGGCTATCAATGGATGGGTACCCACTATCGGTCTTCCGTCGGCAAGGGGATTGCCAAGGGGGTGATGACACGTCGACAGGCGTTGGCGGCTTATGCCCGTTGTGACTTCATTCACATGAACGGCACCTGTATCCGGCGCGAACGCTACCAGGCGCTGGGTGGTTTTCCTGCCGACCACCACGGGCGTGACAGTGATGTCACCTTCATCCTGAGAGCGCTTTGTGGGCTGGACGCGATCCACTATGACAATACCGTCACCAGTCTTTGGCTGATGGAACATGAGGCCCCGGTGAAGAGGGAAGCGCTGCCGAGCACACAACACCCGAGCGTTGAGGTGCGTGAGGCGTGTGAGGCCGGCTTGTCGCGCTGCGAGCGTTACTATCTGCGGGCGGCGACCAATCGCAAGATCCTTGCCTGGGCCGTGAAGAAGAAGTGTCAGCAACTGCCTGTCGCGCGGGACCTGGCGTCGCTGAGGCTGGGAGCGATGAGGGCGGCTCAGCTGTATCAAGCCATCTCCCTGTTGTTGCCGCGCCCCTGGTTCGAGCGCATGCACCTCGCCACCCGTGGCTGACGCGTTGCGTGCCGAGGGCCGGCTGGCGCCTGCCGAGCCAGTGTCCGATCGGCGACCGGTAGGCGCGGCTCACGAGGCGTCCCGCTTCATGGAAGCGAGAGCCACAGTGCCAGTCCGCTCATGACCGTCAGGAACAGGGCCAGGCCAAGTCGACCGGTCGGCAGGCGCGGCTCGCCCAGCAGGGTGGTTTCCGGGTTTCCCGGGGCATAGCGGATAGTCATGCGGGTGCCGGGGGGCGTGCGACCGGCGTGGGCGTCGGCAGCCTGGCGGGTGGTGAAGGAGGGAACGCCGCCGAAGCGGCCATTGTCCGAGCAGTAGATGCGTCCCTCGGCCTTGAAGGTAAACTGCACCCGCGCCAGGAAGCGACGCGGCTGGTCGTCACCCTCCCGGCGGTGGGCGTGGCCGTGGACGCCCTCCACCTCGCAGCGTGTCACCCGGGCTTCTGCCATCGGCCAGCGATTGACGCCCTGTCGCCGCCAGGCGCCGTGGCCGGCGATCACGGCGGCGAGGCCCGCGCCGAGGGCGATGAATGGCGCGATATCAGGCATGCTCGGAGCTCACCATGATCGAATCTCTGCAACGTCTTTTCCAGGACATGATGGCGGTTGGCGAGCCGCCTGAAAAGGGTGAGCCCACCCTGGCGCTGGCCACCGCGGTGCTGCTCTGCGAGGTGGCGCGGGCCGACTACCACCTGGACGATCGTGAGCTGGCCCGCCTGAGGGAGGTGCTCGGCCAGCGCTTTGTCCTCGACCTATCGGCCCTGGATGCCCTGCTCGCGCAGGCTCGGGAGGAGGTCGACACCGCAGTGGACCATCACCGTTTCGTGAGCAGCGTCCGGGAACACTGCGACTACAACGAACGCTTTGAGCTGGTCCGCCTGATGTGGTCCCTGGCCCTGGTCGATGGCCACAAGGACCCGCTGGAGGAGCACCGCATCCGCCGTCTCGCCGAGTTGCTGCATGTCAGTCATGGCGACTTCATTCGCGCCAAGCTGGCGGAGGAGGGGGCGTCGCCGGGCTGAGCTCGGGACACGCTGCGCTAGCTACAGCGATGACTGGTATGATCGAGGGCGGGTCCGCCGGGGCGGGCCCGCTCATCGTTCACGGCAAGGGAGGTGCGAGATGGCGCGCGAGATCATCGTTCTGGGAGCCGGCATCGTAGGGGTGTCGGTGGCCTGGTACCTGGCCCGGCGGGGGCATCGGGTGACGCTGGTGGATCGGCGCCCGCCTGGGTCCGAGACTTCCTTCGGCAACGCCGGGATCATCCAGCGCGAGGCGGTCCAGCCCTATCCCTTCCCCCGGGATCTCGCCACCCTGTTGCGGGTGCTGCCCAACCGGCAGGTCGATATTCGCTACCGCCCCGGTGGCATGCTGCGTGCCGCCATCCCCCTGCTGCAGTACTGGCGGAACTCCTCCCCGCGCCGCTACCGGGACATCGTGCCGGAGTACGCCTCGCTGATCGCCCTCTCGCTGGATGCCCATGCGTCCATGATCGAGGCCGCCGGCGCCGACGCCCTGGTGCGCCGGGAGGGCTGGCTGGAGGTCTTCCGGACTCGGGCGGCCCTCGAGGCGCGCCTGGAGGAGGCCCGCGCAAACGAGGCTCGCTTCGGGGTTCGCCACCGGGCGCTGGATAGCGCGGACCTTGCCGACATGGAACCGAGCCTGGCGGAGGGGCTGGCCGGGGCCGTCCACTGGCTCGACCCCTGGACCGTCGCCGATCCGGGCGGCCTGGTCCAGGCCTATGCGCGAGCCTTCGAAGCCGAAGGCGGACGGGTGCTCGAGGCGGAGGTCAGCGAGCTGAGCCGGGACCCGGCCGGCTGGCGGGTGAGCGCCGGCGGAGAAAGCCTCCTGGCCAGCGACGTGGTGATGGCCATGGGGCCCTGGTCACGGCAATGGCTGGCCAAGCTGGGAACTCTGGTGCCGCTGTTCGTCAAGCGCGGCTATCACATGCATTACGGCAGCGTCGGCCAGGCACGCCTCAAGCACTGGGTCATGGATGCCGAAGTGGGCTATCTGCTGGCGCCGATGCGGGCTGGCATCCGCCTGACCACGGGCGCCGAGCTGGAGCGGCTGGAGGCACCTGCCCATCATCGCCAGCTGGCCGCAGCGGAGGAGAAGGCGCGGCAGCTCTATCCCCTGGGGGAGCGCCTCGACCCGGCGCCCTGGAAAGGGGCCAGGCCCTGCACGCCGGACATGAAGCCGGTCATCGGCCCGGTGGAAGGGCAGCAGGGCCTGTGGTGTGCCTTGGGTCACGGCCATCAGGGCTTCACGCTCGGGCCGGCCACCGGCCGGCTGCTGGCGCAGATGATGGACGGCGAGACACCGGAGATCGATATGCGGCCGTTTCGGGTGGATCGCTTCTAGATTCAGGCGGTATCGGACGGTCCCTGGCGGGTCCGGTCACGGCTGCGGCGCTTCTCGGCCACCAGGTGGATCAACAGCTTGACCGCCAGGGTGATGATGAACACCAGCCAGCCGGCCGTGGCCAGCACGTTGAACAGCAGCATCTTCTGCTCGCCGTTCAGGGGCGTGATCAGGTGATCGATGACGATGGCCAGCAGGAAGGCCAGGCCGAGGGGCAGGGCGAGGATATGCATCCACATCTCGGTGCGACGCTTGCGCACGTGGTAGCGGCTGAGCAGGACCCGGATAGGACGATGCACGAAGCTGATCATGATCAGACTTCCCGCGATCAGCAGCGCCGCCAGGGTCGGCTCGATGTTGTCGATATACACCGAATAGCTCACCGACCAGTAGACCAGCAGCCACATCAGGCCGGCCAGGATGGCGACGAGATCGGCGTAATAGCGTACCTTCGGCATGATGTCCTCATGGTATTTTCCCGGCTGCGATGATACGGCAAATTATCCCGACGTGAAGGATTTTTCGGGTTTTCGGCCGGTGCCCGAGCCAGCATGGGCGCTGAGGCCGGGATGGCGTTGCGGTATACTGGGGCGCTGAGACCACCATGCCGAGACAGGACACGCCGTGAACTCGATTACCCTGACCCGACCGGACGACTGGCACCTCCACCTGCGTGACGGCGAGGTGCTGCCCGCCGTGGTGCCGGCCAGCGCCCGCCAGATGGGCCGTGCCATCATCATGCCCAATCTCAAGCCGCCGGTGACCACCACCGAGCAGGCCCTGGCCTATCGGGAGCGCATCCTCGCCGCCGTCCCGGCAGGGAATGACTTCGAGCCGCTGATGACCCTGTACCTCACCGATCGCACCAGCGCCGAGGAGATCGAGCGGGCGCATGCGTCAGGCCTGGTCCAGGCCGTCAAGCTCTACCCGGCGGGGGCGACCACCAACTCCGACTCCGGGGTCACCGACCTGGCGAACTGCGATGCGGCCATTGCCGCCATGGCCCGGCTGGGCATGCCGCTGCTGGTGCATGGCGAGGTGACCGATGCCGAGATCGATATCTTCGATCGCGAGGCGGTGTTCATCGAGCGGGTGATGAAACCGCTGCTGGACCGCCATCCGTCCCTGAAGGTGGTGTTCGAGCATATCACCACGGCCGACGCGGCCGCCTTCGTGGCCGCGGCCCCGGCCAGCGTGGCGGCCACCATCACCGCCCATCACCTGCTGTTCAACCGCAACCGCATGCTGGTGGGAGGGATCCGCCCGCACTACTACTGCCTGCCGATCCTCAAGCGCGAGCGTCATCGCCAGGCGCTGCTCGAGGCCGCCACTTCCGGCAGCGGCAAGTTCTTCCTGGGCACCGACAGCGCGCCCCATGCCCAGGGCGACAAGGAGAGCGCCTGCGGGTGTGCCGGAGCCTATACCGCCCCTGCGGCCCTCGAGTTCTATGCCACCGCCTTCGAACAGGCCGGGGCCCTGGAGCGGCTGGAGGGCTTCGCCAGTCATCATGGCCCGGCCTTCTACGGCCTGCCGCGCAACACCGGCACCGTCACTCTGGTGCGCGACCCCTGGACCCTGCCGGAGACGCTGCCCTACACGGTCAACCAGGCCATCGTGCCGCTACAGGCCGGCGAGACGCTGGACTGGAAATTGAAGGAATAAAGGGGCGAGGTGAAAGGGGCAAGAGCGAGGTGAAAGGGGCAAGGGGTGAGGTGCAAGGAAACCCCTTGGCTGGCTCCTTGTGGACCCACATCCTGTCTGACGAACCTCGAACCTCGAACCTCGAACCTCGAACCTCGAACCTCGAACCTCGAACCTCGAACCTCGAACCTCGAACCTCGAACCTCGAACCTCGAACCTCGAACCTCGCCCCTTACTCCGTCGCGAGCTGCTCGTCGAGAAAGGCGAGGCCGGCATCGATCGCCCCGTCGCGGGTCAGAAAGCCGCTGATATGGCCGCGCAGGCGCTGCAGGTAAAGCTCGGCGGGCACCTCGCTTGCGGCCAGCCGGGCATACATGTCGGTGGCATGATCCACCGGCACCAGGCTGTCCAGGCTGCCATGGAAGAGGAAGTGGGGCGGCGTGTCGGCATCGACATGGCGGGCTGGCGAGGCCAGCTCATAGGCCCGGCGCTGCTCGGCCCGGGTGCCGCCGATGAATTCCACCACCAGGCGGCCATCGGCGAACTTCATCAGATCACTGGGCAGCCCGCCGGCGAGGACGGCGGCCAGTCGGGCATGCTCTCCCCCGTGGGGGCTGGCCAGGGGCCCCTCGGCACCGAGCACCGAAAGCAGGCTGACCAGGTGGGCGCCGCTGGAGTAGCCCACGCCGACAATCCGTGAGGTGTCGATGCGCCACTCATCGGCGTGCTCGTGGAGCCAGGCCATGGCGACCTGCAGGTCATGGAGCTGGGCGGGGAAGCGGTAGTCCGGCGCGAAGCGATAGGCGACATTGGCGACCACATAGCCCCGGGCGGCCAGCTGCTCGGCAATGTCGGCCATGTCGCTGGGGTCGCGACGTTGCCAGCCGCCGCCGTGCACCACCAGGGCCGCCGGACGCCGGGTGTCGCCGAGCGTCTCGGGCAGATAGACGTGGGCGTTCAGCGAGGCGGGCCAGTCGTGCGGGGTATAGGGCTGCGGCGGCAGGCGCCGGAAGGCCCGCTGCGAACTGCTGGCCGGCGCGTTCTCGACAGCCGGCCGGCCGTCGGTGCTCAGGTGGGTGGCGCAGCCGCTGGCCAGCAGTGGCAGCGCAAGGGCGAGCCCCATCAGCCAGCCGCGGTGGCCCATGCGGGGTCAGTCCTCGACGGCGGCGGGCCGGGTGGCCGGTTCGGCGAGCCTGGCGACCATGGCGGTGACCATGCGGGTCGAGTGATCGGCGGCCTTGGCGAGGAACTCCTCGAACGACAGATGGTTGTCGCCGCCACCGGCGATGTCGGACAGGGCGCGGATCACCACGAAGGGGCAGCCGTAGAGATGGCAGGTCTGGGCGATGGCCGCGGCCTCCATCTCGGCGGCGAGCATGGTGGGGAAGCGCGAGCGCGTCGTGGCCACCAGGTCGGGACAGGCCATGAAGACATCGCCGGTGGCGATCAGGCCTTCGACCACCCGTACCTCGTTCATCGACTCGACGCTCTCCCGGGCCACCCGCACCAGGCGCGCGTCGGGCAGGTAGGCGGCGGGCATCTGCGGCACCTGGCCGTGCTCGTAGCCGAACACCACGGCATCGACGTCGTGGTGGCGCACCTCGCTGGACACCACCACGTCGCCGATCTCGAGGCCCTCGCCGAAACCGCCGGCGGAACCGGTATTGATGATCGCCTCGGGCTGGTACAAGTCGAGCAGCAGGGTGGTGCCGATGGCGGCGTTCACCTTGCCGATGCCGGACTGCAGGATCACCACCTCGACCCCATGCAGCTTGCCCTGATGGAAGGTCGAGCCGACATGCCGGCGGGTCTCGCGATCCTCCAGCATGGCCGCCAGCTGGGCGACCTCCTGGGACATGGCGCCAATGATACCGATGCGTTTCATCTGTCTGGGGTCTCCGCGGGGTGGGGCGTGAGCCAGGGGCAGCAGGCGATCAGGCGTCTTCGGCGAAGACCTGGGCCCATTCGTCGCGCTTGGCCAGGAAGCCGCGGGCGATGTCCTTGGCGCCTTCCAGGCTGTGGCTGGCCGCCCAGCCGCACTGCATCTCGTTGCAGGCCGGCACCGCGTCGGCTGCCAGCACGTCCTTCAGGGTGCCCTCGAGCAGGTCCAGCACGCCGTCGTAGTCGTCATGGTTGATCATGGCGATATAGAAGCCGGTCTGGCAGCCCATGGGGCTGATGTCGACGACCTTGTCGGAATGGTTGCGCGACATCTCGGCCATCAGGTGCTCCAGGGAGTGCAGCGCCGGCATGTCCATGTGGTCCTGGTTGGGCTGGCAGATGCGCATGTCGTACTTGTGGATGCGATCGCCGTGCTCACCGGTCTTGATGTCGGCCAGACGGATATAGGGCGCCTTCACCTTGGTATGGTCCAGGTTGAAGCTTTCGACGTTCATCTTGTCGCTCATCGACGGGCCTCTACGAGTCGGTGGAAAAAACAGCTGATTATTCTACCGGAGTGCAACGAAGGGTGCACGGGGGTGGCCGAAGCATCCCAGGGCAATCGCAGTTAGCGGTGTCGCTCGGGGCTGATCCGTCGAAAGGTCTGCGAGGGGGCGCTGTGAACCCTTCCTTGGGCGCTACCGACGCCCTGCCGCGCTCTCGCGTCCCGCTTCGCTTGCAGGGCCGGTGCTGGCCATCCTTGGCCAGCCCGTTCGGAGCAGTGCTCCTCACCCATGGCGTAGGCCCCCCCCCTCTTCGACCTGTCCCCGGCGCCCCTCACACCTCACATCTCGCACCTCGCCCCTCACTCCTTGCCCTTCACCGCCATGGCGTCATGCATCTCGGCGGCGAGCAGGGTGTTCTCGAGCAGCGAGGCGACGGTCATCGGGCCGACGCCGCCGGGGACCGGGGTGATGTAGCTGGCGCGGGCGGCGGCGGGTTCGAACTCGACGTCGCCGACCAGGCGGCCGTCCTCCTGGCGATTGATGCCCACGTCGATGACGATGGCGTCATCGCGCACCCACTCGCCCTTGACCAGCCCGGGGCGGCCGACCGCGACCACCAGCAGCTCGGCCCGGCGCACGTGCTCCTCGAGGTTGCGGGTGAAGCGGTGGCAGACGGTGGTGGTGCAGCCGGCCAGCATCAGCTCCAGCGCCATGGGTCGGCCGACGATATTGGAGGCGCCGACCACGGTGGCGTCCAGGCCGCGCACCTTGAGTCCGCTCTCCTGCAGCAGGGTGATCACCCCCTTGGGCGTGCAGGGGCGCAGCAGGGGCAGGCGCTGGGCCAGGCGTCCCAGGTTGTAGGGATGGAAGCCGTCGACATCCTTGTGCGGCAGGATGCGCTCGAGGATCGGCCGCGGGTCGAGGTGCTCGGGCAGCGGTAGCTGCACCAGGATGCCGTCCACGCTCGGGTCGGCGTTGAGTTCGTCGACCAGCCGCTCCAGATCGGCCTGGGAGGTCTCGGCGGGCAGCTGGTGCTTGATCGAGTGGATGCCGGCCTCCTCGCAGGCGCGGTGCTTGTTGCGCACGTAGACGGCGGAGGCGGGGTCCTCGCCCACCAGTACGACGGCGAGTCCCGGCGCCCGTCCACCGGCCTCGCGGCGTGCCTGCACCTGGCGTGCGACCTGCTGGCGGACTCGGGCGGCAATGGACTTGCCATCGATCAGTTGGGCGGTCATCGAACTTCCCTCTGGTGGTCGGGTGATGAAAGAAGGGGCGATTTTCGCATGACCGGGCGTCCAGGCAAAGCGGCGGGGGGAGGGGGGAGGAGTCAGGGGCGAGGTTCGAGGTGCGAGGAGTGAGGAGTGAGGAGTGAGGAGTGAGGAGTGAGGAGTGAGGAGTGAGGAGTGAGGAGTGAGGAGTGAGGAGTGAGGAGTGAGGAGTGAGGGGCCAAGTGCCTGATGAGTGGGCGTTGCCGCTTGACGCGGACGCTGAGATCCGTAGAATACGCAGCGCTTGACGAGGCCCCTGCGGCGGCGTCAGGGCCGTGCAAGAGCCGGCGGGGTGTAGCGCAGTCTGGTAGCGCGCCTGCTTTGGGAGCAGGATGTCGGGGGTTCGAATCCCTCCACCCCGACCACAAGCCATTGATTGAATTGAAATAAATTTCATCTACGGCTTGCGGTCAGGCGCTCGGGAACGTAGAATGCGCCCATAGCTCAACCGGATAGAGCAACGGCCTTCTAAGCCGTAGGTTGCAGGTTCGAGTCCTGCTGGGCGCGCCACGCAGAGTGGCGGCTTCCGGCGCTTGGATCTATCGGTCGGGCAGTGTCGAAATGGTGGATGTAGCTCAGTGGTAGAGCCCCGGATTGTGGCTCCGGTGGTCGTGGGTTCGATCCCCATCATCCACCCCATCTCGACACGATCTCCAGGCAGTGGTGGATGTAGCTCAGTGGTAGAGCCCCGGATTGTGGCTCCGGTGGTCGTGGGTTCGATCCCCATCATCCACCCCATTGCCTCTCTCTTCTTTACTATCAGCATGCCTCGACCCCTGTCTCGTATCGCGGCGCACCCTTGTGCGTGGCGGCTTTTCGCGTTGTCGCGAGCCGATCGACCCTCCCGCGGGAGAATCTGCGCCTCCCCCTTGTCTATAAACCAGAATGCCCCCATCTGTTCAGCCATGGCGCTTGCCACTGCCCGGTGGGATTCATAGAATTCCCCCCTTTGAACGTTTCACGCATTCCACAGAACGCCCCAGTCGGTAGAGGACAATTCATGCAAGTTTCCGTCGATACGACCTCCCAGATTGAACGCCGCATCAAGGTGCAGGTGCCGGCCGCCGAGATCGACGAGGCCGTTGCCGCCCGTCTCAAGGACGCCGCCAAGAACGTGCGCATGGATGGTTTCCGCAAGGGCAGGGTGCCGATGTCGGTGATCCGTCAGCGTTACGGCAGCGAGGTCCGCAACGAGGTGGTCGGTGAAGTGATGCGCGAGCGCTATGTGCGCGCCATCACCGACGAGAACCTCAATCCGGCCGGTTACCCGCAGATTGAGGCCGAGGTCAACGAGACCGGCAAGGACCTCGAGTTTACCGCGACCCTCGAGATCTACCCCGAGGTCGAGCTGGCCTCCATCGAGGGCACCGAGGTCGAGCGTCCGGTGGTCGAGGTGACCGATGCCGATGTCGACGAGATGATCGAGACCCTGCGCAAGCAGAACGCCGGCTGGGAAGAGGTCGAGCGGGCCGCCGAGGATGGCGACCAGCTGACCATCGACTTCCAGGGCTACCTGGGCGACGAGCCGTTCGAGGGCGGCAGCGCCGAGGGTCACGACCTGGTGATTGGTTCCGGCAGCTTCATTCCCGGCTTCGAGGAGCAGCTCATCGGGGCCAAGGCCGGTGACGACCTGGAGCTCAAGGTCACTTTCCCGGAGGACTACCAGGCCGAGAACCTGGCCGGCCAGGAGGCGACCTTCCAGGTCAAGGTTCATGCGGTCAAGGCGCAGTCCCTGCCCGAGGTGGACGCGGAGTTCGTCAAGCAATTCGGCGTCGAGGACGGCGACCTCGACCGGTTCCGCGACGAGATCACCAAGAACATGCAGCGCGAGGCCAGCCAGGCGGTCGACAACCGCGTCAAGCAGCAGGTCCTCGAGGCGCTGAAGCAGGCCAACGACATCCCGGTGCCGCAGGCCCTGATCCAGCAGGAGACCGACGGGCTCAAGCGCCAGGCGGCTCAGCAGTTCGGCCTCGGCGAGGACTTCGATGTCAGCCAGCTGCCCGACGAGCTGTTCGCCGAGCAGGCCAAGAGCCGGGTGCAGATCGGCCTGCTGCTGGCCGAGGTGATCAAGGTCAACGAGCTCGATGCCTCCGACGACGAGATCAAGGCCAAGGTCGAGGAACTGGCTCAGCAGTACCAGGACCCGCAGCAGGTGGTCGACTACTACATGGGCAACGACCAGATGAAAAGTCAGGTCAAGTCCGCCATTCTTGAAGAGAAGGCGGTCGATGCCCTGCTCGAGCAGGCCACCGTCAAGGACGTCGAGATGGGCTATCAGGAAGCCCTCGCCGCCGCTCAGCAGCAGGGTGGCGATGCCGAAGAGGCCGACGAGGCCGAGGGCGAAGCCAGTCAGGCCTGATCCCCGTCCCGGCCCTCCCGTCCGGCCGCGCGCGGCCGGACGGGGTGTCAGACGTCGCTTCCATACACCGGATGCAAGGACATCACCCAGATGAGCAACGAGTTCGATATCCAATCCGCCGGCGGCCTGGTGCCGATGGTGGTCGAACAGAGCGCACGCGGCGAGCGGGCCTACGACATCTACTCCCGCCTGCTCAAGGAGCGCGTGATCTTCCTGGTGGGGCCGGTGGAAGACTACATGGCCAACCTGCTGGTGGCCCAGCTGCTGTTCCTCGAGTCCGAGAACCCGGACAAGGACATCCACCTCTACATCAACTCGCCGGGCGGCTCGGTCACCGCGGGGATGTCGGTCTATGACACCATGCAGTTCGTCAAGCCCGACGTCTCTACCGTGTGCATCGGCCAGGCGGCGAGCATGGGCGCGCTGCTGCTGGCCGGCGGCGCGGCGGGCAAGCGCTACTGCCTGCCCAACTCGCGGATGATGATCCACCAGCCGCTCGGCGGCTATCAGGGGCAGGCCTCGGACATCGAGATCCATACCCGCGAGATCCTCGGCATCCGCGATCGTCTCAACCATATCCTGGCCCACCATACCGGCCAGGATATCGAGACCATCGCCCGGGATACCGACCGCGACAACTTCATGGACGGTCCGCAGGCCGCTGAGTATGGCTTGATCGACGCCGTGCTGGATAAGCGGCCGACATCCTGATAGCGTGAAATCATCCACGCTCTGATTACGTGATTCCCGGCGGCCCCAGGGCCGCCGCTGCGAGAGAGGTACGCGAATGGCCGACGGCAAAGGCAAGGACGAAGGCGGCAAGCTGCTGTACTGCTCGTTCTGCGGCAAGAACCAGAACGAGGTGCGCAAGCTGATTGCCGGCCCGTCCGTCTATATCTGCGATGAGTGTGTCGACCTGTGCAACGACATCATTCGCGAGGAGGTGCTCGATGCCGATGCCGAGAGCGACGAGGAGCGTCTGCCTGCCCCCCGCGAGATTCGTCACACCCTCGACGACTACGTGATCGGCCAGGACCGCGCCAAGATGGTGCTGTCGGTGGCGGTCTACAACCACTATAAGCGGCTTCGCTACGGCTCCAAGGACGAGGTGGAGCTCGGCAAGTCGAACATCCTGCTGATCGGGCCCACCGGCAGCGGCAAGACGCTGCTGGCCGAGACCCTCGCCCGGCTGCTCAACGTGCCGTTCACCATCGCCGACGCCACCACCCTCACCGAGGCCGGCTATGTGGGGGAGGATGTCGAGAACATCATCCAGAAGCTGCTGCAGAAGTGCGACTACGACGTCGACAAGGCCCAGCGCGGCATTGTCTACATCGACGAGATCGACAAGATCTCGCGCAAGTCGGACAACCCCTCCATCACCCGGGATGTCTCCGGGGAGGGCGTGCAGCAGGCCCTGCTCAAGCTGATTGAGGGCACCACCGCCTCGGTGCCGCCCCAGGGCGGCCGGAAGCATCCGCAGCAGGAGTTCCTGCAGGTCGATACCGGCAACATCCTGTTCATCGTCGGCGGCGCCTTCGCCGGCCTCGACAAGGTGATCCGGGATCGCGCCGAGAAGGGTGGCATCGGCTTCAATGCGGAGGTCAAGAGCAAGGACGAGACCAAGGGCGTCGGCGACCTGCTGCTCGACGTGGAGCCCGAGGATCTGGTCAAGTTTGGCCTGATCCCCGAGTTCGTCGGCCGCCTGCCGGTGATCGCGACCCTGACCGAGCTCACCGAGGATGCGCTGATCCAGATCCTCACCGAGCCGAAGAACTCGCTGATCAAGCAGTACGCTCGGCTGTTCGATATGGAGGGCGTGGAGCTCGATTTCCGCGAGGACGCCCTGCGCGCGGTGGCCGGCAAGGCCATGGCGCGCAAGACCGGGGCGCGGGGCCTGCGCTCGATCCTCGAGTCGGTGCTGCTCGACACCATGTACGAGATTCCTTCCCTGGAAGGGGTCACCAAGGTGGTGATCGACGCCTCGGTCATCGCCGGCGAGAGCGAGCCGCTGCTGATCTATTCCCAGCAGGAGCAGCCGCGGGTCGACGGTACCGACGGCTAGGCCGCCACGGCGCCGGTCCCGACGCGTCGGGGCGCCTGCCAGCCTGCCCAGGAAAGGGGCCGCCCAGGCGGCCCTTTTCTTTGCGCCGCCGCCGCGCCGGCCTTGTAATGCCGCGCCGCTGCCCCCACTCCCTTGGTATCCAATTGATCGTGTGAGGAACGTCTGCGATGCAGCAGAACGCCGAACAGACCCTGAGTCTGCCCCTTTTGCCGCTGCGGGACGTGGTCGTCTACCCGCAGATGGTCATTCCGCTGTTCGTCGGCCGCGAGAAGTCCATCCAGGCGCTGGAAGCCGCCATGGAAGCCGACAAGCGCGTGCTGCTGGTGGCGCAACGCGAGGCCAGCAAGGACGATCCCGACAACGCGGATCTCTTCGCCATCGGCACCGTGGCCGAGATCATGCAGCTGCTCAAGCTGCCCGACGGCACCGTCAAGGTGCTGATCGAGGGCGAGTCCCGGGCCGACATCCGCGAGATCGTCGCCGTCGATGACGGCTACAGCCGGGCCGAGGTGGAGCTGCGCGAGAGCGAGCCGCTGTCCGAGCGCGAGCAGGACGCCCTGGTCCGGGTGCTGCTCAACCAGTTCGAGCAGTACGTCAAGATGTCCAAGAAGGTGCCCAACGAGGTGCTCAACTCGCTGTCGGGCATCGAGGACCCCAGCCGCCTGGTCGACACGATCTGCGCGCACCTGTCGCTGAAGATCGACGACAAGCAGCAGTTGCTCGAGATGGACCGGGTGCGGGATCGCATCGAGCACCTGATGGCGCTGATCGAGTCCGAGATCGACCTGCTGCAGGTGGAGAAGCGCATTCGTTCGCGGGTCAAGGACCAGATGGAGAAGTCCCAGCGCGAGTACTACCTCAACGAGCAGATGAAGGCCATCCAGAAGGAGATGGGCGAGCTCGAGAACGTGCCCAACGAGGCCGACAAGTACGAGCAGGCCATCGAGGAATCCGGCATGCCCAAGGAGGCGGCCGACAAGGCGAAGCAGGAGCTGGGCAAGCTGCGCATGATGTCGCCGTCCTCGGCGGAAGCCACGGTGGTGCGCTCCTACCTGGACTGGCTGGTCTCGGTACCCTGGAAGAAGCGTACCCGGGTGCGCCATGACCTGGCCCATGCCCAGAAGGTCCTCGACGAGGATCACTACGGGCTCGAGGAGGTCAAGGAGCGCATCCTCGAATACCTGGCCGTGCACAAGCGGGTCAAGAAGCTCAAGGGCCCGGTGCTGTGCCTGGTCGGGCCTCCCGGGGTGGGCAAGACCTCGCTGGGCCAGTCCATCGCCCGGGCCACCAACCGCAAGTACGTGCGCCTGGCGCTGGGCGGCGTACGCGACGAGTCGGAGATCCGTGGCCACCGGCGTACCTATATCGGTTCGCTGCCCGGCAAGATGATCCAGCGCATGAGCAAGGCCGGGGTCAAGAACCCGCTGTTCCTGCTCGACGAGGTCGACAAGATCGGCATGGATCACCGCGGCGACCCGGCCTCGGCGCTGCTCGAGGTGCTGGACCCGGAGCAGAACGACAAGTTCAGCGACCACTACCTGGAGCTGGACTATGACCTGTCCGAGACGCTGTTCATCTGCACCGCCAACTCGATGAACATCCCCGGGCCGCTGCTCGACCGCATGGAGGTCATCCGCCTGCCCGGCTACACCGAGGACGAGAAGCTGGCCATCGCCAAGCGCTACCTGGTGCCCAAGCAGCTCAAGGCCAATGGCTTCAAGGACGACGAGCTGTCCTTCGCCGACGACGCGCTGCTCGAGCTGATCCGCTATTACAGCCGCGAGGCCGGGGTCCGCGAGCTCGAGCGCCAGATCGCCAAGGTCTGTCGCAAGGTGTTGCGCGAGCGCCTGGAGAAGGAGGGCAAGGAAGGCGCCCAGGCCCCGGTCTGCCTGTCGGCCACGGACATCGAGGCCTATGCCGGGGTGCGTCGCTACAGCTACGGCCTGGCGGACCAGCAGGACCAGGTCGGCCGGGTGACGGGCCTGGCCTGGACCTCGGTGGGCGGCGAGCTGCTCAACATCGAGTCGGTGGTGACCCCGGGCAAGGGGCGCATCAACAAGACCGGCTCGCTGGGCGACGTCATGAAGGAGTCGGTGAGCGCCGCCCAGACCGTGGTGCGGGCCCGGGCGCTGTCGCTCGGCGTCGACCCGGAGCGCTTCGAGAAGGAGGACCTGCACATCCACGTGCCCGAGGGCGCCACGCCCAAGGACGGTCCCAGTGCCGGTATCGCCATGGTCACCGCCATGATCTCCGCCTACACCGGCAGGCCGGTGCGCTGCGACGTGGCCATGACCGGCGAGGTCAACCTGCGCGGCGAAGTCATGCCGATCGGTGGCCTAAAGGAGAAATTGCTGGCTGCCAGGCGGGGTGGTATAAAGACCGTGCTTATCCCGGAGGAGAACCGCCGCGACTTGAAGGAGGTGCCGGATAATATCAAGGAAGCCCTTGATATTCGGCCTGTCCGCTGGATCGATGACGTACTCGAGGTCGCTCTGGCCGAAAAATCGGGCCAGAAAAGTGATGAGTCTCGAGCGGAAGAAGTCGCCTCTTCCCACTCGATGATCAGTACGCACTGACGATATTTTTTCCATCATGCCGGGGCAAGAACCCCGGCATGATGGGGATTGTCAGGGATGGTTGCTTGACAGGCCTTTCATCGCATTGCTATAAATTACCGCCATGCTGTGATCGCGTCAGTCAGCCGTAAGTCTCGCCGATTAGAGCCAATTTACGTAACAGTCAAGGGGTGAAGTGTGAACAAATCCGAGCTGATCGAAGCCATTGCCGCGTCTGCCGACATTCCCAAGGCAGCCGCTTCTCGTGCGCTGGATGCCATGGTCGAGACCGTGGCCGACAGCCTGAAGAAGGGCGACAGCGTTTCCCTGGTGGGTTTCGGCACTTTCACCGTCAAGGAGCGTGCGGCCCGCACCGGTCGCAACCCGCAGACCGGTGAGCCGATCGAGATCAGCGCCGCCAAGGTGCCGAGCTTCAAGGCCGGCAAGGCGCTCAAGGATTCCGTCAACTGAGGCAGCGCCGCTAGCCCAGTCATTGACGACTGATCCATACAGGCGCACCGCGGAGGCGGTGCGCCTGTTTTCGTTGTTGGCCGCATCTTGCGCAGCCGGGGCGTCTTCTCCACGGTCGCGGCCCCGACCTGTATGCGTATAATGTGGCGCGACCGACACACTTGATCCGCAGAGGCCTGCATGCTGCAAAGTATTCGTGACCGCTCCACCAGCTGGGGTGCCAAGATCATCATCGGCGCCGTGGTCGTGACCATGGCGCTGTTCGGCGTGGAGTCGCTGGTCGGCCTGCTGGGTAGCGATGGCGAGAAGGTCGCCGAGGTAAACGGCGAGCCGATCACCCGACAGCAGTTGGAGCTCGAGGTCCAGCGAGCCATCCGCAGCGGCCAGGTGCCTCCGGAGCAGGAGCGCCAGCTGCGTGCCCAGATGCTCGATACCCTGATCACCGACCGTTTGCTGACCCAGTATGCGGAAGAAGGGGGGTTGCACCTGTCCGAGGCGCAGCTCGACCAGCTGATCGTCAGCCTGCCGGAGTTCCAGGATGCCGAGGGCCGCTTCGATCGCGAACTGTTCCGCAACCGGCTGGCCAGTGCCGGCTTCACGCCGTTGTCGTTCCGTCAGCAGTTGAGGGTCGACATGAAACGGCGCCAGCTGCAGCAGGGCCTGGCCATGAGCGAGTTCAGCCTGGGCAGCGAGCAGGCGCGCCTGGCGGCCCTGCAGCGCCAGACCCGGACCTTCCGGCACTATGCCCTGGTACCGTCCGACCTCGAGTCGCCCCCTGCAGTCAGCGAAGGCGAGCTGCGCGACTACTACGAGGCGCATGCCGACGACTACCAGCGTCCGGAGCAGGTCCGCCTGGCCTATGTGGTGCTGGATCGCCAGCGCATGGCCGAGGACGCGGAGGTCGACGAGGCGGCGCTGCGTGAGGCCTGGCAGGCCGAGGCCGCCGAGGCCGACCGCCGCGTCTCGCACATCATGGTGACCTTTGGCGACGAGCGGAGCCGCGACGAGGCCGTCGCGCGCCTGGAGGCGGTCAAGGCACGACTGGCCGACGGCGAGGCGTTCGCCGACCTGGCCGCCGAGGTCTCCGATGACACCTCCACCAGCGATGCCGGGGGCGACCTGGGCGTGATCAGCCGTGGCTTCTTCGGCGAGGCCTTCGAGGAGGCGGCCTTTGCCCTGTCCGAGGGGCAGGTATCGGATATCGTCGAGACCGACAACGGCCTGCACCTGGTCAAGGTCACCGAGCTAGATCGTCCGCCCTTCGAGCAGGCCCGGGATCGCCTGGCCCGACAGGTCGCCATGGACCGCGTCGGCGATGCCTTCAACGAGCGGGCCCAGCGGCTGATCGACGAGAGCTTCGCCGCCGAGGACCTGGCGAGCGTCGCCGACAGCCTCGACCTCGAACTGCACGAGAGTAACTGGGTCAGTCGCGACGGCGCCGAGGGCGTGTTGGCCGAGCCCGGCGTCATGCGTCAGGCGTTCTCCCCCGACGTGCTGGAAGAGGGCTTCAACAGCGAGGTCATCGAGCTCGACGAGGACCGGCGGATGGTGCTGCGCGTCCTCGAGCATCGCCAGGCCACCACCCTGCCGCTCGAGGAGGTGCGTGAGCAGGTCGCCGAGGCCGTCGAGGCCAACAAGACCCGCCAGGCTCTCGAGGCCCGGGCCGAGGAGATGCTCGCCGCGCTGCGCAACGGCGAGTCGCTGTCCCTCGACTGGCAGCGCGCGGAGGCGCTGAGCCGCCAGGCCGGCAGCGACCTGGCCGAGCCGGTGGTCGAGAGCGCCTTCCGCCTGCCGCACCCGGCCGACGGCGAGACCGTCTATGGCCACGCCGTGGATGGTCAGCGCGTGGTGCTGATCGCCCTGGAGCAGGTGACCGAGGGTGAGCCCAACGCGCAGATCGAGTCCTTCGTCGCACGCATGGCCGAGCAGCTGCGCTCCCAGGCGGCCATCACCGGCCTGCTGGATCACCTGCGCGAGCAGGCCGAGATCAACCGGCCCTGAAGGCCTGGGGCGAGGAGTACGGAGTGAGGGGTGAGGAGCCCCTCACTCCCTGCGCCTAGCATTTCACACCTCACACCTCACACCTCACACCTCACACCTCACACCTCACACCTCACACCTCCCCCTATGCCCACTCCGCTCACCAATATTCCTGTCCATGTCGTCACCGGCTTCCTCGGCAGTGGCAAGAGTTCGCTGATTCGCCATTGGCTGGACACCAAGCCGGCAGGCGAGCGCTGGGCGGTGTTGATCAACGAGTTCGGCCGGGTGGGCATCGACCAGGCCCTGCTGGCCGGTCGCGACGACGTGGCGGTCAAGGCGCTGCCGGGGGGCTGCCTGTGCTGCCAGCTGGCCGTGGTCCTGCAGGCGACGCTGGTCGAGCTGCTGCGCCGCGAGCGTCCGGATCGCCTGATCATCGAGCCCTCGGGGCTCGGCCATCCCGGCGGGCTGCTGGCGCTGCTGCGTGGCGAGGCCTTCGCCGACGTGCTCCGGCTCCAGGAGGTCATCGCGGTGCTCGATCCCCGGCGTCTCGACGATCCCCGGGCCAGGGGGCACGAGACCTTCCGCGACCAGCTGGCGCTCGCCGACGGCGTTGCCCTGACCATGACCGATCTGGCGACTTCGGGCCAGGTCGCCGCGGCCCGTGACTGGATCATCGGCCTGGGCGGGGCGGTGGCCTGGATCGAGGCGGCCCCCCATGGGCGACTGCCGGCCGTCCGTGGGCCGACGTCGGCCGGCCCCCATGCGGGGAAGCTGGCAGGTCGTCCGGCGTCGCACCGGGCCCTGCTCGAGACACCGCCGGACGGCGCCTCGGTGCCCGCCCCGCCCCCGGGGGCGCCTGTCAGGGAGACTGGGAGAGCGCTGGGCCACGTCAGCCTGGGCTGGCGCTGGCATGCCGGGGAGGTCTTCTCGCGCCAGGCCCTGGAAGCCTGCCTGGCGGCGCTTCCCGCCGGGGTCCGGGTCAAGGCGGTCATGCATGCCGACGATGGCTGGTGGAGCTACAACCGGGTCGCGGGCGACGAGCCCGCCATGCCCAGCGACTGGCGGCGGGACTCCCGGCTGGAGCTCATCGGCCCGCCCGAGTCCCTGCCCGATGTCGCGTCACTGGAGGCCGAGCTGGCGGCCTGCCGCGCCTGAGCGGCGTCGCATGGCGCTCTGGCCGTCGCGTGCGCCGGCGTCACCCATGGGGATGTGTCAGGGGCAGGCCGTCGCGAGGCGCGATGGCTCGGGCGCTGGGGGGCGGGTCGGGCAGGCCGAGCTGGCGACAGGCGGCCACCAGGGTGTTGTGCAGCAGGCAGGCGATGGTCATGGGGCCGACACCGCCCGGCACCGGGGTGAGCGCGCCGGCCACTCGCGAGACGCTGACGGCATCCACGTCGCCCACCAGGCGGCGGCTGTCGCCGTCCTCGAGGCGGGTGATGCCCACATCGATGACGGTGGCGCCCGGCTTGACCCAGTCATCCCGCACCAGGCCGGGGCGGCCCGCGGCGGCCACCAGGATATCGCCCTGGCGGCAGATCGTGGCGGGGTCCGGGGTTCGCGAGTGGGCCACGGTGACGGTGCAGTCCTCCCGCAGCAGCAGGCTCGCCAGCGGGCGGCCGACGATCCGCGAACGGCCCAGCACCACGGCATGCTGGCCGGCGAGCTCGCCAAGCTGCGACTTGAGCAGCTGGACGCAGCCCAGCGGGGTGCAGGGCACCAGGCCCTCGCCCCCCACGGCCAGCGCGCCGGCGTTCAGGGGGTGGAAGCCGTCCACGTCCTTGGCCGGGTCGATGGCGTGGATCACCGCCTCGGGATCGATATGTGCCGGTAGCGGCAGCTGGACCAGGATGCCGTGGACCCGGGGGTCGCGGTTGAGGCCCGCGATCCGCTCGAGCAGCATCGCCTGGGACGTGGCGGTGGGCAGGGCATGTTCGAAGGAGCGCATGCCGACCTCCCGGGCATGCTGGCCCTTGCGCCGCACGTACACCTGGCTGGCGGGGTCGTCGCCGACCAGGATCACCGCCAGGCCGGGGAGCAGGCCCCGCTGATCCACGAGTCGCCCAACCGCGTCGGCTACCGTCTCGCGCAGCGCGTCAGCCTGCGCCTTGCCATCAATCCATGTCGCCATTGCGCGCCCGCCCGTGGTGATTCCTGTTCGGAGTCTAGGGCAGGTGTGCCGACCCGGTGTTCCCTCGGCGACGCCGGGTGTCGCGGTGGCGACGGTCGCCCTGTACTATGGTGCTGTCGTCCTGATGGAAGTGGCCGGCCGCCGGGCTTTCTAGCCTGACGGTGAGGTCCCACGGGGCCAGATGATTCACCACGGTGAGGACAGCCCCATGTACCGCATACGTCGCTGGGTGGTCCGCCATGCTCGGGCCTTCGAGATCCTCTACGACGGCTTCGAGCCGTTGCTGCGCAGGCTTGCGCCGCTGGTGGCGCGCATCGGTCCCGCGCGACTGGAGCGGCCGGTCGCCGCCGTCGAGCGGGCCATCAAGGGATGGCTGTTCGATTGCCAGATGTGCGGGCATTGCGTGCTCAATGCCACCGGCATGGCCTGTCCCATGAACTGCCCCAAGCGGTTGCGCAACGGCCCCTGTGGCGGGGTGCGCCCCGACGGGGGCTGCGAGGTGAAGCCCGAGATGCGTTGCGTGTGGATCGAGGCCTGGGAGGGCAGCCGGCGCATGCGCTATGGTGATCGTATCCAGGTGGTGCAGCTACCGGTGAATGACGCCGATCAGGGGCGCTCCTCCTGGCTCAAGGTGATGCGCGGCGAACACGGCAAGGAGGTCGCGGGCAGCCATGAAGTTCGATGACGAGCCGGTTCCCGGCTATTCGCTGCCGATCCTGCCGGGCCATGTCTCGCCCGGGCGCCTGGAGCGCGTGCTGCGTGCCGGTCGCTTCGCGCTGACCACCGAGATCGACCCGCCGGACTCCGCCGATCCGGCCGAGGTGCTGCGACGCGCGGCGATCTTCGACGGCTATGTCGATGCCATCAATGCCACCGATGGCTCCGGGGCCAACTGCCATATGTCCAGCGTCGGGGTCTGTTCACTGCTGACCCGGGTGGGCTACGCCACCATCCTGCAGATGTCCTGTCGCGACCGTAACCGCATCGCCATGCAGGGCGAGATCCTCGGGGCCGCGGCCATGGGCGCCTGCAACCTGCTGTGCCTGACCGGGGACGGCGTCCAGGCCGGGGATCATCCCCAGGCCCGGCCGGTCTTCGACCTGGATGCGATGTCGCAGCTGGAAATCGCCCGGCGCATGCGCGACGAGGGGCGCTTCGAGAGCGGTCGGGCGATCACCGACCCGCCGCGCATCTTCCTCGGGGCGGCGGCGAACCCCTTCGTGCCCCCGCACGCCTGGCGGGCGCTTCGCCTGGCCAAGAAGGTGGCCGCGGGTGCTCGCTTCTTCCAGACCCAGTACTGCTTCGATCCCCAGCGGCTGCGCGATTTCATGGCCGAGGTCGCGGACCTGGGCGTGCTCGAGGGCCCCGACCGCGTCTTCGTGCTGGTGGGGATGGGCCCCCTGGCCTCCGCACGCAGCGCGCGCTGGATCCGTGAGCACGTTCCCGGGGTGCACATCCCCGATGCGGTGATCCGGCGTCTCGAGGGCGCCCGGGACCAGCGGGCGGAGGGCGAGCGGCTGTGCTGCGATATCCTCGCCGAGGTGCGCGAGATCGAGGGCGTGAGCGGCGCCCATATCATGGCCTATCGCCAGGAACACACGGTGGCGCGGATCATCGAGGAGACCGGGGTCCTGGAGGGGCGCGTGCCCTGGTACCCGGGGCGGGACAATCCCGCCGAGCTCAATCCCGAGGCGACGGAGGCGGAGTTGCCCGCCTCCGGCACGGGCTAGGGCCGCTGCCGCTCAGCCGCTGAGGGCGAAGTCGCGCAGTACCGGCGCCTGTCCCGGCGCGATCTCGATCTCCCAGCCCCGGTTCGGCTGCCAGTCGCCCAGCACGAAACGCCGCGCCGGTGTGCCGTCGAGTTCCAGCGGGTGGACGGCGGGGCGATGGGTGTGGCCATGGATCAGGGTGGTCACGCCATGCTGGCGCAGCGCGGTGAGCACCTCGCCCGGGGTGACGTCCATGATGTCCTCGGCCTTGTTGGAGTTGGCCTCGCCCGACTGGTCGCGCAGCTGGCGCGCCAGGGCCAGCCGCTCGGTAATCGGCATGGCGAGGATCCGCGCCTGCCATGCCGGGTCGCGGGCCTGGGCCCGGAAGGCCATGTAGGCCTCGTCCCGGGTGCACAGGCTGTCACCATGCATCAGCAGTACTCGCTCGTCGCCGAGGGTCACGACGCTGGGGTCGGGGAGCAGGCATGCCCCCGCTTCCCTGGCGAAGCGCTCCCCGAGCAGGAAGTCGCGGTTGCCGTGCATCAGGTAGATGGCGGTGCCGGCTTCCGAGCGGGCCCGCAGGGCCCCGGCAACGCGCCACGCCAGGGCGGCGTTGCCGGTCGGATCGGCCTCGCCGAGATCCATCAGGTCGTCGCCGATCCAGGCCTCGAAGAAGTCGCCTAGGATATACAGGGCCTCGGCGCCCTGGGCGCGGCCCTCGAGCCAGGCCAGGAAGCCGTCGGTGATGGCGGGAGCGCCGGGATGGAGGTGCAGGTCGGAAATCAGCAGGCTGGACATGGTGGCTCTTGCGGCGTCGGAGGAAAGGCAACACACCCGCCGGGGCGGGTGTGTGGGCAGCGGGGCGGCCAGGCCTCAGGCCTCGGCATCGTCCTTCACGTAGGCACGCTGGATGATGACGTCATCGGCGGGCACGTCGGCGTGCATGCCGCGGCGGGTCGTCGGCACGGCCTTGATCCGCTCGACCACGTCCATGCCCTCGACCACCTCGCCGAACACGCAGTAGCCCCAGCCCTGGATGTTCTTGCCGCGATGGTTGAGGAAGTCGTTGTCGGCAACGTTGATGAAGAACTGGGCGGTGGCGGAGTGCGGGTCCTGGGTCCGCGCCATGGCCAGGGTGCCGGTGGTGTTGGCCAGGCCGTTGTCGGCCTCGTTCTCGATGGGCTCGCGGGTCGGCTTCTGGTTGAAGTCGAGGTCGAAACCGCCGCCCTGCACCATGAAGCCATCGATCACCCGGTGGAAGAGGGTGTTGTCGTAGAAGCCATCGCGGACGTACTGCTCGAAGTTGGCCGCCGTCTTCGGCGCCTTGTCGTGGTTGAGGGCGATGCTGATGTCGCCGAAGTTGGTCTGCAGGATGATCATCACGGTTTCCTTTCGTGAAGCCAGGGGGGCGCGCTATGTCGTCGCTCGGGGCCGGTCCGCCGACAGGTCCGCTTTCCTGTGACCTGTCCGCGGCGCCCCTCGTCGAGGCCAGCGGCGACCGCCCTGGTCGTAAAGCGGGATGCCTTGGCGCCGTATGGGCACGTGGCGCTATAATAGCCCTTTTGCGTCGATGCGCGAAGCCGGGGCCGAGGCGCCGGTGTCGCGGCGACAGGCCCGCGTTCAACCAGAGGTTGCCCTATCAACATGACCAGCGAGACCACCAGCGCGCCGAACTTCATTCGCAACCAGATTCGCGAGGAGATCGAGGCCGGCCGGCAGGGGAAGATCGTCACCCGCTTCCCGCCGGAGCCCAACGGCTTCCTGCACATCGGCCATGCCAAGTCGATCTGTCTGAATTTCGGGCTCGCCGAGCAGTTCGGTGGCGACTGTCATCTGCGCTTCGACGACACCAATCCGGCGAAGGAGGAGCAGGCCTACATCGACGCCATCAAGGAGGATGTCAGCTGGCTGGGCTTCGAGTGGGCAGGGCCGGTGCGTTTTGCCTCCGACTACTTCGATCAACTGTACAGCTGGGCCCAGCACCTGGTGCGCGAGGGCAAGGCCTATGTCGACGACCTCTCGCCGGAGGAGATGCGCGAGTATCGCGGCACCCTGACCGAGCCGGGGCGGCCGAGCCCGTATCGCGAGCGCGGCGTGGAGGAGAATCTCGACCTGCTGGAGCGCATGCGCGTCGGCGAGTTCGCCGAGGGTGAAAAGGTGCTGCGGGCCAAGATCGACATGGCCGCCGCCAATATCAACCTGCGGGATCCGATTCTCTACCGGATCCGCCACGCCCATCACCACCAGACCGGGGACAATTGGAAGATCTATCCGTCCTATGACTTCACCCATGGCCAGTCGGATGCGCTCGAGGGAGTGACCCACTCCATCTGCACCCTGGAGTTCGAGGATCACCGGCCGCTCTACGAGTGGTTCCTGGACAACCTGCCGGTGCCGGCCCGGCCGCGTCAGATCGAGTTCGCCCGGCTCAACCTCAACTACACCCTGACCTCCAAGCGCAAGCTCAAGCTGCTGGTGGACGAGGGCATCGTCGATGGCTGGGACGACCCGCGCATGCCGACCATCTCCGGGATGCGTCGCCGTGGCTACACTCCGGCCTCGATCCGCAAGTTCTGCGAGATGATCGGCGTCACCCGGGCCGACGGTGGCCTGGTGGACATCGCCATGCTGACCCACGCCCTGCGCTCGGACCTCGAGGACAATGCGCCGCGAGCGATGTGCGTGCTCAAGCCCCTGAAGGTGGTGCTGACCAATGTGCCCGAGGACCATGAAGAGGTCTATGAGGTGCCCGGTCACCCGGCCCGCGAGGACATGGGAGTGCGCCGGATTCCCTTTGGCCGGGAAATCTATATCGATCGCGACGACTTCATGGAGGAGCCGCCGAAGAAGTTCTTCCGCCTGGCGCCGGGCAAGGAGGTGCGCCTGCGCAATTCCTACGTGATCCGCTGCGACGAGGTGGTGAAGGGCGCCGGCGGCGAGGTCGAGGAACTGCGCTGCTCGGTGGACTTCGACACCCTGGGCAAGAACCCCGAGGGCCGCAAGGTCAAGGGCGTGATCCACTGGGTCAGCGCCAGCCATGGCGTGCCCGTGGAGGTACGCCTCTACGACAACCTCTTCCAGGTCGAACAGCCGGACAAGGACAAGGACGCCGACTTCCTCGAGCACCTGAATCCCGAGTCGCTGGTCACCGTGCAGGGGGTCGCCGAGCCGAGCCTGGCCGGCACCGCGCCGGAGAGCCGTTTCCAGTTCGAGCGAGTGGGCTACTTCTGCACCGACCGCCATGCCTCCTCGCCGGACAAGCTGATATTCAACCGCACCGTGGGGCTCAAGGACACCTGGGCGAAGATCAAGAAGAAGGGCTGACATGCAGATCTACAACACGCTCACCCGGCGCAAGGAAACCTTCACGCCCATCGATCCGGGCAAGGTGCGCATGTACGTCTGCGGCATGACCGTCTACGACTACTGCCATCTGGGCCATGCCCGGGTCATGGTGGCCTTCGACGTCATCACTCGCTACCTGCGCGCGCGTGGCTTCGACGTCACCTATGTGCGCAACATCACCGACATCGACGACAAGATCCTCCGGCGAGCCGACGAGAACGGCGAGACCATCGAGGCGCTCACCGACCGCATGATCGACGCCATGCACGAGGACGAGGGCCGTCTCGGGGTGCTGCGCCCCGACGCCGAGCCCCGGGCAACCCAGCATGTCGACGAGATCGTCGCCATGATCCAGGCGCTGATCGACAAGGGCTATGCCTATGCCGCGGACAACGGTGATGTCTACTATCGGGTGCGCCGGTTCGAGGGCTACGGCAAGCTCAACAACCGCGACCCCGACGAGATGCGTTCCGGGGCCCGGGTCGATGTCGACGAGCACAAGGAGGACCCGCTGGATTTCGTGCTGTGGAAGGCGGCCAAGTCCGGCGAGGCCAACTGGCTGTCGCCCTGGGGGGCGGGACGTCCCGGCTGGCACATCGAGTGCTCGGCGATGTCCACCTGCTGCCTGGGCGAGACCTTCGACATCCATGGCGGCGGGCCGGACCTGACCTTTCCGCATCACGAGAACGAGATCGCCCAGAGCGAGGCGGCCACCGGCAAGCCCTACGTCAATACCTGGATGCATGCCGGCGCCGTGCGGGTGAACCAGGAGAAGATGTCCAAGTCGCTGGGCAACTTCTTCACCATCCGCGAGGTGCTCGAGCACCACGACCCGGAAGTGGTGCGCTACCTGCTGGTCGCGAGCCACTATCGCAGCCCGATCAACTACGCCCCCGAGTCGCTGGCCGACGCCCGCAAGTCTCTGGAGCGTTTCTACAATGCCCTGGCGGACGTCGAGGCGCAGGAGGGCACGGTGGACGGGGCCTTCGATCGACGCTTCACCGCCGCCATGGACGATGACTTCAATACCGCCGAGGCGATGTCGGTGCTCTTCGACCTGGCCCGGGAGCTCAACCGGGCCAAGAAGGAGGCCCCGCAGCAGGCGCCGGCGCTGGCCGCCGAGCTCAGGCGGCTGGGCGAGGTGCTGGGTCTGCTGCAGCAGGCGCCGGCGGCCTTCCTCCAGGGCGGCGTGGCCGACCTGCCGTTGCCCGAGGCCGAGATCGAGGCGCGGATCGCCGCCCGGGCCGCGGCCAAGAAGGCCCGGGACTTCGCCCGAGCCGACAGCATCCGGGACGAGCTGGCCGCGCTCGGCATCGTGCTCAAGGACAGCCGAGAGGGGACCACCTGGGTCCTCGAGGCGCCAAGCGACTGAGCCCCATGTGCCGAAGGCGCGAGGGCAGGCCGCCTGCCATGGCGGCCACCAGCGAGCGCTCGATCCACGGGTCGTGAGCGTCCCGCCTGAGAGACGATACGCCCGGCAATTGCCGGGCGTGTTTGTGTCGGCCGCGCTCAGACGCCGGGGTCGGCGACTGAACGCGCGCCAGGGGACGGCTCCTGCGGTTCAGTGATGCGACTCTCTCGGGCATGACAGAAGCGGGAGGCTGCGTTCGGCCTGTCGTCGACGACGGCCATGGCCTCGGCAAGGCTGTTGGCCACCGCGTTCCAGGGCAGCGGCGATCCGGCGAGATGGCAGTGGTAGAGGGCGTCGTCGTCGATGTCGACGCGATGGATGTCGTTGCCCCGATTGTCCTGCCACCAGTCGGCATGGACTTGCTGCCAGCGAGGGGCAAGGGGAGCATCGATGTGCATGAGGATTTCCCTCCCTTGATCACCCGTGAAGGGCGTGAGCTCAGGATGCTTGCCAGATCGGCAGGCGCGGCGGCGTCAGTCCGTGCCAGCCTGAATAGAGAGCGACTCGGCGCCTGGCGTTGGCCTGGTGCGTGGGTACCAGGCCTTCGTGGGCGCATGGGACAGGCCGCCGGCGGTTACCCCGTCATGAGATCGGGGAGGGGGGCGCGAGAACCGGCCGAGCCGGCCTGTCCGGCCTGCTTGGGGGAGGGGGCATTTCGCCAAGGGAGCCGGGGGCAACGGCAATAGCTGATTCATATTGCATCCCTCCAAATGGAGTGCCAGCCATGGGCAGCGATTCCTGGTCGCTGGGTATCGATGTGGGAGGGCGGGCACTCATCCCGGTCGGGAGGGCCAGCCCATGACCTCAGGATAGTAGAAGAACGCTGTTCGTAAACGCTGTTCTTTAATTTTTCCCTGTGTCGGCCGGCAGCAAGAAGGGCCGCGGAAGACGAATCGGGTCGAGCGCTCGGCGGCAGGCCGGGTGTGTGGCTAGGCGGGCGGCAACGGCACCTGGCGCGGCCAGTCGTCTGTGACGACGAACAGCCGGCACCACTGCGTCGGCGACGGCGGTCCGGGGAGGCGCAGGGCGAGCTGCACCGGGGCGCCATGAGCGGCGAAATGCGTCTTCAGCCGATGTTCCAGTACCGCCAGGGGCGCCAGTCGCTCGGCACGGGGCAGGGCCAGCCAGTGAGGCTTGCACAGCCAGGCGCCACGGCTGCCCTCGGGCAGCTCGGCGCGCAGGGCCGACCAGTTGCGCCAGTGCAGCCAGCGGCCCCGCAGGTGCGCCGGCGAGGCATCCCGGGGCGGGGGCAGGTCATGGTCAAGCGGGTAGAAGAGCACGCCCGGCATGGCGAGGCGCTGCTGCAGCCGCGGCAGGGGGGAGTGGCCGAGACACGCGGCCAGGGCCGCTCGCGCGTCCGGCGAGTGCGCCAGCGGCAGCTGGTGACGTTCCAGGTGGCTGCGCTTGAGGGCCAGGCTGTCCAGTCCCCCGGGGCCGATCCAGCGGGCCTGGTCGTCCTCGGCGCCGGGGCCCTCCGGGAGGCCCAGGTAGTACTTGATAGCGACCTCCAGATGCACCGGGGCGGGGTCGCGGCGAAGCCGGTAGACCAGGTCGAGTTCGCCCAGGGTCCGGTGGTCTCGCACCACCGGCAGGTTGTGGGCCAGCAGCTGGGTGGCGGGGGCGGTGGCCAGCAGGAATTGCCACAGCCGCTCGTGATAGTGTCCCATGCGTCCCTTGAGGGTCGCGCCCACGCAGCGCTCGAGGGCGCTCGGGCGGGCCTGGAGCGCATCCAGGAAGTCCGCCAGGGCCCTGTCGTCGGCGAGCCCCAGGCTCGCCGGGTCCGGCCGGCGGAGATCGAGCAGGTCCGGTGCCAGCAGCAGCCAGGCCAGGTCCCTGACCAGCGGGTGATGCCAGCGGTCGATGATATCGTGAAGCCCGTCGGGCGGCATGCGCTCTGGTTCCTGGCGTTGAGATGCCGTTCTGACAGCCAAGCTGTACAGGCCTTATACTCAGGATACATTCAATAAGGAAGTGGGTGGTAACCATGAAGCCAGTACTGACGCGTCTCGCTGCCGTCGCGACCGGCACCCTGATGACCCTCGCCGTCGCCCAGGCCCAGGACCCGGTGGTGGTCGCCTCCAAGATCGATACCGAGGGCTCGGTGCTGGGGCAGCTGATCCTGCAGCGCCTGGAGGCCGGCGGCATCGAGGTCGAGAATCGCCTGCAGCTCGGCGGCACCAGTATCGTGCGTGGGGCGCTCACCGCCGGCGAGATCGACCTCTATCCCGAGTATACCGGCAACGGCGCCTTCTTCTTCGATATGGCCGACAGCCCGGTGTGGAAGGAGGCCGAGCAGGCCTACGAGACCGTCAGCCGGAAGGATCGGGAGCAGAACGGCCTGGTCTGGCTGACCCCGGCAGATGCCAACAACACCTGGGCGATCAGCGTGCGCGGCGAGCTGGCCCGCGAGCACGACCTGGCGAGTCTCGAGGATCTCGCGGCCTACCTGGACGACGGGGGCGAGATCAAGCTCGCCGCCAGCGCCGAGTTCGTGGAGTCGCCCCAGGCCCTGCCGGCCTTCCAGGAGGCCTACGGCTTCGAGCTGTCCGAGGAGCAGCTGCTGGTGCTCTCCGGTGGCAACACCGCCGCCACCATGCGCGCCGCCGCCCAGCAGACCAGCGGCGTCAATGCCGCCATGACCTACGGTACCGACGGCGGCCTCCAGGCCCTGGACCTGGTGGTGATGAGCGACACCCTGGGCGTGCAGCCGGTCTACCAGCCGGCCCCGGTGGTCAGGCAGAGCGTGCTCGAGGCTCACCCGGAGATCGAGTCACTGCTGGCCCCGGTCTTCGCGGCCCTGGATCGCGACACCCTGCAGCGCCTCAACGGCGATGTCGCCGTCAATGGGCGTGACCCGGCGCAGGTCGCCGCGGACTTCCTCGCCAGCCTGGACGAGTGAGGCCCGGGGTGCGTCGGGAAACCTCACGCCCCAATATCGTCCTTGCCAGCCTGCTGCTGGCCACCCTGGTCGCCTGGGTCGGCCTGGACGCCGTGAGCGTCGCGCCCAACCGCATCGTGCCCGGCAGTGGCCATGGCGCCCATGAGGTCGCCGGTACCGCCGGCCTGGCGGCGAGCCTGCTGCCCCTGCTGGCCGGGCTCGGGCTGGCCTGGCGGCCCACCCTGGGCAGGCTCAGGTTGTCGCTGGGACTGGTCGTGGCGATGCTGGCCGCCTTGCCCGCCTGGCTGGCGCTGGCCGCCGCCAACCTGGTCGACCCCGCACTGCCTCAGGCTCGCATGGGGATTGGCGCGGGTGTCTGGGTTGCGCTCTTCCTGCTGCTGCTGGCGATGATCGAGCTGCGCAGCCGGCTGTCCCTGTCGCGGGCGCTGGGCTGGGCGCTGCTGCTGGTGCCGCTGGCGAGCCTGACGGCCTGCCTGGCCGTGTGGCTCGAGCCCCTGGCCCTGCGTCAGGAGTACCTGGGGCGCAGCGAGCAGTTCCTCGGTGCCATCGGCGAGCACTTGTTGCTGGTCGGCGTGGCCGTGGCGGCGAGCCTGGTGCTGGGAGTGGCCATGGCCCTGGCCATGCGTCACTGGCCCGGGGTCCAGAAGGTCGGCTTCGCGGTGCTCAACTTCCTGCAGACGATTCCCAGCCTGGCGCTGTTCGGCCTGCTGCTGGCCCCGCTCGCCTGGCTGGCCGCCAACGTCGAGTGGTTGGCGGCCCTGGGGGTCAGCGGCATCGGCTGGGCGCCGGCGCTGCTGGCGCTGGTGGGCTACAGCCTGCTGCCTATGGTGCGCAACACCTTCGTCGCCCTGGACGAGGTCGACCCCGGGGTGATCGAGGCGGCCCGCGGCATGGGCATGAGCCGCGGCCAGGTGTTTCGCCAGGTGCGCCTGCCGCTGGCGCTGCCGGTGATCCTCGAAGGCATCCGCATCACCTCGGTGCAGGCCATTGGCCTCACCGCGGTGGCCGCGCTGATCGGCGCCGGCGGCCTCGGCACCTTCATCTTCCAGGGTCTGGGCCAGGCGGCCATGGACCTGGTGCTGCTCGGCGCCCTGCCGATCCTGGTGATGGCGCTGGTCGCCGATGCCTTGCTCGGGGCCCTCACCGACCTGCTGCGCCCGGGAGGGGCGACATGATCGATCTGATCCACGTGACCAAGCGCTTCGGCGAAGAGACCGCGGTGGAGGACATTTCGCTGTCCGTGGCCCGGGGCGAGTTCTGCGTGCTGGTAGGCACCTCCGGCTGCGGCAAGTCGACGACCCTGCGCATGATCAATCGCCTCATCGAGCACAGCGAGGGCGAGATCCATATCGAGGGCCAGCAGATCCGCGCCTTTCGCGGGGAGACCCTGCGACGGCGCATGGGCTATGCGATCCAGAGCACTGGCCTGTTCCCCCACTGGACGGTCGAGCGCAATATCGGCCTGGTGCCGCGACTGCTCAAGTGGCCGGCGGAACGGGTCCGCGAGAGGGTCGAGGAGTTGATGACCCTGCTGGGCCTGGCCGTGGACGAGTTCGCGGGCAAGTATCCGCGCCAGCTCTCGGGCGGCCAGGCCCAGCGGGTCGGGGTGGCCCGGGCCCTGGCCGCGGACCCCGATATCCTGCTGATGGACGAGCCCTTCGGCGCCCTGGACCCGATCACACGGGAAACCCTGCAGGAGGAGCTGCGTGCCCTGCAGGCCCGGCTGCAGAAGACCATCGTCTTCGTCACCCACGACATGGACGAGGCGTTGCGCCTGGCCGACCGTCTGGTGGTCATGCACCAGGGCCGCATCCGGCAGCAGGGCCACCCCCTGGCATTGCTCCGCGAGCCCGCCGACGACTTCGTCGCCTCGCTGCTCGGCGGCGAGGACCGTGGCCTCAAGGAAGCGGCCCTGCTGCCGGTGAGCGAGCGGATGCTGCCGCTGGGCCCCCGGCTGGTGGCCCGGGAGCGGGTGGTCCAGCACGCCACCCTGCGCGAGGCCCTGTCGATCATGCTCTGGCGCCACGCCGAGCGCCTGACCGTGGTCGACGACGAGGATATCCCCATCGGCGAGCTGTCGCTGCGGCGGCTGGTGGGGGCCCGAAGCCATGACTAGGGCGTTGACCTGGCGGGCCGGGACACAGGCGGGTCGCCGCTGGCTGGCGCCGGCCGTCTGGCTGTTGCTGCTGCTGGCGGCCTGCCTGGGCATGGCGCAGCTCGAGGGACTGTTCCGCCTGGTCGAGCCCGACAGCCGGGCCGTCGTCTACGCACGTGCCGACTTCCTCGTGCTGCTCGGGCGCCACCTGCTGGTGGTCGGCGTGGCGGGCCTGCTGGCGATCCTGGTGGGCGTCGGCGCCGCGGTGGCCGTCACCCGGCCGGGTGGACGCGACTTCCTGCCGCTGGTGGCCCAGCTGGCCTCCATCGGCCAGACCTTCCCGCCGGTGGCGGTGCTGGCGCTGGCCGTGCCGGTGCTCGGCTTCGGCACCCTGCCGATCATCGTGGCGCTGGTGCTCTACGGCCTGCTGCCCATCGTGCGCAATACCCTGGCCGGGATCGAGGGCATCGACCCCGGCGTGCGCGAGGCGGCACGGGGCATGGGCATGACCGGGGGGCAGCTGCTGCGCCAGGTGGAACTGCCCCTGGCGGCGCCGGTGATCCTCGCCGGCATCCGCACTTCGGTGACCATCAATATCGCCACCGCGGCCATCGGTGCCACCGTGGGCGCCAGTAACCTGGGTGACCCGATCATCTCGGGCATCGTCAACGGCAACACCGCCTATGTCCTCCAGGGCGCAGTGCTGATCGGCCTGCTGGCGCTCACCGTCGACAGCCTCTTCGCTCGCCTGCAATCCCGTCCGGTTCGCTGAGCCTGCCGTGCCCCTCATGCGGGCATGGCAGAAGGCTCCCGGGGACTGTTCAAGCCTTTCAGTTTACGTTAACGTCAATCCTGCTGCGTTGATCGGCGCCGGGGCAATCCCCTGGCGATCCGAAAGAATAGAGACAACACTGCCCTCAAAAGGGGTAAGGATCATGACGATGAGCACAACGCGAGATATCCACTCGCCGGATTTTCTGGCCGGGGACGAGTTCAGCATTCCCACCTATCGGGTCCTCACCCAGGAGGGCACCCTCCACGAGGGCGCCGAGGCCCCGACCCTCGACCGCGACAAGGCTCGCGACATCTACACGGCGATGATCGCCACCCGGGTGCTCGACGAGCGCATGATGGCCGCCCAGCGTCAGGGTCGACTGAGCTTCTATATGCAGTGCACCGGCGAGGAAGCCGCCGTGATCGGCGCCACCGCGGCACTCGACGATGCCGACATGATCATGGCCCAGTACCGCGAGCAGGGCGCCCTGGTCTATCGCGGCTTCACCTTCGATGAGTTCATGAACCAGCTGTTCGGCAACGAGCTGGACTACGGCAAGGGCCGCCAGATGCCGATCCACTACGGCTCGCGCAAGCTGCACTACATGACCATCTCCTCGCCGCTGGCCACCCAGATTCCCCAGGCCACGGGGTATGCCTACGGCCAGAAGCTGGCCGGCGACGGCCTGTGCACCGTGGTCTTCTTCGGCGAAGGCGCCGCCTCCGAGGGCGACTTCCACGCCGCCCTGAACATGGCGGCGGTCCACGAGGCACCGGTGATCTTCTTCTGCCGCAACAACGGCTACGCCATCTCCACCCCGGCCATCGAGCAGTTCGCCGCCGACGGCGTGGCGCCGCGAGCCTTCGGCTATCGCATGCACGTGATCCGCGTCGACGGCAATGACATCCTGGCGGTCTACCGGGCCACCCAGGAGGCGCGTCGCCTCGCCGTCGAGCACAACAAGCCGGTGCTGATCGAGGCCATGACCTATCGCCTGGCCGCCCACTCCTCCTCGGACGACCCTTCCGGATATCGCTCGCGCAAGGAAGAGGAGGCCTGGCGGGAGAAGGACCCCATCCTGCGCATGAAGCGCTGGATGAGCGAACAGGGCTGGTGGGACGACGAGGAGGAGAAGGCCCTCCAGGAGCGGCTGCGTCGCGAGGTGCTGGAGACCATGAAACAGGCCGAGAAACGGCCGCCGCCGCCCCTGGACAGCCTGGTGACCGACGTCTATGCCGAGGTGACCCCGGCCCTGCAGCATCAGCTCGACGCCCTCAAGGCGCACATCCGTCGCTACCCGGACGCCTACCCCAAGGGAGCCCGCTTCCTGGATCCCGAGGTGAGCCGTACCGACGACGCCAACGACAAGGGAGAGTCTTGAGATGCCGACCATGAACATGCTGCAGGCGATCAACAATGCCCTGGACATCGCCATGGCCGAGGACGAGAAGGTGCTGTGCTTCGGCGAGGACGTGGGCGGCTTCGGCGGCGTCTTCCGCGCCACCAGCCATCTCCAGGAGCGTTACGGCAAGCAGCGCTGCTTCAATACCCCGCTGGTGGAGCAGGGCATCATCGGCTTCGCCAATGGCCTGGCCGCCCAGGGCTCGGTGCCGGTGGCGGAGATCCAGTTCGCCGACTACATCTTTCCGGCCTTCGACCAGATCGTCAACGAGACTGCCAAGTTTCGCTATCGCTCCGGCGATCTCTTCAATGTGGGCGGGTTGACCATCCGTGCCCCCTATGGCGGCGGTATCTCCGGCGGCCACTATCACTCCCAGTCCCCGGAGGCCTACTTCGCCCATACGCCGGGCCTGAAGATCGTCGTGCCGCGCAATCCCTACGAGGCCAAGGGGCTGTTGCTCGCCTCGATCCGCGACCCGGACCCGGTGATCTTCTTCGAGCCCAAGCGCCTCTACCGTGCCTCCACCGGCGAGGTCCCCGACGAGGACTATCAGCTGCCGCTGGGCGAGGCAGAGATCACCAAGGAGGGCAGCGACGTCACCCTGGTGGGGTGGGGGGCTCAGATGGAGGTCATCGACAAGGCCGTGGAGCTGGCCGAGAAGGAGGGCATCTCCTGCGAGGTGATCGACCTGCGCTGCATCCTGCCCTGGGACGCGGACACGGTGGCCGAGTCGGTGCTCAAGACCGGCCGGCTGGTGGTGACCCACGAGGCACCGCGCACCGGCGGCTTCGCCGGCGAGATCGCCGCGGCCATCCAGGATCGCTGCTTCCTGTATCTGGAATCGCCCATCATGCGCGTGACCGGCCTGGACACCCCCTTCCCGCTGACGCTGGAGAAGGAATACCTGCCGGACCACCTCAAGATCTTCGAGGCCATTCGCGAGTGCGTGAACTACTGACGGCCGATATCAGGACAGGAGAGACATCATGACGGAGTTCAAGCTGCCCGATATCGGCGAAGGTATCGTGGAGTGTGAAGTCGTGGAATGGCGCGTCGACGAGGGCGATGCCATCGAGGAAGACCAGCCGGTGGTCGAGGTGATGACCGACAAGGCGCTGGTGGAGATCACCGCCCCCGAGGCCGGCCGGGTCACCAAGCTGCACGTGGGCAAGGGCGAGATCGCCAAGGTCCATGCACCGCTGTTCGCCTACGACGCCAAGGGCACGACCGCCGAGGCATCCCCGAGCGAAACGCCGGCGCCGAAGGCGGAGGCCGAGCCCCAGGCTCCGCCGGCGAGCGGTGGCCAGGCCCCGAGTGGCGGCGAGGCGCCTGCCCCGGCAGGCCAGGCCAAGGACTTTATCCTGCCGGATATCGGCGAGGGCATCGTCGAGTGCGAGGTGGTCGAGTGGCGCGTGGCCGAGGGCGAGGAGATCGAAGAGGACCAGCCGGTGGTCGATGTCATGACCGACAAGGCCATGGTCGAGATCACCGCCCCCGAGGCCGGCCGGGTCACCAAGCTGCACGTGGGCAAGGGCGAGGTCGCCAAGGTCCATGCGCCGCTGTTTGCCTATATGCCCGAGGGTGGTGCCGAGCCGGCCGAGAGTGCCCCGGCCGGCCAGGCGGCCCGGGCCGAGACGCCGCGGGCACCGGGCGAGGGCGTCGCCCCGGCGCCCCCCGCCCGCACCGGCCGGGGACCCCACGGCCGGGTCCCGGCGAGCCCCGCCGTGCGGCGCCTGGTTCGCGAGCATGCGCTGCGACTCGAGGAGATTCCCGGTTCCGGGAAGGACGGCCGCGTGCTCAAGGAGGACGTGATCGCCTACCTGGAAGGGGGCGAGGCGAGGGCGCCCCAGGCGGCCGCCACGGCGTCGCCGGCGCCCGCCCAGCCGGCCGGGCAGGGCGAGGTGCGCGTCGAGCCGCTGCGCGGCGTGCGCGCGGCCATGGCCCGGCAGATGGTGGCCGCGGCCTCGACCATCCCGCACTTCCAGTACGGCGAGGAGATCGACGTCACCGAGTTGCTGGCGCTGCGCGAGCGGCTCAAGCCCAGGGCGGAGGCCAAGGAGGCCCGGCTCACCCTGATGCCCTTCTTCATGAAGGCCATGGCGCTGGCGATCCAGGACTTCCCGATCCTCAACAGCCGGCTCAACGAGGCCGCCGACGAGATCCACTACCTGCCGTCCTGCAATATCGGCATGGCGGTGGACGGCAAGGCGGGCCTGATGGTGCCCAACGTCAAGGCCGTGGAGACGCGCAGCCTGCTGGAGGTGGCCCGCGAGATCCAGCGCCTCACCGGCGAGGCCCGGGAGGGCCGGGTGGCCCAGGCCGACCTCCGGGACGGGACCATCAGCATCTCCAACATCGGGGCCCTGGGCGGCACCTATGCCGCGCCCATCATCAACGCCCCGGAGGTGGCCATCGTGGCCATCGGCAAGACCCAGTGGCTGCCGCGCTTCGATGCGGCCGGCGAGGTCACCCGGCGGGCGATCATGACCGTGACCTGGGCCGGCGATCACCGGCTGATCGACGGCGGCACCATCGCCCGCTTCTGCAATGCCTGGAAGGGCTACCTCGAAGACCCCGAGACGCTACTGCTCGAACTGGCCTGACGGCGTTGGCCAGGACGGGGGCCGGGGAGGTGTCATGCTCCCCGGTGCCCGATACCATGGTGCAGGAAAGTCGCGAAGGGCGAGGCCGATGACCCAGCCGTTGCAGCAGTTCTATATCCCGGAAGACCAGTCGGTCTACCTGCTGAGCCACCACGACGCCCGCAAGCTCAAGGAGTGGGTAGCGCTGTGCCAGGCCCAGCTCGAGCAGCTGGGCTATAGGCATATCGAGCTGATCGGCAAGGGCGCCTACGGCTTCGTCTTTGCCGGCCTGACCGCCACTGGCGAGGAGTACGTCTTCAAGTTCACTCGGGTCAACCTGCCCCAGCACCTGCAGGACCGCCTCGAGGAGGAGGCCTTCATGCTGGAGCAGGTCGCCCATCCCCGGGTCCCCCGGCTGATCGTCTTCCAGCGGGTGCGCAATCAGTCGATCCTGGTGATGCAACGGGCGCCTGGGGTCAACCTGGAGGAGGTCTCGCTGCGCGAGGGGCAGCTGTCGCCGCGACTGATCGTGCGCATCGCCGACCAGCTCGCCGACATCCTGCGCGCCCTGCGCCGCGAGTCCGGGCCCTCCGGCAAGCCCGTGGTGCACGGCGACATCAAGCCGTCCAACCTAGTCTATGACGAGGCGCGCGAGACCATCGCGCTGATCGACTGGGGCTCCTCGGTGTTCGCCCAGCTCGACGCCGAGCTGCAGTTTGTCTCGGCCAACGTCATGGAGCTGATGTCGGACAACCTCCAGCAGACCAACGCCCGGCTTGGCGACGTCTACTTCATCGGCGAGGAGCAGCTCAACGGCGCGCTGTCCTCGCCGCGTTTCGACGAACAGGGGGCGGCCGGCACCCTCTATGCTCTGGCCTCCGCCCAGTCGTGCCGCTTCGGGCATCGCGCCATCCCGGCTACGTCACTCGGCCTGCCCATGGAGTTCGCCCGCATGCTCGACGGCATGCTGGACCCGGACCCCCGTACCCGCATGAAGGCGGGTGACCACTTCATCCGCGAGATGCCGCGACTGGGCAAGCTGGTGATGCTGGATCTGCCGAGCCCGCCGGAGGCGCCCATGGTGCCGGTCTGGACCCGGCCGGCCGACCGCGAGATCGACACCGTGGTCTACAGTTCGCGCAAGTCCTTCCTGCGCGAGGAGGGCGTACGCGAGACCTTGAACGACGTCAACGACGTCCAGCTGGATCGCTATTACAAGAACTTCATGCAGGGCATGGGCGAGACCGAGAAGGCCTTCCTGGCCGCGGTGAGCCGGCTCGGCAAGTACCCCGTGGTGGGCGGGCTGGCGGTGCGCTGGGAGGTCGATGGCGTCTATATCGATACCTCCCTGAACCTCCACGACCCGGCGCTCAAGCCGGCCTTCGTGGCTGCGGTCAACAACATGGTGACCCTCGCCCGGGCCATCCACCGGCGCGGCATCTTCAAGAGCTGCCTGTTCAATGCCCGGGACACCCTGCACCTGGACCGAGAGGGGCCCGACCGGCCCTTCGTGGTCTCGCCGGACCTTCGCCTGGCCTACGAAGTCAGCGCTGTCCCCGAGCTGGAGGATCGCTCGCGGCTGCACAGCTACTTCGAGGACGGGCCGGACCCGGAGGAGTTCCTGGTGCTGCCCGAGGCGATCATCACGTCCCTGGAGGCCCTCAACGAAATCCACCATACCGGCATGATCATCTTCGAGGCGTTGCCCGAGCACCTGAAGATCCACAGCCACTACCGCCTGCTCGACCCGTCCCGGGAGGATGAGTTCCGCCGCCGGCTGGATGACATCCTCGACGCCGTGGGGCTGATCGAGGGGCTCGGGGTCTCGGGGTTCATGAAGATGCCCTACAAGGACACCCGCTACTTCGCCCACGTGGCCCGCCAGCCGGAGCGCTTCTACCCCCGGGATCCCCGGTCAGCCCTGGAAGTCGCCCGGCGCGAGGCCGAGGCGGCACAGGGCGGCTGAGGCCTAGAGCGAGGCGGCGGAGCGCGCCGCCTGGTCGTAGAGCCCCGACATGGCTCGCAGGCTCGCGGCGATGCGGTGCAGGTCCTCGCGCTCGATGCCCAGCGTCGACAGCGAGTCGACCAGGCAGGCCTCGCGGATCTCCGCGTAGCGCTGGCAGGTCGCCCGCCCCTGGTCGGTGGTGCGAAAGAAGGTCTCCTTGCCGTGCTTCTCGCCTTCCACCAGCCCCAGCTTGCCCAGCTTCTTCAGCGCATAGGTCACCGTATGCGTGTCCTCCACGTTGAGTACCAGGCAGATATCGGCCTGACGCTTGGCGCGCTCCCGGTGGTTGATGCTGTGCAGCACCAGCACGTCGAGCGAGCCGAGCTCCGGCAGGCCGGCGGCGGTCATGCAACGCACCATCCAGCGCTGGAAGGCATGGCTGGCGATGATCATGCCGAACTCGAACTCCGAGAGCTCCTGGGCGTTGCGCGACAGGTGTTCCGAGGAGACGATCGGGCCGCGGGGCGACGCGGCGGTACGGCTGTCGTCCTGACTCATCAGTTGTTCCCCATGGCGGTGGGCAGGTAGGTGACGATCTCCGGGAAGACGCCGATCAGCACCACGCCGAGCATCATCAGGAAGAAGAAGGGCATGGCCGCCCAGGCGATGCTCAGGATGTTGCGGCCGGTCATGCCCTGGAGCACGAAGAGGTTGAAGCCGATCGGCGGGGTGATCTGCGACATCTCCACCACGATCACCAGGTAGATGCCGAACCAGATCAGGTCGATCCCCGCCGCCTCGACCATGGGCAGCAGGATCGAGGTGGTCAGCACCACCACCGAGATGCCGTCCAGGAAACAGCCGAGCAGGATGAACAGCACCGTGAGCGCCGCGAGCAGCATCACCGGCGACAGCCCCAGGGTGCCGATCCAGGCGGCCAGGTCGCTGGGCAGCCCGGTGAAGCCCATGGCGGCGGTCAGGAAGGAGGCGCCGGCGAGGATGAAGGCGATCATGCAGGAGGTGCGCACGGCACCGAGCAGCGCATCACGGAACACCCGACGGTCCATGCTGCCCTGGACCTTTGCCAGCAGCAGCGAGAGTACCACGCCCACGGCGGCGGCCTCGGTGGGCGAGGCCAGGCCGGCATAGATCGAGCCGATCACGCCGATGATCAGGCCCAGCATGGGGATCAGTCGCCGTGAGCGGCGCAGGCGCTCCCCCCAGCCGACCCGGGCATCGGCCGCCGGCACCTTGTCGGGATAGCGCCAGGCCCAGAGCATCAGGTAGCCGGCGAACAGGCTGATCAGCAGCAGGCCGGGAAAGATGCCGGCGATGAACAGCCGGGCGATGGACTGGTCGGTGGCCACGCCATAGACGATCAGGATGATCGAGGGCGGGATCAGCAGGCCCAGGGTCGCCGAGCCGGCCAGGGTGCCGATCACCAGCTGTTCGTCGTAGCCGCGACGGGTCAGCTCGGGGATGGTCATCTTGCCCATGGTGGCGCAGGTGGCGGCGGAGGAGCCGGAGACTGCAGCGAACAGCCCGCAGCCCACCACATTGGTATGCAGCAGGCGGCCGGGGATGCGCTGCATCCAGGGGGAAAGGCCGGTGAACATGTCGTCGGCCAGCCGCGAGCGGAACAGGATCTCGCCCATCCAGATGAACATCGGCAGGGCGGTGAGCTCCCAGCTGTAGCTGGCGCCCCAGATGTCGGAAGCCATCACGTCCCCGGTGGGGATGGTGGTGAACTGGCTCAGCGCGATCCAGCCCAGGCCCAGCAGCGAGAAGGCCACCCAGACGCCGCTGCCGAGCAGCACCAGCAGCGTCACGAAGAGCGTCGTGGTCAGTATCAGCATGGTCGGTTCTCGCTTATTCCTGGTTGCCGTCGTCGATGGTGAAATCCCCGGGGCGGCGCAGGGCGGTGGCCAGTGTCTGCCCCCAGGCTTCGCCCAGGGCCAGGCAGAACAGCACGATCCCGGCGAGCATGGCCGACTGCGGCAGCCACAGGGGGATGCTGAGCAGGCCGTAGGAGGTCTCGCCGAAGGCGATGCTGTCGGCCAGCAGGCGGTACAGGTACCAGGCCAGGTAGAGGCACAGGGCCAGGGCCAGGCTCAGGCAGAACACCTCGACGAAGACCCGCCAGTGGGCCGGCAGCCGGCCGATGACCAGGGTCACGCGGATGTGCGCCCCGTGGATGAAGGTATAGGCCAGCCCCAGGAAGGTCGCGCCCACCAGCAGGAAGCCGGAGATCTCGGCGAGCCCGGGAATGGTCAGGCCGATGCGGCCCACACCGATGGCGGTGGTCAGCAGGTCGATGAGGCGACCGAGGATCTGGGCGGTGATAAGCGTGCAGATCAGCACCAGGCAGGTGGCGGACAGGTAGCCGCCGAGGTTGTAGAGGGGCCTGAGTCGATAGGACATTTGGGGTACCCGAGGCTGCCGGGACGTGGCCCGGCAGGTTGGTGGTGGCAATCGAGGACGCGACCGGCGGGCAGATCCCGCCGGTCTGCCCCAGTCACTGCTTAGCGGCCCGGTAGGCCTCGAGGATGGTAGTGCCCTGCTCGCCGGCGCGCTCGGCCCACTCGTCGGTCATGGTGGCGCCGATCTCCTCGAGCTTGGCGGCGAGTTCCGGCGTCGGCGTGGTCACGGTGATGCCGTTCTCCTCGAGCACCGCCAGGGCCTCGTCGGTCTCCTCGCGGCTCATCTCCCAGCCCCGCTCCTCGGCTGTGGCGGCGGCGTCCAGCACGGCCTGGCGAGTCGTCTCGTCGAGCCGCGAGAAGGCCCGCTCGCTGACGATGACCATGTTCTTGGGTAACCACAGCTGGGCATGGTTGAAGTGGCTCAGGTAGTCCCAGGCCTTGGTGTCGGCGCCGGTGGCCGGCGAGGTGATCATGGCATCCACGCGGCCGGTGCTGAAGGCGGTGGGAATGTCCGGCACCTCGACCTGGGTCGGCACGGCGCCGGCCAGCTGGGCCAGCCGCTCGCTGGCCGAGTTGTAGGCACGCATGCTCAGGTTCTGCAGGTCCTCCGGCGCCTCGACGAGCTGGTTGGTGTAGATGCCCTGAGGCGGCCAGGGCACGGCGAACAGCAGGCGCAGCTGCTGCTCGGCGAGCTCCTCGGCGATGACCTCGCGGGAGGCCTCCCACAGGGTTCGGGCGTCCTCGTAGCTGGCCGCCAGGTAGGGGACCGAGTCCACCTCGAAGATGGCGTTCTCGTTGGCCAGCCGGGACATGATCAGCTCGCCGATGGGCACGATGCCGCGCCGTACCGAGTTCTTGATCTCGGCATGGCCGATCAGCGAGCCGTTGGAATGTACCGTGATGTCCAGCTCGCCATCGGTGGCGTCGCGGACATCGTCGGCGAACTCGCGGATATTCACGGTATGGAAGGTGCGGTCGCCGTAGGGCGTCGGCATGTCCCACTCGGTGGCGGCCTGGGCGTCGAGGCCCAGGGTGGCCAGGCCCACGCCCAGCGCGATGGCAGAGGCGAGCCGGGGCAGCGGCAGTTGACGGACGGTCATGAGCGGTTCCTCTCGCGGGTCGGTCTATTGTTATGGGGCAACGTGCGGCGTGATGGCCGCGCGATTCCATGGCTCTCGCTAGAGCATAGCGGGTGGAGGGGGAGAAGGTTATGCAGCAAGCGAGAGATACGTCAACGATATATAGACCAATTGATGATGTTATAGGAATAAAACATTGATAATTTATCGATGAAATTTTATCTGGAGAGATCCCCATGAAATCTCTGCTCCTCAACGCCGACATGGGCGAAAGCTTCGGGCCCTGGGTGATGGGGCTGGACCATGAGGTCATGCCCCACGTCGACCTGGCCAACGTGGCCTGCGGCTTTCATGCCTCCGACCCCGACGTGATTCGCATGACCGTTCGCCTGGCACGCAAGCATGGCGTGACGGTGGGCGCCCACCCGGCCTACCCGGACATGGTCGGGTTCGGGCGTCGCTCCCTGGCCTGCAGTCCCGAGGAAATCGAGAACCTTGTGCTCTATCAGGTCGGGGCGCTGGCCGGGCTGTGCCGGGCGGAGGGCGTCTCCATTGGCTACATCAAGCCGCACGGGGCGCTCTACAACGACATGATGCGGGACCCCGAGATCCTCGCCGCCGTGATGCGGGCGCTGGTGGCCTACGACGCCGACCTGCCGCTGATGGTCATGGCCACCCGGGATCCCTCCGAAGCGCGGAAGCTGGCCGACGAGCAGGGCGTGACCCTGTGGTTCGAGGCCTTTGCGGACCGCGCCTACGATGGCGAGGGACGGCTGATCTCGCGGCGCGAGCTGGGCGCCGTCCATCACGATACCGAGGTCATCGTCGACCAGGCCCGGCGCATCGCCCGGGGGGAGCCGCTGGTCGCCAGCGACGGCAGCGAGCTGGTGCTGGCGGCGGATACCCTCTGCGTGCACGGTGACAACGCCGAGTCGATCGCCGCCATCAAGGCCATCCGCGCGGCCTTGAGCGAAGCGGGGGAGGCCGGATGAGGGCCATGCGATTGCCACGGCTCGAGTCCGCCGGTCTCGACGGCTGGCTGGTGCGCCTGTTCGAGGAGATCGACGAGGCCAACATGCCCTGGATCACCGCCCTGGTGCGGGACTGCGAGGCGGCCTTCGGCGAGGCGCTCGTCGACCTGGTGCCGTCCTACACCACCTTGCTGGTGGTCTTCGACCCGCTGGCGCTCTCGCCTGGCGAGGCACACCGGCGTCTGGCGGGCGTGGTGGCGTCCCTGCGCCCCGACGAGGCGGCCGAGGGAGCGCCGCTGAGGGAGTTGCCCACCTGGTACGACCCCTCGGTGGGACCGGAGCTCGCCCGGCTCGCCGAGCGCAGCGGGCTGAGCGTGGAGGAGGTCGTCGAGCGGCACAGTGAGGCCACCTACCGGGTCTTCGCGCTGGGCTTCGCCCCGGGGTTCGCCTTCATGGGCAGTGTGGAGGAGCGCCTGGCGTGCCCCAGGCTCGAGACGCCCCGCAAGCGTGTGCCCGCGGGCAGCGTGGGGATCGCCGGTCGCCAGACGGCGGCCTATCCGATGGCCTCTCCGGGCGGCTGGAACCTGATCGGTCGCACCGCCGCGGTACTCTTCGACCGGGACCGCGAGGGCTTCAGCCTGCTGCAGGTGGGCGACAGGGTGCGCTTCGTGCCCGTGACGCGGGACGAGTTCGCCCGCCTGGGCGGTGATATCACGGCCATGGAGGACAAGCGATGAGCGATGCAGTGCCGGGATTTCGCGTGCGCCGGGCCGGCCCGCTGGCGCTGCTGCAGGATGCCGGGCGTTTCGGCGTGCGACGGCTGGGCGTGACCCAGGGCGGCCCCGCGGACCTGCATGCCTGGGCCTGGGCCAACCGCCTGGTGGGTAATGGCTGGGGCACGACGGCGCTGGAGGTCACCTTCGGCGGGCTGGCGCTCGAGGCCGCGCGCGACCTGACGCTGGCGGTCTGCGGGGGCGACCTGGGGGCGACCCTGGACGATGCGCCGCTGCCGCTGTGGCGTGGTCTGCGGGTGCGGGCCGGGCAGGTGGTGACCTTCCGTCAGCCGGTCGCCGGGTTGAGGGCCTACCTGGCGGTGGCCGGCGGCTTTCGCGCCGACCCCGTGCTCGGCAGCACGGCCTGTGTGGTCCGCGAGGGGCTGGGCGGCCATGACGGCCACGGGCAGCCGCTGACGGAGGGCGACCGCCTGGACACCAGCGCCGCGGCCCAGGACGAGCGCAGCGAGGCGGCGCCGGCCGAGGTCCGCCCCGACTACGCCGCGGTGCCGCACCTGGCCCTGCTGCCGGGGGCCCAGATCGGCGAGTTCGACGGCCTGAGCCTGTACCGGGCCTTCAACACCGCCTGGCGGGTCGACGATAGGGCCGATCGCATGGGGGTGCGGCTGACCGGTCCCCGTCTGCACTGCCGGCTGGAAACCCTGGTCTCGGAGGGGCTCGGGTTGGGTGCGGTCCAGGTGCCGCCGGATGGTCAGCCCATCGCCCTGCTCAATGATCGCCAGACCATCGGTGGCTATCCACGGCTGGGGGCGCTGACGCCCCTGGCCTGCGCGCGGCTGGCGCAGTGCCTGCCGGGCCAGGAGGTGCGCCTCACCGCGGTGGCGGCCGAGCGGGCGCTGGCCGAGCATCGCCGCTTCCTCGCGGCCGTTCGCTGACCCTGCCCGACCTCGCCCTCCCGAAGGGAGGGCGGGACCACATTGTCACGATTCGGCGTCGCGAATCCTGCTTCGTGGGCGCCTGGGGAAGATAGCCGAGTTTCGAGGAGATTTCCGCATGCAGGACATGCAGCTGTTGAACGAGGGCTTCGCCCTGATGGGGCTCGGCATGGGCTTCGTGTTTGTTTTTCTTACCGTGCTAGTGATCGTCACGACCCTGATGT
>NZ_RXNS01000024.1 GCF_003966155.1 Halomonas nitroreducens
GGATGGTCAGGCTCATCGGAGGTGCCATCTTCTGAAGGATGGCTTCCTTCCGCTCTGCGGGGTAACGCATGTTGATCACCTCTCAATCCGTTTAGGTGACAACTACGCTGACAGATAGGGAACTGGATGGTGCCCAGGCGGCGGATGACGGTTGCCAGCGGTGCCGGCCGGAAATGGTAGCGCACCAGCAGCCGGCGGGCGTCGGCGCGCGTCAGGGTGAGGCGTTGTGGGGCGGTCATCGGCAATCCTTGTCCCGAGGCTTTGCCCATCCTAGGGGAAACCGTGCTGTTTGGCTCGGACACAGCCCCACATCATGATCGGGCAGACACCTGGCCTGCTTCTACAACACACGGCCCATTGCGATCAGGTATCTCGAGCGAAGCGCTTTAGCCGTACCTCCACGGTCACGCTCAGCGATTCCAGTGCTGCCGCCCTCTCCCGGCCCTCGGCGCTGGCACGGTGCAGATGCGGCGTCATGGCCAGCAGGTCGGCGATGGGCTCGGCGCCGTCGAGCTCGATGGCGTAGCGCAGCGTCTCGCAGGATAGGAGTGTGAAGCTCTCCGGCACGGTGTCGTCGACGGCGCGCGGCGCCTTGAGGCTGGGGTAGATGATCTCGCGCAGCTCGCGGAGATGATCGGGGCCGGCCTCGACCATCAGCAGCTCGCCGCCGGGCCTCAGCACGCGGGCGAACTCGGGGTAGACGGGAAAGCCGAACAGGCACAGCACGCGGTCGAGGCTGCCCGCCTGCACCGGCAGGTGGGCATTGGTGCCCACTACCCAAGTGGCGGCCTGCTGGCGCCTGGCGGCGGCGAGCACCGCCCACTTGGAGATATCCACGCCCACCAGGGCCAGTGCCCGGTCGTCGCCAACCGCCCCCTCGCAGGCCCTGGCCAGCTCGCGCAGGTAGTAGCCCTCGCCGCAGCCGGCATCGAGGCAGCGCAGCGTGGCGCCGGCGGGCGCCTGTGCCAGCACGGCCCGGCCGACGGCCTCGGCGATGGGCCGGTAGTGACCGGCCTCGAGGAAACGCCGCCGCGCCGCCACCATCGCCTTGCTGTCGCCCGGGTCCCGGGAGCGCTTGTGCTGCACAGGCAGCAGGTGCACGTAGCCCTGGCGGGCGATATCGAAGCTGTGGCCGGCAGCGCAGCGCCAGGCGCCGTCGCGCCGCTGCAGCGGGTTCCCGTCCAGCGGGCAGGCCAGTGCCTCGAACGGTGTCGTTGTCATCCCCCACCCTCTCCTCTCGATCTTTGCGGACCAGAGCCGGCGGCCGGCACCCGCCCTGCCCGGCAAAAAGGAACCCGCCGGTTGGCGGGTTCCTGTCGGCCTTCTCTCGCGTCATGCGACGGGGCGCGTCACTCCCACTCGATGGTCGCCGGCGGCTTGGAGGAGACGTCGTAGGTGACGCGGGAGACGCCCTCCAGCTCGTTGATGATGCGGTTGGAGACTTTCTCCAGCAGCTCGTAGGGCAGGTGCGCCCAGCGGGCGGTCATGAAGTCGATGGTCTCCACGGCGCGCAGGGCGATCACCCACTCATAGCGGCGGCCGTCGCCGACCACGCCCACCGACCTCACCGGCAGGAAGACGGCGAAGGCCTGGCTGGTCTTGTGGTACCAGCCGGCGTTGTGCAGCTCCTCGATGAAGATGGCATCGGCCTCGCGCAGGATGTCGGCGTATTCCTTCTTCACCTCGCCGAGGATGCGCACGCCCAGGCCCGGCCCCGGGAAGGGGTGGCGGTAGACCATGTCGTAGGGCAGGCCGAGTTCGACGCCGAGCTTGCGCACCTCGTCCTTGAAAAGCTCGCGCAGCGGCTCGACCAGCTTGAGCTTCATGGTCTCGGGCAGCCCGCCCACGTTGTGGTGGGACTTGATGACGTGGGCCTTGCCGGTCTTGGCGGCGGCGGACTCGATCACGTCCGGGTAGATGGTGCCCTGGGCCAGGAAGTCCACGCCCTCGATCTTGGCGGCCTCGCTGTCGAAGACGTCGATGAAGGTGTTGCCGATGATCTTGCGCTTGACCTCGGGGTCGGCCTCGCCCTCGAGCTTGTCGAGGAACAGGTCCTCGGCGTCCACGCGGATCACCCGCACGCCCATGTGCTTGGCGAAGGTCTCCATCACCTGGTCGCCCTCCTGCTTGCGCAGCAGGCCGTTGTCGACGAACACGCAGGTCAGCTGGTCGCCGATGGCCTTGTGCAGGAGTGCGGCCACCACCGAGGAATCCACGCCGCCGGAGAGGCCGAGCAGCACGTGGCGGTCGCCCACCTGCTCGCGCACCCGACTGATCTGGTCCTCGATGATCTGGGCCGGGGTCCAGTTGCGCTCGCTGCCGCAGATATCCAGCACGAAGTGCTCGAGGATGCGCTGGCCCTGCAGGGTGTGGGTCACCTCGGGGTGGAACTGCACGCCGAAGAAGCGCTTCTCCTCCCAACTCATGGCGGCGATCGGGCAGCTCGAGGTGGAAGCGGTCACGGTGAAGGTATCGGGCACCTTGGCCACCTTGTCGCCGTGGCTCATCCACACGTCGAGCAGGCTGCGGCCGGTGTCGTGGTCGATGTGGTCGGAGATGTCCTTGAACAGTGCGGTCTCGGCGTCCAGGCGGATCTGGGCGTAGCCGAACTCGCGCTTGTGGGAGCCCTCCACGGCGCCGCCGAGCTGCTCGGCCATGGTCTGCATGCCGTAGCAGATGCCCAGCACCGGCAGGCCCAGCTCGAACACGCACTGCGGGGCGCGGGGCGAGCCCAGCTCGGTGACGGATTCCGGGCCGCCGGCGAGGATGATGCCGTTGGGGGCGTAGGCGCGGATCTCGTCCTCGGTGATGTCGAAGGCGCGGATCTCGGAGTAGACACCTATCTCGCGAACCCGGCGGGCGATGAGCTGGGTGTACTGGGAACCGAAGTCGAGGATCAGGATCTTGTGGGCGTGAATGTCGGTCATCTGGCCTTTCCTTTGGGAAGCAACAGGGCCGAAAACGCGAAAGCTGGAAGTGGCCTACGGGTCCACTTCCAGCCTCAAGCGTCCGGCTTCAAGCTGGGTCGTTAGCCGGCGCGATAGTTGGGGGCTTCTTTCGTGATCTGCACGTCGTGGACGTGGGACTCGTTGAAACCAGCCCCGGTGATCTTCACGAACTCCGGCTTGGTGCGCATCTCCTCGATGTTGGTGCAGCCGGTGTAGCCCATGGAGGCGCGCAGCCCGCCCATCAACTGGTGGACGATGGCGCCCATCACGCCCTTGTAGGGCACGCGGCCTTCGATGCCTTCCGGCACCAGCTTCTCGACGCCGGCATTCTTGTCCTGGAAGTAGCGGTCGCTGGAGCCCTGGTTCTGGGCCATGGCGCCCATCGAGCCCATGCCGCGGTAGGCCTTGTAGGTGCGGCCCTGGTAGAGCTCGATCTCGCCCGGCGCCTCCTCGGTGCCGGCCAGCAGGCCGCCGACCATCACCGCGCTGGCACCGGCCGCCACGGCCTTGGCCAGGTCGCCGGAGTAGCGGATGCCGCCGTCGGCGATCAGCGGGATGTCATAGGGCTTGAGTGCCTCGGCGACATTGGAAACGGCGGTGATCTGCGGCAGGCCGACGCCGGCCACCACGCGGGTGGTGCAGATGGAGCCGGGGCCGATGCCGACCTTGACGCCGTCGGCACCCGCCTCCGCAAGGGCTTTTGCCGCTTCCGCCGTGGCGATGTTGCCGCCGATCACCTGGATCTGCGGGAAGTGCTCCTTCACCCAGGCCACGCGGTCGATCACGCCCTTGGAGTGGCCATGGGCGGTGTCGACGATGATGGCGTCGACGCCGGCCTCGGCCAGGGCGGCGATCCGGTCCGGGGTCTCCGGCCCGGTGCCCACGGCGGCGCCGGCCAGCAGGCGGCCGTCGGCGTCCTTGGCGGCGTGGGGGAAGGTGCGGGCCTTCTCGATGTCCTGGAAGGTGACCAGGCCGCGCAGGTGGAACTCGTCATCCACCACCAGCATCTTCTCGATGCGGTGCTCCTGCATCTTGCCCTTGATGACGTCGAGCCCGGTGCCCACCGGCACGGTGACCAGCTTCTCGCGGGGCGTCATGATGTCGGCGACGCTGTCGCCGTGGTTCGGCTGGAAGCGCATGTCGCGCTCGGTCACCAGGCCCACCAGGGCCTCCCCTTCCACCACCGGGAAGCCCGAGAAGCCGTATTCCTTGGCCATCGCCAGCAGGTCGGCCAGCTTGGCCTTGGGGCCGACGGTGACCGGGTCCTTGACGATCACGCTCTCGTGCTTCTTGACCTTGCGCACCTCGGCGGCCTGCTGCGCGATGGTCATGTTCTTGTGGATGATGCCGATGCCCCCTTCCTGGGCCATGGCGATGGCCAGGCGGGCTTCGGTGACGGTATCCATGGCGGCGGAGGCGAGGGGGATGTTGAGGTAGAGGTCGCGGGTCAGGCGTGTCCGGAGGCTGACGTCCTTGGGCAGGACCTCGGAATAGCCGGGTACGAGTAATACGTCATCGAACGTAAGAGCTTCTTGGGCCATACGTAGCATAATCGGCAACACCCAGTGCGCTGGTGGGAGGGGGGGAGTGAAGTTAATCCACCATTATAACGGTCAGGGCCGGGGTCGGGCAATGTGGGGTGTGCCTTGGCGGCCCTCAGTCGTCGTGCCGGAACTCGCGGCGCCAGCGGGCCAGGAAGGCGTCGCGGCGCTGGGGATCGACGAAGGCCAGCAGCGAGGCGTTGAGGGGGATCGGGTAGAGCCGCTCGCCCACCTGGTCGCGCAGCCGCGCCGCGGTGTAGGGGCCGACGATATCCGGGCGCACGCTGAACAGCGGAGTCTGGCCGGCCAGCACCCGCTGGCCCTCGCGGCCGAGCAGGAAGTCGACGAAGGCCTCGGCGGCCCGGGGATGCGGCGCGTCGCGGTGGATGAACGCCATGCGCATCATCACCAGCGAGTAGTCCCGGGGCACCTGCACGATCACCTCGGGGTGGTCCTGGGCCCAGACCATGGCGTAGGAGCCCAGCATCGGCGGGCTGATGGAGCAGAACCGGCGCCGGGCGCTGTCGCTCAGCGGTGGCGACGTCGGCATCCTCTGGCAGTCCGGCATCTCGCTGTGGCTCGCCGCCGCCGTGCTGCTGGTGCTGCCCTGGCTGCTGTCGAGGCTGTTATCGCGGCGGACGCCGCGCGAGAATACCGGGCACCACTGAACCCCGCCCCCTTCCCCGGGCCTGCCGCCCCGCGCCGGCCCGGCCACCCGACAGGAGGTCACGACGTGGACGATACCCGCACCACATGGCTGGCCGCCCTGGGCCGCTTCCTGCCGACCCTGGCCCTGGGGCTGGCCGGCGGAGGGCTCGCCTACTGGCTCGACGTGCCCCTGCCCTGGCTGCTCGGCGCCATGTTCGCCACCACCCTGGCGAGCCTCGCCGGCGCCCGGCTGCGCTCGCCGGGGCGGGGCCGCAAGGGCGTGCTGGTGGTGATCGGCGTGATGCTGGGCGCGGCCTTCACCCCGGAGATGTCCGGCGACCTGCCGCTGTGGGGCGCCAGCCTGAGCGCGATGCTGCTGGCCACGGCGGTGATGATGGCCTTCTCGGTGTGGTTCTCGCGGCGGGTCGCCGGCCATTCGCTGGACACCGCCCTCTATGCCGGGGTGCCCGGCGGCGTGTCGGCGGTCACCGGCATGGCGCTGGACTCCCATGCCGACCTGCGGGTGGTCGGCATGACCCATGCGGTGCGCATCCTGGTGCTGCTGGTCGCCATTCCGCCGGTGCTCGACGGCATCGGCCACGTCAGCCTGCAGCCCACCGGCATGGGCCTGGCCCAGTGGCTATGGCTGCCTGCTCCGGGGGATGCGGCCTGGCTGGCCGGTGCCGGGCTGGTGGGCGCCTGGCTGGGCCACCGCCTGCACCTGCCCAACGCCCTGCTGTTCGGCCCGGCGCTGGTTTCGGCGGCGCTTCACCTGACCGGACTGACCCATGCCGCCATCCCGCCGACGCTGATCGCCCTGGCCCAGGTGATCATCGGCGTCTCGGTGGGGGTGCGCTTCACGGGCACCTCGCTGGCCAAGGTCGGCCATACCCTGGTGATGGCCGTGCTGCAGGCGCTGGGCCTGCTGGCGATCGCCATCCTCGCCGCCTGGGGCATCCACGCCGCGACGGGGGTGTCGTTGCCGGCGGCGCTGCTCGCCTACATGCCCGGCGGCGCCCCGGAGCTGAGCCTGGTCGCGCTGTCGCTGGGCATCGATCCGGCCTTCGTCACCTCGCACCACCTGCTGCGCATCACCGTGCTGATCCTGCTGATGCCGGTGCTGCTGGGCGCCTGCCGGCGCCTGAGCGCCTAGTTCGACACGCCCTCCCCGGCTGACGGCGCCATCCATGCTAGGCTGGGCGGCGTTCCGCCCGGAGATGAGGCCAGCATGCCCCCCAACGACAGCCCCGCCCTGACCGTCAGCGAGCTCAACCGCCGGGCCCGCCAGGCCCTCGAGCAGGACGTCGGCGACGTCTGGGTGGAGGGCGAGCTGTCCGGCGTCTCGCGGCCGGCGTCGGGGCATGTCTACTTCACCCTCAAGGACGAGCGGGCCCAGCTGCGCTGCGCGCTGTTCCGCAATCGGGCCCGCTTCGTCGCCGCGCCGATGCGCGACGGCGACCACGTCAAGGTGCGCGGGCGGGCCTCGCTGTTCGAGCCGCGGGGCGACTACCAGCTGATCGCCGAGGCGGTGCAGGCGGTGGGCGAAGGCGAGCTGCTGGCTGCCTTCGAGCGGCTCAAGGCCAAGCTCGACGCCGAGGGCGTGTTCGCCAACGCCCGGTCCCTGCCCTACCCCCCGCGCCACCTGCTGGTGCTCACATCGCCCAGCGGCGCGGCGATCCGCGACGTGCTGGCGGTGCTGGCAACGCGCTGGCCGCTGGCCCAGGTCACCCTGATCCCGGTGCCGGTGCAGGGCCGCGAGGCCGCCCCGGCGTTGATCGCCGCCCTGGGACTGCTCAACCGCCAGTCGGCCCTGGACCCCGAACGGGACGCCATCCTGGTCACCCGGGGTGGCGGCAGCCTGGAGGACCTGTGGGCCTTCAACGACGAGCACCTGGCGCGGGCCATCTTCCATTCGCGGCTGCCGGTAATGTCGGCGGTGGGCCACGAGGTGGATGTCACCCTGGCGGACTTCGCCGCCGACCGGCGGGCCCCCACGCCCTCGGCGGCGGCGGAGCAGCTGGTGCCGGACCGCACCGAGCTGCTCGCCCGGCTGCGCGTGCTGGTGGCCCGCCTCGCGCGCGCCGAGCGGGCGCGGCTCGACACCGAGGCCCAGCGCCTGGATCACCTGCGGGCGCGGCTGCGCCATCCCGGTGAGGTGCTCGGCTATCGGCGACGCCAGCTGGCGCAGCTGGAGGGCCGCCTGGCGCGGGCCATGCACGCCCGACTCCAGACGGCCCGACAGCACCAGGGCCAGCTGGGCCAGCGGCTCGCGCTGCGCTCGCCGACGGCCCTGGTGGCCCAGGCCGAGCGGCGCCTGGCGCGGGCCCGCCAGCGCCTGCACCAGGCCATGCCCCGGGAGCTGGCCCGCCACCGCAAGCGGCTCACCGCCCTGGCCCGGGAGCTGCAAGCGGTCAGCCCCCTCGCGGTACTCGGACGGGGCTATGCAATTCTCGAGAATGATGCGGGGCGGGTGATCCGCCGGGCAGCGGACACCGCGCCCGGGGAGCGCCTGGCGGCGCGCCTCGGCGAGGGCCGGCTGGCCCTGGAGGTGCTACCCGAAGGGGACGCCGCCGACTGACGGCGCCCGCTCACCTCACGACGCCTCGCTGTGGGCCGAACCGGGCTTGAAGGCCGAGGGCTCGAGCTCGTGGCGGGCCAGCAGCTTGTAGAAGTCGGTGCGGTTGCGGCCGGCGATGCGCGCCGCCTGGGTCACGTTGCCCTCGGTGATCTTGAGCACCTTGACCAGGTAGCTGCGCTCGAAGCCGGCCCGAGCGTCGTTGAAGGTCGGCAGGGCATTCTCCTCGGCCACCAGGGCCTGGGCCACCAGCGCCTCGGGAATCATCGCCGAGCTGGTCAGCGCCACGCACTGCTCCACCACGTTGACCAGCTGGCGCACGTTGCCCGGCCAGGCGCTCGACGCCAGCAGGTTCAGCGCCTCCCGGGAGAAGCCCTTGACGAAGGGCTTGTGACGGGCCGCCGCCTGAGCCACCAGGTGCTTGGCCAGCAGCGGCACGTCCTCGGCGCGGTCCTTGAGCGGCGGCAGCTTCAGGTTGACCACGTTGAGCCGGTAGAAGAGGTCCTCGCGGAACTCGCCGTCGTGCATGGCCTGGCTCAGGTCGCGATGGGTGGCCGAGATCAGCCGCACGTCGATGGGCACCGAGGTGGTCGACCCCAGCGGGCGGATCTGGCGCTCCTGCAGGGCCCGCAGCAGCTTGACCTGCAGCGGCAGCGGCATGTCGCCGATCTCGTCGAGGAACAGGGTGCCGCCATCGGCGGCCTGGAAGAGCCCCTGGTGCTCGCTCACCGCCCCGGTGAAGGCGCCCTTGGCATGGCCGAACAGCTCGCTCTCGAGCAGCTGCTCCGGCAGCGCGCCGCAGTTGATGGCGACGAAGGGCTTGTCGGCGCGACTGCTGGCCTTGTGGATGGCGCCGGCCAGCAGCTCCTTGCCGGACCCCGAGGGGCCGGTGACCAGCACGCTGACATCCGAGCTCGCCACCATGCGGGCCTGCTCGAGGATGCGCTCCATCTCGGGGCTGCGCGTGATGATGGCCGAGCGCCAGGCGTCGTCGCCCTCGCCGCCGGTGGTGGTCTGGGCCAGGGCCTCGTCGATGGTGACGAACAGCTCGTCACGGTCGACCGGCTTGGTCAGAAAGCCGAACACGCCCTGCCGGGTGGCGCTGACGGCATCGGGAATCGAGCCATGGGCGGTGAGGATGATCACCGGCAGGCCCGGCGAGCGGCGCTGGATCTCCTGGAACAGCGCCAGGCCGTCCATCTCGTCCATGCGCATGTCGGAAAGCACCAGGTCCGGCCGAGCGGCCTCGAGGCGCTTGAGGGCCTCGCGCCCGCTCTCCGCGGTGGTCACGCGAAAGCCGCGGCTCTGCAGCCGCATGCCCAGCAGCTTGAGCAGACTGGGGTCGTCGTCCACCAGCAGGATGTGAGCGCCTTGATCACCGTTGGCGTGGGGGCGTCCGGTTGGGGTCATGTCGTCTCTCCCGAGTTACTCGGTCTGCTGTCGCGAATTGATGTTCCGCTCGATGGCGGTGAGAGCATCCAGCTTTTCGGTCAGGGCCTTGTTCTCCTCGGCCAGGGCCTCCCGCTCGCTCTGCTCCTCGCCCAGCTGGCGGCTCAGGCGGCGCCGGCCTTCCACCTCGTTGAGCCAGTAGCGCAGCAGCGGCTGCAGACGCGCCGGGGCCGCATGCAGGTCGGCCTTGAACAGCTCGGAGGCCTGGTCCCACTGGGCCTCGTCGCCCCAGGCCAGCAGCACGGCGCGTCCCAGGCGCTGCTCGGCGCCCTCGCCCTCGAGGGTCAGCAGCATGCCGCTGCGCCAGGCCCGGTCGCCGCGCTGGGAGGCCAGCCCGAAGGCCACCCAGTCAGGCAGCAGGCAGGCGTTGTCGGCGAAGCTGGGCACCTCCGAAAAGCAGGCGCCGGCGTTCACCTGCACCTGGGGAGTGGGATTGTGGCCGGGGCTCGGAAGACTCTCCGGGAGCCACTGGCAGCCCACCAACCAGGTCGAGGCCAGGCCGAGGATCAGGGGGCGTAGGATCATGTCAGTCGTTCCTTTCCTGGACACCCGCCAGGGCGGGTGTCGATGCATCGTGCTCGTTGGCCGGTGCCGGGCGCGGCAGGGTCAGCCGGAAACACACCGCCAGGCGTGAATCGCCGACCAGCTCCAGGGTGCCGTCCTGCAGCCGGGCACAGTCGGCGGCCACCGAGAGACCGATGCCGGAGCCCTTCAGGGCCCCCTTGCGCCGGATCCGCCCCTGGTAGAAGGCCTCGAACAGCCGCGGCCGGTCCTCCTCGGGAATCGGCTCGCCGCTGTTGGCGACTTCCACGACCAGTCGCTCCTGGTCCGCGCGGGCACGGATCTCCAGTCGGCCGCCGTCCTCGCCGTAGGCAATGGCGTTGGAGATCAGGTTGTCGAGAATCCGCGCCGTGGCGGTCCGGTCGGCCCACCAGGCCAGGGGACCATCGAAGCAGGCCACGCGCATCTCCTTCTGCTGCAGCGCCAGGCGATGCTTGGCCAGCACTTCCTTGACCACGGTGGCGAGATCCAGCCGCTCGGCTTCCAGGCGACGGTTGTGCTGCAGCAGGTTGTAGTCGAGCAGCTGCTCGATGAGCTGCTGGAGTTCGCTGCCGCTGGCATCGATCAGCTCGAGGATCTCGCGCTGGTGGTCGGAGAGCTCGCCGGCCACGCCGTCGGCGAGCAGCGACGACCCTTCCCGCACGCTGGCCAGCGGGGTCTTGAGCTCGTGCGACATGTGGCGCAGGAACTGCTGCTTCTGTTCCTCCAGCTCGTCGAGCCGCGACGCCAGCCAGTCGAGGCGCTCGTCGAGGCTGACCAGCTCGGCGGGGCCCTGGACCGGGGCCCGCTTGGCCTCCTGGCCACCGCTGCCGATGCCCAGGATGCGTCGCTCGAGCTGGCGGACCGGACGGATGATCAGCCGGGTGAACAGCAGCATCAACAGCAGGCTGGCCGAGACCAGCGCGGCGGTCTGCCACCAGAGCCGCCTCTGCACGCCTTCGGCCCGGGCGCGAATGACGTCGAGGCGGTCGTCGATGCGTCGGTTGGTGGCATGCCGCATGGCCTCGGTGTGCTCGGCGAAGGACAGGAAGTCGGTCAGCCGGTCCTTGAACTCCTCCAGCGGCAACCCGGGCAGCTCGGCAAGCTTGTCCAGTTCGGCGGAGAGCGCCTTCACGTTCGGGTCGTCGGGCAACAGCTCGCGCTGCCGAGCGAGCAGGCGGCGAAACTCCGCCAGACGCTCGTCGTAGATGTCCAGCAGGCTCTCCTGCTCGACCACGGCGTACTGGCGGGCGCCGCGCTCGATGTCCAGGGCCAGGGCCCCGAGGGTGCGGGCGCGCCGGGTCTCCTCCACTGCCTGACGGGCACTCTGGTCGGCCAGCCGCGAGAGCTCGGACAGGGCCTGGCCGGCCTGGAGCATCAGCACGGCGAGCGGCAGCATCACCATGAGAAAGGCGAGCAACACCAGCTGCAGCAGCGAGCGCGGGCGCCAGCGACGGGATACGGCTGTGGTCATGGCCAGCGTTCTACCGAGAAGGGTGAAGGAAGTTTCCATCATTCAAGCCCGAGAATACCAGAATTCGGCCGCCCACCTTGCACATGTCGAGGCCCGTGGCGCATCGAAGAAAAAAAAAGGGCCGGCAGAGCCGGCCCAATACGCAGGGAACTGAAGGGTCGAGAAAGCCGCTCGATCGCCGGCCTGGTCCATCCATCGACCGACTTTCCCTGGGCCGCGAGGCCCGCGAAGCCACGGGGACTCCCTTTGCCACCAGGAGCGAGTCGTCCTCGTGTGGGTGGCGAGCCACCCCGCTTCGTCTCTGGCGTCACCGCTATGGCCTCGGCCGGGCGATGTCGCGCAATTCGTCCCCCGAAGGGGAGAGGCATCCTTGCCGGGGCATCCTTGCCCATTTCGGTACGCTTCCGTGACGCTGACGCTGTCGGTACCGTCTCATCGCAACCTAAAGTCACACATCGCTGGAGCAGACGTTGATCGCCGGGAGGCCAGGAGGCACAGGGCAGTGTTGTCTCGGCCCCCTCGGCGACCGGAACACGGTTCGAGCCGTTTGAACCGTTTCCGCTTGCTCACCCTGTCTATTGCCAACACCGTGCCAATAAACACGCAACCACTTTAAAATCAGAAACATATAAACATAAGAAGCGGGCCAGATGAGGCGAAGGGCAAGATGGCACGGGTAGATCGGTCGTTTGGCGGCTATTTTCGTCGCCGATTGGCGACACGGATCACGCAATGTCTAGAAAAGTCTTTTTAAACAATGGCTTTATACGTCTCCACCTGGCGACACGGTCGATGACAGTGCCGCCAGGCGGCGACAGGAGAGGATCAGGCGAGGGGCTTGACGAGAACCTTGGACTGGCGGGCATGGTTGTAGGTATCCCGCCGCAGCGGCGGCAGGTCGGCGAGGTCGGCCTGGCGGAACCCATGCTCGAAGAACCAGTGGGCCGTGTGGGTGGTGAGGGCGAACAGCGCCTCCAGCCCCTGCCGGCGGGCCCGGCGTTCCACCTCGGCCAGCAGCCGGTCGCCGCGGGCCCCGCCACGGTAGTCGCCATGCACGGCCACGCAGGCCAGCTCGCCCATGCGGGCATCGCCGAAGTGGTGCAGCGCGGCGCAGCCGATGACCATGCCGTCCCGCTCGATGACCACGTAGTCCTCGATCTCGTACTCGAGGCGCTCCCGGGAACGCGGCACCAGCATGCCGCGCCGCTCCAGCGGCTCGAGCAGCTCCAGCAGGCCGCCGATGTCGTCGATCTCGGCGGCGCGCAGCTGCTCGTAGCGATGCTGGGTGATCATGGTGCCCACCCCGTCCCGGGTGAACAGCTCGCCGAGCAGGGCATCATGGTCCCGCCAGGAGAGCAGGTGGGTGCGGGCCACGCCGTGCCGGGCCGCGGCGCAGGCGGCCCCGAGGTGACGGGCCAGCTCGTCGCCGGGGGAGGTCCGGGCCAGCAGCGGGGCGGCCTCGGCGGGCGTCAGCTGGCGCTGCAGCTGGCCGGCATCGTCGAACAGGCCACTGGCCTCTCCCAGCAGGATCAGCTTGTCGGCGCCGAGCGCCGTGGCCGTGTGTCGTGCCACGTCGGCGGCGTCCAGGTCGAAGACCTCGCCGGTGCTCGAGAAGCCCAGCGGCGGCAGCAGCACCAGCGAGCCCTGGCCCAGCAGGCCACGAATCGCCGCGTCACGCACCCGGCGCACCTCGCCGCTGCGGTCGAAGTCAATGCCGTCACGCACCCCGAGGGGCTTGGCCATGACCAGATTGCCGGAGACCACAGTCATCTCGACCCCGTGCAGCGGGGTGTTGGGCAGACCGAGCGACAGCCGGGCCTCCAGCCATAGCCGCTGCTCGGCGGCGACCCGCTCGACCCGGGCCATGACCGCCTCGTCGGCCACCCAGCGGCCCTGATGGCGCCGCGGGGTGACGCCCGCCGCCTCGAGGGCCGCGTGCACCTGGGGGCGGATGCCCTGCACCACGACCAGGCGCACGCCCAGGGTGTGCAGCAGCGCCAGGTCCTGGATCAGCTGCTCGCCGCGGCCTTCTGCCACGGCCTCGCCCTCGATCAGGATCACAAAGGTGCGTCCCCGGTGCGCATTGATATAGGGCGAGGAATTGCGGAACCAGTCGACGAAGGGGAAACGAGTGTCCAAGGCCGCACTCCGGCAGCAGGTGAAAGGGGAAGATGAGTGTTGACTATATCAGACGGACGAAAACGGCGGCACCATCGGCGAGGGGCGAGGGGCGAGGGGCGAGGGGTAAAGCGCAAGGAGTGAAGAGTGAGAAGCAGCGTGGGGGGGCAAGGAGTCGCGGGAGATGTCGGGGAGCGGGGCCAGGCAACGCCTTACCCCTCTCCCCTGACGCTTTACCGGCGGTAGCCGATCAGCCGAACATGCCCTTGAACATGAAGAAGAACATGATCGCCAGGCCGGCGCCGGCCGGCAGGGTGATCAGCCAGGACATCACGATGGTGCCGATCACGCGCAGGTTGAGCGCCGCCATGCCCCGGGCCAGGCCCACGCCGAGCACGGCGCCCACCAGGGTGTGGGTGGTGGAGATCGGCAGGCCAGTGCCCGAGGCCAGCACCACGGTGGTGGCGGCGGCCAGGGTGGCGGCGAAACCGCGGCTCGGTGTCAGCTCGGTGATGCCGGTGCCCACGGTGGCGATGACCTTGTGGCCGTAGGTGACCAGGCCGACGACGATGCCGCCGCCGCCCAGCACCAGCACCCACCAGGGCACCAGGGCCTCGCCGCCAACGCTGCCGTTGCTGTAGACCACGCTGATCACCGCGGCCAGCGGGCCGACGGCGTTGGCCACGTCGTTGGAGCCGTGGGCGAAGGCCATGGCACAGGCGGTGAACAGCATCAGCACGCCGAAGACCCGCTCGACGCCGCCGAAGCCGAAGGTGTCCTCCTCGCTGCGGTTGCGGCTGACCCGGCGCTCCAGGAAGCCGCCCAGCAGCATCACGCCCAGGCCGATCAGCACCGCATAGAGCAGGCTCTCACCGAAGCCCAGGTGCAGGCCGACGTGCTTGAGGCCCTTGGTCAGGGTGACCATGGCGACGATGAAGCCGACCAGGAAGACGTACATCGGCACGTAGCGCTTGGCCGCGGCGAAGGGGTCGCGGTCCTCGAAGATCAGGTGCTGGACGGACTTGAACAGCATGAAGGCGATGGAACCGGACATCAGCGGCGAGACCACCCAGCTGGCGGCGATCTGGCCGACCTTGGTCCAGCCCACGGCCTCGAGCCCCAGCCCCGCCATGGCGAAGCCGACGATGGCCCCGACGATGGAATGGGTGGTGGAGACCGGCCAGCCGCGCATCGAGGCAATCAGCAGCCAGGTCGCGGCGGCCAGCAGCGAGGCCAGCATGCCGTAGACCAATAGCTGCGGATCGTCCTGCAGCAGGGCCGGGTCGATGATGCCCTTGCGGATGGTCTGGGTAACCTCGCCCCCGGCCAGCCAGGCGCCGAGGAATTCGAAGATCACGGCGATGAGGATCGCCTGCTTGATGGTGATGGCCTTGGACCCCACCGAGGTGCCCATGGCATTGGCCACATCGTTGGCTCCCACGCCCCAGGCCATGAAGAAGCCGAAGGCACAGGCGAGAATGATGAAGATGTCGCCGTATTGCGCAATGATCGACATAGGACGGTGTCCCTTGCTAGCGGTCAGAAGAGGCGGATGTGGATCGGGGCGGGCCCGATCAGTTGGCCGTCATGATCTGAAGGCGGCTACCCACGCGCTCGGCGCGGTCGGACAGTTCACCGACCCAGTCGATGATCTTGTAGAGGAACATCACGTCCACCGGCGGCAGACGGTCCTCGAGTTCGAACAGCTGGCGGCGGATCGCCACCTGCTGATTGTCGGCCTGCTGCTCCAGGACGTGCAGCTCGCGGATCAGCTTCTGCATGACGTCGGTGACGTTGCGGCCGAAGCCGGACTCGAGCAGATCCTTGAGCTCCTCCAGCGCCTCGCGGGCCTGGGCCACGCAGGCCACGGAGGTCTGCATGTAGTCGCGCATGGGCTGGGCCAGCTCGTCGGGCACCTGCATCTTGCGGCCGAGCATGATGCCGGTGATGTCGCGAACCTTGTTGGCGATCTTGTCCTGGACGCTGATCAGGTCCAGCAGGTCGGAGCGCGAGACCGGCAGGAACATGGTGTTGGGGAGGTTGAGACGCAGCTCGGTCTTGAGCTCGTCGGCCTCGTGTTCGAGACGGGTGATGGTCTCGCGGTGCTCGCCGGCGTCCTGCCAGTCGCCCTTGAGAGTGGCCTCGAAGAACGGCAGCAGCTGGTCGGCACAGTCATTGACCTTGACGATGTGAGCCAGCAGCGGCTGGAATGGCGAGCGGCCGAACATCGCGGAGAAGGGATTGGATGTCACCATGGGGGCATCTGAGCACTTGGAAATGGCGGCGCCAGTATAGTGACTGGGACGAGCGCCGTCATGAAAAAATCATCTATTGTTCAGCAGAATGACATAAGGCGGCCATCGCATGGCAAACGAGATCGAACTCAAGCTGGCCCTGGGCTCCACCGGCCCCGAGGCCCTGCAACACCACCCCTGCGTGGCCGGCCTCGCCCCGCGGACCACCCGTCTCGGCAACACCTATTTCGATACCCCCGAGGGAGACCTCGAGGCCGCCCGGGCGGCGCTGCGCCTGCGCCAGTCCGACGGCCGCCTGTTGCAGACGCTGAAGACCCGCGGCCACGGCAGCGGCGGCCTGTCGAACCGCGGCGAGTGGGAGTGGGAGGTCCCGGGACCGGGCCTCGACCTCACGGGACTGGCCGCCCTGCCGCCGATGGCCGACCTCGCGCCCGGCACGCTGGCGCGGCTGGAGCCGCGCTTCTCGACCGACTTCAACCGGGAGACCTGGTGGGTGACCGGCGACGGCGCCAGCATAGAGGTGGCACTGGACATCGGCGAGATCCGCGCCGCCGGGCGCCGCGTCGACATCCGCGAGCTGGAGCTCGAGCTCAAGGAGGGCGACGCGAGCGCCGTGCTCGACCTCGCCGCGCGCCTGGCCGAGCGGGTGCCGCTGCGCCCCTCGGACACCAGCAAGGCCGCCCGCGGGGGCGCCCTGCTCGCCGGCCGCTGGGCGCTGCCCCCGGGCGGCTCCCCCGGGGCCTGGCTGCACCGCGCGGTGGTGGCCCTGGATGCCCTGGTCGACACCGGCGACGATGACTGGCGCCACCAGGCCCGCCAGGCCTTCCAACGCCTGGCCAACCTGGGCGATGATGCCGTGAGCGCCGACGCCCGCCGCCTCGCCGAGGCGCTGGCGAGGCCGACCTGGCTGACCCCGGCCTTCGGCCAGTGCGCCCTGGCCCTGGCGAGGCGTCTCCCCGGCGAGGTATCGCTCGGCTGAGCCCGGCCACCACAAGGATGACGCCCGTGAACCACCACGACCTCAAGCCCGCCGCGGAAGGCCTGCGGACTCGCGTCTTCCAGATCATCTTCGAGTCGGACACGCCGCTGGCCAAGGGCTTCGACATCGCCCTGATCGGCGTCATCCTGAGCAGCGTGCTGGTGGTGATGCTGGAGAGCATCACCCCGCTGCGCGAGGCCTATGGAGACTGGTTCATACGCCTGGAGTGGGGCTTCACGCTGCTGTTCACCGTCGAGCTGGCGGTACGCCTGTACTGCCTGGAGCGGCCCTGGCAGTACCTGAAGAGCTTCTACGGCATCATCGACCTGATCGCCATCCTGCCCACCTGGCTGGCCCTGATCATCCCGGGCGTGCACTCCCTGGTGGTGGTGCGGCTGCTGCGCACGCTGCGCATCTTCCGGGTGCTGCGGCTGATGGAGTTCGTCGGCGAGGGCCGCCTGCTGCTGGGGGCGCTGATGCGCAGCAGCCATCAGATCTTCCTGTTCCTGTTCACCGTCTTCATGCTGGTGACCATCTTCGCTTCGCTGGTCTATCTCATCGAACCTGCCGAGGCCGGCTTCACCAGCATCCCCACCGCCATCTACTGGGCCGTGGTAACCCTGACCACGGTGGGCTATGGCGACATCACCCCGGTGACGCCGCTGGGCCAGGCCATCTCGGTGATGGTGATGCTGATCGGCTACTCGATCATCGCGGTGCCCACCGGGGTCTTCTCCGCCGAGGTGATCCGCTCGATCCGTGCCGATCGCTATTCCGACGAGGCCTGTCCCGGCTGCGGCTACGATCGCCACGAGAAGAATGCCCGCTACTGCCTGCGCTGCGGGACCTGGCTGGACGAGGAGACCCCCGACCCGCGCCTGGAGGAGCAGCGGGAGGACGGGGACGACACGCCGCCGGGCGCGAGCTGACGCCGGCAGCGCGCGGAGGTCATTCCTGGAAGGGGGTCACGTCGCCACGGCCCTCGCGCACCACCTTGGGCGGCAGTTCGCGCATGTCGACCACGCTGGTGGCCTCGAGATGGCAGGCGCCGCCATCGATGACCAGATCGAGGTGGGCGCCGAAGCGACCGCGGATCTCCTCGGCATCGGTCATCGGCAGCTCCTCGCCCACCGGGATCAGGGTGACGCTCATCAGCGGCTCGCCAAGGGTATCGAGCAGGGCCCGGGTGATGCGGTGATCCGGTACCCGCACGCCGATGGAACGCCGCTTGGGATGCAGCAGCAGCCGCGGCACCTCACTGGTGGCCTGGAGAATGAAGGTATAGGGGCCGGGGGTGTGCGCCTTGAGCAGGCGGAAGACGGCGTTGTCCACCTTGGCGTAGGTGCCGATCTCGGACAGGTCCGAACACACCAGGGTGAAGTTGTGCTTGTCGTCCAGGGAGCGCAGCCACTTGATCCGCTCCACCGCTTTCTTGTCCCCCAAGTGGCAGCCCAGGGCATAGCCGGAGTCGGTGGGATAGGCGATGACCCCGCCGTCGCGGATGATCTGGACCGCCTGGTCGATGAGACGCTTCTGTGGGTTGTCCGGGTGGATCTGGAAGAACTGGCTCATGGGCACTCCCTGTTCATTGAGGTGGGGTCGACGCAATTACGGCCTCAGGCGGCCGGCGCGGGCTGGCCCAGGCGGACCGCCAGGCGCGGGTGGGTCCAGACTGGTGCCACCGCGGTGCGCGGCACCTGACTCATGCTGCCCGGAGCCAGATGGCCGCCGGGAAAGTGGAAGTCGCTGCCCACCGAGGCGAGAAGCTCGCGTTCCTGGAGCTGGCGGGCCAGGTCGCGGGTGACGTCGGGGTTCTGGAAGCCGCTGACCAGCTCGGCGGCCTGGCCGCCGGCGGCACGGAAGTCGTCGAGCAACAGGCCGCGCTTGCGCCGGGTCAGGCCGTGGCGCAAGGGATGGGCCAGCACGGCCACGCCGCCGGCATCGAGGATCCAGGCCACCGCCTCGGAGAGGAAGGGCCAGTGGGCCTTGATATCCCCGGCCTTGCCGTTGCCGAGGTACTTGGCGAAGGCAGTGCCCATGTCGGGCACCAGGCCTGCCGCCACCAGGGCCCGGGCGAAGTCCGGTCGACCCAGCGGACGCTGCGAGCCGGCCTGCTCCCGGGCCCGGGCCAGGGCATCCTCGAGGCCAACCTTCTCCATGCGCTCGGCGATCTTCAGCGAGCGGCGCTCCCGGGCCTGGGCCTGGGCGGCGAGACCGGCCACCAGGTCGCCCCGGGCACCGTCGGGCAGCAGCCCCACCACGTGGATGTTGATGCCGCGCCACTGGGTGGAAAGCTCGGTGGCCGGCAGCACGCAGAGCCCCACGCCGGCGGCGGCCGCCCGGGCCGCCGCGACGCCGTCCATGGTGTCGTGGTCGGTGAGGGCCATGTGGCTCAGGCCACGCTCGTGGCACAGCGCCACCAGGGCGTCCGGGGCCAGGGCGCCATCCGAGGCGGTGGAGTGCATGTGCAGGTCGATGGCGAGGGGATCGCCCTCGAAGCGCACGGGAAGTGCATTCATTGGCATGACGCCGGCAGATGACTTTGTCAGAATACTGACCATGGTGCTCGCGCGACCCCACCCGGTCAATGGCGAGCCCGTCGCCCACGCGGCGCGCGCCGCTCTACCTAGGAACTCCTGCGATGCTCTATGCCATCATCAGTGAAGATGTGAACAACAGCCTGGAGCGGCGCCTGGCCGCCCGTCCCGATCACCTGGCCCGCCTCGAGCAGCTGCGCGACGAGGGCCGCCTGGTGCTGGCCGGTCCGCACCCCGCCGTGGACAGCGACGACCCGGGCGAAGCCGGCTTCACCGGCAGCCTGGTGGTCGCCGAGTTCGAGGACCAGGACAGCGCCCAGGCCTGGGCCGACGCCGACCCCTATATCATCGCCGGGGTCTACGCCAAGGTGATCGTCAAGCCGTTCAAGAAGGCCCTGCCCTAGGACGACACCGATTCATTACTGCGCTCGACGACCCACATGGAGGTGGGAAGTGCGTAGGTTCCTAGGGAACGAACCTAGGGAGCTTGGCCACCGGCGGTACTCGTGCGCGAGTCCGATCAGCCTCCTCATCGACCGCCGTGTCACATCCGGTGTCGCCGTTGCGGCGGCGGCTGGTCTACCTTCGGTCGTGACCTGAATCCGTGCCACCCGCATCAGGTAGTGCCCGCTGAGTTATCCACCGGAGGTTTCCCACAGCATCTGTGGATAACACTGTTGAAACGCCGCGGACGCCTTGCGCCAGCCCTGTCGCGATGGCGCCGCGGCGCCATCGATCAAAGATTGACCACTTGCCGTTCGCCGGAGCCCCGCCGTGACCGCCACCGATGCCCTGCCACCGCTCGCCGGCCTGACGCCCGCCCGCCTCGACTGGCGGCGAGACGACAGCGGCGAGACGGCGCCGCATTCCACCGCTTTCGATGACGTCTACTTCTCGCGCCACGACGGCCGCGCGGAGACCGAACAGGTGTTTCTCGCCGCCAACCGGCTGCCCGAGCGCTTTGCCGCCTGGCGGCAGGCACGCCCCTTCGTGGTCGGCGAAACCGGCTTCGGCACCGGCCTCAACATGCTCTGCACCTGGGCGTGCTTCGACGCCCATGCCCCGGCAAGGGCACGCCTGCACCTGGTGTCCACCGAGAAGTACCCGCTGGATCGGGACGACCTGGCCCGGGCACTGGCCGCCTGGCCGGACCTCGCCGAGCGGGCCGCCGTGCTTTGCGACCAGTGGCCCGAGGCGGTGGCCGGCGTGCATCGCCTGTGGCTCGACGAGCGGGTGACCCTCGACCTGCACCTGGGCGACACCGTCGAGCGGCTGCACCTGCTCGACGGCCGGGTCGATGCCTGGTTCCTCGACGGTTTCGCCCCGGCCAAGAACCCCGAGATGTGGCGACCCGAGCTGTTCACGGCCATGGCCGCGCGCTCGCGGGCGAACGCCACCTTTGCCACCTTTACCTGCGCCGGGGTGGTCAAGCGGGGCCTCAAGGCCGCCGGCTTCGCCTGGCGCAAGGTCCCCGGCTTCGGCCGCAAGCGGGAGATGCTGGCCGGCGAGATCGCCGAGCCCCCGGCGGATGCCCGCCGCCGGTCGACGCCCTGGTACACGCCGCCGGCACCCCGCCCGGCCCGCCACGTGGCGGTGGTCGGTGCCGGTCTCGCCGGCACCGCCGCGGCGGCGGCCCTGGCGCGCCGCGGGGTCGAGGTGACGCTGATCGACCGCGAGGGCCCCGGCGCCGGGGCGTCCGGCAACGCCCAGGGCGCGCTCTACGTCAAGCTCGCCGCCGAGACCAACCTGCAGAGCCGCTGCTACCTGGCCGGCCTGCTGCACAGCCAGCGCTGGTTCGCGTTCCTGGATCCCGACCGTCGCCTCTGGTCGCCCTGCGGCGTGCTGCAGCTCGCCACCACCGAGCGCGAGGCACGCCGCCAGGCACGCTTCCTCGCCCACCATCCCCTGCCGGCGAGCGTGGTGCACGGGGTCTCGGCGGCGCAGACCAGTGCGCTGGCCGGGGTGACGATCGATCGCAGCGGTCTCTTCTACCCTCGGGCCGGCTGGGTGCGTCCCGATGCCCTGTGCCGGCGCCTGGCGGCCATGCCCAGCGTGACGTTTCGCCGCGGCGAGGTGCAGGCGCTTGTTGCCGGCGCCGACGGCTGGCGACTGATGCTGGACGGCGACGCCGGGCTCGAGGTCGACCAGGTGGTGATCGCCACGGCGGGCCTGGCCAACCGCTTCACCCAGACCGCCGCCCTGCCGCTGCAGCCGGTGCGCGGCCAGGTCTCCCGCCTCGCCCTGCCGGACGGTGCCCCCACGCCGCATCGGGTGGTGTGCGCCGGCGGCTATGTCATGCCGCCATTGGGCGGCGAGCTGACCTTCGGCGCGACCTTCGCGCCCAACGAGGCCGGCGACGAGGTGCGCGAGGCGGATCACGCCGCCAACCTCGAGGAGCTCGCGCGGACCCTGCCCGGCTATCCCGCCACCCTGGCGGCGGCAGGCGTGGCCCTCGCCCCGGAGACCCTGGCGGGCCGCGCTGCGGTGCGGGCCGCCAGCCCCGACAAGACTCCCTATGCCGGACCGGTCCCCGACGCCGGGGCCTGGCGCGAGGACTATGCGGTGCTGGCCAAGGACGCCACTCGGGTGCCGGCCCTGGCCGGCCGCCATCACGGCGGACTTTGGATCAGCGCGGCCCACGGCTCTCGGGGACTCGCCAGCGCGCCGCTGGCCGCCGAGCTGATCGCCTCCATGATCTGCGACGAGCCACTGCCCCTGGAAGTGCCGCTGGCCGACCACCTGCACCCGGGCCGCCGGCTGATCCGCGACCTGATGCGCGGCATGCCCGCCTGACAGGAAGGCGACACGCCATCGCCAGGACGCCGGACGTCAGTCGCCTCCGCCAAGCTCGGCATCCACCCAGTCAACGATGCGCCGGAGCAGGCTGCTGTCGGCATGCCGCGTCTCGACTGCATAGCCGTGACTGGCGCGCGTCACCGTGGGGCCCAGCGCCATCAGCCGCCCCTCGCGCAGCAGGTCCCCGACCAGCGGCGACCAGCCCAGGGCAATGCCTTCACCGGCCTCGGCGGCAGCGATCAGCAGCGGGTAGTTGTTATAGGAGAACAGCCGGCCGGGATCGCCATAGGCATGACCAGCCAGCCGGCTCCAGCGTCGCCAGTCCATCCAGCGCGGATTGCGCCGGTCCATGTGCAGCAGCGGCAGGGCCGACCAGGCCGACACCGGGGCATCGGCGCTCAGGCCATGACGCCGGGCGAAGGCCGGGCTGCAGACGGGGAAGACCCGCTCGGGATAGAAGCGCTCGACGCCCTGGGCACGCTCGTCGAACTGGATGCTGATATCGGCGACCCGCGTCGTTGGCTCGTCACGACGATCCGCCGCGATCACCTCGAATTCGGCCCCCCCGACCAGCTCCTCCAGGCGTGCCAGCCGCGGCAGCAACCAGAGATGCGCGAAGCCGAAGTCAGCGGCCACCAGCACACGCGGTCGCGTCGACTCGGCACGGCTGCGCAGGGCCTGGATGGACCCCTCGATGGTCTTCAGGGCCGGGGCGATCTCGTCATAGAAGCGCAGCCCTTCCCGGGTCGGCTGCAGCCCCCCGCCACCGCGCTCGAAGAGCACCTGCCCCACCGCCTCCTCGAGTCCGCGGATGCGCTGGGAGATCGCCGGCTGGGTGGTGGACAGCGCCCTCGCGGCTGCCGACAGCGAGCCGAGCCGCAGCGCCGCCTCGAAGGCCACCAGTGCCTTGAGGGTCGGCAGTCCATCCTTGGGGCGTTCAGCCATAAGGCAACCCGATAGCGTGCATAAGGTACAGCCTCCTTCCCGTTGCCGCCGGCGTCCCTAGACTAGGAATCATTCATTGTCCCGGCGCGAGAACCAGCATGATGTCGAACCCTCAGTTTCAGGTCCAGGCACATCCGCCCGGCGTCTTCGTGGTCGACGGCGGGCAGCGAACCGAGCTGCCCGCCCTGTGGCTGCGCGAGCGCTCCCAGGAGGCCGACAGCCTCGATGCGGTGACCCAGCAGCGCCTGTTCAACCCTCACCACCTCGAGGAGAACCTGCGGCTGCTCGCCGCCGAGCTCCTGGGCGAGCAGCGTGCTCGGCTGTCGTTCAGCGACGGCCATGCCGGCGTCTACGACCTGACGCGCCTGGCCGCCGAGTTCGACGCCGACGACGGCCTGCCCGAACCCCGTCCCTGGGATGCCCGAATCGACCGCGGGGCCATCACCTTCGACTGGCAGCAGCTGGCGGATCGCTCCGCGTTTCGCGACTCCCTCGAGGCGTTTCTGCGCTACGGCGTGATCATCCTCGAGCAGGTCCCGACGGATCACGGCGCCCTGGTCGAGGTCGGCGAGCAATATGGCCATGTGCGTTCGACCAATTTCGGCCAGCACTTCGAGGTCTTCTCCCGCCCGGCCTCCAACGACCTGGCCTATCGGCCGGTGCCCCTGGACCCGCATACCGACAACCCCTACCGCAATCCGGTGCCGGGCATCCAGCTACTGCATTGCCTGGTGAACGAGACGTCCGGCGGCCTCTCCACCCTGGTCGACAGCCTCACCGTTGCCGAGCAGTTGCGCGCCGAGGATCCCGAGGGCTACCGCCTGCTGGCCAGCGTGCCGGTGCGATTCCGTTTCATCGATGACGACGTGGAGCTCATCGAGCGCCGCCCCATGATCCACTTGGATGCGGCGGGTCGCCTGACGGGGGTGCACTACAGTCCGCGCCTGGACGGCCTGCCGCTGATGGACACGGCGGCGACCCGCACTTTCCAGCGCGCCCGTCGCCGGCTCGGCGAGCTGCTCGCGCATCCCGGTCACCGCCTGGCCTTTCCTCTTCGGGCCGGCGAGCTGATGATGTTCGACAACAACCGCGTACTCCACGGCCGCACCGCCTACGACCCCAACGAGGGCCGGCGCCACCTGCAGGGCTGCTATATCGACCGGGACGGCCCCGCCGGGCGCTACCGCGCCCTGTGCCGCTGATCCCTGACACCGCTTCCCAGGAGACCATCCCCCATGGCCAACGACGACACCCCGCAAGTGAGCTTCACCCGCATGAAGGACGGCACCCGCGAGGACTACCTGCTGCTCGGACGCCTCGAGGAGGCCTACGTCGCGGAACTGCCCGAGCGCATCCTCGCCGCCCTGCGCGGGCTGGCGAACACCTTGAGCGGCTATCGGGTGTCGCGCCTCGAGCACGTGCTGCAGTCTGCCAGCCGCGCCGAGGACGACGGCGAGGATGAGGAGATGATCGTCGCCGCCCTGATCCACGACCTCGGCGACGACCTGGCACCGCACAACCATTCCCAGTATGCCGCCTCGATCATCCGCCCCTATGTCAGCGCCGAGGTCAGCTGGGTGATCGAGCACCATGGCCTGTTCCAGAACTTCTACTACATCCACCATTTCGGCGGCGATCCGCTGGAGCGCGAGCGCTACCGGGATCACCCCTGCTACCAGCGCTGCGTGGACTTCTGTGAACGCTGGGACCAGGCCTCCTTCGATCCCGACTATCCCACCCGGCCGCTGGAGCATTTCGCGCCCATGGTGCAGCGGATCTTCTCGCGCCGGCCCTTCGATCCCGAGATCATCGGCGAGGCGCCCGACGAGCAGGCCCGGAGCTAGCCCTCTTCCTCGTCGTCGGCCAGGTCGCGGCCGAAGGCCCGCCACTGGGCCAGGGTCATCACCTCGGTGGTCTCGGTCTCGAGGTCATGGGCGATGATCAGCTCGCTGCGCTCCAGCTGGCGCTTGAGCTCGGCGACCCAGCCGGCCATGCCTGTGCCGGTATCGGTGGTGTCATAGCCCTGGCGGGTGACGAAGGCCTCGAGCAGGCCGTCCAGGGTCTCCCCCGGCAGCATGCGATACGGCACCTCGATAAAGCGATCACCCATGGTCGCGGTCTCCTTTTTCCCAGCCGGCCAGCCGCTCGAGAAAGGTGGCCTCGTCGATCACCTCGACGCCGAGCTGCTCGGCCTTGGTCAGCTTGCTGCCGGCGGCTTCCCCGGCCACCAGGCAGGCGGTCTTCTTCGAGACGCTGCCGGACACCTTGGCGCCCAGCGCCTGGAGGCGCGCCTTGCCCTCGTCCCGGGTCATGCTCTCCATGGTCCCGGTGAGCACCCAGGTCTGGCCCTCCAGCGGCGTCGGCCCGCTCTCGACCTCGGCCTCCTCCCAGTGCACGCCGGCCGCGATCAGCGCCTCGAGGGTCTCGCGGTTGTGGGGCTGGCGGAAGAAGGTGTACACATGGGCGGCGACGATGGGGCCCACGTCCTCCACCGCCTCCAGGGCCTCCCGATCGGCCTCCATCAGCGCTCCCAGGGTGCCGAAGTGCCGGGCCAGGTTGGCCGCGGTGGCCTCGCCCACCTCGCGGATGCCCAGCGCGAAGATGAAGCGCGCCAGCGTCGTCGCCTTGGCCTTGTCCAGCGCGGCCACCAGGTTCTCCGAGGACTTCTTGCCCATCCGGGGGAGCTCGGCGAGGCGCTCCGCCTGGAGGTCGAAGAGGTCCGCCGGGGTCTTCACCCAGTCGCGCTCGACCAGGGCATCGATCAGCTTCTCGCCCAGGCCGTCGATATCCAGCGCCCGCCGGCCGGCGAAGTGCTTCAGGGCCTCCTTGCGCTGGGCAGCACAGTAGAGCCCCCCCGAGCAGCGCGCGACCGCCTCGCCCTCGAGGCGCTCGATCTGGGAATCGCATACCGGGCAACGTTCAGGGAAGACGATCGCTCGGGCATCGGCGGGCCGTTCTTCCTCCTGGACGCGGACCACCTGGGGAATCACGTCGCCGGCCCGGCGGATGGCCACAGTGTCGCCGATCATCACCCCGAGCCGGGCGATCTCGTCGGCGTTGTGCAGGGTAGCGTTGGAGACGGTGACCCCGGCCACCGTCACCGGCTCGAGGCGGGCCACCGGGGTGATGGCGCCGGTGCGCCCGACCTGGAACTCCACATCGTTGAGCTGCGTGGTCTGCTCCTGGGCGGGAAACTTGAAGGCGATGGCCCAGCGTGGCGCTCGCGCCACGAAGCCGAGCTCGCGCTGCAGGCGCAGCTCGTCGACCTTGATCACCACCCCGTCGATGTCGTAGCCGAGCGCGTCACGCTTGTCGCCGAGGGCGCGGCAGTAGTCGATCACGCCGCGAGCCCCCTCGACCACGTGGAGTTCACTGCTGGTCCGGAAGCCGAGCCCGCCGAGACGCGCCATGAGCGCACTGTGGCTGGCGTCGCCCTCGTCGGGCTCGATGCGCGCCACCTGGTAGGCGCTGAACTCCAGGGGGCGGGTGGCGGTGATACGCGGGTCGAGTTGACGCAGGCTGCCGGCGGCGGCGTTGCGCGGGTTGGCGAAGACCTTGCTGCCCTCCTCCCGGGCCCGGGCATTGAGGGTCTCGAACCCCTCGTGGCTCATGATCACTTCGCCGCGCACCTCCAGCAGGCCCGGCCAGTCGTCACCGCGCAGCTTGAGCGGGATCGACTTGAGCGTCCGCAGGTTGGAGGTGATGCCCTCGCCGGTGCGGCCGTCGCCGCGGGTGACGCCGGCCACGAGCTCGCCCCGTTCATAGACCAGCGAGACGGCGGCACCGTCGAGCTTGGGTTCGCAACAGAAGGCAATGGCCTCGGGGTCGGCCTCCAGGCGCTCGGCCACCCGGCGCACAAAGGCCTCCAACTCGTCCTCGTCGAAGGCGTTGTCCAGCGACAGCATGGGCACCGCGTGCTGGACCTCGGGGAAGCCCTCGGCGGGGGCGGCGCCGACCCGCTGGGTCGGCGAGTCGGGGGTGACGAGCTCGGGATGCTGGGCCTCCAGCTCCTGCAGGCGGCGCAGCCGACGGTCGTAGTCGGCATCGGTCATGCGCGGCTCGTCCAGCACGTAGTAGCGGTAGTTGGCGTCCTCGAGCTCGGCGCGCAGGCGCGCCGCCTCGTCCTGAGTGGATGGGTCGGGCTGGGTCATGGAAATCCGTGTCTCGATCTATAGCGCGGGCCTCGAAGCTCGACGGCAGCTTAAACCAAACCACCCCCATAGCAAGGCTACGGAGGTGGTTTTCTTGCCGCTTCAAGCTTCAGGCTTACAGCGCCGGGCGCAGCCCGGCAAGGCTAATTCACTTGGTAGCGGTTGAGGCGATTGCGGCGCTCAAACTCCTGCACCCGTTGGCGGGCGAATTCCACGGTCTGGGCGGTCATTACGCTGAGATGCTCGTCCTTCAGCTCGCCGCCGAGGTGGCGCACGATGACCATGGCGGTCTCGACCATGGCCTCGAAGGCCGCCGAAGTATCGGTGGCACCGGGCAGCGGCATCAGCAGGGTGACCCCCGGGGTGCGGAAGTCGTCCATGGACTGGATGGGGAAGGTGCCCGGCTTGACCACGTTGACCATGGAGAACTGCAGGCGGCTCTCGGGGTCCTCGGTCTCGAAGCGATGGAAGATGCCCATGTCGCGACCGTAGCGCAGTCCGCAGGCCAGCATCAGGTCGAGCAGGGCCGTGCCGGAGAAGCCGTCCTCGTCCCGCGACATCACGCTGATGACGATGATCTCCTCGGCCTGGCCGAGGGTCTCCCGAGCATGCTCGGCGGCGACATCGTGGCGCAGCGCCTTCTCGAGCACCGGATGGGCACGCACCACACCGTCCTCGCGAGGCATCTCGTCGGCGGTGGGCTCGGCCGGCTCGCGAGGGGCGGCGAACAGCGGGTCCTCGCCCTCGGCGGCTTGCCGTTCGCGGCGCTCGGCCTCGCGAGCGGCCTGTTCCTCGGCCTGCTGGCGACGCCGGGCCTCCTCACGGGCGACCTGTTCGGCCTTCTCCTGCTCGCGGCGCGCACGCTCCTGACGCTTGTGGTCACGACGCTCGTGGAGGGTCTTCTGCAGGGAGGCGCCGAAGCGTTGCACGGAGGAGCCAACCCGCTTCGAGCCGCTCTTCAGGGAATCGCCCATGCCTTCCAGGTCGACCAGGCGATAGTCGTCTTCGTCGCCGTAGCCGTCATGATCGGCGGGATCGGCCACCAGGGGCTCGGCGAGTCCGGCCTCGTCCCGGGACGCTTCGGACTGGCGGGCCGCCGGCCGCGCTTGGGCGTCGGAAGCCTGAAGATCTGCCTCGGGGCGCCCAGCGGGCGACTCAGGCCTCGGGGACTTGGCGGCCGGTGCCGCTTCGGGCGAGGGCGCGGGACGCTCCGCCGCGGCGGTGGACGCCGGGTGGGGGGCGTCGGCGAAGCTGTCGGGACGTTCCTCCCCCTGCTGGCGGCGAAACTCCGACAGCACCCGGGACGGGCCGGGATGCTCCTGCCGCTGCAGCTTGGGCTTGGGTTGCACGCCCCCGTCTGCCGCAGGCCTGACGACACGCGCCCCTCCATTGGGCAGTTCCCAGTTGAGTTCGGCCTCACGGGCCACCGCTTCGGGATCCTCGATGGGGTCCGAGGTTTCGTCTCCGGCGTCGTGTCCGGCCTCATCCAGCCGGGGGACACGACGCTGGCGCTGCAAGCGACGCACGCCGTCAATGACGATGAGGGTCACCAGCGCCAGCCCCAGAATGATCAGCCACTCTCTTAGTTCCATGGGTCGTCATGCCTTTTGCTAAGGCGCCATGCCTGATGGTTGTCCGTGAACAGCATAGCGCGATTGCCCGAAAAAGGACCACTTTTTTGATTGTCAAGCCCGCATAAATCATTGCAGCTCTCGACAAGGCCCTGTGCAATCGCCCTTCGTGAATCCCTTTGCGTACGTGCAATGCAACATCATTGCCTTCCTTGTTAACCCTTTTGCCGTTTCCGTTCAAGCCCTCAGGCCTCCGCAAGGGCCGCGGCCTCCTCGACGCCTACAGAGACCAGCCGGGACACGCCAGGTTCCTGCATGGTCACCCCCATGAGGCGTTCCGATGCCTCCATGGCGATCTTGTTGTGGGTGATATAAATGAACTGAACCGAGTCCGACATCTCCTTAACCAGCTTGGCATAGCGCCCCACGTTGGCATCATCCAGCGGAGCATCGACCTCGTCGAGCATGCAGAACGGGGCCGGATTGAGCTGGAAGATGGCGAAGACCATCGACAGCGCCGTGAGGGCCTTTTCCCCGCCCGAGAGCAGATGAATGGTGCTGTTCTTCTTGCCGGGGGGGCGTGCCATGATGGCGACACCCGTCTCCAGCAAATCCTCGCCGGTCAGGGTCAGCCATGCGGTTCCCCCGCCGAAGACCTTGGGGAAAAGTGTCTGCAGGCCGCTGTTGACTCGTTCGAAGGTGTCGCGGAATCGGCTGCGGGTTTCCTGATCGATGCGCCGGATCGCCCGATCGAGGGTCTCCAGGGCCTCGCTCAGCTCGGCATGCTGGGCCTCGAGGTAGTCACGCCGCTCGGCCTGCTGGTCGTACTCCTCGATGGCCGCCAGGTTGATCGCGCCCAGCCGGCGGATACGCTCGCCCACCTCCTCGAGCCGGGTCTGCCAGGCCGACTCGGTGGCATTGGGGTCCAGCGCCTCGGCCAGGGCCTGGCTGTCGTGGCCAAGCTCCTTGAGCTGCTCGTCCTGGGTCTCGGCCTTGAGGGTCAGTGCCTGGACCTGCATGCGCGCTTCCTGCAGGCGTTCGCGGATGCCCTCGAGCTGGCGCTCGTGGCCCTGACGGGCCTGCTCGTCCTCGCGCAGCCGCTCGACCAGACCGGCGGCCCGGGAGCGGGCTTCGTTGAGCTCGCGCTCCTCCCGCTCGCGGCGATGGAGCAGCTCCTCGAGGCGCTCGCGACGCTCCTCGTCGGGCTCGTGCAGGCCCTCGCGGGCCTCCTCCAGCTCGGCGCAGCGCTGCTCGAGCCGTTCCCGGGCCTCACCGGCGCGTCCCTGCTGCTCGGCCAGGCCGGCCCGCTCGGTGGTCAGCCGCTGGTGCTCGAGGGCCAGGCGCTGAGACTGCTCGGCCAGCGGCCGCTGCTGGGCCCTGAGCTGGGTCAGTCGTTCTCGGGCCTGCTGTCGGGCGCGCTCCAGCCGCTCGCGGGTCTCGGCGCCCTCCTCCAGCCGCGACATGGCGGCCTGCCAGTGCTCCCGGGTCTCCTCGATGGCCAGGCGCGTCTCCTCGGCGGACTCGGCCAGGCCCTCGAGCTCCTCGGCGAGCTCCCCGGCCCGCCCCTGGAGATGCTCGAGGCGGCTGGCCAGGCCACTGTCCTGTACCGCCAGCTGCTGGCGCTGCTGCTCGAGGTCGCGTTCCTCGAGGCGCACCGCCTCGAGGCCCGCCTCGGCCTGCTCGACGCGCTCGGCGGCCTCGGCGAGCCGGGCCTCCTGGGCCTCGAGGCGTGCCTCCACCATGGCCAGCTCCTTACGCACCTCCGCCTCGCGACGCCGACTGACCAGTAGCGCATCGGGGCCTTCGTCCTGGCCACGGTGGCGCGCCCAGCCGTCGCCGACCCAGAGGCCGCAGGCGGTGATCAGGCTCTCGCCGGGGCCCAGGGCATCGCGCTCGGCCCAGGCCTGGTCGCGACTGGCCACGCAACGCACCCCCGCCAGCCACTGGGCGGCGGCCCCGGCGCCCGAGACCTTGGCGGCCAGGGTGTCGGGCGGCGTCCTTCGCTCGGCGGCTTCCAGCAGGCCCAGCTCCGGCGCCAGGGCCGGGGCCAGCAGGCGGTCGGCCTGGGCCAGGGGCGCCAGGCGGGCCCGCAGCCAGGGCGCCAGCACCCAGGAGACGACGTCCTCCCAGCCCGGCGTCACCGCCAGGCACTCACCCAGGCGCGGGGCCTCGGCCAGGCCATGCGCGGCCAGGTGGTCATCGAGGGTCTCGTCATGGTCGGCCAGCGCCGCCTGGATCAGCGCCTCCAGGGAGGCGAGCTCGCCCTGCAGGGTGCTGCGCCGCTGACGGTCGTCCTCGCGGGCCGCCTCCGCCTCGCGGACCGCCTCCCGGGCAGTGTCACGGCTGGCCTGCCAGGCCTCGCGGCGCGTCTCGCTCGCCGCCAACTGCTCCTCGAGGACCGCCAGGCGCTCCACCACCTCATCGCGCTGGACACTGAGCCCGGCGATGTCCGGCAACTCCTCGCGCTGCTGGCGACGCTTGCGGGCATCGGCCTCGATGCGCTCGAGGCGCGCCTCCTGCTCGCGCAGGCGATCCTGGGAACGTTCGGCCTCGCGGCTGTCGGCCTGCCAGGTCTCGCCGAAGGCTTCCCAGTCGGCATCGGCCTCCTCGGCCAGGGGCTCGGCCTCCTCGAGGGCGGCCTCCAGCTCGGCGAGACGCTCGGCGACCTCCTCCTGCTCGGGCCCCAGGGTCTCGAGGCGCTCGTCGAGGCGCATCAGGCGCTCGCCGTCATCCTCGCCGAGCCGCGCCAGGTCGGCCAGCTCCTGGCGGGCCGCTTCCAGGTCCCGGGCCAGCTGCTGGTCCCGCGAGCGGGTATGCTCGAGGTCCTGCTCCAGGCGGGCGATGGCGGTGGTGGTTTCGTGGAAGCGGTTCTGGTAGCCCTCCAGCTCACCGGCCAGCCGGTCGTGGTCGGCGCGGGCCTCCTCGAGGCGGCTCTCGCACTGGCGCAGGCCGAGCAGCTCGCGCTCCACGGCGGTCTCCAGCTCGCGGACCCGTCCCTCTTCCTCGGCCTGGCTGGCCCGCAGGGCCCGCGACCGCAGCAGCGCCAGCTCGCCCTTGAGCCGGTACTCCTCCTGCTTGAGGGTCTGGTAGCGACGTGCCGCGTCGGCCTGGCGCTTGAGGCGCTCGAGCTGCTTGTCGAGCTCCTCGCGGATGTCCTCCAGGCGCTCGAGGTTCTCCTGGGTACGGCGCATGCGATTCTCGGTCTCGCGGCGTCGCTCCTTGTACTTGGAGATGCCAGCGGCCTCCTCGAGGGTCGCGCGCAGCTCCTCGGGGCGCGACTCGATCAGCCGCGAGATCATGCCCTGGCCGATGATGGCATAGGAACGCGGGCCCAGGCCGGTGCCCAGGAAGAGGTCGGCGATATCACGGCGCCGGCATTTCTGGCCGTTGAAGAAGTAGGTCGACTGGGCCTCGCGGGTGACCTGGCGCTTCACCGAGATCTCGGCATACTGGGCGTAGGGCCCGCCCATGGTGCCGTCGCGGTTGTCGAAGAGCAGCTCGATGGAGGCCTGCCCCACCGGCTTGCGCCCGGTGGAGCCGTTGAAGATGACGTCGGTCATCGACTCGCCGCGCAGGGTCTTGGCGGAGGACTCCCCCATGACCCAGCGCACGGCGTCGATGATGTTGGACTTGCCGCAGCCGTTGGGCCCGACGATGGCGGTCATGTTGCCGTCGAAGGGCACGCTGATCGGATCGACGAAGGACTTGAAGCCCACCAGGCGGATCGACTTGAGGCGCATGGCTTATTCGACGACCTTGTCGACCACCACCTCGACGGGCTCGCCGTCTGTCTCGCCGACCGCCACTGCGTCATGCCGGCCGAAGAGGTCGCCGGGCCGGGGACCGGCCTGGCCGCTCTCGGAGACCCGCACCACCAGCCGCGCCTGCTCGACCTGGGAGAGCCGGGCCATGGGCGCCATGGCATCGCCGTCGTCGAGGGTCAGGACCTGCGGCAGCTCGCCGACGGTGGTCCGCGCCACGGCCAGCGGCGGCAACTCCCCGGCGAGATCCCGGGCGACCACGAAGACGGCGGTGTCGTCGGCGACGCCGGCGGCCAGCTCGGGCGCCAGGCTGACCCGCACGCGGATGCCGGGGCCCTCCCCGGCGGCGGCCGGGTCGCCCGCCTGGCCGCCCTGGCCCAGGCGCTGCTGGGCGACCTGGATGCCCTGGCGCAGGGCGTCGGCGGAGGCGGGATCGTTCATGCCGGCGATAGCCCGCCGCCAGTTATCGATGGCGGCCTGGTAGTCGCCGTTCTCGAAGGCCTCGATGCCCAGCATGCCGAGCACCGTGGGCTGGCCCGGATCGGCGGCCAGGGCCTCGTCGACCAGCGCCTGGACCCCCGCGGTCAGCTCGCGGTCGGCGGCGAAATAGCGCAGCTGGGCCAGCTCGGCCAGCAGCCAGGGCTGGCGGCCCTCGAGCTCGAGCAGCCGGGTGAGGGCGGCATCAGCCTCGGCGGCCCGGCCGCTGTCGCGGTAGAGCGGGAACAGCGAGCGCCAGACGTTGGGATTGCCGGGCTGGCGCGCGGCCTGCTCCTCGAGGCGCTGCACCAGCATCGGCAGCGTGGCCTCGGGATCCGCGGCCAGCTCCTGCTGGACCCCATACAGCGCCAGGTCGCCCTCGGCGCCCTCCAGGCGATACCAGACGACGCTCGCTGCCACCAGGGCCACCATCAGGACGGGCACCAGCAGCTTGCCGGCGGCGGCCGCCTTGAGCGGCGGCCGCTCGAGCGCCGCGGTGTCATCGAGCAGGCTGCGCTCCAGCTCCAGGCGGTCCTCCTCGAAGCGCGCCGCATCGATGTCGCCGCGGTCCCGGGCCGCTTCCAGGGAGGCCAGGCGACGCCGATAGATGGCCACGTTCTGCTCGGCGGTACGATCGTTGGCCTCGAAGTCGCGCTGGGCGGCGCGCAGGGCGGCGGCCCGGCGCAATGGCGCCACCAGCAGCCACAGGGCCGGCAGCAGCAGGACGGCGAAGGCGAGCCAAAGCAGGGTCATTCGTTCCTCTCACGGTTGATCAGGGCATCCAGCCGGGCCCGCTCGGCGTCGCTGAGACGACTGGCCGAAGCCTGTCGACGGGAGCGTACCATCAGCACCACCACCAGGGCGCCGAGCAGCACCAGGGCCGCGGGCAGCCCCCACAGCAGCAGGGTACGGCCCTCGAGGCGCGGGTTGTAGAGCACGTAGTCGCCGAAGCGGCGCACCATGAAATCGAGGATCTCCTTGTCCGAGCGGCCGTCCTGGAGCTGCTCGTAGACCCGGTCTCGCATGTCACCGGCGATCGGCGAGTCGGAGTCGCCGATCGCCTGGTTCTCGCACTTCGGGCAGCGCAGGGTCGCGGTGAGCTCCTGGTAGCGCCGCTCGGTGACGGGGTCGTTGAACTGGCGGATCTCGATGCTGGCGGCCTGAGCCAGCAGCGGCAGCAGGATCAGGGCGGCCAGCACCATGCGGATCACTCGCGCCATTTTTCCACCTCCGGCAGGATCACCTCACGAACGTCCTCCGGCTTGATGTAGCCGGTGTGGTGGTAGCGGATCACTCCCTTGGCATCGACCAGGAAGGTTTCCGGGGCCCCGTAGACGCCCAGGTCAAAGCCCAGGGTGCCTTCGGGGTCGAACACATTGACCTCGAAGGGGTTGCCGAACTCGGCCAGGAACTCGAGCCCCTTCTCCCGGGTGTCCTTGTAGTCGACGCCGACCAGGCGCACGCCGCGGTCGGCGAGATCCAGCAGCTGGGGCATTTCCTGCTTGCAGGTCGGGCACCACTCGCCCCAGACATTGACCAGGGTGACTTGCCCCTCGAGCAGCGAGGCATCGACGGTGCGCTGAGGATCTTCCAGGGTGCTCAGTTCAAAGGCCGGGAACTCCCGGGCCATCAGCGCCGAGTCCCGCTCGAAGGGGTTCATCGACAGCCCCTGGTAGAGGAAGCCCCCCAGCACCAGGAAGCCGACCAGCGGCAGCAGCAGCAAGAGGCGACGCTTCATGCCGTGGCCTCCTTGTGCCCGGCCGCGGCAGCCCGCTCGGGATCCCGGGCGGTGGCCGCGCGCCGGTAGCGACGGTCGACCACTGCCAGGATGCCGCCGGCCGCCATCAGCAGGGCGCCCAGCCACAGCCAGCGCACGAAGGGCTTGTACTGGAGGCGCATGGCCCAGCTGCCGTCCTCGAGGTCCTCGCCCATGGCGACATAGAGGTCGCGGAACAGGCCGGGACGCAGGGCGACGTCGGTCATCGGCATGCCGCGGGCAATATACAGGCGCTTCTCCGGGGTCATCACGAAGCTGCGCTGGCTGTCACCGCGACGCACCTCGAGGTGCGCCGCATCGGCGACGTAATTGGGCCCGCGACGGCTGCCGAGCTCGGTCATGGTGAAGGTGTAGCCGGCCAGCGAGGCGCTGTCGCCCACCGCCATGCGCACGTTGCGGTCCACGGCGTAGTTCGAGACCACGGTGACGCCGACGATGGTGACCGCCAGGCCCAGGTGGCCAAGGACCATGCCCCAGTGGGCGAGCGACAGCTTCTTCAGGCCGGCCAGGCGCGAGCCGCCGTTGCGGCTCTTGTCCCAGAGGTCACGCCCCAGGGGCAGCACGACCCACAGCGCCGCCACCAGTCCCAGCGAGACCTTGAGGTTCCACTCGCCGCCGTACAGCAGCGGGGCGACGGCTCCGATGACCAGGGCCACGGCGCCGGACAGCCAGGCCCGGCGCGCCAGCTCGCCTCCGCCCATGCGCTTCCAGCGCGCCAGGGGCCCCAGCCCCATGAACAGGCAGAGCACCACCGTCAGCGGCACGAACAGCGCATTGAAGTAGGGCGGGCCGACGCTGATCTTGCCCAGGTTCATGGCATCGAGCAGCAGCGGGTAGACGGTGCCGAGCAGCACCGTGACCGTCATGATCACCAGCAGGATGTTGTTGACCAGCAGCAGGGCATCCCGGGACAGCCAGTTGAAGCCCACCTGGTGGCTGACGCGGGGCGCACGCAGGGCGAACAGCAGCAACGACAGCCCCACGGTGATGCCCAGCAGCACCAGGATGAACAGCCCCCGGGCCGGGTCGTTGGCGAAGGCATGCACCGAGGTGAGCACCCCGGAACGCACCAGGAAGGTGCCCATCAGCGACAGCGAGAAGGTGGAGATCGCCAGCAGCACGGTCCAGCTCTTGAAGGAGCCGCGCTTCTCGGTCACCGCCAGGGAGTGGATCAGGGCGGTGCCGGCCAGCCAGGGCAGCAGGGAAGCGTTCTCCACCGGGTCCCAGAACCACCAGCCGCCCCAGCCCAGCTCGTAGTAGGCCCACCAGCTGCCCAGCGCGATGCCCACCGTGAGGAAGGCCCAGGCAACATTGGTCCAGGGTCGCGCCCAACGGGTCCAGGCGGCATCCAGGCGCCCGCCCAGCAGCGCGGCGATAGCGAAGGCGAAGACCACCGAGAAGCCCACATAGCCCATGTAGAGCATCGGCGGGTGGATGATCAGGCCGAAGTCCTGGAGCAGCGGGTTCAGGTCGGCGCCGTCGGCGGGCACGTTGGGCAGCAGCCGTGCGAAGGGATTGGAGGTGATCAGCACGAAGGCCAAGAAGCCCACGCTGACCAGGCCCATCACGCCCAGCACCCGGGCCAGCATGTCGCGGGGAAGCTCCCGGGAGAAGCGGCTGACGGCGAAGGTCCAGGCGGCGAGGATCAGGCTCCACAGCAGCACCGACCCCTCATGGTTGCCCCACACGGCGCTGGCCTTGTAGTACCAGGGCAGCATCGAGTTGGAGTTGTCGGCCACGTTGGCCACGCTGAAGTCGTCCAGCATGTAGCTGGCGGTCAGGCAGAGGTAGGCGATGACCAGGAACAGGAACTGGCCGGTGGCCATGGGCCGGGCATAGGCCATCCACAGCGGGCGCCGGGTCGCCGCCCCCGCCAGTGGCATGACCGCCTGCACCAGCGCCATCAGCAGGGCGAGGATGAGGGCAAAGTGGCCGAGCTCGGGGATCATCTGGATCAGCATGGTGACTCCGCGTCAGTCCTGGCGGGCGGGCGCCGCCTGGGCGTCCAGCCGCTCCGCCACCTCGGCGGCCTTGGCCTGGTAGTCTTCCGGCGAGTAGCCGGCGTCCTCCAGGGCCTGGGCCACCTCGGGGGGCATGTAGTTCTCGTCGTGCTTGGCCAGCACCTGGTCGGCGCGCAGCCAGCCTTCGGGCTGCAGCTGGCCCACCACCACCACGCCCTGTCCCTCGCGGAACAGGTCGGGGAGGATGCCGCTGTAGCGTACTCGCACGTCTTCCACGTAGTCGGTGACGGTGAACTCGACATCGAGGCTCTCCGTGTCGCGGGCCACCGAGCCCTCCTTGACCATGCCGCCGGCACGGATCTGGCGCTCGATGGGCGCCTCGCCGTCGGCGATCTGCACCGGGCTGAAGAACAAGTTGATGTTGCTGCGCAAGGCGTAGAGGGTCAGGCCCACGGCGATGGCGGCCAGGGTAACCAGCCCCAGGATTACGAACAGCTTCTGCTTGCGTTTAGCTCTCACGGGCATGCCTCTTGTCAGGGGAAACCGGGGTCGGTGCGGCCTGGCGCCGCTCGCGACGCACCCGCCGGCGCAGGTCGCGCAGCACCCGCCGGCGCTCGGCCCGGGCATGCAGGGTCACTCCCAGCAACAGCACGACGGTGGCGCCGTAGGCCGCCCACACGTAGGGACCATGGCCGCCCATGGCGAGAAAGGCGGTAAGCGACTCGAAGGCCATCATCTCCCCTCCCCGACCAGGTCGCGCACCCAGCGCTTGGACGACTCCCGGCGCAGGATCTCGCTGCGCGTGCGCATCAGGGTCACGGCAATGAAGAAGCTGTAGAAGCCCAGCACCATGATCAGCAGCGGTACCCACATCTCCGTGGGCATCGCCGGCTGCGAGGTGACCGAGAAGGTGGCCGGCTGGTGGAGGGTATACCACCACTCCACCGAGTACTTGATGATCGGGATGTTGATCACGCCCACCATGGCCAGCACCGAGGCCGCCCGGGAGGCACTGTCACGGCTGGAAAAGGCCCCGCGCAGGGCGATCACGCCGATATACAGGAAGAACAGGATCAGCATCGAGGTCAGGCGGGCATCCCACTGCCACCAGGTGCCCCAGGTGGGCACGCCCCAGACGGCCCCGGAAAACAGCGCCACGAAGGTCATGCCGGCGCCGAGCGGCGCCATGACCGCCGCGGCCATGTCGGCCAGCTTGATCTTCCAGACCATGAAGATGAAGCCGGCCGCGGCCATGGCGACGAAGACCGACTGCGCCAGGAAGGCCGCGGGCACGTGGACATAGATGATGCGGAAGCTGTTGCCCTGCTGGTAGTCGGCCGGGGCGAAGGCCAGCCCCCAGACGCCACCGACCAGGATCAGCGCCACTGCCGCCGCCCAGCACCAGGGCGAGAGCCGCGCGCTGATGCCGTAGAACCACTTGGGGGAGCCGAGCTTGTGTATAAAGGCCCACATGACGTGTCGATTCCTCAACCGTTGATACTGATGCGCAATGACGCCGCGATGGCCCAGGGCGCGAGGATCAGCGCCACTGCCAGCAGCGCGCCGAGGATGGCCAGGTGGGCCGAGACCCCGGCGCCCATGATGGCCGCCTGGACGGCCCCGGCACCGAAGATCAGTACCGGAATGTAGAGCGGCAGCACCAGCAGCGAGAGCAGCACCCCGCCCCGCGACAGCCCCACGGTGAGTGCCGCCCCGATCGCGCCGATCAGGCTCAGGCTGGCACTGCCCAGCGCCAGCGACAATGCCAGCACCAGGTAACTGCCCGCCGGCAGCGACAGCATGATGCCGAGCACCGGGGCCATCAGCGCCAGCGGCAGGCCGGTCAGCAGCCAGTGCACCGCCACCTTGGCCAGCGCCAGGGCCGGCAGCGGCTGGGGCGACAGCAGCAGCTGCTCCAGGGAGCCATCCTCGTAGTCGCTGCGGAACAAGCCGTCGAGCGACAGCAGCGCCGCCAGCAGCGCCGCGACCCAGAGCAGCCCCGGGGCGATGGTCGCCAGCAGTTCCGGGTCCGGCGAGATGCCGATCGGAAACAGGGTGATCACCAGGGCGAAGAACACCAGCGGGTTGAGCACCTCGCTGCGCCGGCGCAGCAGCAGCACGAGGTCGCGCTTCAGGGTCGCCCGAATTGCGACCATGATGCCCCCTTCGGGTTCCCCGGCCAGCGGCATGGTCCCGTCGTGCCGGGCGGGACCTGACTCAGCGCTCGACACCGCCACCCCCTTCACCCAGGCACACACTGCGCAACCCCGCCGAGGCGCGCAGCACATGATGCGTGGTCACCAGCACGCAGCCGCCGCGCCGGGTGTGCGCCTCGAGCCGCGCCTCCAGGGCCGCCACGCCATCCCGGTCGATGGCGGTAAAGGGCTCGTCCAGCACCCACAGCGGTCGCGGCATCAGCTCGAGGCGCGCCAGGGCGACGCGGCGCTGCTGCCCTGCGGACAGCTGGCCCGTCGGCAGGTCCTCGAAGCCGGCCAGGCCCACCGCCGCGAGGGCCGCCAGGCGGTCGTCCTCGTCACCGGCACCGCCGGCCAGCGCCTGGTACCAGGCGAGGTTCTCCAGCGGGGTCAGCGCCGCCTTGACTCCCGGCGCATGGCCCAGGTAGAGCAGGTTGGCCAGGAAGTCGCGGCGAACGCGACGCATCGGCGCCCCCTTCCAGAAAAGCTCGCCCCGATAGTCCGCCAGTTGGCCCGACAGGATCTTCAGCAGGGTGGTCTTGCCACTGCCGTTGGGGCCCTCGACACGCACGATCTCGCCGGCATGAAGCTCCAGATCGAGGTCATGAAACAGCCAACGGTCATCCCGCTCACAGGCCAGCTTTCGGGCTTGCAGGCGCAGGCTCAAGGCACACTCCCGGCATGGGTAATTTGGCTCGGAACTCTACACGGAAAGGCCTGGTGTCGCCAGTCGGGGGGACGTGTCAGACGGCTGCACTTGCCCTGAATCAAGCCGGCGTGAGGCGGCGCCACTTGCCAGATGGCGGGGCCCTGCTATGCTGGCCATGTACTGTATGTATCGACAGTCATTGCCGACAAGGGGACGCCGCGCCATGCCCAGCCTCACGCCACAGTACCTGACCCGCCAACCCAACCTGCCCCTGGCCGAGGCCTGGGCGCCCATCGACGCCGACGACCTGGTCGCGATCCCCCTGCTCGGCCGGGTCTCGGCCGGCATGCCCATCGAGGCCTGCCTGGATGCCGGCAGCATCGAGGTGCCGACCCGCATGGTCCGGCGCAACACCTATGCGCTCAAGGTATGTGGCAACTCCATGATCGATTGCAACATCTTCGACGGGGATGTGATCATCATCGAGCGTCGCGAGAGCGCCGAGAACGGCGAGAGCGCCGTGGTGATGATCAACGACCAGGAGGTCACCCTGAAGAAGCTCTATATCGAGAAGTCCGGTGTGCGCCTGCAGCCGGCCAACGAGGCCATGCCCCCCATCTACCTGAAGAACAGCGACATCCAGGTGCTGGGCCTGGTGATGGGCGTGGTCCGACAGCCGGTCCTGGCGGCCTGATGCGCTACCCCGCTCCCGACCTCGCCCCCGGCGACTGGCACGAGACCGTGCTGGAGGTGGAGAGGAGCCGCTTCCTGGCCTGGGTCTGCCATGCCCCCGATGTCGCGGCCTTCGAGGCCCTGCTGGCGGCGGCGCGGCAGGCCCATCCCAATGCCAGCCACCATTGCAGTGCCTTCATCGCCGGCCCGCCCGGCGAGCAGCAGGCCATCGGCTTCTCCGACGACGGCGAGCCCGGCGGTACCGCCGGGCGGCCGATGTACCAGGTGCTGGAGGGCGCCGGCCTCGGCCAGGTGGGCTGCGTGGTGACCCGCTACTTCGGCGGCACCAAGCTCGGCACCGGCGGCCTGGCCCGGGCCTATGGCCAGGCGGTGAGCGATGCCCTCGACACGCTGCCCTGCCGCGAGGTCACCGAGCGCGACGCCCTGCAGCTGAGGGTCGAGTTCGCCGGGGAGGCCCAGGCACGGGCCTGGTGTGCCGAGCACGACATTCCCGTGGAAGGCGCCGCCTACCAGGCCGACGGCGTGGTGCTCACCCTCGGCTGGCCCCGCGATACCCCCCGGGACCTCACCTCCCTCGAGGCCCGCCTCAAGGGCCGGCTCGAGCTACTCGACCCCGACGCGGCCTGCCCCCCAGGGGCGCCGTGCTCGGATCGCTGAGGCCGGACGATCAGCCGAGGTACTTGATCATCACGCCCGCGGCCACCGCCGAGCCGATCACGCCGGCCACGTTGGGCCCCATGGCGTGCATCAGCAGGAAGTTGTGGGGGTTGGACTCCAGCCCCACCTTGTTCGACACCCGCGCCGCCATGG
>NZ_RXNS01000025.1 GCF_003966155.1 Halomonas nitroreducens
TGACGACCATAGCGTGCGGGAACCACCTGATCCCTTGCCGAACTCAGCAGTGAAACCGCTCAGCGCCGATGGTAGTGTGGGGTCTCCCCATGCGAGAGTAGGTCATCGTCAGGCACTTATTCCGAGAAAGCCTCGGTGCGAAAGCACCGAGGCTTTTTCATATCTGCCTGGATAATGATGTCAGGGCCTTCCATGGAGCATAGACCTCAGCCTATTCCGTGGGCAGCCCCAATCTTGTCGGACCATGATTCGGAACAGACCCCGGGCTCGAGAGAACTCGGGGTCTTTGCATTCTGGCGCCTTTGCCAGCCGCTAAGGAGAACTCGAGCTCGATGAGTTCGGGGGCTTTCTTGCTTCCCCCCTTCCTGAGTTTCCGGGCCACGTCGGCGACATGACAGGGCGTCATCCGTGGTAGGCAGGGTGACCACCTCCCCCTTGCCACCGCATCCTTGATGCCATGACTCCACACTCACCCTTGCCACAGAGGAGAGCACGGCCGACCCCGGTGTTTCCGGCCGTATCAAGCGCATGAGCCATACCAACGCAACACCCTCGACCCCCGAGACCCAGTCCGCGAGGCGCCTGGGCGATCCCCTGGTGCTTGGCCTGAGTGTCGGCTTCATCCTCGGCTTCCTGGCCCTGTCGCTGTACGACATCGACATGGTGGCCGGCGGGATCGCCAGCGGCTTTGCCTGGACGGCCAGTACCCTGGGCAGCTATTTCCAGCTGCTGCTGCTGCTGACCTTCCTGGTGGCCATGGGGCTGGCCTTCTCGCCGGTGGCGAGTGCCCGGATCGGCAACCTCGACCGCCCCGAGCTCAGCACCTTCAAGTGGCTGTCGATCATCATGTGCACCCTGCTGGCCGGGGGAGGCGTCTTCTTCGCCGCCGGCGAGCCGATCTATCATTTCGTGGTGACGCCACCGGCCTTCGAGACCGAGGCGGGCACCCCGGAGGCCGTGGCCGGCGCCCTGGCCCAGTCGTTCATGCACTGGGGCTTCTTGGCCTGGGCGGTGCTGGGCTCTCTGACCGCGGTGGTGCTGGCCCATGCCCACTACGTCAAGGGACAGCCCCTGCAGCCGCGTACCCTGCTGATGCCGGTGCTGGGCGAGCGCCTGGTGAAGGGATGGCTCGGCGGGGTAGTCGATGCGCTGTGCGTGATCGCCGTGGTGGCGGGCACCGTGGGCCCGATCGGTTTCCTGGCCACCCAGGTCAGCTTCGGCCTGCATGAGCTGTTCGGCGTCTCCGAGGGCTACGGCACCCAGTTGCTGATCCTGGTCGCGCTGGGCGCCGTCTACGTCACCTCGGCCATGACCGGCATCCATCGCGGTATCCAGGTCCTCAGCCGCTTCAATGTCTTCCTGGCGCTGGCCATCGCCGCGGTGATCTTCCTCTTCGGCCCCACGCAGTTCCTGGTCAATGCCTTCACCCGGGGCTTCGGTGAATACCTGACGTCCTTCTTCACCATGGCCACCATGACGGCCCAGACCGCCCCCGATTGGTGGATGCAGTGGTGGACGGTGTTCTTCTTCGCCTGGTTCATCGGCTACGGCCCGCTGATGGCGATCTTCGTGGCGCGGATCTCGCGCGGACGCACCATCCGCCAGATGATCCTTGCCGTGGCGGTCATGGCGCCCATCGCCACCACGGTGTGGTTCACCCTGCTGGGGGGCTCGGGCATCCATTACCAGCTGACCGGTGCCATCGACCTGGCCGCTGCCCTGAACGACTTCCAGTTCGACGTGGCCACCCTGACCGTGGCCCAGGCGCTGCCGGGAGGGCCCTTGATGGCGCTGGCCATCCTGCTGCTGACCACCATCTTCGTGGCCACCACCGGCGATTCCATGAGCTACGCGATCTCGGTAGTGGGCTCCGGGCACGACGAGCCCAACGTCCTGGTGCGGGCCTTCTGGGGGATCGCCATGGCACTGATGGCGGCGGTCCTGCTCTACATGGGCGCCGGCCAGATCAGCGCGCTCCAGCAGTTCATCGTCATCACCGCGATTCCGGTCTCGCTGGTGCTGTTGCCGTCGCTGTGGACCGGGCCTCAGGCGGCCATCGCCATGGCCCAGGAGCAGGGCCTGCTGGCCGCCCACCGGGCCTCGTCCCCGGAGAGCTGAGCGCCGGGAGGCTCACCGCGCGGGCGGCGGTACCGCAGCGCCAGGGCCCCGTACCTGCCCCCCGGCACGCCGTGCCTGGGGGGCAGGGCCCTCCACTCGGCCCCGGGCGAAGAATGGCGTATAATGCGACCAAAGTCGAATACCGGAGAGTGCCTTGACCCTGACCACGCCGGCCCTGCTGTTTCCCGCCATTTCCCTGCTGTTGCTGGCCTATACCAATCGTTTCCTGACCCTGGCCCAGCTGATTCGCAAGCTGGCCGAAGAGGAGCGCGATGCTCATCACGAGGTGGCGATGCGCCAGATCCTGCTGCTGCGCCAGCGGATCACCCTGACCAAGCGCATGCAGATGGCGGGCGTACTGAGCTTCCTGCTCTGCACGCTATCGATGTTCGCGCTCTTCCTGTCCCTCAAGCTGCTCGGCATGCTGCTGTTCGGCGTCAGCCTGATCAGCCTGTCGGTGTCGCTGGTGTTCTCCCTCTGGGAGGTGAAGATCTCGACCAATGCCCTGAATGTGCAGCTGCAGGACATGGAGATGCTGAGCCGCACGCGCCATGCCGGCAAGCCCTCCAACGAAGACGAGGAGCCCCCGCGCGGCTTGTGAGCAGGGTGTGCGCCCGGCTAGACTGGCGGCCTTCACAGGAGGCCACATGACCCCCCAGCAGTTGCTGTTCTATTGTCGCCCCGGCTTCGAGGCCGATCTGGCCAGCGAGGTTGCCACCAAGGCGGCCTCGCTGGGCTGGCAGGGCTACCCCCGTGCCGAGCCTCACGCCGGTCATGTCCGCTTCGTGGTCAGCGAAGAGCGCCCCGTCAATGTGCTGCATCGGGCCCTGCCACTGGCCTCGCTGGTCTTTGCCCGACAGAGCCTGGTCGCGCTGGAGCCCCTGGAAGCGTTGTCACGGGAAGATCGCCTCACGCCCATCGTCGAACAGGTCGTGGCGAGCGGCTGGAGCTTCGAATCGCTGTGGCAGGAAACGCCCGATACCAACGAGGCCAAGGCGCTGGCCGGGCTGATCAAGGCCCTCAAGCGGCCCCTCGAGTCGACGCTGAGAAAGCGCGGGGCCCTGCGGCGCAAGGCCGGTGGCCGGCGCCTGCACCTGTTGTGGACCGAGGGGGACCGGGTCCAGCTGGGGATGAGCTTTCCCGGCAATCGCAGCGAGCTTGCCGGTGGCATCCGCCGCCTGCGTTTTCCCCATGACGCGCCGAGCCGCTCCACCCTCAAGCTCGAGGAAGCCTGGCACGAGTTCGTGCCCCGTGACCAATGGCAGGACCGCCTGGGCGAAGGGATGCAGGCGGCGGACCTGGGCGCGGCACCGGGCGGCTGGACCTGGCAGCTGGTGCATCGGGGCATGCAGGTCTTCGCCATCGACAATGGCCCCATGGACCGCAAGCTCATGGCGACCGGCCTGGTGGAACACCTGCGCGAGGATGGCTTTGTCTGGGCGCCGCCGTCGCGGCTGGACTGGCTGGTCTGCGACATCGTCGACAAGCCGTCGCGGGTGATCTCGATGGTCGAGCGCTGGCTGACGCGCCGCTGGTGTCGGGAGGCGGTGTTCAACCTCAAGCTGCCGATGAAGCGGCGCTGGGAGGCCGTCTCGGAGGGCTTGGCCCGGCTGGATGCCGCCCTCGGCGAGGCCGGGGTCAAGGCGGAAATCGCCTGCCGCCACCTCTATCACGACCGTGAAGAGGTGACGGTGCATGTCCGGCTGCTGAACTGACGAGGGGAGGGGATCAGTAGCTCGGCTCGTAGATGCGGACGTTCTCGTCCTCGGTCAGCAGGGGCAGCATCTGCTGCATCACGCGGCTGCGCTGCTCGCTGTCACGCCACTCCTTCCAGGCCCGCAGGTCACGCCACTTGGTGATCATCAGGCGCCGATCGCTGTGTCCCTTCTCGACGAGGGTCTCGCCGCCCCCGAAGCCCGAGGCGCCGAGCACCTGGCGCATGGCCTCGCGGGCCGCCTCCTCGTATTCTTCCTCCAGCCCGGGCATGATACGACGTTCGATAATGATCTTGATCATCCACTAGCTCCCTAGACGCTTTCACTCTATTCCTTAGGCGAGGTCATCGATGGTTGATTCCGCGAATTCACTGCCCGCTTGCCATGCCGAACTGGACACCACGGGTCTCTACTGCCCCGAGCCGATCATGCTGATGCACAACAAGGTGCGCGACATGCAGCCGGGGGAGGTCCTCAAGGTGATCGCCAGCGATCCGGCCACCACCCGGGACGTGCCCAAGTTCTGCAGCTTCCTGGGCCATGAACTGCTGCAGCAGCAGGAGGACGACGGCCGCTACCTGTACTTCATCCGGCTGGGCTGAGCCGTGACCCGGAGCCGGCCTCATTCCCGCTGGTCGGCATCGGGCATGACCATCAGGGCCAGGGCTTCCAGGGTGGCGGGATCCTCGCGGCGGATGCGGTTGGCGATTTGCCGCTGGAAGAAGTAGACCACCCGGTGGCGGCTGTGGCCGGGGTAGAGGCAGGCATCGCCGGGCAGGATCGGGGTGGACTCGACCAGGCGCTCGTCGGCCAGCAGGGCTTCGATTGCCCCGTCGCTGTAGAGTCGCCAGCCGAATACCTGCTTGAGCTGCCAGGGGGCCCCGCTCTCGTCCATGCACAGTGCGTGGGTACCCTGGGTTTCCGGCAACTGCTGGATCAGGGTCGCCTCCTCGGTCTCCTCATACTCGAAGTAGGCGGCGGCTTGCTCCAGCTCCAGCACCTTGTGCTCGGGCGGCTCCTCGAACAGCTCCTCGGTCTCCGGATCCCGGTAACCGATGAAATGGCCATGCTCGGGGTCATCCAGCATCTGGCAGGGCGTCAGGCTTTCCATCCATGGCACCAGGCCGACCACTTCGCCGTCATCCCGTAGCCCCCAGGCCAGCAGGGGCATGCCGTAGTAGGCCTCGGATTCGGAAGGCAGCCGATAGACCATCTCCAGGCCGTCAAGCTCGGGCGCGAGACGGACCAGGCGTTTCCTGGCCTGTTGGCGTTGGCGCATGGTGTCCAGGTCGATGACCCGGGCGGGGCGGTGTGACAGCGGGATACCCATGAAGTCCCTCCTGCTGCTGCGTGGTCACGGCATTGGCGGTTGGGCCTGTCGGCAGCGCACAACGTCACTGTCCTTCCATCAATAGCACAGAGTGGTGACCGAGGTTAAGCCTCTGGGTCAACCACAGTGACGAATCATGGCCAAACGCAAGCCGCGATGGCGCTCCCGGGCCGCCACCAGCGCGGGCCAGGGCGCCTGGTCGGCCTCCACGGAGAGCCAACGCTGGCGGTAGGCGGCGACGGCCGGAGGCGGGTCGACGAGCTGGGCCTCGATCAGCCGGTCGAGGCCCAGCAGCCAGCGTCGTGACTGCAGCTGGAGCCCGTCCAGCCAGCGGGTCAGCCGGTCGTGTCCGGTGGCGGTGGTCAGGTCGGTGCAGCGCGTCCCGTCGGCCAGCGCCGTCTCGAGCAGCGCCGAGGCCTCCTCAAGGCGCCGCTCGGCCAGCAGCAGGGCACGCAGCAGCTCGGCAGTCAACGGACGCGTCTGCAGGGTCTCGAGATGGCCCTCGAGGGTGGCGGAGTCCGGGGGCCAGCGGCGATCGAACTGATGGAGGACCGCCTCGTGCAGGTAGTGCAGCGCGGGCAGCTGTGACTCGACCGCCGACAGCGCGTCCGGCGCCAGGGGGGCGCTGGCCCGGGAGAAGCTGCCGACCCACTCGCTGGAGTCGAACACGGCATTCCAGCTCGCCCGGGGCAGCTGCTCGGTCTTGGTCCGGGTGAGGCGCGCCAGGCGCGTCCGGTCGGCCTCGCCGAGGCGCTGCGGGACCTCGGTGTTCCAGCAGCCGCTCAGGCGACGCCACAGGGCGAGCTCGTAGAGCCAGCGCTGGCTCGGGGCGGCCACTCGGCCCAGCTGGTTGTTGCGGGCGGCGATCAGGTTGGCGATATGGCAGTCGCGCAGGGCGAAGACCGCCAGCATGCCTTCCCGGGTCTCGCCGAGGGGAAACAGGCGTGCCTCCGGCTCGGGGAAGGCCGCGATGTTGATCGGGCGTCCGGGGGACGGTGGCGCCAGGGCGAGAGCGTCCGCCAGGCGCCGCTGATAGTCCACCAGCAGCGTCTCCGCGGGGCCGTCGCTGCAGCCGCTGAGCAGCAGGACCAGCAGCAGCGTGCCCCACCAGCCGGCTCGGCGGCCCTCAGCCCCGGAGATCGGGAAGTTCCATATCGCCATGTGCCACCGCCTTGCTTCGTCGTCTCAAGCGCTCGCCGAGCAGCATCGCGGCCACGGTGAGCCCGGCGATCAGCCCGATCCAGTAGCCGTACACCCCGAGCGGGGGGACCCAGCCATACAGCCCATACTCGCCCAGCCAATGGCCGCCGCCCAGGCCCACCAGCCAGTAGGCGAGCAGGGTGATCAGCATGATCACCCGGGTATCCTTGTAGCCACGCAGGGCGCCGGCCAGGTTGACCTGCAGGGAGTCGGAGACCTGGTAGAGCATGGCCAGACCGACCAGGGACAGGGTCAGCTGCATCACCGCGGGGTCGTGGGTGTAGAGGGCGATCACCGGCTCGGCCGTCAGCCACAGCAGCAGGCTGTTGAGCAGCGCCACGGCCACGGCGATCAGGATGCCGTTCCAGGCCACCAGGCGGGCCGCCCCGGGGCGTGCCTGGCCGAGGGTGTGCCCCACCCGGACGGTCAGGGCCATGCCCAGCGACAGCGGCAGCATGAACAGCAACGAGGTGTAGTTCAGGGCCACCTGGTGGGCCGCCACGGTCACCTCGCCGAGGCTGGCGATGAACAGCGCGATCAGGGTGAACAACGTCACCTCGACGAAGATCGCCACCCCGATCGGCACCCCGACGTAGAGCAGCTCACCGATCATGCGCCAGCGCGGCGGAGTGGGGCAGCGCCACAGCTCGACGTCGCCATAGGCGCGGCTGCGCCGGGTATAGGCGATCATGGTCAGGCTCATCACCCACATGGACAACGCCGTGGCGATGCCACAGCCGACCGCCCCCAGGGCGGGCAGGGCCTGTAGCGGCCCCGGCAGTCCCTCGCCGAACAGCGCGGTGAGCCCCGCGCCACCATAGATCAGCAGGTAGTTGCTGGGGATGTTCACCGCCAGTCCCACCAGACTGATCCACAGTGCCGGCCGGGTGTGATTCATGCCGTCCGAGAAGGCGCGCAGCGCCTGGAAGATCGCCACGCCGGGCATGCCCATGCCCACCGCGGCCAGGTAGCCGGCGGAGCGGCGCGCCACCTCCTCGGGCACCGCCATCAGCCGGAACACCGGCATCACCGCCAGCCACAGCAGCACGGCGGCGACGATGCCCAGAGTCACGCCGATCCATAACGCCTGGTGCACGTTGTCGCGGATGCCTCCCCGACCACCGCCCAGCAGGTGGGCCACCACCGGGGTCAGGCCCATCAGGGTGCCGGTCATGAACAGCATCAGCGGCAACCACAGGCTCGAGCCCACCGACACCGCCGCCAGGTCGGTGGCGCTCAGGCGGCCGGTCATCATCACGTCCACCACGCTCATGCCCGCCTGGGCGAGCTGGGCGCCGCAGATGGGCAGGGCCAGGCGGATCAGGGGGCGGGTTTCCTGGCGGGTGACGGCGAGCAGGTCAGCGGTGAACGGGGCCAAGGGGCATGCTCCATGCGGGGACGAGACGGCCCCGGGCCTCATGCCGTCGGGGCGGACCGGATAGTCTATCAGGGGCCACGGGACGCCGGGCTACTCGAATCCCGCTCGTCGCAGTCCCTCGAGATAGTGGGCCGCATCGGCCTCGCGCCGATAGGGGTCGAGCGCGGTCAGCCAGTCGAGGCAGCCGATACCGGGAGGGAAGGTGCCCCGCGAGACCTGGTAGCGATAGTGGCGATAGACGGTGTCCCGATAGCCGGCCGCCCGCTCCGGCTGGCCGAGGTGGGCATGGGCCGCGGCGAGGAAGGCGGGCGTGTTGCAGAAGGCCTCGGGGGCCGTGGCCATGGTGGCGATGGCCTCCTCGTAGAGCTGAGCGCTGAAGAAGGCGATGCCCGCCATGCCGGCGTACCACTCGGGCCGGTAGGGCGCCAGGCGCAGGGCCCGGCGGGCCGCCGCCACCCCTTGCTGGGGATCGCCGGCCAGGGCCAGGGCGAAGGAGGCGTGGGCCAGGACATCCGCATCGTTGGGGTTGAGCTCCAGCGCCAGGATGAGTTCCCGGTGGGCGACGTCGTAGTGCCGGGCATAGAGCTCGGCCAGGCCCAGCATGCAGTGGGCCCGATGGTCGTGCTCGTCGAGGCCGACCGCCTTGCGGGCGAGCTCCAGGGCCTCGTGTTGCAGGAAGACCCAGTGACCCCAGGCATAGCAGGCCCACTCGTTGAGGTGGGCCAGGGCCAGGCCCACATAGGCCCGGGCCAGCTGCGGGTCCTGGGCCAGGGCCTGGCGGAAGAAGCCCCGGGCCTGCTGGATGGCCGTGAGCTCGGGGCGGCGCAGGGCGTGCCAGCCCCGCAGCCAGAGGTCATAGGCCTGCCAGTCCCGGGGAGGTTGGCGACGCGCCTGGCGCAGCCGCTCGGCCTCGAGCCCGCCGACCAGGCGACCGACGATCTGCCCGACAATCTCGTCCTGGACCTCGAAGCAGGCCTCGCCCTGGCAGTCGTAGTGCTCCGCCCAGACCTGGTGGGCATCCTCGGTGGACAGCAGGCGAGCGGTCAGCCTCAGGCGCTCGCCGCGTCGCTGCAGGTGTCCCTCGAGCAGGTAGTTCACGCCGAGCTCGCTGCCGATGCGCTGCGGCGCGGCGTTGCTGTCGCGATAGGCCAGCGCGCTGGTCGGGGCAATGACCTCGAGCTCGCGGAAGCGGCCAAGCTCGGTGGCGATATCCTCCGCCAGGCCATCGCCGAGGTGACGGTCCATGGCGTCGTCCGTGGCCAGGGCCAGCACGGCCAGGGACGGGCAGCCGCCCCCCCTGGCACGTCGCCGGGCCCGCTCCCGGGCGGCCGTGGTGATGACGCCGGAGCGCTCGGGCAGGTCATCCCGCTCGCCGTGCGCGGGCGTCGCCGGCGTCGGGTTGCCCGGCTGCAGGGCCAGCAGCGTCTCGCGGAGACGCTCGGTCTGATGGCCTGGCCGTCTGCCGGTCTCCTCGAGCAGCCGTTCCCGGCAGCGGCGATATTGCGCCAGGGCGGCGCCGACCCGGTCCTGATAGAGGTAGAGGCGGATCAGGGTGCGGTGTACCCCCTCGTCCAGGGGATCGTCGGCGAGCAGCCGCTGGGCCAGCTGGATGCCGGGATCGATGGCACCGGTCACCACATAGTGTTCGAGCAGGCGATGCATCAGCTGCTGGCGCCGCTCCTCGAGGGCGAGGCGTTGTGCCAGCAGCCACTCCTCGAACGCCTCGCCGCAGTCGGCCATGCCCTGCAGGAAGGGGCCGCGGTAGAGTGCCAGGGCCCGTTCCAGGGTCTCCGGGGTCCCGTCGCTCAGCAGGCGATCGAAGGCCTCGAGGTCGACCCGGACCTCGCACGCCGCCAGGCCCAGCTCGCGTCGGTCGACGGCGAGGGCCTTCCGGGCCGACGCCGGCAACGCCTGCTGCAGCCGTGACAGGGCCTTGCGCAGGTTGGTGCGGGCCTGGGCATCGGGCATTTCCCCCCACAGCAGCCCCGCCAGCCGGTCTCGGGAATGGCGGCGTCCGGGCGACACCGCGAGGTAGGCGAGCAGGGCCTCCGCCTTGCGGGTCGGGAAGGCGATCGGCGAAGCCTCCGCCGAGTGACAGGCGAACTCTCCGAGCAGCGATAGATGAAGGGTCATGGCGGCGCGCCTCCTACCTTCAGTCTATGTGCTGGCCCGGGGCGCCGCTAAGCCGCCGGTCACGGTCTTGTCACGTCCCGGGGGCGAGGTGCGGCTATAACCGGGGTATAGCCCCTCGGACAGGGCCGTCCGGGGCCTCGCCGCACGAAGCGGCATGCCTCGACGAGCCAGGAGGTGGAACATGGCCACGACAGCCGTTGACACGCGAGAGGCCGGCCCCCGGGAACCGGCCGCCGATGCGCTCCTTGCCTTCACGGAACGCCTGCACGGGACCCTGATCGCACCCGGCGACGCGGACTACGACGGAGCACGCCGGGTCTACAACGCCATGCACGATCGCCACCCGCGGCTGATCGTCCAGGCCGCGGGGGTCGCCGACGTGATGGCCGCGGTCACCTTCGCCGGCCGGCATGCGCTGCCCCTGGCGGTCCGGGGAGGCGGCCATAGCGTGCCCGGGTTCGGCACCTGCGACGATGGCCTGGTCCTGGACCTCGGCCGTCTGCGGGGCATCCGCGTCGATCCGTCGGGACAGCGGGTGCGCGCCGAGGCCGGGTGTACCTGGGCCGACCTCAACCACGCCACGGCAGCCTTCGGGCTGGCGACGCCGGGCGGGATCGTGTCCACCACCGGCATTGCCGGACTGACGCTCGGCGGGGGACTCGGCTACCTGAACCGGCGCTGCGGGCTGAGCTGCGACAACCTGCTCTCGGCGGATGTGGTCACCGCCGACGGCGGCTTCCTGACCTGCAGCGAGGACGCGCATGCCGATCTCTTCTGGGCGCTGCGCGGCGGTGGCGGCAACTTCGGCGTGGTCACCTCCTTCGAGTACCGGCTGCACGAGGTGCCCGACATCCTCGGCGGGCCGACCTTCTATCCCCTCGACGCCGAGGTCATCCGTCGCTACCAGGCCCTGATCGCCCGGGCGCCCGAGGCCCTGGGGACGATCCTCGGCATCACCCTGGGGCCGCCGCTGCCCTTCGTGCCCGAGCGCTGGCAGGGCCAGCCGGTGATCGTCGTGCTGACCTGCTGGAGCGGCCCCACGCCCGAGGACGATGGCATCCGCGAGCAGCTCGACGGCCTGGGGCCCGTGATCGGCCAGGCCCTGCAGCGCATGCCCTATCCGGTGATCAACACCCTCTTCGATGGGCTGCTGCCGGCGGGCCTGCGCCACTACTGGAAGGGCTGCTTCTCCGGCCCCCTCGACGAGGAGGCGATCGCCGTGCACCTGGAGCATGGGGCGCGGATTCCCTGCCTCGAGACCGCAACGCTGCTGTTTCCCATCGATGGCGCCTGCCGGCGGGTCGCCCCCGAGGCCACGGCCTTCGCCTACCGGGAAGCGGCTTTTGCCACGGTGCTGGGGCCGAGCTGGCGCGACGCGGCCGACGACGAGCGCCACCTCGCCTGGGGGCGGGCCTACTATCGGGCCCTGCAGCCGCATGTCGAGGCCGGGGGCTACGTGAACTTCATGTCGGCCGACGATGGCGACCGCGTGCCGGCCAACTATCGCCAGAACTATGATCGGCTGGCGCGGATCAAGGCGCACTACGACCCCGGCAACCTGTTCCGCCTCAACCAGAACATCCCGCCGGCGACCTCGTCCTAGGGGGCTTCGCCGGGGGCGGCCCGTTCGACCCCGGCGAACAGGCTGAGCCGCAGCCAGCCGGCCAGCCGGCGACGCAGCTCGGCGGGCCCCCGCAGGTCGAGCTCGCCATTGCGCCGGGCGGCCTGGAGCGAGCGGTCGCCGAGCCAGATGTCGGTCAGCACGGGCAGGGGGACGGCGAGGCTGAGATCCACGGTGAAACCGGGGTCCTTGAGGCAGACGTCCACCTGGCCGCGGTCGATGACCAGCCAGTAGAAACGCCGCCTGGCGGGCATGTCGGTGAACTCGACGTGCAGTACCGTGCGCTTGGCGGGAAACCGATCGATCCTCAGGCGACGGTGGATGTCCCACATCAGCAGTCCGGGGTCGAGATCGTCGCCGTCGGCCTGGCGACGCACCCAGCGCTTGCCCCAGGCGCCCAGCGACTCGATGACCGGCTGCAGGGCCTCACCGGCCTCGGTGAGCCGGTACTCGCTGCCGCCGCCGGGAGCCTCGCGACGGGTCACCAGGCCCTCGTCCTCGAGCCGCTTGAGGCGCTGGGACAGCAGCGAGGGCGACATCAAGGGCACGCCCCGGCGCAGGTCGTTGAAGTGGTGGCTGCCGCACAGCAGCTCGCGCATCACCAGCGGCGTCCAGCGCTCGGCGACGATCTCGGCGGCCTTGGCCACCGGGCAGAACTGGCCATAGCCCTTGGTCATGTCCCTGACGCTAGTCCACGGTTCCGCAGGGTACAAATTTCGAACTGGTCGGAGGGCGGGGGAGGGCCCAGGCTGAGGGTACGCCATCCGTTCACGTGCCGGCCGCCCCAATCGAGCGCCGGTACCCGAGCAGGGACGACCGCGTCGTCCCGGGAGCACGACCATGGATTCCCTCAGCCATCGGCCCCGGCTGTCGTCGACACAGCTCGCCACCCTGCGCGGCGCCTTGCGCGGGCCCGTCCTGTTGCCCGGCGAGCCGGGCTACGACACCGTACGCACCATCTGGAATGCCATGATCGACCGCCATCCGGCCGTGATCGTCCAGGCCCAGTGCGCGGAGGACGTGATGGCGGCGGTCCGCTTCGCCAGGCAACAGGACCTGGCGGTCGCCGTGCGCGGGGGCGGGCATAACGTGGCCGGCCATGCGGTCTGCGAGGGCGGCCTGATGCTCGACCTCTCGACCCTGGCGGCGGTACAGGTCGATCCCCGGCGGCGCATCGCCCGGGTCGCCCCGGGTGCCCTGCTGGCGGACCTCGACCGCGAGACCCAGGCGTATGGCCTGGTGACGCCGGGTGGCTTCATCTCTTCCACCGGGGTGGCGGGCCTCACCCTGGGCGGCGGCTTCGGCTACCTGTCCCGGCGCTTCGGGCTGACCGTCGACAACCTGCGCTCGGTGGAGCTGGTCAGTGCCGAGGCCGAGCGGCTGCGTGCCGCCACCGACGAGCATGCCGAGCTGTTCTGGGGCCTGCGCGGCGGCGGGGGCAACTTCGGCGTCGCCACCGCCTTCGAGTTCGCGCTCCACGACCAGCCTCCCGAGGTCCTGGCCGGGCCGGTGGTCCACGACGCCGCCGATGCCCCGGCAGTGCTGCGCGCTGTCGCCGAGGTGATGCGCGAGGCCCCCGACGAGGTCGCCTGCCTGCCGGTACTGCGCCATGCCCCGCCCAAGCCCTTCATCCCCGAGGCGTTCCACGGCGAGATGATCCTGCTGCTGGCGATGATCCACAGCGGCGACCCCGCCCACAGCGAGGCCGCGCTGGCGCCCTTGCGCCGGATCGGCCGTCCCATCGCCGACGTCGTGGCGCGGCGGCCCTACGTCGATTTCCAGTCGATGTTCGACGCCACCGCCAATGCCGGGGCGCGCAACTACTGGAAGGGCCACTATCTCGACCAGTTGACCGGGGAGGCCGTCGAGGTGCTGTGTGACCGGGCCCGGCGCATGCCCGGCAAGGAGTCCTCCATCGGCATGCTCTCCCTGGGCGGCGAGATCGCCCGGCACCCCGCGGCCTCGACGCCCTACCCCCACCGGCAGGCCGCCTGGGTGCTCAACATCCAGGCCCGCTGGCGGGCCCCGGAGGAGGATGCGCGGCAGATTGCCTGGGCCCGGGAGACCTTCACGGCCATGGCGCCCTTCACCACCGGCGGCGTCTACGTCAACTTCATCAGCGGCGACGAGGGCGAGGCCCGGGTACGGGCCGCCTACGGGGAGGACGTCCACGCGCGCCTGGTGGCGCTCAAGAAGCGCTGGGATCCCGACAACCTCTTCCACCTCAACCAGAACATCGTCCCGACCCCGTGATCCCATGGCGCGGCGGTTTTCGCCGCCGCGCCCGGCTCGCTATACTACGCCGCCCATGTCCCACGCCCAGGTGCCCGAGTGAGCCATCGCCTCGAGGATGTCATCGCGCTGTTCGACGGCCTCTTCCTGCCCACCTACCGGACCCGGCTGGTGCGGGGCGGTGACGAACCGCTCTACCTGCCCGCCGACGTCGAGACCCCCTGGCACCGGGTGATCTTCGCCCGGGGCTTCTATGCCAGCGCGCTGCACGAGATCAGCCACTGGTGCATCGCCGGAGCCCGGCGCCGCGCGCTCGAGGACTACGGCTACTGGTACCTGCCCGACGGGCGCGATGCCGCCCAGCAGCGTGCCTTCGAGTCGGTGGAGGTGGCCCCCCAGGCGCTGGAGAGCCTGTTCGCCGCGGCCTGCGGGCGGCGCTTCAACGTCAGCGTCGACAACCTGGGCGAGGTGGCGGTCGACCGCGAAGCCTTCCAGGCCCGGGTCGCCGCCCGGGCGGCGCGCTACGAGGCCGAGGGCCTGCCGCGTCGGGCGGCGGCCTTCCGGCGTGCCCTCGAGGGCTTCTATGGCGAGGGCCTCTCCCACGACGCGGCCGTGGCCCGCGGGCGCGAGATGCTGGCCCCGCTGCCGGCCTGATCGGCCGCCTCCCAGGACGCCTTCGCCAGCGCGAGCAGGGGCGCCAGCGCCGAGGATGGCGTCTGCTCCGACCAGGCGATGCCGATGACCTCGTGGAAGGCGTCCTCCGCCAGCGGGCGGCAGCCGAGCTCGCGGTCCCCGAGAATCTGTGGCCACGCCGGCACCAGGCTGGCGCCGACCCCGGCCGCCACCAGGCCCTGCGCATACTCGATGGTGCGTAGCCGGGCACGCACCTGACAGCTCAACCCGGCCGCATCCAGGGCCTTGCCGAGCTTGTCCATGGCGGCGCAGGGATGCCGCCAGATGAAGGGCAGGCCGTCGAGATCCTCCAGGGCGAGCCGGGCCTTCAGCGTCAGCGGGTGGCCGGCGGGCAGGGCGATCACGTAGTCGTCGTGCCAGATCGGCTGGAAGTGTTCCCGGGCGTCCCGCTCCTCCGCCCGGACGATGCGGGCATCGCAGGGTTCCTCCGGGTTCACCAGGGTCAGGGCCAGGCCCTCGACGCGGTTGACGTATTCCTTGAGCAGACGCGACATGCGGTGCGCGCCCAGTGAACGCATCAGGCCCAGCCGCACCGGGGTAGCCGGCGTGGAAGTCCGGAACAGGCCATCGATGGCCCGGAGTTCGGCGCTCAGCCGCATCGCCAGCGGATAGAGGCGATGCCCTGCCTCGGTGGCCGTGATGCCCTGGCGATGGCGCTCCAGGAGGCGTACACCGAGCCGCGCCTCGAGTTGCTGGATCGCCGTCGACACCGACGGCTGGGCCACGTGGCAGCGTCGCGAGGCGCCGCTGATCGAGCCGCACTCGTAGGCGGCGATGAAATAGCGAAGGCTACGGATATCCATAGGTAATGCCTATATTTACTCCAGGATATCAATATTACAGCTTTGGCCGGCCGATGGATTAGGCTTCAAGTCAGTGATTCATTCGCAAGGAGTCCGGCCGTGGCCATCGCCTTTCCCCTGGAAGACGCCTTCTTCACCGCCCTGCAGCGCGACGACTGGCCGCTGCCGAGGCACGCCTGGCAGCTGGAGGCGGCGGGGCTGGATGGCCCCCGGCTGATCGAGCTGTTCGAGTCGCAGCTGCTCAGCCGCCATCTCGACTACCAGGCACGCCGCCTGCAGGCCCGGGGCGAGGCGTTCTATACCATCGGCAGTGCCGGCCACGAGGGCAACGCCGCCATCGCCGCGGCCTTCCGTCCCGCCGATCCGGCCTTCCTGCACTACCGGGATGCCGCCTTCCTGATTCAGCGCAGCAAGGCGCTGCCCGGACAGACGCCGCTGCACGACATGTTGCTGAGTTTCTGCGCCGCGGCGGACGATCCGGTGTCCGGGGGGCGCCACAAGGTGCTGGGCTCGGTGAGCCTCACGGTGCCGCCCCAGACCAGCACCATCGCCTCGCACCTGCCCAAGGCGGTGGGGGCCGCCTACAGCCTGGGCCTGTGGCGCCGGCTGGGCGGGGGCGGCCGCTGGCCGAGCGACAGCGCGGTGCTGTGCAGCTTCGGCGACGCCTCCTTCAACCATTCGACCGCCCAGGGGGCCCTCAACGCCGCCGGCTGGGCCGCCTACCAGGGCGTGCCCATGCCGCTGGTGCTGGTCTGCGAGGACAATGCCATCGGCATCTCCACGCCGACCCCGCAGGGCTGGATCGAGGCCAGCGTGCGCGCCCGCCCGGGCCTCCACTACCTGAGCTGTGACGGCCTGGACCCCCTCGACACCTATCGTGTTGCCCGGGAGGCGGAACGCCTCGCCCGGCGGCGGCGACAGCCGGTGTTCCTGCACATGCGCTGCGTGCGCCTGATGGGGCATGCCGGCTCCGATGCCCAGCAGGTCTATCTCGACCCCGCGCGCATCAAGGCCGACGAGGCCCGCGACCCGCTGCTGATCGGCGCCGGCCTGTTGCGCCGGCATGGCCTGCTTTCCGTTGCCGAGCTGGAGACGCTGTACCGGGCCGTCGGCGATCGGGTGGCGCGGGTGGCCGAGGAGGTGGCGGGGTGTCCCCGGCTGGCCTCCGCCGCCGAGGTGATGGCCAGCATCGTGCCGCCGCCGCGCCCCTCGCGGCGCCGGGCGCTCGCCGCGCCGGCCGTGGCGGACACCACCCCGGCGCCCATGGCCCGGCTGCTCAACCAGGCCATGGCCCGCCTGATGGCGGAGTACCCCCATCTGGTGATGGCGGGGGAGGACATCGGCCGCAAGGGGGGCGTGTATGGCGTGACGCAGCGGCTGCAGGCCCGCTTCGGTGCCAGCCGGGTCATCGATACCCTGCTCGACGAGCAGAGCATCCTGGGGCTGGGCATCGGCCTGGCCCACAACGACCTGCTGCCGATGCTGGAGATCCAGTTCCTCGCCTACCTGCACAACGCCGAGGACCAGCTGCGCGGCGAGGCGGCCACCCTGAGCTTCTTCTCCCGGGGGCAGTACACCAACCCCCTGGTGGTGCGCATCGCCGGGCTCGGCTACCAGAAGGGCTTCGGCGGCCACTTCCACAACGACAATGCCGTCGCGGTGCTGCGCGACATCCCCGGCCTGCTGGTGGCCTGTCCGTCCAACGGGGCCGACGCGGTGGGGCTGCTGCAGGAGGCCGTGCGACTCGCCGACGAGCAGCAGCGCGTGGTGGTGGTGCTGGAGCCGATCGCCCGCTACCACACCCGGGACCTGCTGGAAGAGGGCGACCTGCGCTGGTGCTTCGCCGATCCGGGGCCGGAGCACCGGCTGCCCGCCGGCCACCCCGGCCGCGACGGCGAGGGGCGGCGACTGGCGATCGTCACCTACGGCAACGGCGTCTACCTGTCGCATCAGGCCCGGGCCCGGCTGGGGGCGGCGGGCGAGGACGTGCGCATCATCGACCTGCGCTGGCTGACCGGCCTCGACCATGAGGCCATCCATCGCGAGGTGGCGGACTGTGCCCAGGTGCTGTGCGTCGACGAGTGCCGGCGGACCGGCTCGCCCAGCGAGGAGATCATCACCGCCCTGGTGGAGCGTGGCCTGGCCGGCGACCGGCTGCATCGCCTGACTGCCGAAGACAGCTTTATCCCGCTGGGCCCGGCGGCCACGACGACCCTGCCGTCGGCGGAGGCGATCGCCGGCCAGGCCCGCCGATTGCTGGACGGCGCCGAGCGCGGCCAGGCATCGCCGCCGGCGGTCTCGGTGGCGGGGAGGTCGGCCTCATGAGTGCCTCCCTCGAGACCCGGGCCGGGCCCCGGGAGCGCCTGCTGCTGGTCTGCCCGGGGCGTGGCACCTACAACGCCGCGGAGTGGGGCTATCTGGGGCGCCGTGCCGCCGGCGCCGACTGGCTGGCCCGCTTCGATGCCCAGCGACGCGACCGGGGACTGCCGACACTGAGCGCACTGGATGGCGACATCCCGTTCCGGCTGGCCCTGCACGGACGCGGCGACCATGCCGCGCCACTGATCTACGCCTGTTCTCAGGCGGATGTCCTCGCCCTCGACCCCGAGCGCCACGAGATCGTGGCGGTCACCGGCAATTCCATGGGCTGGTACACGGCCCTGGCCGCCGGCGGGGCACTGGGACTCGACGATGGCCTGGCGCTGGTCGGCACCATGGGCACGCTGATGCAGGAGGCCATGCTCGGCGGCCAGGTACTCTATCCCTGGGTCGACGACGACTGGCGGCCCTGTCCGGAGCGACGCGCCCGGCTGCTGGCGTTGATCGAGCGTCTCCACGGCGAGGACGGGGCCGCGCTGTATCGCTCCATCGAGCTGGGGGGGATGCTGGTGGTAGGCGGCAACGAGGCGGGCCTGTCACGGCTGATCGCGGCCCTGCCCCCGGTCGGCCGCTTTCCCCTGCGCCTGCACCAGCATGCAGCCTTTCATACGCCGCTGCAGGCGCCGGTGCGCGAGCGGGCGCGGCAGGCGCTGCCCGCCGCGCCCTTCGGCCGCCCCCGGGTCCCGCTGATCGACGGGCGAGGCCAGATCTGGACGCCCTGGAGCACCGCCCCCCAGGCGCTCTGGGACTATACGCTGGGCGAACAGCTGGTGGCGCCCTACGACTTCAGCGCGGCACTGCGCGTGGGGGTACGGGAGTTCGCCCCGGACCGCATCGTCATCCCCGGGCCCGGGGCGACCCTGGGCGGTGCCACCGCCCAGGCACTGATCCAGCTCGGCTGGCGCGGGCTGGACGGCAAGGCGGGCTTCCAGGCCATGCAGGCCGACGAGCCGCGGCTGATCTGCATGGGGCTGGACGACCAGCGCGACTGGCTGCTGGGAGGCTAGGGCCTGTGGCGGTTTCCTCCACAGGCCCTAGTCGAGCTCCTGCAGCCGCTGGTGCAGGGTCAGCATCACCTGGATCTCCTCTTCGGGGCGCAGCGGCTCGAGGCCCAGCTCGCCGAACAGCTCGCCCCGGGCGCGCGCCCAGTCGCCCGGGGCGAGACCGCCGTAGAGGCTCTCGGCGGGGGCGAGCTCGACGAAGGGGTCCAGCCCGTAGGTCTCGAACAGCCGGGAGAGCGCCGCCTCGTCGTCGCCCACCCCGGCGGTGTAGAGGGTGGCGTTGAAGTGGTCGGTCTCCAGCTCGCGGATCACGTCCAGCGGGCTCACGCCCATGCTGGTCAGTTCCTCCAGGCTGTAGGCCCCCAGCGAGACCAGCTCGTCATCGAGCCAGTCGTCGTCCGGCTGGATCAGGGTGTGCTTGACGCGGCCATCGGGCAGCGTCCAGGCGATGGAGAGTGGCAGGTCGCCGTCGTCGCCGGTCTCGACCGCAATGAAGGCGGGCAGCTCATCCATGTCGGGGTCCCTCCTCGAGGGCGTGATATGCGTCGTGGTGCGTGTCGAGCCCGAAGAAGGCGAGGGCGGTGGCGGTGGTGGCCTGGGCCAGCTCGGCCTCCGTCAGTCCGCGCCAGTGGGCGATCTCGCGCACGATCCAGGGCAGCAGGGCCGGCTCGTGGCGCCTGCCCTTGAGTTTGGCAGGTAAATTGCGCGGCAGCAGGTAGGGGCAGTCGGTTTCCACCATCAGCCGATCCAGGGGAATCTCGCCGACCAGCTCGCGCAGGTGGTGGCCACGGCGCTCGTCGCACAGCCAGCCGGTCAGGCCGATATGCAGGTCGAGATCCCGGTAGCCGTAGAGGGTCTCGCGGTCGGCGGTGAAGCAGTGCACCACGGCCTGGCTGATGTCGTCGCGCCAGGCATGCAGCATCTCGCGCATGCGGCGGCCGGCATCACGCTCGTGGAGGAACAGCGGCAGGCCGCTCTCCGCGGCCAGGCCGAGCTGGGCCTCGAAGGCGCGCTCCTGCTCGGCGGGCGTCGAGAAGTTGCGGTTGAAGTCCAGGCCGCACTCGCCCACCGCGACCACCTCCGGTTCGCGGTGCAGGTCGCGCATGGCGGCCGCGAGCCCCGGCGACCACTGGCTGGCATCGTGGGGGTGCACGCCGGCGGTGGCATACAGGCCCGGGTGGCGGCGGGCCAGCATCACGGCCTGCTCGGCATGCGCGCGGTCGGTGCCGGTGAGGATCAGGGTCGTCACCCCGGCGGCCCGGGCGCGGGTGATCGTCGCCTCGAGGTCGCGGGCGAAGCTCTCGTGGGTCAGATTGGCGCCGATGTCCACCAGCGGGGCCGGCGAACGGAACCTCAGCGCCTCGGGCAGCACGTCATCGAAGGGGGGCGTTGCGTCGGCCAAGGCGGAACACTCCTGTGAAAGCGGGCGCGCATTGTACCCGGGAGAGGTGGGGTGGGGCCACGTCGGGCCGGCCATGCGTTACACTGGCGCCCTCGATGAACCAAGAGGTGAGCGCGTGACCCTGCTACGTCTGGAACAGCTGCAACTGGCCTACGGTCCCCAGGTGCTCCTCGACGGCGCCGATCTGGTGCTGGAGAAGGGCGAGCGCCTGGCGCTGGTGGGCCGCAACGGGACCGGCAAGTCGACCCTGCTCAAGCTGGTCGCCGGCGAGATCGTCCCCGACGGCGGCAGCATCTGGCGCGCACCCGGCCTCAAGATCGGCGTGCTGGCTCAGGACCTGCCCGATGCCTCTGGCGAGACCATCTTCGACGTGGTGGCCCAGGGCCTGCCCGAGGCCGGGGAGCTGCTCTCGGAATACCACCACCTGGTCCAGCAAGCCGACCCGGACATGGCGCGCATGGCCCAGCTGCAGACCCGCCTCGAGGCCATCGATGGCTGGTCCTTCCACCAGCGCATCGACGTGGTGCTGACCCGCCTGGGGCTGCCCGAGGATGCCGAGATGGCTGAACTGTCCGGCGGCTGGCGGCGCCGGGTCGCGCTGGCCCGGGCTCTGGTGGCCGAGCCCGACCTGCTGCTGCTCGACGAGCCCACCAACCACCTGGACCTGGACACCATCGCCTGGCTCGAGGAACAGCTCGCCGACTTCAACGGCGCGGTGCTCTTCATCACCCACGACCGGGCCTTCCTGTCCCGGCTGGCCACGGCGATCCTCGAGCTCGATCGCGGCCGCCTCGGGCGCTACCCGGGCGACTATGCCCGCTACCAGGAGCAGAAGACCCACGAGCTGGAGGTCGAGGCCCGGGAGAACGCCGAGTTCGACAAGAAGCTGGCCCAGGAGGAAGCCTGGATCCGTCAGGGCATCAAGGCCCGGCGCACCCGCAACGAGGGCCGCGTGCGCGCCCTGCAGCAGATGCGTCGCGAACGCGGCGAGCGCCGCGAGCGCCAGGGGCGCGCCAACCTCTCGGTGGACACCGGCGAGCGCAGCGGCAAGCGGGTGGTGGAGCTCTCTCACGTCACCCAGCGCTATGGCGACGAGACGGTGATCCGCGACCTGAGCCTGGAGATCCAGCGCGGCGATCGCATCGGCTTCATCGGCCGCAACGGCGCCGGCAAGACCACCCTGCTCAAGATCCTGCTCGGCGAGCTCGCGCCCACCGAGGGGCAGGTACGCATGGGCACCAAGCTGCAGGTGGCCTACTTCGACCAGCTGCGTGCCGGGCTGGAGCCGGAGAAGAGCGTCTACGACAATGTCGCCCAAGGCAGCGACCGGGTCACCGTGGGCGGGCGGGACCGCCACGTGATGAGCTACCTGCAGGACTTCCTGTTCACCCCGGAGCGCGCCCGCCAGCCGGTCAAGGCGCTGTCCGGCGGCGAATCCAACCGGCTGCTGCTGGCCAGGCTGTTCACCCAGCCGGCCAACGTGCTGGTGCTCGACGAGCCCACCAACGACCTGGATGTCGAGACCCTGGAGCTGCTCGAGGAGCTGCTGCTCGACTTCGACGGCACCCTGCTGCTGGTCTCCCACGACCGGGCCTTCATGGACAACGTGGTGACCAGCGTGCTGGCCTTCGAGGGCGAGGGCCGGGTCCGCGAATACGTGGGCGGCTACAGCGACTGGGTGCGCCAGGGCGGCAAGCTGCCGCCGGCCCCCTGGGAGGGCGCGGCCCGCCAGGGCGCCGAACCCTCGGCCGAGGCCGCGCCGGCCAGGGCCGAGCCTGTCAGGGCGGCGACCGAGGCGACCCCGGCGACGGCCCCCAAGCGGGTCAAGCTCTCCTACAAGCTGCAGCGCGAACTCGACGCCCTGCCGGCGACGATCGAGCGCCTCGAGGGCGAGGTGGCCGACTTCGAGGCCCGGGTCGGCGCCCCGGCCTTCTACCAGCAGGACAGCGAGACCGTCACCGCGACCCTCCAGGCCCTGAGCGACAAGCAGGCCGAGCTGGAAACCGCCATGGAGCGCTGGATGGAGCTGGAGGCCCAGGCTGCCGGCGAGGCCTGAGCCAAAAAAGGCGCCGCGAGGGCGCCTGATGGAACCAGGAGGGGGAAGGCCTATTCCTCGGCCTCGCCCTCCTTGCCGACACGCACCGCCAGGACATCGCACTTGGCACCGTGCAGCACCCCGGTGGAGGTGGAGCCCAGCAGCAGGGCGAAGCCGTGACGGCCATGGGAGCCGACCACGATCAGGTCGACGCCCTGCTCCTCGGCGAAGCGGTGGATCTCGGTATCGGGCATGCCCACGACCACGTGCTGGTTCTCCTTGGACACGTGGGGATCGGCGATCTCGGCGAGACGCTGCTTGGCGTGCTCGTCGAGCTGGTCCTGGATGCTGGTCAGGTCCATGGGGATATCGCCCCCGTAGGCGAAGCCAAGGGGCTCGAGGGTATGCATGATGGAGAGCCTGGCCTGGTTGCGGTCGGCGATCTGCATCGCGCGTTCCAGCACCTTGTGGGAGTCCTTGGTCAGGTCGACCGCGACCAGGACGTGACGATACTCGTTGCTCATGGCATTGCCTCCGGCAGGGTGTCCAGCGGGTGGTGGAATGCCTTCCACTCTAGGATGCTTGGCGAGCCACGACAACGACTTGCATCAATCTTCGAACAGGAAACGGTTATATGGTCTGGTTGATCATCCTGGGGGTCGTGGGGCTGGTGTTTGCCCCGGCCATGTGGCTGCGCCCGAGTCCAAGACAGCAGCGGCTGATCCAGCTGCGCGAGGCCGCCCGGCATGCCGGGATCATCGTGCGCATCGAGAACTCGCCGCTGCACGACGGCGGCGAGATGCTGCCCGCCTATCGCTGGCCCTATCCCGCCCAGCAGCCGGGGCCGGACTTCGTGCTGGTGCGCGATGCCGTTGCCAGCCAGGCCCTGAAGCGCTACCAGGCCGGCTGGCGCTGGCGGATGGAGCCATTGCGGCCCCTGCCGGACGCCGCCCAGGAACGGCTGCTGGCGCTGCTGGCACGGTTGCCGGAGGATGCGCTGGTGGTGGAGTCGGGGGCGGCGGCGCTGACCCTGTGGTGGGACGAGTCGCTGGATATTGCGTCCCTGGAGTCGCTGGCGGCGGACTTCGCCGAGCTGCGCGACAGCCTGGCCAACCGGCCGGATCGCCCCGGGGCCCATCGCCGCCTGCAATCGCCGCGGGCCTGATCCCCGCCGAGCCGGCGGCGTTCAGGGCTCCTCGCGGGCCTGGATCGCCATGCCGTTGGCCTCGATCCTCGACAGCAGCTCGCTGAGCTGCGCCACCTCCTCGTCGGCGAGGCCGGCGAGCATCTCCCGGCGTGCCTGGCTGACCACGGCATCGATGCGCTCGAGCAATGGCATGGCCGCCTGGGTCAGGAAGATGCGCTTGGTGCGCCGGTCCTGGTCGCAGGGGCGCCGCTCGATGAGCCCCTGCTCGGCGAGCTGGTCGAGGGTGCGCACCAGGGAGGGGGCCTCCACGCCGATCGCCCGGGCGAGGTCACACTGGGGCTGGTCGTCGCCCAGTCGCCACAGGTGGTAGAGGGTGACCCAACGGGTCTGGGTCAGCCCCTCAGGGGCCAGGCGCCGGTCGATGATGGCGCGCCACAGGCGGGGCACGCGGGCAAGCTGGAAGCCGATGTTCTGATGCATGGGACTCTGCATTGCGGGAAAGCCTGGCTGGATTGTCCGGAGCGTTAGCGTGTAATGCAAGTGACACCCTCAGGGCGTCCCGGCGCCGTCCTCGCGCGTCGTGGTTGGCGGCGGCGCGCCCTTATCCGTGTCGCTGGCCGAGGGCCCGGTAGGGCGAGCGATCAGGCGGCGCAGGTCGAGACCGGGAACCCCCGGCGGGGACTGGATCCGGCCGTCGGCGAGGGTCGCCTGTTCCGGCGTCTCGCTGACCCGGAAGCGCAGCACGCCGATGCGTTGCCCGCTGGCAGTCATCACGTCGATCCGCCAGGTTCCCAGCACCGCCTCGGGGAAGTTCTGCTTGTGGGTCCAGGCCCGGTATCCCTCCTCGCGGCCGCCCTTGATCACCAGGGGAATGCGGTCGACCAGCTTGCCCTCGTGGCGCCATTCGTGGACGACCTCCTCGCGCAACCCCCGCGGCGCATGAATCGCCGTATAGGCGTATAGCCCGTGGTCGACCAGCGCCTCGGGGGTCAGGCGCAGGCCGCCCTCCGGAGCCCGGGCTTGCTCATCGAAGCTCGGTGACAGGGCGTGGCCGGACAGCCACAGGCTGGCGGGGGGGACCCATAGGCGGCCGGCCCAGCCGGCGCCGGCGAGCAGCGGCAGCAGGGCCAGCATGGCCAGCCAGCGTCCCCGGGTCATGGGGCGCAGCAGGTGCATCAGGCTCGGCAGGCTGAAGATCACCATGGCGGCCAGCGCCAGCAGCAGGCTCTGGCCGGTGGTCAGGTGGAGCAGGGTCGGCAGCGCCACCAGCACCACCAGGAAGACGCACTGGGCGTGGAAGGCGAAGTACAGCCAGCGGTGGCGATCGGCCAGGCGGTAGTAGAGCGGGTCGAGGATCGACAGCACCGCCAGGCCCAGCATCAGCAGCGTGAACACCGCCTGGCCGCTGGACCACACCGTGGTCGCCAGCAGGAAGGGCAGGGTGAAGAACAGCGTCTCCTGGTGGATCATCTGGGCGATGAAGGTGGTCACACCACGAGGCAGGGTCGGATAGCCCCGTCGCGACAGCAGGCGTCCGATCAGGCTCTCCGAGAGCAGCAGCACCCAGGCCAGCAGCATCCCCAGGGCCAGCATGGCGCCGAGCCACTGCTGGCGCTCCACCAGGAAGAAGCTGCCGACCCCCGCGGCGAAGGCCACCGGCGGCCAGAGCCAGCTCCAGGGCCGAGCGCGCACGGCCAGCCGCTCCAGATGCTGCTGCCAGGCATCGAGACGCCGGCCCTTGGCGGGCGGCGGGGAAGCATCGGACACGGAGCGTTCACTGGACATCCTCGCATCCTACCAGCCCGGCCCCGAGCCCGGGAGTCGCGTCATGGCGACGCCTGGCGGAATGCCGGCACGGGGCTTGACGCCGTCGCCGGACTGGACCAAGCTGTCAAAATCAAACGGCCGTATGAATTCCTGCACGGAGATTCGTGGATGATCTATCAAGGCAACGCCATCACGGTGGCTCGTGGTGACGACGATATCGCCACCCTGACCTTCGACCTGAAGGGCGAGTCGGTCAACAAGCTCTCCACCGCGGTGGTCCAGGAGCTCGATCAGGCGGTGGAGGCCCTGGGTGCCGAGGCCGGCCTGCAGGGCCTGATCCTGGCCAGCGCCAAGGAGGCCTTCATCGTCGGGGCCGACATCACCGAGTTCCACGGCATGTTCGAGAAGGGGCAGGACGAGATCCAGGCCATGCTCGAGCGAGTGCATGGCATCTTCAATGCCCTGGAGGACCTGCCGTTTCCCACCGTCAGTGCGATCAACGGCCTGGCCCTGGGCGGCGGCTGCGAGGTCACCCTGACCACCGACTTCCGGGTCATGGCCGAGACCGCCAGGATCGGCCTGCCCGAGACCAAGCTGGGCATCCTCCCCGGCTGGGGCGGGTGCGTGCGCCTGCCGCGGCTGATCGGTGCCGACAACGCCATCGAGTGGATCGCCGGCGGTACCGAGAACAAGGCCGAGGCCTGCCTCAAGGTCGGTGCCGTCGATGCGGTGGTGACCGCCGAGGCCCTCGAGGCGGCGGCCCGGGACATCCTGGCCCGGGCCAACGCCGGCGAGCTCGACCACCGGGCCCGCCGGGCCGAGAAGACCGGGCCGCTCAAGCTCGACGCCATCGAGCAGATGATGGCCTTCGAGACCGCCAAGGGCTACGTGGCCGGCAAGGCCGGGCCGCACTACCCGGCTCCGGTGGAGGCCATCAAGGTCGTCCAGAAGGGCGCCGGCGAGGAGCGCGCCCGGGCCCAGGCCATCGAGGCCAAGGCCTTCGGCAAGCTGGCGCTCAGCGATGTCTGCTACAACCTGGTCGGCCTGTTCCTCAACGACCAGGTGGTCAAGAAGAAGGGCGCCGGCTACGAGAAGCAGGCCACTGCCATCGACCAGGCCGCGGTGCTGGGCGCCGGGATCATGGGCGGCGGCATCGCCTACCAGAGCGCCTCCAAGGGCACGCCCATCCTGATGAAGGACATCAAGGAGGAGGCCATCGCGCTGGGGCTCAAGGAGTCCCGCAAGCTGTTCGCCAAGCAGGTGGAGCGCGGCAAGCTCTCCGTCGAGCAGATGGCCGAGAGGCTCGCCAACATCCGCCCGACCCTGTCCTACGGCGATTTCGCCCACGTCGACCTGGTGGTCGAGGCCGTGGTCGAGAACCCCAAGGTCAAGGGCGCGGTGCTCGCCGAGGTGGAGGAGCAGGTCGATGATGACACTGTCCTCACCTCCAATACCTCGACCATCTCGATCACCCGCCTGGCCGAGAACCTCAAGCGCCCCGAGAACTTCTGCGGGATGCACTTCTTCAACCCGGTCCACCGCATGCCGCTTGTCGAGGTGATCCGCGGCGAGAAGACCGGCGATGCCGCGGTGGCGGCCACCGTGGCCTACGCCCGCAAGATGGGCAAGACGCCCATCGTGGTCAACGACTGCCCGGGCTTTCTGGTCAACCGCGTGCTCTTCCCCTACTTCGGTGGCTTCAGCCAGCTGATGGCGCAGGGCGCCGACTTCCGGCGGGTCGACAAGGTGATGGAGCGCTTCGGCTGGCCCATGGGCCCGGCCTACCTGCTCGACGTGGTGGGCATGGACACCGCGGTGCATGCCGGCGAGGTGATGGCCGAGGGCTTCCCGGAGCGCATGGGGAGCATGGGCAGCGACAGCGGCAAGAGTGTCATCCAGCTGATGGTCGACCACGACCGCCTGGGCCAGAAGACCGACAAGGGCTTCTATGCCTACGAGGAAGACAAGAAGGGCAAGCCGAAGAAGGTCGTCGACGAGGACGCCATCGCCCTGGTCAAGGACCTGGCCGAGGGCGAGCGCGAGTTCAGCGACGAGGAGATCATCGCGCGCATGATGGTGCCGCTGTGCCTGGAGACCGTGCGCTGCCTGGAGGACGGCATCGTCGGCACGCCCGCCGAGGCCGACATGGCGCTGATCTACGGCATCGGCTTCCCGCCCTTCCGCGGCGGCGCCCTGCGCTACATCGACGCCATGGGCCTCGACGCCTTCGTCGCCCAGGCAGATGAACTGGCCGAGGAGCTGGGGCCGCTCTATGCGCCCACCGACCGGCTTCGCGAGATGGCCCGCGTTGGCGAGCGCTTCTATCAGGATGCCCAGCAGGCCTGATTCACCACGTGCTATTAAGGAGTACGAGTTCGATGAGTTTGAATCCGAGAGACATCGTGGTGGTCGACGGCGTGCGTACCGCCATGGCCAAGGCCAAGAACGGCGCCTTCCGCCACGTGCGTGCCGAGAACCTGTCCGCCGCCGTGATGCAGGCGCTGTTCGACCGCAATCCGGGCCTTGACCCCAAGGAGGTCGACGACGTCATCTGGGGCTGCGTCAACCAGACCCTCGAGCAGGCCATGAACATCGCCCGCAACGCGGCGATCATGACCGGCATCCCGCGCACCGTGCCGGCCCAGACGGTCAACCGCCTGTGCGGCTCCTCGATGAGCGCATTGCATATCGCCGCGGCCAACATCCGCGCCGGCATGGGGGACTTCTACGTGATCGGGGGCGTCGAGCACATGGAGCACGTGCCCATGACTCACGGCGTCGACGTCAACCCGGCGGCCAGCAAACATGCCGCCAAGGCGGCCATGATGATGGGCCTGACCGCCGAGTTGCTGGGCAAGATGCACGGCATCTCCCGGGAAGACCAGGACGCCTTCGGCGTGCGCTCCCACCAGCGCGCCCAGGCTGCCCTGGACAACGGCGGCTTCGACAACGAGATCATCGGCGTCGAGGGCCACGACGACCGCGGCTTCCGCGTCCGGGTGGATCGCGACGAGGTGATCCGCGGCGATGCCAGCCTGGAGAGCATGGCCTCGCTCAAGCCGGTCTTCGATCCGCGGGGCGGCACCGTGACCGCCGGCACCTCCTCGGCGCTGTCGGTAGGCGCCAGCGGCATGGCGGTGATGAGTGCCGAGCGCGCCCAGGCGCTGGGCCTTGCGCCCATCGCCCGGGTGCTGTCCACCGGCGTGGCGGGCTGCGACGCCTCGATCATGGGCTACGGGCCGGTTCCGGCCAGCAAGAAGGCGTTGAAGACCGCCGGGCTGACCATCGACGATATCCAGACCGTGGAGCTCAACGAGGCCTTCGCCGCCCAGTCGCTGCCGGTGCTCAAGGACCTCGGCCTGCGCGATCGCATGGACGAGGCGGTCAACCTTCACGGCGGGGCCATTGCCCTGGGGCACCCGCTGGGTTGCTCCGGGGCGCGCATCAGCACCACCCTGCTCAACGTGATGCGCGAGCAGGACACCACCCTGGGCCTGGCGACCATGTGCATCGGCATGGGGCAGGGCGTGGCCACGGTGTTCGAACGCCTGAAATAGGCGAGTCGCGCTGGCTGCCATGCGGCACCACCACAACGGCACCCTCCGGGGTGCCGTTGTGCGTTTCGCGAGTCAGCGGTCGGACGCCACGGGATCGCCGGCATCGCCGGCACCCGACGGCTGCGCTTCGTCCCCTTCCTGCGCCGGGGCGGCCTCGTTGTCGAGCCAGCCGCGCTCCCGGTAGTAGCGCTTGGCGCCCTCGTGGAGCGGCGCCGAGAGCCCCTCGTGGATCATGCCTTGCGGGGTGAGGTCGGCATAGGCGGGATGCCGGGACTTGAAGGCCTCGAGGTCGTCGAAGACCGCGGCGACGAGGGCATAGACGGCCTCCGGGTCGCTGTCCGCCGAGGCCACCAGGGTGGCGCGGACCCCGAAGGTCTCGACCGCCGGCTGGTCGTCGGCGTAGAGCCCGCCCGGGATGGTGGTATGAGCCAGGTAGGGGGTCTCGGCCACCAGGTGGTCGACCGCCGGGCCGGTCACGTCGACCAGGCGCGCATCGCACAGCCGCACGGCCTGTTCGATGGAGGGATTGGGGTGGCCCACGGTGTAGACCATGGCGTCGATCTTGCCGTGGCAGAGTTCCAGCGACTGCTGGTCGGCGGGCAGCGCGTAGGCGGGCTGGAAGGCGTCGAGTGTCCAGCCCCAGGCCTCGAGCAGGGTCATCATGGTGCCGCGCTGCCCCGATCCCGGATTGCCGACATTCACGGCGTGGCCCTTGAGGTCGGCGAAGCCCTGGATACCACTACGGCGGCGGGCCACCAGGGTGAAGGGCTCGCCGTGCAGCGACATGACGGCCCGCAGCGTGGGGTCCGGTCCCGCGCCCGTGAAGCCCCGGGTGCCGCTGACGGCATAGTGCTGGAGGTCCGACTGGGCCAGGGCGACGGTTACCTCGCCGGTCCGCACCGCCTCGAGATTGGCGGCGGAGCCATCGCTGGTGCGCGCCTCGCAGGGGACATCGAGCAGCCGGCAGAGGGTGCGGCCGGTGGCATGGTAGACCCCGGCAGGGCTCGCGGTGGCGATGACGATGGTCGCGGCGTCGTCCTGGGCCTGCACGGGCGGCCACGCCAGGACACCCAGCAGCAGCAGGGCAGGGCGCAGCCTGGGACGAGCCGGGGCGATGGCCTGCGGCGACCTCGTCCGAGGGGATTGCATGGCGCACCTCCTGAGCAGGCGACGACACAACGGGCGTCGATAGCCTCAGCATAGCCATGCCCCCTAGAGGATGCCGCCGTCGAGCCCTGCGGCCAGATAGAGCCCCAGCTCCTCGGCCTGGTCGACGAAGGCCTCCTGCCACTCGCCGCGGAGAATGAGCGGCTCCTGCACCCAGCGCCAGCGCAGCCCCGTGACGATCCCCTCCACGGCGCGGCGGGTGCCGGTGCCGTCGCGCCCGGCGCGCACGTAGAGCGCGCAGGGCAGGCCCTGCTTCTCCTCCAGCACGGCATAGTAGCTGCGGTCGAAGAAGTCCTTCAGCGCGCCGCTCATGTAGCCCAGGTTCTCGGTGGTGCCGAGCAGGATGGCGTCGCAGGCCAGCACGTCCTCGGGGCCGGCCTCCAGCGGCGCCTTGACCACCACCTCGACGTCCTCGATGTCGGGGTGGCGGGCACCGCGCTCGGCGGCCTCGCGCAGGCGTCGGGTATTGGCAGAAGGCGCATGGGCCACGATCAGCAGTCGCTTCATCCTCTTCCTCCGGTTGAAGACGCGGCTCGCCGCCATCATGCCATGGCAGGGCGTCGTTGACAGTCTCGCGAGCCTCGCCGCCTTCGGGAGGCGGCAAGTCAGGCTGAGTTCACCCGGGACTCGACAATCCGTGAGCCGTCTACTTCTCCCACCACTCGTTCTGAATCTGAGCGAGAGAGAAGCTTCTGCGGCTTCTGACGTCTTGGTAGAACCTTGTCAGCCGAGGGAAGGTGTCCCCGTGAACCCAGTCGGTATAGCCCAGCAGGTCAAGCCGCGAGAGGACCACCGTCCAGATTACATCGGCCAGGGAATAGGTGTCGCCAAGCAGGAAGGTGTTGTCGTTCAGCTGCTTCTCGGCAAACGACAGGGACTCCACAGCCTTTCGCTCGATATCCTTGATATGGTGCTCGTCTACCCGGAAGCTCTTGCTCTTTTCTGACCTTTCGGCGCTTGCCTGGTAGCTGTCCTTGAGTTCGGGGTGTTGTTCAGCCAGCAACCGCGATTTGTTGATGCGGGCATCCAGGATCTTCTCGGATTTCGCCATGGAAGGGTGGCGAGCATAGCTGAGGATCTGAAGGTCGATCCCGTCCGCCCGGTCAATCAGCTCCTCCATCCGCTGAAGTTGTTCTTTGCTGGCGGGGAGAAGCGAGTTGCCTTCCGGCAGCGGAGCGATAAACCGTATGATTCTGGCAGAGTCTGTCACTACCTCCGTCGAGTCATCGTGTGACTCGAGGGTGGGGATGACGCCCTTGGGGTTCAGCTTGATATACCAGGGATCGAGTTGTTCCTGATCCCGGACAATATCGATCACTCGACCCGACCAGTCGAGTCCTTTCTCTACCAGTGCCAGGCGAACCTTCATGGAGCAAACGGAAAGCGGGTGATGGTATAGCGTCAGTGAAGGCATGGCGTCGATCCCGGGGGGCGTGAACGTGGGGTAAAGGGGAAGAAGGAAGGTCAGGCCAGGGAGCTCGATGGTCGACAGAAGCCCGCATGCGAAAGCGCATAAGGTCGCATCGGGGCCTTCCGGCAGCCGCTGGTATCGCCAACGGCTGCCCGTAAAACGACCGTCTTACCAGCCCATGTGATAGTAGGCCCAGATACGCTCGATATTCATCGGCAGCCATTCGTCGTAGTAGCGCCAATGCTCGTACTCTGGGAGAGTAATGGTTTCCTTGAGCTCATCCGGGCTATGGGTGCCGGCGTCCATGGCCTCCTTGACGGCCGCCATCAGGTCCTCCAGGTAGTGGCGCTGTTCCGCGACCACCGCGGCCGGATCAATGGCGGGCTGATCTGCCGGGCCATGCGCCGAGATGACGTAATCGAAATCCATCTGCTCGATTTCCTGGAGCGAGCGGATCCACTCGTCGGGCCAGAAGTCGGGCATGTTCCGGAAGGCCACCCGGCGCGGGGTGACGATATCGACGATGAACAGGATCTTCTCTTCCGGTAGACGCATCACCACCAGACTGTCGCCATGGTTGGGACCGAAGTAGCTGAGCTCCACCGTTCTGCCGCCCAGCTCCAGGGTATAGGTATCATCGAAGGTGATATCCGGGGAGGGGATGACGGGGCTTGGATGGTCGCCCAGCTCTCGCTGCACGTTCTCGTGAGCGATGAATGCCGCGCCTTCGTCCTCGAAGACTGTCCCCCCCGAGATATGGTCATGGTGGTTGTGGCTGTAGATGACGTATTTGACGGGCTTGTCGGTGATCTTGCCGATCTCGTCGCGCAATAGCTCGGCGGCCCTGGGGTTCAGGGGGTCCGTCACGATAACGCCCTCATCGGTCACGAGGAAGACATTCCGGTAGACCCACCAGCGGAACACGTAGAGGCCGTCACCGATTTCCTTCACACTATGCCCGAATGCCTGGCCACCCATCGGCTCCTGGGTGGGGAAGCTATTCGACATGGCGACCGGAGAAAAGAACAGGCTGATCAGCAGTAGCAAATGGAAAAATCGTTGTTTCATGGTGCTATCCTTCCGCTCGAAATGATCATGAAGTGAGGCTCACTTGCCAAAAGTCATCTGCTTCAGCACATGATCTTTCTTGATAAAGTGATGATGCAGCGCTGCACCGACGTGGCCGAGTGTGGCCAACACCAGCAGGATCCAGACGGCTCTATGAATGCTGCGGGCAAGTTCCGCCAGGCCGGGATTCTTGTCGAGAAGGATCGGGAACTCGAAAAGACCAAAGACGCTGACCGGGATGCCCCCGGCCTGCGACATGAGGATGCCCGAGAGCGGCTGCAAGAACATCAGGAGATACAGCACCCCATGCATGCCCTTGGCCAGGATGGCCTGAACCATCGTGGTGCTGTCGGGGAGCTTTGGTGTCTCGTTGATCAGCCGCCACAAGAGGCGCAGCAGGATCAGTGCCAGCAGGAGGGCGCCAAACGACTTGTGCATACCGGCCGCCTGGAGTTTCTCCGGTCCTTTTGGCAGCGCAGCGAGCAGGTTGCCCATGACGATGGAAGAGGCCAGCATCAGCAACAGCAACCAGTGGAAGGTTTTCGCGACGATGCCATAGCTGATGGCCGTATTCTTTAACACGATATGTCTCCCAGTGGGTTGTGCATGTTGCTGTGCCGTGAAATCGCTTGATGACCTGGACTCAATCTCGGTCGAAGCACATGAAAAGGAGTCTAGTGGCTTGCCCTTTGTGCATAAACATGGTAACGAGAAACAAACTGTTTCCCGATTTTAGCCAATATGACGATTCTTCCCTATTTGGAGACATTTGCAGCCGTCGTGGACAATGGCAGTTTTACGGCGGCGGCCCAGGCTTTGGGGGTTTCCAAGCCTGTCGTCAGCAAGCAGGTTGCGTTGCTGGAGAAGCATCTGGGAGTGCAGCTCTTACATCGGACGACCCGGCGCTTACATCTCACCCAGGCGGGTGAGATGTTTGTTGTCCATGCCCGGAAAATCATGTCCGACGTTCACGAGGCTGAGCAATCCATTGTTCCCCTTCAAAGCGAGCCACAGGGGAGGTTGCGAATCTCGGCCCCTGAGAGCCTGGCGATGTTCCTGCTGGCCGAAGCCCTTCCGGCATTTCAGGAGAAATATCCCAAGCTCGAGCTGGATATCCGTATCACGGGCCGTTTTGTCGATCTGGTAGAAGAAGGGATCGATGTGGCGCTTCGGGTTGGCGAGCTACAGGATTCGAGCCTCATGGCACGGAGGCTGATGTCATGCCGGTTTCACGTTTGTGCATCAGCCGGTTATCTACAAAGGTATGGACGCCCAACGAATCCCGATGAGCTCGCGGGACACAACTGTCTGATCTATTCACAGGGGCAAAACCCGGACAGCTGGTTCTTCCAGGACGAGCAGCGAAAGGGTATCAATGTCAAGGTGAAGGGAGGCCTCCATTCGGAAAATGGGAATATATTACTGAGCGCCGCGCTGGATGGCATCGGCATACTCAGGGCGCCGACATTCATGGTGTCGAATGCCTTGAAGCAAGGCCAGCTGGAAACGCTTCTCGACGATTATATGCCGACCAGTACCGGCTTATATGCCGTGTTTCCCAACACTAAGTTTGTCTCGCAGAAAGTGCGGACGCTTGTGGATTACCTTGTTGAAGCATGGAGTCACGACGAGACTGCATAAGAACGAGTGACTTTCATGTGTCATCCTGCGAATCCATCCCGGCGATGGAGGACACACTGGTCGGCCCTGTGGGCTGGACTCATTCACTGCTTCTCCTGCAGTAGTGGGCGTCTCGGTGATATGAACAAGTCCTTCTGAGCGCCTTGATTCCCACCTCGCTGTCCGGGTGGCGGGCGCCGCGCTCGGCGGCCTCGCGCAGGCGCCGGGTATTGGCAGAGGGCGCATGGGCCACGATCAGCAGTCGCTTCCTCCTCTTCCTCCGGTTGAAGACGCGGCTCGCCGCCATCATGCCATGGCAGGGCGTCGTTGACAGGCGTCGACCGGTTGCCGACGCTGAAATCGCCAACCCGTTCCTTCAGGGAGGACCCAACCCATGGCCTTTGCCTTCTCGAAGATGCAGGTGGAAAGCTCCGCTTTCCGGGACAGGGGCGAGATCCCCATCAAGTACACCGGCGAAGGGGACGACCTCTCGCCGCCGCTGAGCTGGTCGAACGCCCCGGAGGAGACCAAGAGCTTCGCGGTGATCTGCCATGATCCGGATGCGCCCCTCGTGCAGCACGGCAGCTATGGCTTCGTGCACTGGGTGCTCTATAACCTGCCCACCGCCGACACCTCGCTGAAGGAGGCCACCGCGGCGGGCACGCGCGGGCGCAACGACTTCAACCGCAACGGCTACGGTGGTCCCATGCCCCCCGAGGGCCACGGCCTGCACCACTACTATTTCTGGGTGCTGGCGCTGGACAAGGCCACTGCCCTGCCCGAGGGGATCTCGATGATCGAGCTGCTCAAGCAGGTCGAGCCCCACCTGATCGGCATGAATCGCCTGATCGGCACCTACCGCCGCGACTGATCGGCGGCCGGGATCCCGCGCCGCCGGCGCGGGGTCAGCTCGCGGCCACCTCGCCAGGCTCCGGGGCGGCCACGTCCTCGTTCTGGGTGACGATACGCTCGAGCTCCTCGCAGAAGGCATCCAGCGCCTCGCTGTTGTGTCCCGGGCGGCGATGCAACTCGATCTCCACCTGGCCCAGTGGCGGCAGGCCTTCCTCATCACCGACGATCCGGCAACCCGTCGGAATGCTGCGTGGCGTCTTCACGGTCACGGCCAGCCCCGCCTGCACCGGCAGGTTGATGCCGGTGGGAGACTGGCTGGTGTAGCTCGCTTCCCAGCGCCGCTCCTCTCGGCCCAGGGCCGAGAGCGCATGGGCCCGGAAGATGCAGCCCTCCGGGTTGAGAGCCAGCGGCAGCGTCTCCCATTGATCCACTCGGCAGTCCTCGGCCACCACCCAGACCATGGGCTCCCAGCCCAGCAGCTGGCCGGACTGGGTGGGCATGTGGCGGATCGACAGCACCACGTCCAGCAGCCCCTCCTGGAACTGGCGCACCAGGTCGGCGCTGATATCGCAGTGCAGCTCCAGGCGGGTATCGGGGAAGCGCCGGGCATGACGGGGCAACAACTCGGGCAGGTAGGCGCTGGCCTGCTCCTCGGAGGTGGCGAAGCGGATCAGCTCGCCGCGGCTCTCCTCGCCGAGGGCCTCGCGAGCCTCGTCCTCCAGCTTGAGCATGTGCCGGGCATAGGGCAGCAGCCGCTCCCCATGGGCGGTGAGCAGCACGCTGCGGCTGGTGCGCTCGAACATCGCCTGGCCCATCTGGTCCTCGAGCCGCTTGATCTGCAGGCTCACCGCCGACTGGGTGCGATGCAGCACCTTGCCGGCGGCACTGAATCCCTGGCACTCGGCCACGGTGACGAAGGTGCGGAGTAGCGCGGTATCCATTATTGATGAGCCTTTGAAATTGGTTGTATCTCAATCATTCATTTTTATTATGAGGTGATGGGTTCTAAGGTGTCTAGCGTGTATTCGGAATCGGAGATCCTTCATGCCTGTAGACACCTCGGTCAATGCGCACGACGCTTCCCTTCAGGGGCTCATCGATCTAGCCCGCTATCCCCTCGATGACCTCGACGGCGCGGCGGGGCGCGAGCTGATCGACCGCTGCCGCCGCCAGCTGGAGGTGGACGGCTGCGTGGTGCTCAAGAACTTCGTTCCCGAGGCGGCCCTGGCGCGCCTGGAGCGCGAGACCGAGCGGCTCTCGCCGGCGGCCCACTACAACCAGACCGAGACCAACCCCTACAACAGCGCTGCCGATCCCGACAAGCCGGCCCACCACCCGGTGAACCGCTTCGACGACCGCACCAACGGCTTCGTCGCCGGCGACCGCATCGGCGACGAGACCATCATCCGCCAGGTCTACCAGAACGCGGATTTCCAGCGCTTCATCGCTACGGTGGTGGGCATGGAAGACATTCACCAGTATGCCGACCCGCTGGCCGACCTGGTGGTCAACGTGCTGCGCGAGGGTTGTCAGCATCCCTGGCACTACGACACCAACGAATTCATCGTCACCATGATGACCCGCCAGTCCCACGGCGGCGGCCGCTTCGAGTATGCCCCGGGCATCCGCAGCCCCGAAGGCGAGAACTTCGAGGAGGTCGAGCAGGTTATCGACGGCGATCGCTCGCGGCTCAAGTCCCTGGACCTCCAGCCTGGCGATCTGCAGATCTTCTTCGGGCGCTATTCGCTGCACCGGGTCACCCCGGTGGAAGGTAACAAGGAGCGTCACACCGTGATCTTCGCCTATGCCAAGGAGCCGGGCTTCATCGGGCGTCCCGAGCGTGCCCAGCGCATCTTCGGTCGCATGGCACCGGTGCACGAGCGGCTGCTAAAGGAAGGCATGCAGCGCAGCGACGCCCTGGCCGACTGAATCGCCTTCGCCATTTTTCCCGCTCCTGCCTCCGCGGGATGCCCCATACCGACAACGGAAAGAACTGGACCCTGATATGAGTATCGTGGATTTCGAGAAGCTGACCGACAACGAGCCGGAGCGGATTCCGGTGGTGCCGTCGGCGCCCATGGCCAACGGCGACAGCATCCCCACCGCCTTCGACCCCAAGCAGCTGCGGGCCGGTCGCCTGCAGCGCCTGCGCGCCATGATGGCCGAGCAGGGCTACGCCGCGGTGGTGCTCTTCGACCCCTACAACCAGCGCTATGCCACCGGCTCGCGCAACATGTTCGGCTACTTCCTGCGCAATTCCACCCGCTACATCTACGTGCCGCTCGACGGCCCGGTGATCCTCTTCGAGTACCCGGGCAGCGCTCACGTCTCCACCTGGCTGGAGACCATCGACGAGTCGCGGACCTCCAAGGTGGTGTGGTCCGCGGTCAACCAGCGCGACAACCTCTCCTCCGATCCCTTCGGCATCGAGATCGCCGAGCTGATCGAGGAGCACGGCCGCGGCAACAGGAAGATCGGCCTCGATCGCTGCGCCCTGAACCTGGCGCGTTCGCTGGAGGCCCAGGGCCTGGAGGTCTTCGACTGCATGCAGGACACCCTGCACTGCCGGCGTATCAAGACCCCGGAAGAGGTGGCCTGCCTGGCCCAGTCCATGGCCGGTAGCGAGGCCGCCGTGGCCGAGGTGGAGGCCGCCATCAAGCCGGGCGTCACCGAGAACGAGCTGTTCGCCATCATGTACGGCGATGTCATCCGCCAGGGCGGCGAGTTCATCGAGACTCGCCTGCTGTCCTCGGGGCCGCGCACCAACCCCTGGTTCAACGAGGCAAGCGATAGGGTGATCCGTCCCGGCGAGCTGGTGGCCCTGGACACCGACACCATCGGCTGCCATGGCTACTACTCCGACTTCTCGCGCACCTTCCACGTCGGCCCCGGCAAGCCGAGCGCCTACCAGAAGCACCTGTACCGCATGGCCTATGACCAGGTGCACCACAACATGGGCATCCTCAAGCCGGGCATGAGCTACCGCGAGATCGCCGAGCAGGCCTGGAAGATCCCCGAGCGCTTCCTCGACCGCCGCTACCCGTCGATTATCCACGGCGTGGGCATGCACGGCGAGACGCCTCTGGTGGCCCACCACATGGACTTCGACCGCTTCTCCAAGGACGGCATCCTGGAGCCCGGCATGGTCGTCTCCGTGGAAAGCTATATCGGCGAGGTCGGCGCCGCCGACGGCGTCAAGCTGGAGGAAGAGGTGCTGGTCACCGAGACCGGCATCGAGAAGCTCTCGCGCTATCCCTTCGACGAGGCCCTGCTCGACCAGGAAGTCTGAGAACGCCACCGCTCAGTAGTGCTGTGCCAACGAATCCAAGAGAGACCCCATGACAGACATCCCCCACTGGATCGCCGGCGAGCGCGTGGCCGGCGGCCGCCCGCTCGACGTGTTCAACCCGGCCACCGGCGAGGCCATCCGCCAGGTGACCCTGGGTGACGCGGCCACCGTGGAACAGGCCATCGCCGCCGCCCGCGAGGCCCAGCCGGCCTGGCGCGACCTGCCGCCCGCCAAGCGCGCCCAGGTGATGTTCCGCTTCAAGATGCTGCTCGAGCGCGATGCCGACGAGATCTGCCGGATCGTCGCCGAGGAGCACGGCAAGGTGCTCGAGGACGCCATGGGCGAGCTCAAGCGCGGCATCGAGAACGTCGAGTACGCCTGCGGCGTGCCGGAGCTGCTCAAGGGCGAGTATTCCCACAACGCCGGCCCGGGCATCGACACCTGGTCCAACCACCAGCCGCTGGGCGTCGTGGCCGGCATCACGCCGTTCAACTTCCCGGCCATGGTGCCGCTGTGGATGTACCCCATGGCCATCGCCTGCGGCAACGCCTTCATCCTCAAGCCCTCCGAGCAGGTGCCTTCGGCCGCGCTCAAGATGGCCGAGTTGCTCGACGAGGCGGGCCTGCCGCGCGGCATCTTCAACGTGGTCCATGGCGACCGCGAGGCCGTGGAGGCGCTGATCGACGCGCCGGACGTCAAGGCGCTGTCCTTCGTCGGCTCCACGCCGGTGGCCAAGGCCATCTACCGGCGCGGCGCCGACAACGGCAAGCGCGTCCAGGCCCTGGGCGGCGCCAAGAACCATGCCGTGGTGCTGCCCGACGCCGACCTGGACAATGCCGCCAGCACCCTGATCGGGGCCGCCTTTGGGAGCGCCGGCGAGCGCTGCATGGCGATCTCCGTGGCCGTCTGCGTGGGCGACGACACCGCCGACGCCCTGGTCGGCAAGCTCGCCGACCAGGCCCGCACCCTGAAGATCGGCCCCGGCACCGAGCGCGGCCTCGACATGGGCGCCCTGGTCAATGCCGCGCATCGCGACAAGGTCGCCGGCTACATCGCCCAGGGCGAGCAGGCCGGCGCCGAGCTGGTGATCGACGGCCGCACCCATCCGCTGGTCGAGGGGTCGCCGGGCTACTTCCTCGGCGCCACCCTGTTCGATCGGGTGACCCCGGCGATGGACATCTATCGCGACGAGATCTTCGGCCCGGTGCTGTGCGTGGTCCGCGTCGAGACCTTCGAGGAGGCCATCGCGCTGATCAACGCCCACCAGTACGGCAACGGCACCTGCGTCTTCACCCGCGATGGCGAGGCCGGCCGCCGCTTCAGCGATGCCATCGAGGTGGGCATGGTCGGCATCAACGTGCCGCTGCCCGTGCCGGTGGCCTTCCACAGCTTCGGCGGCTGGAAGGAATCGCTGTTCGGCGACCTGCACGCCTACGGCCCCGACGCGGTGCGCTTCTACACCCGCCGCAAGGCCGTCTCCCAGCGCTGGCCGCAGCGCGCGGAGCAGGAGACCGCGCAGTTCAACTTCCCGTCGAACTGACCGTGTCGGACTGACCGTGTCTCTACGGCTCCTTGGTGGGCCGGTACCCATGACGCCCCCGTGCCCTGCAGCGCGGAGGCGTCGTCGTTTGCCGAGGCTCGATGTCGGAAAAGTGTCCCGAGGTGGCGTCTTCCTGCCGCTCGAGAGGAGGGGGAGCATGGTTTGATGTGCCGCACATTCTTGCCCGGTCGACCTCGCCGATGATCGCTCGACTCGCCCCTGAACACCGCCAGGCTCGGCACGCTCCCTACCTGCACTTCCTCGAGGCCCTGCGCGACGCCGACTTCGAGGGCGACATCGCCCCCGACTACGCCAACCGCACGGTGCTGGCCACCGACAACTCCCTCTACCAGCGCCTGCCCCAGGCGGTGCTCTATCCGAGGGGCGCCGAGGACCTGGAGCGCATCGCCCGGCTGGCCGGCCGCGACGACTTCCGCCGGGTAGTGCTGGCGCCCCGCGGCGGCGGCACCGGCACCAACGGCCAGTCGCTCACCGACGGCCTGGTGGTGGATGTCTCCAAGCACATGACCGCCATCCTCGACATCGACGTCGCGGCCCGCCGGGTGCGGGTCCAGGCCGGGGTGGTCAAGGACCAGCTCAACGCCGCGCTCAAGCCCTTTGGGCTGTTCTTCGCCCCGGAGCTCTCCACCTCGAATCGCGCCACCCTCGGCGGCATGATCGCCACCGACGCCAGTGGCCAGGGCAGCTGCGAGTACGGCAAGACCCGCGATCACGTCCTCGCGCTCGACAGCGTGCTGCTCGGCGGCGAGCGGCTGACCACCCGGCCGGTGGACGAGGCCGAGCTCGACGCCCTGTGCGAGCGCGACGACGCCGTGGGCCGGGTGCATCGGGAGGCCCGGGCGATCATCGACACCGAGCGCGAGCGCATCCGCGACACCTTCCCGCCGCTCAACCGCTGCCTGACCGGCTATGACCTGGCGCACCTGCGCACCGTGGACGGCAAGTTCGACCTCAACAGCGTGCTGTGCGGCGCCGAGGGGTCGCTGGCCTTCACCAGCGAGGCGGTGCTCAATGTGCTGCCGATCCCCGCCCACTCGACCCTGGTCAACGTGCGCTACGCGGGCTTCATGGACGCGCTGC
>NZ_RXNS01000026.1 GCF_003966155.1 Halomonas nitroreducens
TCTGCAGCTCCTCCAGGCCGAGCTCGTAGCCGGACAGGTGCAGCAGCGAGTAGAGCAGCATGGAGCCGTGGCCGTTGGACAGCACGAAGCGGTCGCGGTCGGGCCAGTGCGGATCGGCCGGGTTGTGCTGCAGATAGTCGTTCCACAGTACCTCGGCGATGTCGGCCATGCCCATCGGGGCGCCGGGGTGGCCGGAGTTGGCCTTCTGGACGGCATCCATGGACAGGGCGCGAATGGCATTGGCCAGTTCGAAACGGGACGGCATGGGGGTCAGCTCCTCGCCTGCGGCAATAGTAGCAATGACACGGTCGGGCCAGGGGGTGGCCGGACGTGGATTCTGGCTGGGATGCGCCGCGAGACGCGAGCGGCGCGGTCAAAGTCGGTCGCTTATTGTCGCCGAGATGGGCCCGGCCTTCAAATGCGGGCTCCTGGCGGCGCCCCTCCCCGTGATGGATTGGCGCCAGTTATCGTTCATTGACCGGCATTCTCCTCGCTCGGTCGGCCTGGTCCGAAGCCACTGCCCGAGTGCGCTGCTGCCAGGCGGTGAGATGGCGGTGGATGGCCCCCTGAAGGGCGACGGGGTCGTCCGCCTCCAGTGCCGCCAGCATCTCGCGATGCTCCGCGAGGCTCCGAGCCACGCCGCCCGCCTGCGGCCATCCCGGCCCCGCCCCGCGCAGGCCCTGCTCGCGCAGCCAGTTGACCTGGCCGGCCAGGACCTCGTTGCCCGCGAGATCGGCCAGGGCGCGATGGAAGGCATGGTTGGTTATCGCCATGGCCTCGCCGTCCAGGGCCTCCGCTGCCTTCTCGAAGTCATCCAGCGCCTGGTACGCCGCGGTGAGCCCCGCCGGCGTCTTGCGCGCCATCATCAGCGGCACCAGGGCCTGCTCGATCACCAGGCGCGCTTCGGTCAGCTCGCGGCGTTCCGCCTCACTCCAGTGGCGCACCCGATAGCCTCGGTTGGGTATGTGCTCGATGATGCCCAGCTCAGCCATCCGCTCCAGTGCGCCGCGCACCACGAAGCGGCTGACGCCATAGTGCTCGGCCAGAGCATCCTGGCGCAGCCAGCTGTCTGCCGGGTAGCGCCCGCCGCTCATGCCCAGGCGTAGTTGCTCCTGCAGCCAGGCTATCTCGTTGCTACTCGTGATCTCCGTCATGGATTCCTCCGGCAAATTCCCTTGCAGATTGGCGCCAATTATATATCATCTCATGCGTTTTTGATAATCATTACCAACAAGGATACGGCATGCTTTCCCGCTTCCGGCTCGCGCCACTGACTGCCGCCCTGCTGGGCGCTTCCCTCAGCATCCCCCCTGCCTGGGCGGTGGAGGAGCTGACTCTCGACACCCTGGTGGTATCCAGCGATTGGCTGGGGGCCACCCAGGCAGATCCCCGCACTACCCCCGGTGGGCGGCAGTCCCTAGGGGAGGAAACTCTGGAGGCAGGCGAGGTGCGTAACCTCGAGGATGCCCTGGCGCGAGTACCGGGGGTGCATGTCCAGGACGAGACCGGCACCGGTATCCTGCCCAACATCGGGGTGCGGGGCCTCTCGCCCCGGCGCAGCGAGCGGGTGCAGATCCTGGTCGACGGCATTCCCGCGGCCCTGGGGCCCTATAGTAACATCGGCGTCTCGCTGTTCCCCGTGACCTTGTCCACCCTGGAGCGCGTGGACGTGGTGAGGGGGGGGGCCGCGGTCCACTATGGCCCCAACAACGTCGGCGGGGTGCTCAACTTCGTCACCCGTGGCATCCCCTACGAGGCCGAGACTCAGCTGCGCGAGCGGCTGACCGTGGATGAAGCCACCGGTCATGTGCTGACCGATAGCTACATCCGGGCCGGCGGGCAGGTCAGCGAGCGGCTGGGGCTCCAGGTCCAGGCCAACCTGGTGCGTGGCGAGGCGGGCCGGGAACATAGCGATACCGAGGTCGACAACTTCATCGTCGACGGCGAGTACCTGATCGATGACGCGCATTCGCTGGCCGGCCAGCTGCAGTATTATGGCGTCGACGCCGAGCTCCCCGGGGCCCTGTCCCCCGAAGCCTTCGAGCAAGATCGCAGCGACTCCCAGCGTCCCCACGACCGCTTCGAGGCCGACACCTGGCGGGGGCACCTCACCTGGCGCTGGCAGCCCAACGAGGACGTCGACTTCAGCTGGCGTCACTTCGGTCATCACAGCGATCGCACCTTCTGGTTCGGCCAGAGCCTGGGCACCGGCTTTCACTGGGCCGATCCGGCGGCGCCCACCACCCATGTGGCCGACTCGCCCCGCCCCTTCCGTGTCTGGGCCAGCGAGCCGCGCCTGGCCCTGCGCCGCGGCGACCACACTCTGATGCTCGGGGCGCGCTACCTCGAGGAGAGTGTCGACTTCGACGTCAACCGCCGTGAACTGGCCACCGGCACCACCAGCGAGGTGCGCCGCTGGGATTTCGAAACCCAAGCCGTGGCGGCCTACGTCAGCGACACCTGGCGGCTCGGTGACAGCGGCTGGACGCTGACGCCGGGGTTGCGCTATGAACATGCCGAGATGGACTTCGCCGATGCCCTGGGCGGCGGCGAGGACGACAACCTCGCCGAGGAATGGCTGCCGGGCCTGACCGTCGGCTTCGAAGCCAACGATGCCTGGTACCTCTTCGCCACCAGCCAGCGTTCCCTGACCCCGGTGCAGCTGGCGCAGGTCACCAATCCCGGTGACGTCGCCAACGAGACGGCCTGGAACCACGAGCTGGGGGCGCGCTACACCGCAGGGGCCTGGCAGGCCGAGGCCACCGGCTTCGTCATCGATTATGAGGATCAGATCGTCAAGCAACCAGACAACAGCCTCAAGAACCTGGGCCGCACCCGCTACCAAGGGCTGGAGGCTCGCCTGGCCTGGGCGCCGGTCGGCGAGCCGCTCAGCCTGGAGGGGACCTGGACCTGGCTGGACACTGAGCAGCGCGACGGCGAGCATGCCGGCAACGAGGTGCCCAATGCACCGGAGCATCTGCTCAACCTGCATGCCGGCTGGACCCAGGGCGACTGGACCTGGAACCTGAATGGCCGCTATGTGGCCGAGAGCTTCTCTGATGCCGCTAACACCGAGGAAGAAACGGCCGACGGGAGTGCCGGTGAGCTGCCCGACTACTGGCAGGTGGACACCAGTCTGGCCTACCGGCTACCGGTGGCCGCCGACGCTAGCCTGACCCTGGGAGTGCACAATCTCACCGATCATGATGCCTTCTTCCGCGGGGTGGACGTCAGCCCCGTGGGTCGGGTGCCATTGCCCGGCCGCGCCTACAGCCTCGGTCTGGACGTGACCTTCTAGGCCTCCCGAACTCGCCCCGCACACGGCCAGCCGCGTGCGGGGCATCCTCATGTCAGCATCACCTGTTTCCGGAGTCGCGATGCCCTCCCTCGTTTCGCCCCGCTCGACGCGCCGCCCTTCCCCCCTCTGGCCGATGCTGGGGTGGTGGCTAATGTGGAGCCTGCTGTCCGGGAATGCCCTGGCCGACGAGGTCACGGTGACCGACCTGGCCGGCCGCGAGGTCACCATACCCCACGGCGCGGAGCGGGTGATCCTCGGCGAAGGCCGCCTGCTCTACACCCTGGCGGCCCTGCGCCCGGAGGCCCCCTTCGCGCCTCTGGTGGGCTGGCGGGACGAGCTCAAGCGCTTCGACGGCGACGTCTGGGCTCGCTATCAAGAACGTTTTCCCGAGGCGGCGTCCCTGGCCACCTTCGGCAAGGCCGCCAACGGCGAGTTCAGCCTCGAGCAGGCCCTGGCCCTCGAGCCCGATGCCATCGTCTTCGATCTCGCCGCCTGGCCCGCCCTGCGCGATGGGCCGACGCTTCCGGTGCTGGAGGCGGCGGGCATCCCGGTGGTGTTCGTCGACTTCCTGACCGAGCCGGACCGCCACATGGCGCCCAGCGTGCGTCTGCTGGGTCGGCTGTTCGCCGCCGAGGCACGGGCCGAGGCCCTGCTGGCCCTGCGTCGGGAGAGCCTGGAGGCCGTTGCCGACCGGCTGCCCGCCCGCCGGCCCCGGGTGCTGATCGAGACCGCCGCCGGTCTGCATCCCGACTGCTGCCGCAGCGTCGGCGACGACAACCTGGGGCGGGTGGTGCGTCTGGCTGGCGGCGACAACATCGCCGCGGCGCGCATCCCCGGGGTATTCGGGCGGCTGCATCCCGAATGGGTGCTGGCCGAGGACCCCGAGGTCATCGTCATGACCGGCGGCGACTGGCAGGCCATGAGCGAAGCGGCGGTGCCCATGGGCTATGAGGCCTCTCCCGGGGCGGCTCGGGCGGCCATGCGTGGGTTGACCGAGATGCGCCTGGGCTGGCGCGAGCTGTCGGCGGTGCGTGAGGGACGGGTGCATGGGCTCTGGCACCAGTTCTACAACACGCCCTACCAGTTCGTGGCCGTGCAGCGCCTGGCCAAGTGGCTGCACCCCGAGGCCATGGCCGACCTGGACCCCGAAGCCCTGTGGCGCCGCCTGCACGATGACTTCCTGCCGCTGTCGGCGGAGGGCGCCTTCTGGGCATCACTTGACGAGGAGACCCGGTGAGCCTCGAAGCCGTCACCGACCCGGCCGGTGCTGCCATGGCCGATGGATTCCGCCGCCAGGAAGCCCGGCATCGCGCCTGGGTGCTGGGGGGGCTGGGCCTGCTGCTGACGGCCCTGGCCGCCGACCTGTTGCTGGGCCCGGGCAGCCACTCGCCAGGCGAGGTGCTCCGGGCCCTGTGGTACCCGGCCGAGGCCAGCCCCCTGGTGCGCATCACGGTGTGGCAGATCCGTCTGCCGACGGCCCTGCTGGCGATACTGTCCGGTGCCGGGCTGGCGGTGGCCGGGGCCCAGATGCAGACCGTCCTCGACAACCCCCTCGCCGACCCCTTCACCCTGGGGCTGGCCTCGGCGGCGAGCTTCGGCGCCGCCCTGGCGGTGGTGGCCGGTATCAGCCTGCTGCCCCTGGCGGGGCACTTGGCCGCCGCGGGCAATGCCTTCGTCTTCAGCCTGCTGGCCGCTGGGATGATCCACCTGCTCAGCCGCTTGCGGGGTGTCGGCCTGGATACCCTGGTGTTGCTGGGGATTGCCACCATGTTCACCTTCAATGCCCTGCTGGGCCTGCTCCAGTACCTGGCCTCGCCGGATGCGCTGCAGCAGCTGGTATTCTGGTCGCTGGGCAGCCTGGCGCGACCTTCTGGCCTCAAGCTCGGCCTGATCGCCGCGGTGCTGATGGCCTGCCTGCTGCTCAGCCAGCGCCTGGGCTGGCAGCTTGGCGCGCTGCGCCTTGGCGGCCTGCAGGCCCAGGCCATGGGAGTGCGGGTCGCGCCGCTGCGTCTGGGCATGTTGGCGGTCATGGCGTTGCTGACCGCCGTGGTGGTGGCGGCGGTGGGCACCATCGGCTTCGTTGGCCTGGTGGCCCCGCACATGGCGCGCCTGCTGGTAGGCGAACAGCAGCGCCATTTCCTGCCGCTTTCGGCGTTGTGCGGCGCCACTTTGATGTGTGTTGCCGATCTGGCCAGCAAGCTGGTGGTGCCGGGCCTGGTACTGCCCATCGGCATCGTCACCGCCCTGGCCGGGTTGCCGGCCTTCTTCCTGTTGATCCTGCGTCGCCGGAGATCGCTCTGATGGCCACCGATACCTTGTGGGTCAGCCGTGTCAGCCTGGAACAGCGGCTGGCCATCGACGCCACCCTGGTCGCCCCGGCTGGTAGCATTACCGTGCTGCTGGGCCCCAATGGCGCCGGCAAGTCGACCCTGCTCAAGGCTCTGGCCGGCATCGAGCCGGCGAGGGTGCAGGCGAGCCTCGGCGGGCATGACCTGATGGCACTGCCCGCGGCCGAGCGCCGCGCGGCCCTCTATTACCTGCCGCAGCTGGGCGGTAACCAGGCGGCGTTGAGCGTGCACGAGGCGGTACTGCTCTCGCTCAAGACCCTGTATCCCGGTCGCTTGAGTGATGAGGACCTGGCGAGGGTCATGGCGGCGCTGGCCGCCATGGGGCTCGAGGCCCTTGCAGGGCGGCGGCTCGCCAGCCTGTCCGGGGGGCAGTACCAACGGGTCGCCATTGCTCAGGCGCTGGTGCGCCGGCCCCGGGTGTTGATGCTGGACGAGCCCACCAGTGCCCTGGACCTGCACCAGCAGCTGCGGGTGCTGGAATGGTTGCGTCGTGAGGCCGATGCCGGCCGTACCGTACTGGTGGCACTGCACGACCTCAACCTGGCGGCGAGGTTCGCCGATCACTGTTGGCTGCTCAAGGACGGGCGCTGCCAGGTGGCGGGTGAGGCGGAGGCGTGTCTGACCGCCGAGCATCTGGAGAGACTCTTCGCAGTTCGCCTGGCCGTGGAGACCGGATCGGATGCCCGACCCCGCATTCAGGCCCTGGGACTGTGAGGCTGCTCGTCCGCTCTCGCTGGGCGGCCCGATGCGCTAGGAAGGGTCGCGGCGAGGGTGTAGAATCCGCCCCCAGCCGGCCCGCCCGGGCCCCGGCGCGATGCGCCGCTGTCCCGCGGCGGGGCCACACCGTTATCCTGGCTTCGAGCCCAGACGCCGTCATCCCACCATGTAGAGGGTCGAGGACGCCATGAGCGAATACTCCCTGTTCACCTCCGAGTCCGTGTCCGAGGGACACCCGGACAAGATCGCCGACCAGATCTCCGATGCGGTGCTCGACGCCATCATCGCGCGGGACAAGAACGCCCGGGTGGCCTGCGAGACGCTGGTCAAGACCGGGGTGGCCATCGTCGCCGGCGAGATCAGCACCTCTGCCTGGATCGACCTGGAGGACCTGGTGCGCCGGGTGATCCTGGATATCGGCTATACCTCCTCGGACGTCGGCTTCGACGGCGAGACCTGCGGCGTGCTCAACCTGATCGGCAAGCAGAGCGTGGATATCGCCCAGGGGGTCGACCGCAGCAAGCCCGAGGACCAGGGCGCCGGCGACCAGGGGCTGATGTTCGGCTACGCGACCGACGAGACCGACTCCTACATGCCGGCCCCGATCCACTATGCCCACCGCCTGGTGGAGCGCCAGGCCGAGCTGCGCAAGCACGGCCTGCTGCCCTGGCTGCGCCCGGACGCCAAGAGCCAGCTGACCTTCCGCTACGACGAGCACGGCAAGCCCTGTGGCGTGGACGCGGTGGTGCTGTCGACCCAGCACGACCCGGACATCGACCAGGACGAGCTGCGCAAGATGGTCAAGCGCGAGATCATCGAGCAGGTGATCCCCACCGAGTGGCTCAGCGAGGCGACCCACTACCACATCAACCCCACCGGCAAGTTCGTCATCGGCGGCCCGGTGGGCGACTGCGGCCTGACCGGGCGCAAGATCATCGTCGACACCTACGGCGGCATGGCCCGCCACGGCGGCGGCGCCTTCTCCGGCAAGGATCCCTCCAAGGTCGACCGCAGCGCCGCCTATGCCGGCCGCTACGTGGCCAAGAACATCGTCGCCGCCGGCCTGGCCGAGCGCTGCGAGATCCAGGTCTCCTATGCCATCGGCGTGGCCGAGCCGACCTCGGTGTCGGTGAACACCTTCGGCACCGGCAAGATCAGCGACGAGCGCATCGTCGAGCTGGTCCGCGAGCACTTCGACCTGCGGCCCAATGCGATCACCCGCATGCTCGACCTGCTGCATCCCATGTATCGCCTGACCGCGGCCTATGGCCACTTCGGCCGCGAGCCCTTCGAGACCAGCTACACCTGGACCGACACCCAGGGCGAGCAGCACACCGAGACCTTTACCGCCTTCCCCTGGGAGAAGACCGACCGCGCCCAGGCGCTGCGCGACGCTGCCGGGCTGTGAGCTGCGCCGACATCCGGCGTCGCTGATCTCGCACGTCATTTGAGGGCCCCGCCCGGCATCGCCGGGCGGGGCCCTTTGCTAGGGTCGAGGCAGATCCCTGCCGGGAGCGATTCCCATGCGTCGCTGTCTCGCCGCCTGCCTCCTCTGCGTCTGGTCCCTGCCGCTGCTGGCCGCCTGCCCGGACTGGTCGCCCGGCCGCGCCGAGCGCGAACTCGCCGCCCTGCATGCCCGCCTCGAGGCCTGGAACACGGCCTACCGCCGCGACGGCAGCTCGCCGGTGAGCGATGCCGTCTACGACCAGGCGAGCGCTCGGCTCGATACCTGGCATCACTGCTTCCCCGGGCTGGTGCCGGCCTCCCCACCCGCCACGACCGGCCCGGCCGGCGAGCTGGCCCATCCGGTGGCCCAGGCCGGCCTGGCCAAGCTTCAGGGGCGTGACGCGGTGCAGGCATGGCTGGCCCGCCGGGAGGATGTCTGGCTACAGCCCAAGGTGGATGGCGTGGCGGTGACCCTGGTCTACGACCGGGGGCGGCTCGCCCGCGCCATCAGCCGCGGCAACGGCCGCTCGGGCCAGGACTGGACGGCGCGGGTGGCGAGGCTGCCCGCCGTTCCCGGGCGGCTGCCGGCCGGGGCGCCGGCGAGGGTGGTGCTGCAGGGCGAGCTGTACCGGCGCCTGGAGGCTCATGTGCAGGCAAAGCGGGGCGGCATCGGGGCGCGCAGCACAGTGGCGGGCTGGCTGGCGCGGGATCACCTCGCGGCGGAACCGGCCCGCCGGGTCGGGCTCTTCGTGTGGGGCTGGCCCGATGGTCCCGCGACCATGCAGGCGCGCCTCGCGGGCCTCGCCGCACTGGGCTTTCCCGACACCGCCCGCTGGAGCCATCCTGTCGCCGATGCCGACGAGCTGCATGAATGGCGCCAGCGCTGGTACCGGGGCCCCATGCCCTTCGCCACCGACGGGGTGGTGCTCAAGCAGGGCCACCGCCCGTCGGGTCACGACTGGCGCCCCGCGCCGCCGGATTGGGCGGTCGCCTGGAAGTATCCCCCTCGGGAGACGCTGGCGGCGGTACGCCATGTGGCATTCCGCATCGGTCGCACCGGGCGTATCACCCCGCTGCTGCAGCTGCGGCCGGTGGTCCTCGACGGGCGCACTATCCGGCGGGTCGCCGTCGGCTCCCTGGTCCGCTGGCGGCGGCTGGATATCCGCCCCGGCGACCGGGTGGTCATCGCCCTGGCCGGCGCCACCATCCCGCGCCTCGAGGGCGTGGCCTGGCGGGCCGCCGAGCGCCCTGCCGTGTCGCCTCCGGATCCGGCCGCCTACCACGCCCTGAGCTGCTGGCACCCGACGCCAGGCTGCGAGCAGCAGTTCCTCGCGCGCCTTGAGTGGTTGGCCGGGCCCGAGGCCCTCGACCTGCCGGGGCTGGGGCCCGGCACCTGGCACGCCCTGGTCGAGGCCGGGCTGGTTGGCGGGCTGCTCGACTGGCTGGCGCTGGCCCCCGACACGCTGCGCCGGGCGGAGGGGATCGGCAAGGTGCGGGCCGGGCGACTGGCGGCGGCCTTCGCCGCGGCTCGCCGGCGCCCCTTCGCCGCCTGGCTCGAGGCGTTGGGCGTGCCGCCCGGTTGGGACGTTGGGGCGACTGCGGACTGGACGGCCCTGACCCGGCGCCGCGAGGCGGCCTGGCGTGCGCTGCCCGGCCTGGGGCCGGTGCGCGCCGCGGACCTGCGTGCCTTCTTCGACCATCCCGAGGTCAGGCGCCTGGCACGGCGGCTGGCGGCAGCGGGGATCGACGGCTTCCGGACGCCCTAGCGTTGGTTGTCCGCTTTTCCCGCTGCCTCCTATAGTGAAGGTCACGTTTTTCCCCGGGAAAGAGGTGACGCATGAACCAGCCCGTCGTATCCGCGCCCACCGCCACGGACTACAAGGTCGCCGATATCGCCCTGGCCGATTGGGGCCGTCGCGAGATCCGCATTGCCGAGACCGAGATGCCGGCGCTGATGGCGATCCGCGAGAAGTACCACGCCGCCCAGCCCCTCGCCGGGGCACGGATCGCCGGCTGCATCCACATGACCATCCAGACCGCAGTGCTGATCGAGACGCTGATCGACCTCGGGGCCTCGGTGCGCTGGTCCTCGTGCAACATCTTCTCCACCCAGGACCACGCCGCTGCGGCCATCGCCGACGCCGGCATTCCGGTGTTCGCCTGGAAGGGCGAGACCGAGGAGGAGTTCTGGTGGTGCATTGGCCAGACGGTGGAGGGGCCGGAGGGCTGGGTGCCGAACCTGGTGCTCGACGACGGCGGCGACCTCACCGCGCTGCTGCACGACAAGCGCCCGGAGCTGCTCGACGCCGTCCACGGCATCAGCGAGGAGACCACCACCGGTGTGCACCGCCTGCTGGAGATGTGGCGGGAGGGCTCCCTGCGGGTGCCGGCGATCAACGTCAACGACGCCGTGACCAAGTCCAAGAACGACAACAAGTACGGCTGCCGCCACTCGCTGAACGACGCCATCAAGCGCGGCGTCGACCACCTGCTGGCCGGCAAGCAGGCGCTGGTGATGGGCTATGGCGACGTGGGCAAGGGCTCTGCGGCCTCGCTGCGCCAGGAGGGCATGATCGTCCGCATCGCCGAGATCGACCCGATCTGTGCCATGCAGGCCTGCATGGACGGCTTCGAGGTGGTCTCGCCCTACCGCGACGGCCTCAATGCCGGCCTGGAGAGCATCGACCACGAACTGCTCTCGCGGATCGACCTGGTGGTCACCGCCACCGGCAACATCGACGCCTGTGACGCCGCCATGCTCGAGTCCCTCAAGAAGGGCGCGGTGGTCTGCAACATCGGCCACTTCGACAGCGAGATCGATACCGCCTACATGCGCCGCCGGTGGCACTGGGAGGAGGTGAAGCCCCAGGTGCACAAGGTCTACCGGGACAGCGAACCCGGGGACTACGACCCCGACAGCCGCGACTACCTGATCCTGCTCTCCGAGGGGCGGCTGGTGAACCTCGGCAATGCCACCGGGCATCCCTCCCGGGTCATGGATGGCTCCTTTGCCAACCAGGTGCTGGCGCAGATCCACCTCTACGCGGGGCGTTTCGCCGAGCGCGCCGAGGACAAGCGGCGCGAGGCCCTGGGCGTCAGCGTGCTGCCCCGGCACCTCGACGAGGAGGTGGCACGCTACATGGTCGAGGGGTTCGGCGGCGTCGTCACCCGCATGAGCGAGGCCCAGGCCGAGTATACCGGCGTGCCGGTGGAGGGGCCCTACAAGCCCGATGCCTACCGTTACTGACCAGCCGGTCTCAGGGGTGGGCCTGTGCCCGCCCCGGGAGGAATTCGTGTCGCAAGACCGGCAGGCAAGGCTCTCGGCAGAAGAGTGCGAGCAGCAGGCACGCCTGAATGCCGCCCTGATGGCCTGCGGAATCATCGGCCTGCTCTGCTACCTGCCCTTCGACTACTGGATGATCCCCGAGCGCTGGCCGGCTCTGTGGGCCGGTCGGCTGCTGGTGGTGGGACTGCTGGCGCTGTGCCTGGCCTGGCAGCATCGCCAGCCCGCGCGCAGCGAACGGGCGCTGCTGGTGGCGGCCCTGGGCACCACGCTGTTTCTCGCCTGGGGGGCCGCCCAGATCACGGAACCCTACGCCTTCTTCTTCTGGAATCAGAGCCTGGCGGTGGCCATGTTCATCCTCCTGCCGGTGGTCTCCGTGTGGCGTCCGCGCTGCATGCTGTTGCACAACGCCGTGATGCTGCTGGCCTACGGCCTGTGTTTCGTCCTGTGGAGCCCCTTCGACCTGGTCGAGCTGATGCGCCTGGGCGGCGTCTTCCTGCTGATCGGCTGGCTGATCTCGCCGCTGCTCTCCCAGGTGCGCTATGGCATCTTCCATCGTACCGCCGCCCTGAGCCATGCGCTGCGGGAACGCAATGCCGAGCTGACCGCCGCCAACGAGGAACTGGCGGCCCATCAGCAGGAGCTGACCTACCTGGCCAACTTCGATGCCATGACCGGGCTGGCCAACCGCCGCTGGGGGATGACCTTCCTGCGCGAGAACCTCGACGATTGCTACCGCAAGCGCTGGCCGCTGTCCCTGTTGCTGGTGGACATCGACCGTCTCAAGGTCGTCAACGACAGCCGCGGGCATGCCAGCGGCGACCGGCTGATCTGCCACGTGGCTCGGGCCATCGCCGGCCAGCTGTGCAATGGCGAGCTGGCCTGTCGTCTGGGCGGCGACGAGTTCCTGGTGATCATGCCCGACGCCGATGCGGCCGAGGCCGGCGAACGGGCGGGTCGCCTCTCGGCGGCACTGGAGTCAGCGCGGCTCGAGAGCGACCCGGAACTGGTGGCCACGGTCAGCGTTGGCGAGGCCACCTATCGGCCTTGGCAGGAAGGGGTGGCGGACATGGATGCCCTCATCCAGCGGGCCGACAGTGCCATGTACAGCTGCAAGCGGCATAGCCGGCAGCATCCTCGCGCCAGCGGCGCGGCTCCCCAGCGCGCCCGTCGCCGGGGCGATTAGCCCAGTCACGGCAGTGACACGCGATCGCCATGGTGGCGTCCCCTCGGCGCCGGCAGGCCGCCGATCAGCGTCACCGGCTGAGACTCGGCGGATGCCACCTGGGTCGCCTGGCCGCGCGCCACGAAGCCGGCGAACAGGGTGTCCCGCCCGCTCGTCCTGCCGGGCCACGTTTTTGACCAGGCAGACCAGCGGCCAGCTGACGCCCTCGCCTCGACGATGGGGCTCTCCCAGTGATCGCGGCGACAGCATGGCATGACGTCACCATCTGTTCTTGAACATATGCTGTGGCGGTCTAGCCTGCCATCATCCCCCCTTGTAACAGGATCCTCGACATGACCGCTTCCGTGCATATCGTCGGCCCCCAGTTCAGCACCTTCGTGCGCAGCGTCCAGCTGTGCTGCGAGGAGAAGGGCATCCCCTACACCCTGGGTGCCGAGGTCGATGGTCGACCCCTCAGCCTGCACTCCCCCGAACACTACGCCCTGCATCCCTTCGGCAAGCTCCCGATCCTGCTCCACGGCGAGCGGCGCCTGATCGAGACGCCGAGCATCTGTCGCTACCTGGATGCCGCCTTCGACGGCCCGCCGCTGCAACCCGGCGATCCCTGGTCGCGGGCACAGGTCGACCAGTGGACCGGGATCCTCGCCCTTTACGTGGATCAGGCCCTGGTGCGTCGTTACCTGCTGGAGTTCGTCTTTCCCCAGGGCGAGGGCGACACCGTGCGCCAGGAGGCGGTCGCCGCCGCCCAGCCGGAGGTCGCGCGCCTGCTGGGCCTGCTCGAGGGACAGCTGGCTCAGGGCGATTACCTGGTGGGCGCCGCCTTCAGCATCGCCGACGCCATCGCCGCGCCGATGCTCGACTACCTGCTGGGCTTGCCCGCCGCCGAGGCCTTCCTCGCCGAGACCCCGCGGCTGGTGGCCTACACGCAGCGGCTGCGAGAACGCCCCGCGGCCCAACGGGTCCTGGTGACGCCGGACCTGGGCCGTGCCTCCTAGTCGCCCGGCCGCCGGCGAGCTCGTCAGGAGCCCGTTGCCTGTCCTCTCAGGCATCCCCGGCCTATAGTGGGAACAGCGCCGCCGGCCGGCCTCGCCGCGGTAGCCCCTCACGCCTGGCACAAGGACGGCCCATGCTGGATCTGGTCGCGATCATCGTCACCCTCACCGCGGCACTGGCCTGGCTCAACCAGCGCTTCATCCGCCTGCCGACCACCATTGGGGTAATGGCCATTGCCCTGCTGCTGTCCTGGGGGCTGCAGGGGCTGGCCTGGCTGGGGCTGCCGGGGCTCGAGGATCGGGCCGCCGGCTGGGTGGCGCGCTTCGACTTCAACGAGCTGGTCATGGAGGGCCTGCTGTCGCTGCTGCTGTTCGCCGGCGCGCTGCATATCGACCTGGACCGCCTCAAGCGCTATCGCTGGTCGATCGGCTTCCTGGCCACCCTGGGGGTGGTGATCTCGACGCTGGTCATCGGCGCGGCGATCTATGGCCTGCTGCGGGTCGCCGGCGTCGAGCTGTCCTGGTTGTACTGCCTGGTCTTCGGCGCCCTGATCTCGCCCACCGACCCCATCGCCGTGCTGGGCATCCTGCGCAAGGCCGGGGCGCCGGTGGACCTGGAGCTGCGTATCGTCGGCGAGTCGCTGTTCAACGACGGGGTGGCCGTGGTGGTGTTCACCCTGCTGCTGGGTGCCGCCGCGGGCGGCGAGGCGCTCACCCCGGGACACGCCGGGGCCCTCTTCCTGCAGGAGGCCGGCGGCGGCATTGCCTTGGGCCTGGCGGTGGGGGCGGTGGCCTATGCCCTGATGCGCAGCATCGACGAGTACCGCATCGAGGTGCTGATCTCCCTGGCCGTGGTGCTGGGCGGCTATGCCTTGGCCCTGCAGCTGCACGTCTCCGGCCCCATCGCCATGGTGGTCGCCGGCCTGCTGGTCGGCAACAAGGCCCGCGAGAGCGCCATGTCGGAGACCACCCGGGCGCAGCTCGATGCCTTCTGGGAGCTGATCGACGAGCTGCTCAACGCCCTGCTGTTCGTGCTGCTCGGTCTCGAGGTGCTGCTGATCCCGTTCGCCGGGTGGCAGCTGTGGGTGGCCGCCGCGGTGATCGCGGTGCTGCTCGGCGTGCGGCTGGTGACCACCGGACTGCCGGTGATGCTGCTGCGCGAGACGCTGGGCTTTCGCCGGGGCTCGGCGCGGATCCTGACCTGGGGGGGCCTGCGCGGCGGCATCTCGGTGGCCCTGGCGCTGGCCATCCCCAGCGGAGAGGCCCGGGATGTGCTGCTGACCATCACCTACCTGATCGTGCTGTTCTCGATCCTCGTCCAGGGGCTGACGATCGGCCGGCTGGTTGCCTGGCTGCTGGCGCGCGAGGGAGCCTAGGCAAGGTCCGACAAGTGTCTGCGCTCGGCAATACGGCGTTAACAATCGGCTTAAAGTGCTCATTTACACCCTGTAAACCCCGCCTTTTCACCAATTTTTGCCTTGTCTAGCCTTCGCTCGCCGACTTCTCAGACAATGCCTGGCCGCTCAGCCGAGGCCCGCCAGGCCGGCGAGGCTCGTCAGGTAGAGCGGGATCAGCAGCGGCGCTGCCAGCGTGGTGAGCAGCACCGCCAGCGCGCCCTTCTCGGGGGCGATGCCGAGCTCCATGGCCACTACCACCACGTTGGCGGCCATGGGCACCACGCCGATCAGCAAGAGCGCCATGGCGAGCTCCGGCGAGATGCCCAGGGTGGCCTGCAGTCCCAGCACGACCCCCAGGGCCAGCAGTGGCCATAGGCCGTAGCGCACCGCCACGCAGGCACCGATAAAGCGCCAGTCCAGCTGACGGATGGTCACCCGGCCCAGCGTCATGCCGATGATCATCATGCCGAGCAGGGTATAGGTGGGCGGAAAGACCTCGAGGCCCTCCATGATGGCCGCCGGCACCGTCAGCCCGGCGGCCTCGACCAGCAGCGCCGCCAGGAAGGCGTAGATCAGCGGCAGGCGCAGGATCTTGGCGAGGCTCTGGCGCACCGAGAAGCGTCCCCGGGCGCTCAGGTAGAAGCCCAGGGTGAACTCGTAGAGGGTCACCCCCAGCACCCCGAACAGGTAGAGGGTCACCCCCGACGGGGGCAGCAGCACCAGGGCCACCGGCAGGCCGAAGTAGCCGGTATTGCCGGTGCCCGCCGAGAAGGCCAGCACGGCGCTCTCCTCGCCGGGCAACGCCCGCCGGGCCAGTCGGCTGACCAGCAGGGCAACCAGGCTGGCCGCGCCGAACAGCGCCCCGGTGATCAGCAGGTAGGCCGGTGTGGGGCCGCCCAGGGTCAGACCGCGGAAGAAGGTCAGCGGCGCGATCAGGTAGATCAGCAGGGTAGCGATGGGGCGGGGGTCCACCGCCAGGTGGCGGGCGGCCAGCCAGCCCAGGCCGACGAAGGCCAGCAGCGTCCACAGCGGGCCCATCAGGGTGGCGGGATCGAGGCTCATGCATCACGTCCATGTGGAGACAGGGTCCCTATCTTGCCTGGCTCCCCGCGGCCTGTCAGTCCGTCGGGGGCAGGGGCGGCCTGGAGTCCTTTTAGCACGTCTGGTTATACTGGATTCGCTTCTTATATGAGAGAAATCGATGCAGCCTGACGAAACTTTCATTGGTCGCCCTGCCCCCGAATCGTCACAATGGCGACACCTTCTCGCATCGCCCGGCCGGCGCCGGGCGTCTGCGCAACCTGACACCGCGTGTCCGAGGCGACGCGAACCACGAGGACCGGATCGATGAGTGCACACGAGCATCCGCTGGGTATCAGCTTCGAATTCTTCCCGCCCAACACCGACGCCGGGCGCGACAAGCTGATGCGTACCCGCGATGCCCTGGCCCGTCGCCAGCCACGGTTCTTCTCCGTCACCTACGGCGCCGGTGGCTCCACCCAGCATCGCACCCTCAACACCGTGCAGGCCGTACGCGAGTCCGGCATCACCACCGCGCCGCACCTGTCCTGCATCGGCAGCGAGAAGGCGGTGCTGCGGGACCTGCTGGCCCAGTACCGGGAGCAGGGGATCGACAGCCTGGTGGCCCTGCGCGGCGACCTGCCCTCCGGCATGGGCGGCATCGGCGAGCTGCGCTATGCCAACGAACTGGTCGAGTTCATTCGCGAGGAGACCGGCGACCACTTCGAGATCGCCGTGGCGGCCTACCCGGAGTCCCATCCCCAGGCCCCCAGCCTCGATCGTGACGTGGAAAACTTCGCCCGCAAGATGAAGGCCGGGGCGAACCTCGCCATCACCCAGTACTTCTTCACCGCCGACGCCTACTTCCATTTCGTCGAGCGGGCCCGCGTCCTGGGTGTCGAGGCGCCGATCGTGCCCGGCATCATGCCGATCACCAACTACACCAAGCTGGCGCGCTTCTCCGATGCCTGCGGCGCCGAGATCCCGCGCTGGATCCGCAAGCAGCTCGAGGCCTACGGCGACGACAGCCAGGCCATCGCCGACTTCGGCGAGGACGTGATCTCGCGACTCTGCCAGCGCCTGCTCGACGGCGGGGCGCCGGGCCTGCACTTCTATACGCTGAACCAGGCCGAGCCGACCCTCAAGGTGCTGGATAATATTCGCGCCTGACGCCGCTCGGTATGCCACACAAAGAAGGGCCCCGCCATCCGGCGGGGCCCGTTGCGTGGTGCGTGACGGTGAGGCGTCAGCCGGAGGTCACCGGCTGGGCGCCGCCGCCGTTGCGGCCGCGCTGGTACAGGAACAATGCCGCGCCGATGGCCAGGCCGGCCACGTCGCTGTAGATGCCGCCGTAGATCATGCACAGCGCGCCGGCCAGCATCACCAGGCGCTGCCAGGCTTTCACCGGCCCGAAGAACCAGGCCTGGACAGTGGCCGCCAGCAGCACGATGCCCAGGGTGGCGGTCACGCCGACCCGCAGGATCTGCAGCCAGGAGCCCTCCATCAGCATTGCCGGACTGTAGAAGAACATGAAGGGCACGATGAAGGCCGCCAGGCCGATCTTGAACGAGGCCACCGAGGTCTTCATGGCGTTGTCGCCGGAGATGCCCGCCGCGGCATAGGAGGCCAGGGCCACCGGCGGGGTGATCGCCGAGACCACCGCGAAATAGAACACGAAGAAATGCGCCACCAGCGGTTGGATGCCGATCTCGATCAGTCCTGGGGCGACCACCGAGGCGGCTACCGCATAGGCGGCCGTAGTCGGCATGCCCATGCCCAGCAGGATGCTGATGCACATGGCGAAGAACAGTGCCAGCAGCTGGCTGACCCCGGCCAGGCCGAGCAGCAGCGAGGAAAAGCGCGCACCGACCCCGGTCAGGGCGATGACGCCGACGATCAGGCCGGCGCAGGCGCACACGGCGATGATCTGGATCGCCATGGTGCCGGCCAGCTGCAGGGCGCGGAGGATCGCGGGGATGCCCATCTTGTGCGGGGAGAACCAGCTCACCACGGCCGCGGAGGCGGTGGCCAGGGTACCGGCACGGATCACCGAATAGCCCATGAACAGGGCGGCGATCAGGATGATGATGGGCGCGAACAGGTAGACCTGCTTGACCAGCTTGGAAAACAGCGGGATCTCTTCCTTGCGCATGCCGCGCATGCCCTTGCGGGCCGCCTCGAAGTCGACCATGCAGTAGATCGACAGGAAATAGAGGATGGCGGGGATCAGCGCCGCCACGGCGATCTCGGTATAGGGGATGCCGGTGACCTCGGCCATGATGAAGGCGCCGGCGCCCATGATCGGCGGCATGATCTGCCCGCCGGTGGAAGCCGCGGCCTCGATGGCCCCGGCGCTGCGGGCCGGGTAGCCGACCTTCTTCATCAGCGGGATGGTCAGCGAACCGGTGGAGACCACATTGCCGGCGCTGGTGCCATTGATCATGCCCATCAGGCCGGAGGCGAAGATCGACACCTTGGCGGGACCGCCCCGCGCCCGGCCGGCGGCGGCGAAGGCGAAGTTGACGAAGTAGTCACCGACCTTCGAGGCCTGCAGGAAGGCGGCGAAGATGATGAACAGGATGATGTAGGTCGAGGACACGGCGGTGGTCGGGCCGAGCACCCCGGCGTCGGTGTAGACCTGGCTGAAGAAGCGGCCGACCGACAGCCCCGGGTAGCCGAGAAAGCCGGGCAGGTAGGGGCCGGCAAACACATACCCCAGGAAGATGGCGGAGATGATCACCAGGGCCAGGCCGGCGACGCGGCGGGTCAGCTCGAGGATCAGCGCGGCACCGGCGATGGCCGCGTAGGAGATGCCCATGGGGGCGAAGGGAGTGCCGGTGGAGGCGCGCAGCGGGCTGTTGAACATCACCAGCAGATAGCCGGCGCTGGCGACGGCGCAGACCATCAGCACCAGGTCCGCCGGGGACAGGCGGTGGCGGTACTGGCGGTAGCTCCAGGACAGCAGGATGGCCGCCGTGGTGGCCAGCATCAGCGGGTAGCCGAAGTGGAAGGCCTCGATGTACGGCTCGATGCGCATGGCGCCGTCGCTCATGGCCTGCTGCATCAAGAAGACCTGGACCAGGGCGTAACCCGCCGGGATCAGCAGGGCATAGCTCAGCCACGCCAGCCAGGCGGGCGAGGGCTTGTGGCGGTCGTCGGCGAAGCGGGTGCCGGCATAGAAGCCGTACCCCAGGATGAGGGCGCCGCAGATGTGCACGATGCGAAACGACCAGGTCTCCATCGGATAGAGGTTGAGCGATACCAGATGGAAGCTGGAATAGGCGATGGCCAGGGCTCCGAACAGCAGCCACTGCCAGCCGGAATAGAGGCGACGGTTGGATTCCACCGCCTCATCATCGACGCCCTCGGCGTTGACGGGACGGATGTCCTCATCAGCGGCGTCGTGACGGGGAGCGTGATCTTGGGACATGGGAGTCACCCTTGGGTAAGGGACGGGCGTGCAGGGGGCGATCCCGCGCCGGGGCAGCGCGGGATCGCGGGCGGTCAACGGTTCAGCGCTTCAGGTCGGCGGGAATCTCGTAGCCGTTTTCCTCGTACCAGCGCACGGCGCCCGGATGGAACGGCAGCACGGTGTTGTACTTGATGTTCTCCGGTACGCTGAATGCGGCGCTGCGGTGGATGTCGCGCATCTTGTCGTTGTTTTCCATGCTCAGCTTGGTGATTTCGTAGGCGAAGTCCTCCGGCAGGTCGCAGCCGGCGATGGTGAAGTTCCACATGGACACGGCCTGGGCGTCCTCCTCGAGGGTCTGGTAGGTGCTGGCCGGGATCTGGAAGGCGGAGACCGGGAAGGCATCGATGACCTGCTGGCGCTCCTCCTCGGTGAACTCGATGATGTTGACGTCGGTCTGGACCTCAAGCTGGCTCACCGCCGGTACCGGAATGCCGGCGGCGAAGGCGATGACGTCGATCAGGCCGTCCTGAAGCTGGCCGCCCAGGTCGTTCCAGCCGCCGTTGCGACGCTCGAAGTCCACGCCCAGCTCCTCGAGGATGGCCGGGAAGTAGGTGTCGGAGGTGGAGGCCGCCGGGCCGAAGCCGATGGTCGCGCCGTCCGGGATGTCCTCGATCGACTCGATATCGCTGGAGGACAGGGCGGTGATGGAGAAGGGCGTCTCGTACATCGGGAAGAGCGCACAGACGTTGTCCATGGGCACGCCGGGCGCCAGCGGGCTCTTGCCGGCCAGTGCCTCGGCGGCTGGCCCCATGGTGGTCAGGCCCAGGGCCAGGTCTCCGGTGTGCACCAGCGCCAGGTTCTGGTTGGGGCCGCCGGTGACTTCGCCGCCACCGGAGAGGCCCAGCTCGTCGGCCACCAGGTTGGCCCAGCCGGAGCCGTAGACGAAGTAGGTGCCGCCCTGGCTGGCGGTGCCCACGGTGAAGCTCTCCGGCCAGTCGCTGCGATCGGCCTGGGCGCTGCCGGCCACCAGCAGAGCGCTGGCCAGAGTGCCGGTGAGGAGCCGGGTGGTAGTGGTCATGGCGTTTCTCCCGTTCAGTTTATGGTTGTGCTCGGCCGGCCCAGAGGGAATCGAGCCCGCCGTCGTTCGACACCCTGACTTTGAGCAAGGGGCGTTCCATAACGGGGAAAGTCATTTGTTTTCAGAAGGATGAAAGCTCTGTCTGCGACCAAGGTCGAAAGGTCGATGAGCGCGGTCGTCCGGGGATCCGCACACCGGCAAGCCTCTACTGTGCGGAAATCCGCACACTTCTCAGTCGACGCTCTGCGGGGGAGTGAGGGCGGCCATCAGGCGACTGGCCTGGTGCAGGTCGTTCATCAGCGAGGAGGCCAGCCAGGCATCCAGTTGCTGGTGGCGCAGGCGGTCGGCGAGCTCGTGCTGCCAGTGGCGGCGGGTCTCCTCGACCGCCTGGCCCACCTGACCGGCCTCGGGGGCGTTGGCTAGCCGATTGAGTCCCTCCGCCACCGCCATGCGCAGGTCGTCATGGGCCTCGCGCAGCGGGCTCGCGGGGTCGGCATGGCGCAGCAGGCTGCGCTGCAGCACCTCGCCGAAGCGTACCGCCTCGACCAGGCGCAGGCTGCGCTGGTAGAGGGCCTCTAGCCGGGCTTCCTGGTCCTCGGTCAACGGCACGTCGATGCGGGCATAGAAGTCGAGGATTTCCGCCAGCAGCGGCTTGATGCGCGCATGGTAGCGCGCGTTCACCGAGGGCCAGGCGTCGGTGTCGATCGCTGTCCGGGCCACGGCACGGTCCGGCGGATGGCCGATCACCTCGGCGCTGGGCATGAGGATGGCCGCGCACAACAGATGATAGGCGCGCCGCTCGAGGCGCCGGGCCTCCTGCTCCATGGCGGCGACCGCGGTATCCGCGTGCTCCAGGGCGGTGGCGTCCAGGTAGCGGGCCTCGCCCGGGGCCTGGCGCCGTGGCTCGGGGATCAGGCGCTCCAGCAGAGCAGCCAGGCGCGGGATCACGGGCAGCATCAGCAGGATGCCCAGACCGTTGAAGAGCGTGTGGAAGAGCGCCAGCTTGAGGGGCCAGGCGCTCTCGGCCAGGCCGATCCACCCGCCCAGCGTCTCCACCAGGCTGGCCAGCGGCAGCAGCAGGGCCAGGGCCACGCAGGCGGTGACCAGATTGAAGATCAGGTGGGCGCCGGCGAGGCGGCGGCCGGCACTGCCGGCGCCCAGGGCACCCATCAGCGCGGTCACGGTGGTGCCGATGTTGGCGCCGATGGCGATGGCCAGGGCCGGCAGGTAGGGCAGCTGGCCCGAGGCCAGGGCGGTGAGGATGATCAACAGGGTGGCATGGCTGGACTGCATGACCACCGTGGCGGCGACGCCGAACAGCACGAACAGTGGCCAGTGCCAGAAGCGCGTCCCGGCCAGGCCGTCCAGCGACAGGCCGTCCTGCCAGGTCTGGAAACCGAGCTTCATGAAGTCGATGCCGAGGAACAGCAGTCCGACACCCAGCAGCAGGCCGGCGAGGCCGGCCCGGCTGCCCTGCAGCAGCCGGCTGCCGATCAGCCCGACCGCCAGCAGCGGCATGGCGTAGTGGGCCAGGTCGACCTTCAGCCCCAGCCCGGCGATCAGCCAGGCGCCGGTGGTCGTGCCCAGGTTGGCGCCGAAGATCAAGGCGATGGCCCCGGGCAGGGCGACGAGGCCCGCGCCCACGAAGGACATGGCCAGCAGGGTGACCAGCGAGCTCGACTGCACCAGGGCCGTGGTCAGGGCGCCGACGCCGATGGCCTGCAGCGGGCGGCGGGTGGCGGCGTGCAGCCAGCGGTCCAGGGTGCCGCCGGAGAGGCGCTTGATGGCCCTCTCCAGGTGGCTCATGCCCCACAGGAACAGGCCCAGGCCGGCGGCCAGGGTGGCCAGGTCGAGCCGCGCCACCAGGACCGCGGCGCCCGCCGCCAGGCCCAGTAGCTCGAGCACGCGCCGGGAGGGCACCAGGGGCCCGGCCGTCGCGAGACCCGGGATCATGCTCTGGGGTCGAGGATCTTCACGGTCTGCAGGTCGTCGCGGTGTGGTTCCTCGCGCTCGCGATTGACCCGGGTCTCGAGTTCGGGCGGGGCCTCGTCCTCGATGGGCAGCTGCTCGAAGAAGTCACAGCTGACGCAGTCCCGGTAGCGAACGCCGTGCTGCTCCCAGGCACGGATGCGATCCATCTCGGCACAGCGGGGACAGATGGCACCGGCGATAAAGCGTTTCTGGATGGCCATAGGGGCTCCTGTAAGGGAGGGGGCCGCCGGGGCGGCGTATGTGCATGTCGGGCGGCACGGATGCGATGCGGTTTCATCTCTCGGCACAGCGGGGACAGATGGCACCGGCGATAAAGCGTTTCTGGATGGCCATAGGGGCTCCTGAAGGGAGGGGGCCGCCGGGGCGGCGTATGTGCATGTCGGGCGGCACGGATGCGATGCGGTCATCTCTCGGCACAGCGGGGACAGATGGCACCGGCGATAAAGCGTTTCTGGATGGCCATAGGGGCTCCTGAAAAGGACCGCCGGGGCGGGCCCGGCGACAGGATCTCGCGCGGCGGGCTCAGGCCGCGCGGATGCCACTGTGGCGCAGCAACGGCTCGACGCTGGGCTCGCGGCCGCGGAAGGCGCGGAACAGCTCGGCGGCGTCCCGGGAGCCGCCGCGCTCGAGGATCTCGGTGCGGAAGCGACGACCGGTCTCGGGATCGAAGATACCGGCCTCCTCGAAAGCGCTCCAGGCATCCGCGGAGAGCACCTCGGCCCACTTGTAACTGTAGTAACCCGCCGCGTAGCCGCCGGCGAAGATATGCCCGAAGCCGTTCTGGAAGCGGTTGAAGTCGGCCCGCGGCACCACCGAGACGCCGTCGCGGATCTCGTCCAGCAGGGCCTGGATGTCGGCGGCGGAGGGCGCCGCGGCCTCCAGGTGCAGGCGGAAGTCGAACAGCGAGAACTCCAGCTGGCGCACCATGCCCATGGCCGACTGGAAGTTCTTGGCCGCCAGCAGCTTCTCGAACAGCGCCTCGGGCAGGGGCTCGCCAGTGTCGACGTGACCGGCGATCAGGTCCAGGCCCTCGCGCTCCCAGCAGAAGTTCTCCATGAACTGGCTGGGCAGCTCCACGGCGTCCCAGGCCACGCCGTTGATGCCGGAGATGTCGGCAACGGTCTGTCGGGTCAGCATGTGGTGCAGGCCGTGGCCGAACTCGTGGAAGAGGGTGGTGACCTCGTCATGGGTCAGCAGGGCGGGGCGCTCGCCCACCGGCCGGGTGAAGTTGCAGGTCAGGTAGGCCACCGGCAGCTGCAGCTCGCCGGCCTCCAGGCGGCGGACCCGGCACTCGTCCATCCAGGCGCCGCCGCGCTTGCCCTCCCGGGCATAGAGGTCCAGGTAGAAACCGGCGATGGGTGCGCCGTCCTCCATGATGCGGAAGTAGCGGACGTCGGGATGGTAGCGCGGCGCCGTGCTGTCTTCCTCGAAGGTCACCCCGTAGAGGCGCTCGACCACCCGGAACAGGCCGTCTACCACCCGCGGGGCGGGGAAATAGGGGCGCAGCTGCTCGTCGGAGATGGCGTAGCGGGCCTCGCGAAGCTTCTCGCTGGCGTAGCCCACGTCCCAGGGCGCAAGAGCGTCCATGCCCAACTCGTCGCGGGCGAAGGCGGCGAGCTCAGCATATTCGTCCCGGGCCTGGGGCACGGCGCGCTCGGCCAGGTCCTCGAGGAAGGTGATCACCTGGCGGGGCGACTCGGCCATCTTGGTGGCCAGCGAGTAGTCGGCATAGGTGGTGAAGCCCAGCAGCTCGGCGAGCTCCCGGCGCAGGGCCAGGGTCTCCTCCATGATCGGGGCGTTATCGAACTTCCCGGCGTCGGGGCCCTGATCGGAGGCCCGGGTGACGAAGGCGGTGTAGACCTCGCGGCGCAGCGCGCGGTCGTCAGCGTAGGTCATCACCGGGAAGAAGCTGGGGAAGTCCAGGGTGATGCGGTAGCCCTCGCGGCCCTTGGCCTCGGCATTGGCCTTGAGGGTCGCCAGGGCACTCTCAGGCAGGCCAGCCAGGCGGCCGGCATCGTCGAGGTCCAGCTGCCAGGCCTGGGTGGCGTCCAGCAACTGGTTGGAGAAGGTATTGGCGAGGCTCGACAGGCGGGCCTTGATCTCACCGTAGCGCTGCTTCTGTGCGGGCGGCAGGTCGACCCCGGCGAGGCGGAAGTCACGCAGGGCATTGTCCACCGTGCGGCGCTGTGCCTCGTCGAGCGCGGCCCAGGCCGGGCCGTCCTTCAGCGCCTGCCAGGCACGGAACAGGCCTTCGTGCTGCCCGAGCCAGGTGCTGTACTCGGAGAGCAGGCCGAGGCTCGTCTCGTAGGCCCCGCGCAGGGCCTCGTTGTTCATGGTGCCGTTGAGGTGCGAGACCGGCGACCAGGCCCGGGACAGGCGGTCATTGAGAGCCTCCAGGGGCGCTGCCAGGCTCTCCCAGGTGGGGGCCTCGCGCTCGGCGTGGGCCACCAGGTCCTCGATGGCACGGCGATTCTCCGCCAGCAGCGTCTCGATGGCTGGCACCACCTGCTCGGGCCTGATCTCGGCGAAGGGGGGCAGCGAGTGGGAGTCGAGCAGTGGATTCGCGGACATGCGCACCTCGGATCGTGATGGGAAACATGCCTTAGATGCGGGCGGCCCGGGCAGGTTTCAATGTGCTAGGCTTGCGCCCCTTTGCAACGCAACGACCGCCCGGAGAGAGCGATGAACGAGACCCTGGAGCGCTGGAGCAGCCGACGCGCCTTTATCCTGGCCGTGACCGGTGCCGCAGTGGGGTTGGGCAACATCTGGCGCTTCCCCTATATTACCGGCGAAAACGGTGGTGCCGCCTTCCTGCTCCTCTATGTGGCCTTCGTGGTGCTGCTGGGTCTACCGGTGATGATGGCCGAGATACTGATCGGTCGCGCCGGTCGGCGCAGTCCCATGCAGTCCCTCGGCCATCTGGCCAGCCAGGCCGGCCGCAGTCCGCACTGGCGCTGGCTGGGGTTGTTCGGGGCCTTCACGGTGTTCTGCATCCTCTCCTTCTACTCGGTGGTCTCGGGCTGGTCCATCGAGTTCCTGGTCGCCGCGGTCAACGGCGACTTCGTCGGCAAGAGCGCCGCGGAGATCGGCGCCGGCTTCGATGCCTTCCTCGGCGATCCCGGGCGCATGACCTTCAACCATACCCTCTTCCTGGCCATGACCATGATGGTGGTGGCCGCGGGGGTGGCCAAGGGCCTGGAGCGGCTCAATAACCTGCTGATGCCGCTGCTCTACCTGCTGCTGCTGGTGCTGGCCGGTCACGCCGCCACCACCAGCGGCTTCGGCCAGGCGCTCGCCTGGCTGTTCACGCCGGACCTGTCGGCGGTCACGCCGACGGTGTTGATCGCCGCCATGGGGCATGCCTTCTTCACGCTGGCGGTGGGGGCTTGCGCGCTGATGGCCTATGGCGCCTACATGCCGGACCACCAGAGCCTGCCCCGGGCGGCGGCCGGTGTCGCTGTGCTCGACGTGACCGTGGCACTGCTGGCCGGCATCGCCATCTTCTCGGTGGTCTTCGCCCAGGGCATGGACCCCGGTGAGGGCCCCGGCCTGATGTTCGTGACCCTGCCGGTGGCCTTCGCCGACCTGCCCTTCGGGGCCCTGTGGCTGTCGCTGTTCTTCCTGCTGCTGCTGCTGGCCACCTGGACGTCCTCGATCAACCTCGCCGAGCCGATGGTCGCCACTCTCCAGGGCTGGGGTCTCGGCCGTGGCCAGGCCTCGGCCGTGGTGGGCATCGCCGTCTGGCTGCTGGGCCTGTTGTCGGTGCTGTCCTTCTCGACGCTGTCCGAGGTGCGGGTGCTGTTCGGGATGAATGTCTTCGGTCTGGTCAGTACCATCCCGCCGGAGATCTTCCTGCCGGTGGGCGGGCTGCTCATCGCGATCTTCGCCGCCTGGGTGCTGCCTGAGCATGTCGCCCTGCGTGCCCTGGATGCCGGGCCCAACGGCTTTCGCCTGTGGCGGTTCCTGGTGCGCTGGGTGTCGATCCCGCTGACGCTGGTAGTATTGGCTTCGGGACTGATCTGACAAGCGAGGTGCAAGATGACTGATTCGACGGCCCTCCGGCCCTGGAAGGGCGTGACCCCGCAGCTGGGCGCGCGGGTCTACATCGACCCCGCCAGCCTGGTGCTGGGCGATGTGGTGCTCGGTGATGACAGCTCGGTCTGGCCGATGGCGGTGATCCGCGGCGACATGCACCGCATCCGCATCGGCGCGCGGGTCAGCGTCCAGGACGGCAGCGTGCTGCATATCACCCATGCCAGCGACTTCAACCCCGACGGTTTCCCGCTGACCATCGGCGATGACGTGACCATCGGCCACAAGGCGATCCTGCACGGGGCCACCCTGGGCAGCCGTATCCTGGTGGGCATGGGCGCCATCGTCATGGACGGCGCGGTGGTCGAGGACGAGGTGATCATCGCCGCGGGGGCAGTGGTGACCCCAGGCAAGCACCTGGCCGGCGGGCACGTCTATGCCGGCAACCCGGCCAAGGCGCTGCGGCCGATCAAGGACAAGGAGCGCGCCTTCTTCCCCTACACCGCCGGCAATTATGTAAAGTTGAAGGACGAGTACCTCGCGGCCCGGGCTTGAGCCGCCGAGCGATTGTTCGATCATGCCATTCGGGGCGATAATATGGACATTTGTCCAGTTGTTGGAGGCGCCCGGGATGGCCGATTTCCGTACCCATATCAGTGCCGCCGCGGGAGGCGGCGTGCTCTTGGCCCTGGCCGGCTGGCAGGCCGAGCTGTGGACTCCCGGTCAGGCCCTGCCGCTGGCGGTGATGGTCGCCTTCGGCGGCGTCCTGCCGGACATCGATTCCGACCACTCCCATGCCGTGCGGCTGATCTTCAGTGTGATGGCCGTGCTGGTCGTGGTGGCCGGGGCACTGTTGCTGAGTCCCTGGCTGAACCTGGGGGCACTGCTGGTGGCCTGCGGTGGTCTCTACGTCGGGGTGCGCTACGTCCTCAGCCCGCTCTTCAAGCACTTCTCCGTGCATCGCGGCATCTGGCACTCGCTGCTGGCCGCGGGGCTGTGCGGGCTGGCTACCAGCGCAGGCAGCTACCGCCTGCTGGAGCTGGAGGCCGGGCTGGCCTGGGCCCAGGGGCTGGCGCTGGTGCTGGGCTGCTGCATCCACCTGCTGCTCGACGAACTGTACAGCGTCGATCTCACCGGGGCGCGGATCAAGCGTTCCTTCGGCAGCGCCTTCAAGCTGTTCGCCTACCGTGAGCCGCTGAACTCCGGCGTCATGCTGCTGCTGGCGGTCGCCCTCACGCCCTGGCTGCCCCCTTGGGGCTCCCTGGGGGAGCTGCTGGCTCAGGGCTCGACGCTCTGGCGGTAGTCCTCGGCCTTGAGGCCGTGCTTTCTGAGCTTGTCGTAGAGGGTCTTGCGGGGCAGTCCCAGGCCTTCGCAGACCTCGCTGACCCGTCCCTGGTGGCGGGCCAGGGCCTGGCTGATCAATCCCTTCTCGAACAACTCCACCTGCTGGGGCAGCGGCAGCTCGCCGCCGTCGCTCTCCACGCCCGCCAGCAGGGTCTCCAGCCGGTAGTCGCAGGTCACCCCGAGCAGCACGTAGCGCTCCGCCAGGTTGCGCAGCTCGCGCACGTTGCCCGGCCAGTCGTGGGCCATCAGCGCCGAGGTGCCGGCGGCATCCAGAGGCGGTGCCTCAAGGCCGCTGCGGTTGGCGGCGAGCACCGCGAAGTGCTGGAACAGCAGCGGGATGTCCTCGCGGCGCTCGCGTAGCGGGGGGATCGGCAGGGTCACCACGTTGAGCCGGTAGTAGAGGTCCTCGCGGAAGTCCCCGGCCTCCGCCGCGGCCTTGAGGTCTACCTTGGTGGCGGCGATCACCCGGATATCCAGCGGCACAGGCTGGTTCGAGCCCAGCCGCTCGATGGTACGCTCCTGGAGTACCCGCAGCAGCTTGACCTGCAGGGCCAGCGGCATCGACTCGATCTCGTCGAGGAACACCGTGCCGCCCTCGGCGTGCTCGAACTTGCCGATGCGCCGCTCCACGGCGCCCGTGAAGGCCCCCTTCTCGTGGCCGAAGAGCTCCGACTCGATGGTGCTCTCCGGCACCGCGCCACAGTTGATGGCAACGAAGGGGCGGCCGCCCCGAGGGCTGCGCTCGTGGATGGCACGGGCGACCAGGTCCTTGCCGGCACCGGTCTCGCCGAACAGCAGCACGTCGGTTTCGACCTGGCTGATGCGCTGGACCATCGACGCCAGCTTCTGGATCGCCGGCGTACGCCCCACCAGGCGCGGCCCCGGGGCCGCCTGCTGGGCCTCCAGCTCGGCCTTGAGGGTGCGGTTCTCGAGGCTCAGCCGGCGCTTCTCGGTGCCGCGGCGCACCACCTCGACCAGCCGCTCCCCGGCGAAGGGCTTCTCCAGGAAGTCCCAGGCGCCCTCGCGCATGGCTTCAACGGCGGTGGAGATATCGCCATGGCCGGTGATCAGTACCACCGGCAGGTCCGGGTCGCGGCTGCGCACCTCGCGCAGCAGGGCCATGCCGTCCATGCCGGGCATGCGGATGTCACTGACCACCACGCCGGGGAAGTCTGGCGTCAGCGCGGTCAGGGCGGCCTCGGCGCTCTCGAAGGCCAGGGGCGCATAGCCGGCCAGCTCCAGGGTCTGGCCGGCGGTGATGCGCAGGTGGGCCTCGTCGTCGATGATCATCACCGGAGGGGCCGGGGACTCATGCATGGTGTGACTGCTCCTTGGTTCGCGCCCGGTCGCCATCCGGGCCAGTGTCCCGGGGAAGGGTAATGGTGAAGCGGGCGCCGCCGCCAGGGGCGTTGCGGGCCTCGAGGCGTCCGCCGAGGTCATCGATGATGCGGCCGGAGATCGATAGCCCCAGCCCCAGTCCACTGCCGGTGGATTTGGTGGTGAAGAAGGGCTCGAAGATCCTGGCGAGATGGTCCTCGGGGATGCCCGGGCCGTTGTCCGCCACCTCGATGCTCACCCGTTCCGGTGTGGTCTCGATAGCCAGGGTCAGGCACGGGGACGGCGATTCCGCCAGGGCCTGGAGGGCATTGCCGATCAGGTTGACCAATACCTGCTCGAGGCGTACCGGGTCGGCGCGCACCCAGGCCGTCGTCTCGGGCCAGCGGCGCTCGATGGTGATCTCGCCCTCGTTGAGGCGGGCCTGGAAGAGGCGCAGGGCATAGTCGAAGCAGGACTGCACCGAGACCGCGGTGAGAGTGTCGCCGCTCTTGCGGGAGAATTGTCTCAGCTGGGCGCTGATCTCGGCCATGCGCTCGGTGAGCTCGACGATCTGGCCGAGGTTGGCGTCGGCAGACTCGGCCCGGCTGCGAGCGATGAAGGCGCGGGCATTCTCGGCGTAGGCGCGGATCGCCGCCAGTGGCTGATTGAGCTCGTGGTTGATGCCGGCGGCGAGCTGACCCAGCACGGCGAGCTTGGCGGCCTGGACCAGCTCGTCACGGGTTTCCCTGAGGCTCTGCTCGGCGCGGCGACGCTCCTCGATCTCGTCGGACAGGCGACGGTTGGTGGCCACCAGGTCGCGGGTGCGGTTGGCCACGTTGCGTTCCAGTTCGTCACGTGCCCGGGCCAGGGTCAGGCGCTCGCGCTCGGCGAAGCGCTCGCGCTCGGCGAAGCGCTCGCGTTCCCGGCGCAGGCGCAGGCGCTGCCAGCCGATCCCGCCCCCCAGGACCATCAGGCCATAGAAGCCGCCGGCCAGCGATGCCGAGACCCACTGGGCACTGGATACCGGGGTGAGGGGCTTGAGGATGTGCATCTGCCAGTCGAAGGCCGGCATGGGGCGGGTCAGGCTGAGGTAGTGCTGTCCCGCCAGGGGGCCGCGGGCGAAGGTCACCAGGCGAGTGCGCTCGTCGCGATGTTCGAGCGGACGCAGGCCGGTGGGGGGTAGTGGCTCGTCGGCATAGCGCCGCGAGGCCCGCAGGGTCACGCGCTGCGCCTCGCCGAGCGGTTCCAGAGCGGTCAGGCGCAGCGCCGGCTGGCTGGCCAGGAAGACCACGCCGTCGCGGTCGGTGACCAGCAATTCGGCATCCTGCTCGGCCCAGCTGCCCTCCACGGCCGTGAGCAGCACCTTGACTACCATTACCCCGTCGGGGCGGGCATCCGGGGCCGTCTCGTCCAGCCAGACCGGTGCCGAGAAGTAGTAGCCGCGTTCCCGGGACTGGACCCCCAGTCCGAAGAAGCGGCCATTGCGGCCGGCGATGGCCTCCTGGTAGTAGCGCCGGTAGCGGTAGTTCTGGCCGATGAAGGTGTCGGGGCGATGCCAGTTGCTGGCGGCCAGGGTGTTGGCGTCGCGGTCGAGCAGGTAGATGTCCGAGACGCCGGCGGTGGCCCGGAAGCGATCGAGCAGGCGGTTCAGTGGCATCGGATCCTGGCTGTCCGGCGACGCCAGGAACCGCTTGACCGTCTCCCGGGTGGCCAGCACTTCCGGCAGGTAGTCGTGACGCGACAGGTGGCCGGTCAAGCCGGCGGCCGACAGGCGCAGTTCGTTCTCGGCGTCCTGGCGCAGGCTCTGCAGGGCCTGCTCCCGGGCTACCTGGGCGGTCTGCCACATGCACAGGGCGAGCCCGGCGAGGCCCAGCCCCCACAGCAGCAAACGGGCCAGGCGGCGATGCTTCGAGGCAGTCGCGGGGTGGGGCATGGACTCAGTGGCTCGCCGTGGGCATCGCCTGGGCGCGACGCAGGGAGCGCTGCGCACGGGTCTCGGCGCGTGCCGCCTCGAGCAGGCCTTCCTCCACGTAGACCAGGTGCTCGTGGGCCCGGCTGCGGGCCTCCTCGGCACGGCCCTGGAGGATGGCGTCGAGCAGGGCGCGGTGCTGGGCCATCAGGTTCTTGCGGGCATCGGGCTTGCCGAACAAGTGCTCGAGATTTTCGACGATGCTCTTTTCCAGCAGATGGAAGATGCCGCGGATGGTGTGCAGCAGCATGACGTTGTGGGCGGCCTCGGCGATGGCCAGGTGGAAGGCGGCATCGGCCTTGGCTTCCCGGGCCGGGTCCTGCTCGTCAAAGCGCGCCTCCAGCTCCTCGAAGCGCTCGATCAGCACCGCCTTGTCGGTAGGGGTGGCACGCAGGGCGGCATAGTAGGCGGACAGGCCCTCCATGGCATCACGGAATTCCAGCAGGTCCAGGTGGAACTCGCCGTGACGGGACAGCATCTCCAGCAACGGGTCGCTGTAACCGCTGTGCAGGTCCTCGGTGATGAAGGTGCCGCCCCCCTGGCGGCTGCTCAGCAGGCCGCGGGCGGCGAGCTTCTGGATCGCCTCGCGCAACGATGGACGTGACACGCCGAAGCGCTCGGCGAGTTCGCGCTCCGGTGGCAGCCGTTGGCCGGGCTTTAGGCTACCCTCGAGAATCAGAGCCTCGAGGCGCTCGGTGATGACATCGGCCAGGCGCGGCTGGCGGAGGGTTTGATAGGACATGGTGGCGCTTCCTGGGCACGGGATCTCGGTTTCCATGATAGCGCCGATGAATTGGTATTACCAATATATCGTGTTGCCGGCGGATCGGGCATTGTTCGCCATTTCAGCAGGTTGGCGCTCTGTTCTGTCAGTCGTAGACCAAAGTCTAATCATCCTGAGGCGCTTCTGGGCGCCCGGTATTTGACAGTTACAGTGCCGCCCCATACTGTGCGGTGATATTGATCTGTAAATTGGTTTTACCAATTTACAATCGCCCAGGCTCATCATGACAGCGCCCGCCACCCGGCCGGCGCCGAGGACCCTGACCATGACGCCCGTCAAGCTCTACCCCGCCAGGCCCGACAAGGTGTACTTCTATGGCACCTGTCTGGTTGACCTCTTCTTCCCCCAGGCCGGCCTCGACGGCATCCGCCTGCTGGAGCGGGAAGGCATCGAGGTGATCTTCCCCGAGGACCAGACCTGCTGCGGCCAGCCGGCCTACACCTCGGGCTACCAGGACGAGGCCCGGGCCGTCGCCGCGGCCCAGCTGGACCTCTTCCCCGAGCCCTGGCCGATCATCGTGCCCTCCGGCTCCTGCGGCGGCATGATGCGGGTCCACTACCCCGACCTGTTCGCCGGTACCGATCGGGAGGCGCCGGCCAGGGAGATCGCCGGCCGGGTGTTCGAGCTGACCGAGTTCCTGGTGCATGTCTGCCACCTGCGCCTTGATGACCGTGGAGCCCCCGAGAAGGTGGCCATGCATACCTCCTGCAGCGCCCGGCGCGAGATGGGGCTGGCCGAGACCGGCCCGGCATTGCTCGGCCGTCTCGAGGGCGTGGAGCTGGTGGAGCAGGCCCGGCCCGCCGAGTGCTGCGGCTTCGGCGGCACCTTCGCGGTGCGTCACCCGGAGGTGTCGGCGGCCATGGTCGAAGACAAGAGCCGGGCCATCGAGGCGGCCGGCGCCGAGCACTTCGTCACTTCGGACTGTGGTTGCCTGATGAACATCGACGGGCGCCTCGAGCACCGCCAGAGTGCCGTGCGCGGCGAGCATATCGCCAGCTACCTGTGGCGGAGGACATCATGAGTGTACAGACCTTCACCCCCGCTGCCTTCCATCGCCAGGCCCATGAGGCCCTGGAGAACCCCCAGATCCGGGCCAACTTCCGCAAGGCCATGGATGGCCTGATGAGCAAGCGCCGGGACAGCTTCGGCGAATGGGACCTGGAGACGCTGCGCGAGCTGGGGGCCAATATCCGCCTGCGGGCCCTGGCCAGGCTGCCTGACCTGCTGGAGCAGCTCGAGGCCAACTGCCAGGCCAACGGCATCCGCGTCCACTGGGCCGAGGACGGAGAGCACGCCTGCCGTATCATCCGCGAGCTCTGCGAGGCCCGCGAGGCAAAATCGGTGATCAAGGGCAAGTCGATGGTCTCCGAGGAAATGCATCTCAACGCCCATCTGGAGGCGGCCGGCATCGAGGCGCTGGAGTCCGACCTCGGCGAGTACCTGGTGCAGCTCAACGAGCAGACGCCCTCGCATATCATCATGCCGGCGATCCATCTCAATACCGACGAGATCGCGGACATCATGCACGACAAGACCGGCATCGAGCGCACCCGGGATGTCGATGCCATGACCGCAGCGGCCCGCCTGCAACTGCGCGAACGCTTCATGGCCGCCGACGTGGGGGTCTCCGGCGTGAACTTCGCGGTGGCCGAGACCGGCACCCTGTGCCTGGTGGAGAACGAGGGCAACGGTCGCATGACCACCACGGTGCCGCCGGTGCACATCGCCGTGACCGGCATCGAGAAGGTCGTTGAACACCTGCGCGACGTGGCGCCCCTCTACTCGCTGCTCACCCGTTCGGCCACGGGCCAGCACGTCACCACCTACTTCAACATGATCAGCGGGCCGCGCCGGGCCGGCGAGCACGATGGTCCGGAGGAAGTCCACCTGGTGCTGGTCGATAACGGCCGCTCCGGCATCTACCAGGACGACCAGCTGCTCGACACCCTGCGCTGCATCCGCTGCGGGGCCTGCATGAACCATTGCCCGGTGTACACCCGGGTCGGCGGGCACACCTACGGCACCACCTACCCCGGTCCCATCGGCAGCATTCTGATGCCCCACCTCGAGGGCCTGGAGTCGACCAAGGACCTGCCCACTGCCTCGAGCCTGTGCGGGGCCTGCGGCGAGGTCTGTCCGGTGAAGATCCCGATCCCCGACCTGCTGGTGCGGCTGCGCCGGGAGGCGGTTGGCGAGGGGCGCGGCAACGTGCGTGGCGCCGGCGCCAAGCGCTCGCGCAAGGAGCTGGCGGCCTGGAAGGGGTGGCAGTGGCTGGCGACCCATCCGGGGGTCTGGCGCAGCGGCACTGCCCTGGCCGGCAGGTTGCGTGGCTTGACGCCTGCCCACCTGGGGCCCTGGACCGACTATCGCGCGGCGCCCAAGCCGGCGAAGACCACCCTGCACGGCCTGCTCAAGCAGCGCCGAGCCCAGGCGGCAGAGGAGAAGGACGCATGAGTGCCCGCGAGACCATTCTGAAGCGACTGCGTGAGCGGGCCGACGGTCCCCTGGAGGCACCGGAGAGCGACTTCGCCGTGGTCACCGGGCGCGGCTGGACGGCGCAGGAGCGCCTCGCGCGGTTCGAGCGCTGGATCACCTCCGTGCATGGCGAAGTGATCCACGCGTCCCGGGACGGCTGGACCGAGGCCCTCGCTGGCGTGCTCCGCGACAAGGGCGTGCAACGGCTGGCGCTGGGGCACGAACACCCGGTGGCGGCAGCGGCGCGCACGGCCCTGGCCGGGACCGGCATCGAGCTGGTGGCCGTCGACCGGGACATCGAGAGCTGGCAGCGTGAGCAGTTCGAGAGCGTGGACGCCGCGCTGACCTCGACCGGTGGCGGTATCGCCGAGACCGGCAGCCTCTGGCTTTGGCCCACCCCGGACGAACCGCGCCTGCTGAGCCTGGTGCCGCCGATTCATATCGCCGTGCTGGATGCCGAGACTCTCGAGGACACCCTCTTTGACGTGATGGTCGCTCATGACTGGGCAGCGGGCATGCCCACCAACGCCCTGCTGATCTCGGGGCCGAGCAAGACGGCCGACATCGAGCAGACCCTGGCCTACGGTGTCCACGGCCCGCGTGAACTTATCATCCTCGTCCGCCACGCCGGCACCGCGACGTGAGACACGGGAGCGACGGCATGACGGAGGCGAGCCCCTGGCGCGACCTGAAGGCGGCGCTTTCGGCGTCGATACCCGCCGAGCGGCTGATCGATGATCCGCTGCGCACCCTGGCCTACGGCACCGATGCCAGCTTCTACCGACTGATCCCGGGGCTCGTGGTGCGCCCCGAGAGCGAGGCGGAGCTGCAGCGGACGCTGGCGGAATGCCGGGCGCGACGGCTGCCGGTGACCTTTCGCGCTGCCGGTACCTCGCTGTCCGGCCAGGCGGTGACCGACTCGGTGCTGATCCAGTTCGGCCGCGGCTGGCGGGATCATGTGGTGCTCGACGACGGGCGGGCGATCCGCCTGCAGCCCGGGGTCATCGGGGCCCGGGCCAACCAGCTGCTGGCCCCCTTCGGGCGCAAGATCGGGCCCGATCCGGCCTCGATCGCCAGCTGCATGGTCGGCGGCATCGCCGCCAACAACGCCTCGGGGATGTGCTGCGGCACCGCCCAGAACAGCTACCGCACGGTGCGCGACATCCGCGTGATCCTGGCCGACGGTAGCCGGCTCGACACCGCCGATGCCGAGAGCGTCGCCGACTTCCGGGCTTCCCACGGCGAGCTGCTGGCCGGACTCGAGCGCCTCGCCGCCCAGACCCGGGGCAATGAGGCCCTCGCCGAGAAAATCCGCCACAAGTACCGGCTCAAGAACACCACCGGCTACGCCCTCAACAGCCTGGTCGACTTCACGGATGGCATCGAGATCCTCAAGCACCTGATGATCGGCTCCGAGGGCACCCTGGGCTTCATCAGCGCCATCACCTACGACACCGTGGTCGACGAGCCCCTCAAGGCCGCGGCCCTGGCCTTCTTCCCCGACATGGGCACGACCTGCCGCGCGACCATCGCGCTCAAGCAGGCGCCGGTCTCCGCGGTGGAGCTGATGGACCGCGCCGCGCTGCGCTCGGTGCAGGACCAGCCGGGCATGCCGGTGGTGCTGAAGACGCTGCCCGAGGGGGCGGCGGCGCTGCTGATCGACGTGCGTGGCAACGCCGAGGCCGAGCTCGAGGCGCGCATGCAGGCGGTACAGGCGACCCTCGAGGGCATCCAGGCCCTCGAGCCGGTCACCTTCACCCGCGAGGCCGACACCTACGCCCTCTACTGGAAGATCCGCAAGGGGCTGTTCCCGGCGGTGGGGGCGGTGCGCGAGATCGGCACCACGGTGATCATCGAGGACGTGGCCTTCCCCATCGAGCGGCTCGACGAGGGCGTGCTGGCGCTGACCGACATCTTCCATCGTCACGGCTACCGCGACGCCATCCTGTTCGGCCACGCCCTGGAGGGGAACCTGCACTTCGTCTTTCCCCAGGGGTTCGAGAAGTCCGGCGAGGTGGGGCGCTATCAGGCGCTGATGGACGAGGTGGCCGAGCTGGTCGGCGTGGAGTACGGCGGCTCGCTCAAGGCCGAGCACGGCACTGGGCGCAACATGGCGCCTTACGTGGAGCTGGAGTGGGGGCCCGACGCCTATGCGCTGATGTGGGAGATCAAGGCGCTCTTCGATCCCGGCAACCTGCTCAATCCAGAGGTGATCCTCAGCCGCAACCCGACCCTGCACCTGGAGAACCTCAAGCCCCTGCCGGAGGCCGATGAGATCGTCGACAAGTGCATCGAGTGTGGCTTCTGCGAGGCGGTCTGCCCGTCGAAGGACCTGACCCTCACCCCGCGCCAGCGCATCGTCATCGCCCGGGAACTGGCAAGGCTCGAGGCGCTGGGCGCCTCGCGCAGCGCCGAGGACGAGACGCGTCTGGCCACCCTGCGCGAGGATTATCGCTATGTGGGTGACGAGACCTGCGCCGCCGATGGCCTCTGCTCTACCCAGTGCCCGGTGGGCATCAATACCGGCGACCTGGTACGCGGGATGCGCCACGAACGGGCCGCCGGCACGGCCGGAGTCGCGCGGCGCATCGGGCGCCACTTCTCGGGCGCGACCCGGGTGGCCCGGGGCGGGCTCAACGCGGCCGGCGCGGCCAGGAGCCTGCTCGGCACCGACCTGATGGCCAAGGCCAGCACCGGGGCGCGCCGCCTGAGCGGCGACCGCCTGCCCCAGTGGAGTCCGGCGCTGCCCAGGGCGGCGTCGATTCGGGTGCTCGACCGCGTGTCGTCGGGTGATGCCTCCCGGGACAAGGTGGTCTACCTGCCCTCCTGTGCCACCCGCATCTTCGGCGCCGACCATGACGACACGGAGCGGCGCTCGGTGATGGAGATCACCCTGGCACTGCTCGACAAGGCGGGCTTCGAGGTCATCCTCCCGGAGATGATCGGCCATCTTTGCTGTGGCATGGCCTTCCAGTCCAAGGGGCAGTTCGAGGAGGCGACCCACAAGGGACGCGAGCTCAATCGCGAGCTGCTGGTGGCGAGCCACAACGGCCGCTATCCGGTGCTCTGCGACACCAGCCCCTGTACCCTGCAGATGCGCGAGCACCTCGATGAGCGACTCGAGATGCTGGAGCCGGTCGCCTTCGCCCACGATCACCTGCTGCCGCGGCTCGCCGTCACCCCGCTGGACGAGCGGGTCGCCGTGCATGTGACCTGCTCGAGCACCCGCATGGGGCTCGCCGACAAGTTCGTCGGCCTGGCCAGGGCTTGCGCCCGGGAAGTGGTGGTGCCGGCAGAGATCACCTGCTGCGGCTTCGCCGGTGACAAGGGCTTCACCACGCCGGAGCTCAATGCCTCCGCGCTGGCGGGACTGGCCGACCAGGTGGCCGACTGCAGCGCCGGCTACTCCAACTCGCGCACCTGCGAGATCGGCCTGACCGAGCACGGCGGCATCCCCTACCGCTCGATCCTCGCGCTGCTCGACCGGGCCAGCGCCGCGCCGTGAGCGTCCCTCCCGGCGGCGGGCGCGCTCCGGGAGCGTCGCCCTGTGCTCCTCCGCTACTCCGCCGCTCTCGGGCGCGCCCCTTCTATACCGTTTTCGGCTAAAGTATTACCTCTCGTCGCATGGGTGCGACAGAGAGTGATACTTACGTAGGGAGACTTCGAGTGGTAGTTCAAGCAATCCGGAGGGCGTCCGGTCATGCGGTGCTTCGCCCCCATCGTCTGCTGGTCGGCGCCGCCGGCCTGGTCCTGCTGACCGGCTGCGTCGAGGAAGAGACGCGCTTCGTCTCGGCCCCCGAGGCCACGTTCGGTAGCGATATCGCCGGCGAGCTCACCTCGTCGAGCCTCGTCAACCTCAACAACGGCACCCGCTACTCGGCACACTGGCTATGTGCCGGCGCCACTGCTGGCCAAGGCCAGTCCTATGCCCTCGAGGCCCCCTTTGCGGCCGAGCTGTCCGCCTTCGATTCCCAGGGGCAGTGGCTGGGCAGCGCCCGGGGCGGCCCCGAAGCCGGGCCGCTGACCCTGCTGGCAGCGCCGGCGGACGACGCCTGCATGCTGGTGGTGGTCAACGGGCGTGGCCAGGACGCCTTCGGTCCCTATCGCCTCGGCGCCGAGCCGATCGGGACCCAGGACGAGCTGGTGCCGGGGCGTGCGTTGACCGGGCGCCTGGACGGGGACGCGACCGAGTATCCCATTCGCCTCGACGGGCCGGCGCTGCTCTCCCTGTCGCTGAGCGGCGTCGATGACCTCGGCCTGCAGCTGGAGGGCAGCGGCGTCTCGCAGTCGGCCCACGCCTGTGCGACCGGCGAGCTGCGTCTCGAGGCCTATCTGGATGCCGGGGACTATCGCGTCCGCCTGCGCCCCGACCATGCCCCCGCCGTCGGCGGAGAGGCGAGCTGTCCCAGCCGCGTACTCGGTACCGGAGAGGTCTATCGCCTGATGGCCGAGCGCCGTGATCTGGCCGACGGCTGGCGCAACGGCGGTCCCCTGCGTAATGGCGACAGCGTCAGTGGCACCCTCAAGGGGGCCGCGCCGAATGCCTATAGCCTGCACCTCGACGGGCCCTCCGAGATCAGCCTGTCGCTGCGCTCGCGGGCCTTCGATACCGTGCTGCGGGTCACCGGGGAAGGCACCGACATCGCCAATGACGACGATGGCAATGGCACCGACTCGCGTCTCGATACCGTGCTGATGGCCGGCGACTATCGGGTGGAGGTCGACAGCTATGGCGAGGGCGACGGCGACTATGCCCTCGAGCTGACCCGCCGGGACTTCGACGGCGAGTTCCGCAACGAGGGCGCGCTGGCCCTCGGCGAGAGCCTGCGCGGCCAGTTGACCGGTCTCAGCGAGAGCCGTTATCGCCTGGCGATCGACGAACCGGTCGAAGTGCGGCTGGCGCTGGACTCCCAGGACTTCGACCCGATGCTGCGCCTGCACGGCAATGGCCTGGACCTGAGCGACGACGACAGCGGCGGTGATCGCAACGCCCTGATCACCACCATCCTGCAGCCCGGCGAGTATGTCCTCGAGGCGCAGAGCTACAGCGGCAGCGGCATCTACCGCCTGCGGACCGAAGGGCAGGCCTTCGAGGGGCGCACCAGCGACGGCGGCGAAGTGCGTCCCGGCGAGACCGTCTACGGCAATCTCGGCGGCGGCAGCCTGGCCTATGAGCTGGTGATCGACGAGGCGCGCCCCGTGGTGGTCGAGGCCACCTCGGCGGCGGTGGATACCATGCTGCGGCTGTCGGGGCGCGGCGTCGACGCCCAGAACGACGATGCCGGCGACCTGGGGCTCGGGTCTCGGATCACTCAGCACCTCGAGCCCGGTACCTACCGGGTCGAGGTGAATAGCTTCGGTAGCGGGACCGGCATGGTGCGCCTCGAGATCGGCGGCTGATGTCGGCGGGAGCGCCGCCAGGCGGTGCTCCCCGAATCTTTTTCCCCGCAGGGCTTGCGCCACCCCCGGAGAATCCGTAAAGTACGCATCCGCTGCCGGCGACGGGCAACGTTGCAGGCGGTGATGAGTGGCAGAAGTGCTTGTTTCTTCGAGGGTTTTTTGAAAA
>NZ_RXNS01000027.1 GCF_003966155.1 Halomonas nitroreducens
GCTTCGTGTTGCTGGTCGTGGTCAACAGCCTGGGGCTCATTCCCGAGGCGGTGAACGAGGGGATGTCGACCCTGTCTCGCTGGTGTCTGGTGACCGCGATCGCCGCGCTCGGCATCAAGACGTCGTTCCAGAAGCTCGCGGTGGTGGGCTGGAAACCGGTGATCCTGATGGCCCTCGAGACGCTGCTGCTGCTGGCCGTGGTGCTCGGCGTGGTGATAGTCGGCGGCCTGGGGGCATGATCCAGGAAGACCAGGGATCGGGCCCGGCGTGCCCGCCATGAGTCTGCCGGTTCCTCGGACGCCTGTCAGGGATGACCCAGGGATCGTTCGGCAATCACCCTTGACGTTCACGTCAACCAGTGCGTCGGTTGTCGAGACGGTAACCACGCCGTCCCGGACACAACCGCCACCGTCATACGGCTTGAGAATCCCTAGCGTCTCAGGTATCACTGTCCGGCCTGGTTTATGCAAAATCTAAATACTAAAGCGGGAGATCCATCGTGAAGATTGGTGCACCCAAGGAGCGTGCATCCGGGGAGGCGCGTGTCGCGCTGACCCCGGAGAGCGCGCAGCAGATCCAGAAGCTGGGACACGAATGCCTGGTCGAAGCCGGTGCCGGCAAGGCCGCGGGCTTCGACGACGCCGCCTACCGGGATGCCGGCGTCACCGTCATCGACGGTGCCGAGGCGCTGTGGCAGGCGGCCGATGTTGTCATCAAGGTACGCGAGCCCTCCGAGGAGGAGACCGGCTACCTGCGCAAGGGTCAGACCCTGATTTCCTTCTTCTGGCCGGCCCAGAACGAGACGCTGCTGGAGCAGTGCCGCGACAAGGGCGCCAGCGTCATCGCCATGGACATGGTGCCGCGGATCTCGCGGGCCCAGAAGATGGATGCCCTGTCCTCCACGGCCAACATCGCCGGCTACCGGGCGGTCATCGAGGCCGGCAACCAGTTCGGGCGCTTCTTCACCGGACAGGTGACCGCCGCGGGCAAGGTGCCACCGGCCAAGGTGCTGATCGTCGGCGCCGGGGTGGCGGGGCTCGCCGCCATCGGTACTGCCACCAGCCTCGGCGCGGTGGTGCGGGCCTTCGACGTGCGCCCCGAGGTGGCCGAGCAGATCGAGTCCATGGGCGCCGAGTTCCTGTTCCTCGACTTCGAGGATAGCCAGGACGGCTCCGAGAGCGGCGGCTATGCGGCGCCGTCGAGCCCCGAGTTCCGCGAGAAGCAGCTGGCGCTGTTCCGCGAGCAGGCCCCGGACGTCGACATCGTCATCACCACGGCGCTGATCCCCGGTCGGCCGGCACCCAAGCTGTGGCTCGAGGACATGGTCAAGGCCATGAAGCCCGGCTCGGTGATCGTCGACCTGGCGGCCGAGAAGGGCGGCAACTGCGACCTGACGGTGCCCGACCAGCGCATCGTCACCGACAACGGCGTGGTCGTGGTCGGCTACACCGACTTCCCGTCGCGCATGGCCACCCAGGCCTCGCTGCTGTACGCCACCAACATCCGCCACATGCTGACCGACCTGACGCCGGAGAAGGACGGCACCCTCGACCACAACATGGATGACGACGTCATCCGCGGTGCCACGGTGGCCCACGAGGGCGAAATCACCTTCCCGCCGCCGCCGCCCAAGGTCCAGGCCATCGCTGCGGCCAAGCCCAAGCCCAAGGAGAAGGAGCCCACGCCCGAGGAGAAGAAGGCCGCCGAGCATACCGCCTTCGTCGCCCAGACCAAGCGACAGGCGACCCTGCTCGGCGTGGGCGGTGCGCTGATGCTGCTGCTCGGCCAGGTGGCCCCGGCGTCCTTCATGCAGCACTTCATCGTCTTCGCCCTGGCCTGCTTCGTGGGCTTCCAGGTGATCTGGGGCGTGAGCCACTCCTTGCATACCCCGCTGATGGCGGTGACCAACGCCATCTCGGGGATCATCGTGCTCGGGGCGGTACTGCAGATCGGCTCCGGCAGCGCCCTGGTGGGGCTGCTGGCGGCGATCTCGGTGCTGATCGCCACCATCAACATCGTGGGGGGCTTCCAGGTTACGCGCCGGATGCTCGCCATGTTCCAGAAATCCTGAGCGGCGGAGATACTACATGTTGGGACAAGGATTCGTATCTGCCGCCTCGATCGCGGCGAGTGTACTCTTCATCCTCTCTCTGGGGGGCTTGAGCAACCAGGAGAAGGCCAAGCGGGCCGTGTGGTACGGCATCATCGGCATGGCCGTGGCCGTCTTCTTCACCGCCCTCGGACCGGGCATCGGCGGCTACTGGTGGATGCTGCCGATGATGGTCATCGGCGCGATCATCGGCGCCTTTGTGGCGAAGAAGGTCGAGATGACCGAGATGCCGCAGCTGGTGGCGGCGCTGCACAGCTTCGTCGGTCTGGCGGCGGTGTTCGTCGGCTTCAATGCCGATCTCGAGCGGCGCCGGGTGCTGGCCAGCCAGCTCGCCGAGCAGGGCACCGAGGGCTTCTCCGCCTTCGCCGCCCTGGTGGCGCACAAGACCCCGGCCGAGCTCACCTTCCTGCAGATCGAGGTGGTGCTGGGCGTGTTCATCGGCGCGGTGACCTTCACCGGCTCGGTGATCGCCTTCGGCAAGCTGGCCGGCAAGGTCGACGGCAAGCCCCGCCAGCTGCCGGGCGGGCACCTGCTGAATGCCGCCGCCGCGGGCCTGTCCGTGGTGCTGGCGATGCTCTACCTCAACGGCGCCGGCTTCTGGACCCTGCTGCTGCTGGCGGCCCTGGCATTCTTCATCGGCTATCACCTGATCATGGGCATCGGCGGTGCCGACATGCCGGTGGTGGTGTCGATGCTCAACAGCTACTCCGGCTGGGCGGCGGCGGCCATCGGCTTCACCCTGTCCAATGATCTGCTGATCGTCACCGGCGCCCTGGTGGGCTCCTCCGGTGCCATCCTCTCCTACATCATGTGCAAGGCGATGAACCGCAACTTCGTCAACGTGATCCTGGGGGGCTTCGGTGGCAGCCAGGGGCCGGCCGCGGAGATCGAGGGCGAGCAGGTGGCCATCGACACCGCCGGCGTGGCCAGCGCGCTGAACGACGCCGACAGCGTGATCATCGTGCCGGGCTACGGCATGGCGGTGGCTCAGGCCCAGAACGCGGTCAGCGAGCTGACCCGCAAGCTGCGCAGCGCCGGCAAGAACGTGCGCTTCGGCATTCACCCGGTGGCCGGCCGCCTGCCGGGCCACATGAACGTGCTGCTGGCCGAGGCCAGGGTGCCCTATGACATCGTCCTGGAGATGGATGAGATCAACGACGACTTCGCCGAGACCGACGTGGTGATCGTCATCGGCTCCAACGACATCGTCAACCCGGCCGCCCAGGAGGATCCCAACAGCCCGATCGCCGGCATGCCGGTGCTCAAGGTCTGGGAGGCCAAGCAGGTGTTCGTCTGCAAGCGTGGCCAGGGTACCGGCTACTCGGGCATCGAGAACCCGCTGTTCTTCAAGGAGAACACCCGGATGCTCTACGGCGACGCCCGCTCGAGCATCGACACCCTGGTACCGATGATCGACTGAGCGCGACCGGGCCGGCCCCGCCGGCCCGGCCCCCGCCACACCCAACGCCCCGAATCGGGGCGTTTTTCGTTACACTCCACGGACCATTCCACTTTCCGGGGCGACCATGTCCGATGATCGCAACAGGGTGGCGGTGCTCGGCGGCGGCAGCTTCGGCACCGCCCTGGCCAGCATCGCCGCCGACAACGGCTTCGCGGTGCGCCAATGGCTGCGCGACCCCGCGCTGGCGGCACAGATCAACCGCGAGCACCGTAACGGCCGCTACCTGCCGAACTACGCCATCAATCCCGCCGTCGAGGCCTCCACCGACCTCGGCGAGGTGATCCCGGGGGCCGGCCTGGTGCTGGTGGCGATTCCCTCCGCGGCCTTCCGCGAGGTGGTGCGCCAGGCGCGACCCTGGCTCGACGCCGAGCAGATCCTGGTCAGCACCACCAAGGGCATCCAGGAAGAGGGCTTCAAGCTGATGAGCCAGATCCTCGAGGAGGAGACCGGCTTTACCCACATCGGCGTGCTGTCCGGGCCCAACCTGGCCTCCGAGGTCGCCGAGCGTCAGCTCACCGCCACGGTGATCGCCAGCCATGATCCGTTGACCCGTACCCGGGTGCAGACCGCGCTGGGCTGCGACTACTTCCGGGTCTATGCCAGCAACGACCGCTATGGCGTCGAGCTGGGCGGTGCGTTGAAGAACATCTACGCCATCGCCGCCGGCATGGCGGCGGCGCTGGGCATGGGGGAGAACACCCGCAGCATGCTGATGACCCGGGCCCTCGCCGAGATGAGCCGCTTCGCCGTCTCCCAGGGGGCCAACCCCATGACCTTCCTCGGCCTGGCCGGGGTGGGGGACCTGATCGTCACCTGTTCCTCGCAGCTGTCACGCAACTACCGGGTCGGTTTCGCCCTGGGCCAGGGGCGTACCCTGGACGAGGCCGTCGAGGCGCTGGGGCAGGTGGCCGAGGGGGTCAATACCGTGCGCCTGGTGCGCGACAAGGCGCGCCAGGAGGGTGTCTACATGCCCATCGCCGAGGGCCTCTACCAGGTGCTCTTCGCGGGCGTGCCGGCGCGGCAGATGGCGAGCCTGCTGATGCAGGGCGAACAGAGCAGCGACGTGGAGTTCGTGCTGCCCCGGGAAGACGTGCAGCAGGACCACCGCGAAACGGGAGATCCCCATGGCTGAGCCACTGCTGATCATGCGCCACGGGCAGGCCGCGGCTGGCAGCCCCGACCCGGACCGCCGGCTCAGCGAGCAGGGCCAGCGCGAGGTGGCCCGCATGGGCGCCTGGCTGGCGACCCGTGGCGACCTGGACCTCACCCGGCTGCGCCTGCTGTCGAGCCCCTACCGGCGGGCTCGCCAGACCGCCGATCGGGTGGCCGAGGCGCTGGGGCTCGGGGTGGAGACGCTGGCGCTGATCACCCCGGACGACCCGCCCGATGCGGTGGTCGACTGGCTGCTCGACCAGGCGGACGACCGGCCCTTGATGCTGGTCAGCCATATGCCCCTGGTGGGGGCGCTCACCGGGCTGCTGGTGGACGGCCGCGCCGACCGCGGCCTGGGCTTCGCCACCGGCGCCATCGCCGAACTGCATGCCGATGTCCGGGCCGCCGGCTGCGCCCGGCTGACCCGCGTCACCGCGCCTGCGGATGTTTCCGACCAGGAGGGAATGTGAGCTATATCGTCAACAACCGCATCCATGTGAACCCGGGCTTCGAGGACACGTTCGAGGCCCGCTTCCGCGCCCGGGCCGGGGAGATCGACAAGCAGCCGGGCTTTGTCGCCATGCGCGTGCTGCGTCCCCAGGGCAACCAGGCCCCCTACGTGGTGGAGACGGAATGGGAGAGCCAGGCGGCCTTCCGTGCCTGGGTGGGCAGTGACGACTTCAAGCGCGCCCACGCCAATCCGTTGCCGGCCGAGGCAACGGCGGAGGGCGGCGGTATCGAGCAGTTCGAGGTGGTCGAGGGCACCGTGGCCTGGGGTAGGGCGGGCTCGCAGGGATCCTAGATCAGCCCGCCGGCCCGCAGCCCGAACACCCCCAGTGTCACGGTAACACTGGCCAGCAGGGTGCTCAGGGCGATGATGTTGGCGGCCAGGGTGGCGTTGCCGCCCAAGGCCTTGACCATCACGAAGCTGGCTGCGGCGGTGGGGCTGGCGAAGAACACGAACAGCACCCCCAGCTCGCGGCCCTCGAAGCCGGCCATCCAGGCCGCGCCGGTGCAAAGTCCCGGCAGGACGACCATCTTGACCAGGCTGGCGTCCAGCGCCAGGCGGCCCTGAGGGCCCGCGGCTGCAGACAGCGACAGGGTTGCTCCGACACAAAGCAGGGCCAGCGGCAGCGTCAGGGACGCGAAATAATCACCCGAGGTCGCCAGCCAGGCGGGCAGCTCGATGTCCAGTGCCGCAACCGGTACCGCGGCCACCACCGCCAGGATCAGCGGGTTGCGCACGACCTGGCCGGTCAGGCTGCGCCAGTCGGTGGCCGCTTCCGGCTGGTGGTGGGCCAGGGCGATCACCGACAGGGCATTGTAGGTCAGGATCACCACCCCCAGCAGCAGGCCGCCGACGGATAGGCCGGCTTCCCCGTAGAGGCCAGCGGCCAGCGCCAGGCCGACGATGCCGCAGTTGCCGCGAAAGGCGCCCTGGATGTAGACACCGCGCTCGGCGAGGGGGACACGCAGCCGGGACCAGCCCCAGCTGAACAGGAAGCTGCCCAGGGTCGCCAGGGCGAAGAAACCCAGCAGCCAGGGATCCAGGGTGGCCTCCAGGTCGGCTCGGATGATGCTGAGGAAGATCAGCGTCGGCATCGTCCCCCTGAACACCAGCAGCGAGGCCGTCGACACGAAGGCCTGGTCGATCCAGCGCAGGCGTTTCAGAATCAGTCCCAGAAAGACCATGGCGAAGACCGGTAGGGTCACGTTCAGGGTCTCGAGGAAGATGCCAGACAGGCCCATCAGCGTGCCAGCCAGAGTCCTACGGTGATGGCGGCAATCACGGTCACGAAAAAGACCCGATTGCGGGTGCGGGTATCGCGCTGGGGCTTGGGCTTGTCTGGGTTCACGTGGGGCTCCGCGAGGTCAAGGTGGCCAAAGGGTGACTTGGCGCCCCATGGTATTCCCGTTAGCCTGCTATCGCCACTTGGAACCACGGCCCCCGCTCAACAGGAAGATGTCATGCGCCGAACCGATACCCCCGCCCCCGTGCCGCTGGTCTTTGCCCATGCCAATGGCTTCCCGGGCCAGAGCTACCGCAGCTTCCTGTCGCCGCTGGCCGAGCGCTTCGACGTCCAGCCACTGGACCGCCTCGGCCACCACCCCGACTTCCCGGTGGGCCATAACTGGCTGGCGCTGCGCGACGAGCTGCTCGAACACCTGGGCCGCTTCACGACGCCGGTGATCGGTGTGGGGCATTCCATGGGCGGGGTGCTCATGGCCATGGCCGCCGAGCGCGCCCCGGAGCGTTTCCGCTGCGTGGTGATGCTCGACCCGCCGCTGATGCTGGGGTTCGACGCCCTGGCGATGAAGGCGGCCAAGCGGCTCGGTTTCGTCGACCAGCTCACCCCGGCGGGACGCACCCTGGGGCGCCGTGACAGCTGGCCGGACCGCCGGGCCATGCGCAACTACCTGCGACGCCGCGGGCTGTTCCGGCGCTTCACCGACCAGGCCCTCGACGACTACGTGGACGGCGGCACCCGCGAGCTCGACGATGGCCGGGTGGTGCTGCTCTACGACCCCGACATCGAGGTGGCGGTCTTCCGTCACCTGCCCGACCATCTCGACGACCTGCCCGAGCGGGTCCAGGTCCCGCTCGGGGTGCTTGCCGGGACCGAATCCGACCTGCTCACCCCGCGGCGCCGGCGTCGGCTTCGCCGGCGTGGGGTGCGCGTGGCCAAGGTCCCCGGCGGGCACATGTTCCCCATGGAGCAACCCGAGGCGACTCGCCAGACGCTGCTGGCGATGCTCGACACCCTGCTGGGGGCGCCATGACCGTCCCCCGCCCGCTGTGCCTCGCCGCGGGGCGCCTGGCCGGCCTGGCCTGGGGCGAGGCGGGAGGTCCCACCTGGCTGGCGTTGCATGGCTGGCTCGACAATGCCGCCAGCTTCTCGCGGCTGGCGCCCCGGCTGGTCGAGGCGCTGGGCATCCGGGTCGTGGCGCTGGACTTCGCCGGCCACGGCCAGTCCCGGCATCGCGCCGGCGACTATGCCCTCTGGGACTATTGCCACGATGTCCTCGATGCCCTGGACGACCTGGGCCTTGAGCGAGCGCCGCTGCTCGCCCACTCGATGGGCGCCGGGGTGGCCTGCCTGCTCGCCGCCGCGCTGCCTGAGCGGATCGTCTCACTGACGCTGATCGATGGCATGGGAGCGCTGACCACCGAGGCCGCCGCCGCCCCCGGACAGCTGCGCAAGGGACTGCGTGCGCATCGCCGCTCACCCTCGACGGCGCCGCGCTATCCTGATGAGAAGAGCGCCGTGGCATCCCGGGTGGCCGGAGGGGCCACGCCCATCGATGGCGAGACGGCGCGGCCGCTGGTGCGGCGCAATCTCGTCGTGGAACCGGATGGCCACCTCCGCTTGAGATCGGACCCGCGGTTGCTGAGGCCCTCGCCGGTGCGCTTCACGCCGGACCAGGTGAGGGCGATGCTGGAGGCGATTCGCTGTCCGGTGCTGCTGTTGGAGGCCGAGAGCGGCATCCTCGCCGGTCGCCCCGGTGCCGCGTCCGCCCGGCGGGCCATCGCCGGGCTGCAGCGCCGGGTCTTGGCGGGCGGGCACCACCTGCACCTGGAGCCTGCCGCGGTGGGGGCGGTGGCTGAGGCGATCGTGGCCGGACACCTCGACTGACAGAGGAGGCGACATGCGCAACTCGAACCGCAAGGGCAAGCGGGTCTCGCTGGTGCTCGGCAGTGGCGGTGCCCGAGGGTATGCCCATATCGGCGTTATCGAGGAGCTGGAGGCCCGGGGCTACGAGATCGTGGCCATGTCCGGCTGCTCGATGGGCGCCCTGGTCGCCGGCGTGCATGCGGCGGGACAGCTCGACCGCTATCGCGACTGGGTGTGCCAGCTGGACTACTTCGACGTCCTGCGCCTGGTGGATGTGACCTGGAGTCCCATGGGGGCCATGAAGGCCAGCAAGGTGATGAACAAGCTCGACGAACTGGTCGGGGATATCCGCATCGAGGACCTGCCGATCCCGGTCACCACCGTGGCCACCGACCTGGTGCGGCAGCGCGAGGTCTGGTTCCAGACCGGGCCGCTGCTCGAGGCGATCCGCGCCTCCATCGCCGTGCCGGGCGTGATCACGCCGGTCCACCATGGCGAGCAGGTGCTGGTGGACGGCGGGCTGCTCAACCCGCTGCCGATCACCCCGACGGTGGCGACCCGGGCGGACTTCGTCATGGCAGTCAACGTGACCGCCCACAGCCCCGCGCCGGTGACCCTGGAGTCGCTGCTGTCCCCGGACGAGGCTGCCCAGGAGCAGGCCCGGGAGGCGGCGCGCGACAGGGGCGGCGCGGTCGATTTCGGTGGCTGGATGGAAGGGGTGCGGGGCGCCACCCGGCGGCTCTTCGACGGTCTCGGCGGCGGCGCCGATGGCGACGAGGACGACAGCCTGGCCCGGGGGCGGCGGGCCTGGGGACGGCTGGACATGATCCTGGCCTCCTTCGACATCACCCAGGCGGCGCTGGCCAAGTACAAGCTGGCGGGGTATCCCCCGGACGTGCTGGTCGAGGTGCCCAAGACGGTCTGCGGTGCCTACGAGTTCCATCGTGCCGAGGCCCTGATCCTGCTGGGACGCCACCTGGCCAAGGAGGCGCTGGATCGACGCGAGGAGGGCGCGGCGCTCGCCGACAGCATCCCGGTGGTGGAACCGGGCAGCGTGGCGCCAGGCGACGAGACGTCGCGGAACGAGCAGCCGAGCGCTGGGGCACCGGGCGACGAGACGTCGCGGAACGAGCAGCCGAGCGCTGGGGCACCGGGCGACGAGACGTCACGGATCAAGCAGCCGAGCGCCGGGACATCGGGCAACGAGACACCGCGGAGCGAGGAGCCGAGCAGCGCGTCGGTGGCCCCGGATGACCAGGCCTAGGGCTCAGCCCTCGCCGCGTCGCCGGCGCAGCAGCACATAGACGGCCCCGGTACCGCCGTCGACCTCGCTGGCCGAGCAGAAGGCCAGCACGCTGGGCCACTCGCGCAGCCAGGCGTTCACGTGGCTCTTGATCACCGGGTAGTCGGCCGTGGTGCCCCAGGCCTTGCCGTGGACCACCAGCACGCAGCGCGCCTGGGCCGCCATGGCGTCGGCCAGGAAAGCCTCGAGTTCGCTGCGCGCCTCCTCCAGGGTGTGGCCATGCAGGTCGAGGCCGGCCGCCCAGGGAATCTGGCCGCGCTTGAGCTGGCTGCGGGTGCGGTAGGGCAGGTCGGGCAGGGCGAAGTCGAGATACTCGGACGGCCGCACCGCCTCGACGCGGCCATCGGAGGTGCGGCCGCCGGCGATGCCCTCGCTGGCGGCGGTGGCCGCCGCGCGACGCGCTCGGGTCGCCTCGTCCGTTCGCCTGGGGCGCCCCGGATCGGCCCGGTTGCTGTGGAGCGGGCGCACGCCGGCCTCGCTCAGGGCCTGCCGAAAGGCACTGATCTCTTCGGCGTCCGGGCGTTGGCGGCGTCGGCTCATGGCTCCCTCGTGGGTTGGCGGGGAGGGGCCAGTATACCGACCCTGGCGTGGCTGTGAACCGCCGCCGAGGGTACAATCGGTGGCTTCACGTCGCTCCTCGCAACCGTCAACCACAGGATGTCCCGTGGCCGAATCTCCCGCTTCTTCGTCTTCCTCCACCCTGGCGCTTGCCGATGACGCTCTCGTCGAGGGCCTGGTCACCCTGAGGGATTGCCTGCGCTGGACCGCCAGCGAGTTCCACCTGGCCGGCCTGCACTACGGTCACGGCACCGCTTCTGCCTGGGACGAGGCCGTGGCGCTGACCCTCGGCGCCCTCCACCTGCCCTGGGATGTCGACCCGGGAGTGCAGGATGCGCGGCTGTTGCCCCTGGAGCGCGCGCGGATCGTCGGCCTGGTGCGCGAGCGCATCACCACGCGGCGACCGCTGCCCTACCTGCTCGGCGAGGCCTTCTTTGCCGGCGTTCCCTTCAGCGTCGACGAGCGAGTGCTGATTCCGCGCTCGCCGATCGCCGAGCTCATCGAGCATGGCTTCGGCGCCTGGTTTCCGTTCGAGCCGCCGGCGCGAGTCCTCGACCTGTGCACCGGGTCGGGCTGTATCGGCATCGCCACGGCCTTGCACCTGCCTACCTGCGAGGTCGACCTGGCCGATGTCAGTGCCGAGGCACTGGAGGTGGCGCGCATCAACATCACCCGCCACGACGTCGGCGACCGGGTCCGCGCCGTCGAGTCGGATGTCTTCGATGGCCTGGCCGGCCGGCGCTACGACCTGATCGTCTCCAACCCGCCCTACGTGGACGCCCGGGACCTGACCACCATGCCGGCCGAGTTCCGCCATGAGCCGGGCCTGGCCCTGGGCGCCGGCCGTGACGGCCTGGATATCGTGCGGCGCATCCTGCGCGAGGCCCGGGCGCATCTCAGCGACGACGGCGTGCTGATCGTCGAGGTGGGCAACTCCGACCACCACCTGGAGGCCGCCTTTCCCGAGGTACCCTTCCTGTGGCTGGAATTCGAGCGTGGCGGCCAGGGCGTGTTCGCTCTCACCGCCGCGGAACTCGACGCCCATGCGGCGTCCTTCAGCTGAGCAGTCATAGAGGAACGCCCATGTCCGGCAACACCTTCGGCAAGTTGTTCACCGTCACCACCTTCGGCGAGAGCCATGGCCCTGCGCTCGGCGCCATCGTCGACGGCTGCCCGCCGGGGCTGCCGCTCTGCGAGGAGGACCTGCAGCACGACCTGGATCGCCGCCGCCCGGGATCGTCCCGCCATACCACCCAGCGCCAGGAAGCGGACCGGGTGCGCATCCTCTCCGGCGTCTTCGAGGGCGTGACGACCGGCACCGCCATCGGCCTTGTGATCGAGAACACCGACCAGCGCTCCAAGGACTACTCGAAGATCAAGGACCGCTTCCGGCCGGCCCATGCCGACTACACCTATCATCACAAGTACGGTATCCGCGACTACCGTGGCGGGGGGCGCTCCAGCGCCCGGGAGACCGCCATGCGCGTGGCTGCCGGGGCCATCGCCAAGAGGTATCTGGCCACCTGCGGCATCCGGGTTCGCGGCTACATGAGCCAGCTCGGGCCCATCGCCATCGAGTTCCGTGACTGGGACGCCGTGGAGGCCAATCCCTTCTTCTGCCCCGACCCCGACAGGGTGCCGGAACTCGAGGCCTACATGGACCAGCTGCGTCGCGACCAGGACTCCGTGGGGGCGCGGATCTCGGTGGTGGCCGAGGGCGTGCCGCCGGGGCTGGGCGAGCCGGTGTTCGATCGCCTGGATGCCGAGCTGGCCCACGGCCTGATGAGCATCAATGCGGTCAAGGGCGTGGAGATCGGCGACGGCTTCGCCTCGGTGGCCCAGCGCGGCAGCGAGCACCGCGACGAGATGACCCCCGAGGGCTTCCTGTCCAATCACGCCGGCGGGGTGCTGGGCGGTATCTCCAGCGGCCAGGCGATCATCGCCCATCTGGCGCTCAAGCCGACGTCCAGCATCACCACCCCGGGGCGCTCCATCGACGTCGAGGGCCAGCCGGTGGAGGTCGTCACCAAGGGGCGCCACGATCCCTGCGTGGGCATTCGCGCCACGCCCATCGCCGAGGCGATGATGGCACTGACCCTGATGGATCACCTGCTGCGCCACCGTGGCCAGAACCAGGACGTCAGCGTGACGACCCCGCGGCTGCCCTGAGCCTCATGGCTGCTACACTGACCGCATCATCTCATTTCTCTTCGACAAGGCGGCCCGCTCATGAAGATCAACGTCGAATTCGACCTGACCCCCGACGAGTTTCGCCAGGCGCTGGGCCTGCCGAATGTGGAGGCCTTCCAGCAGGACCTGCTGGGGCGGATCCAGAAGCAGATGGAGTCCGGCGTCGAAGGCTATGACCCCATGAGTCTGATGCAGCCCTTCCTGCAGCAGCCCATGCTGCAGCAGGGCCTGTCTCAGGGCATGTCCAGTTTCGGCAACTACCAGCAGATGATGCTGGACATGCTGACCCGTGCCGCCTCCTCCGCCGGCGCCAAGTCGGGTGACGCCGGGGCGTCGGCCGAGGAGGGCCACCAGGGCAAGGCGGACGCCGCCAAGGCAGGCGCGGCGAGTGCCCGCTCACGCCGTAAGGGAGACGGCTGAGGTCGCTATACGACCTTCGATGTAGCCCCTCGTCACTTTCTTGCAACAAGCGTCGTGCGAGACTACGATTTGTGCAGCGCAGCACGACTTTCGTCACCTTTCCCTCCGGGAGGAATTGGCCATGCAAGACAAGATGATCGAGAACTTCAACGAACAGACCCGTCAGTTCTTCGAGCCGATGCGCAAGCTCAACTCGCTGATGCTGGACAACATGGAGCGCATGACCCAGTACCAGATGGAGTCCATGAAGCGCTACAGCCAGATGGGCACCGAGCGCATGCGCGATGCCACCGAGGTCAAGGACGCCGAGGACATGCGCGACTTCGGTACCCGGCAGGCCGAGATGATGAACGAGCTGTCCAAGCAGATGCTGGAGGATGCCCGCGCGCTGGGCGAGATGAGCCTGCAGTTCAAGACCGAGCTGGAGAAGCTCTACGCCGAGTCCGGCCAGCAACTCGCCGAGCAGGCCCAGCAGGCCCAGCAGGCTGCCGAGAGTGCCACCGGTGCGGCCCAGCAGGCTGCCGAGAGTGCCACCGGTGCGGCCAAGCAGGCCGCCGAGAGTGCCAGCGGGGCGGCCCAGGAGCCCAAGGCGCAAGCCGCCGCCAAGTCCCAGGGCACGGCCAAGGCGACCAGTACCAGCCAGGCGACGCGCAAGCGTTCCTGATCACTCGGATTCTCATCTGTCCACCGCCGTCTCGCCATGCGAGACGGCGGTGGTCGCGTGTCGATGGCAGCGTTACAGGAGGGGGCAATGCAGCCAGGGTTTCAAGCACCGTCTCAGGCCGAGCTAGAGGTCTGGAACGAGCAGTTCAAGGCGATCGGCGAGGAGTACAAGGCCCTGATGGAGGACTTGCTCCCCCGCATGGTGCCGGATGATGCCGCGGAGACCATCTATGCGGACATGCGCGAGGCCTTCCGGGCCGGGGCCGAGTCGCTGATGCAGGATCCGTCCCTGCTGTGGCAGACCCAGGCCCGCCTGCTCGAGGACCAGTACCAGCTGTGGCAGAACGGCCTCAAGGCCATGGCCGGCGAGTCGGTGGATCCCCTGGTGACGCCCGCGAAGGGGGATCGTCGCTTCAGGGACGAGGCCTGGACGAACGATCCCTACTACCTGGCGATCATGCAGCAGTATCTGCTGTTCTCGCGCCTGGTCGAGGAGCTGATCGACCGCTTGCAGGGCCTCAGCGTCGACCAGAAGCGCAACCTGGCCTTCTACGCCCGCCAGCTGGTCAATGCCATGTCGCCGACCAACTTCGTGACCACCAATCCTGAAGTCATGCGGCGCACCATCGAGACCAAGGGCGAGAACCTGGTGGAGGGGCTGGCCCGGCTGCGCCACGACCTGGCCAATTCCGCCGAGGGACTCAATGTCACCATGACCGACCGCAGCGCCTTCGCGGTCGGTGAGAACATCGCCATCACGCCAGGCTCGGTGGTCTACGAGAACGAGCTGATGCAGCTGATCCAGTATGCGCCCAGCACCGAGCAGGTCTACAAGACCCCGCTGCTGGTCATTCCTCCCTGGATCAACAAGTACTACATCCTCGACCTGCGCGAGGACAACTCCCTGATCAAGTGGCTGGTGGGCCAGGGGCACAGCGTCTTCCTCATCTCCTGGCGCAACCCCGGGCCCGAGCAGCGCGACCTGACCTGGGCCGACTACATGCAGCTCGGTCCCATCGCCGCCATGGAGGCCATCGAGCAGGCCACCGGCGAGAAGTCCGTCAACCTGCTGAGCTATTGCATCGGCGGCACCCTGGCCGGCTCCACGCTGGCCTACCTCACCAGCACCCGCCGCGGCCGCAAGGTCAAGTCGGCGACCTTCATGACCAGCCTGCTGGACTTCCGCGATCCCGGCGAACTCGGTGTCTTCCTGAGCGAGCCGGTGCTCAAGGGCATCGAGGCCAAGCTGGAGCAGGACGGCTACCTGGATGGGCGGGTCATGGCCTACTCCTTCAACCTGCTGCGGGAGAACGACCTCTTCTGGTCGTTCTACATCAACAACTATCTCAAGGGCGAGCTTCCGGCGCCTTTCGACCTGCTCTACTGGAACACCGACGGCACCAACCTGCCGGCCGGGACCCATGGCTGGTACCTGCGCCACATGTACCTGGAGAATCGCCTGGTCGAGCCCGGCGGCATCGAGCTGGACGGCGTGAAGATCGACCTGCGCAAGATCTCGACGCCCAGCTACTTCATCTCCACCCGTGAGGACCATATCGCCAAGTGGAACAGCACCTACTACGGCGCGCTGCTGCCCAAGGGGCCGGTCAAGTTCGTGCTGGGGGGCTCCGGCCATATCGCCGGTATCGTCAATCCCCCCCACAAGAACAAGTACGGCTTCTGGACCAATGACGAGCTGCCGGCGACGCCGGAGCAATGGCTCGAAGGCGCCGAGGGCCACGAAGGGTCCTGGTGGCCCCACTGGCAGGCCTGGATGACCGACAACGGCTATGCCGACGCCGAGAAGATGGTGCCGGCGCGCCAGCCGGGCGACGGGGAGCTGGACATCCTCGAACCGGCCCCGGGCCGCTATGTCCGCATGACCATCCCCGAGGTGCTCGACGAAAGCCCGACTTCGTCGGGAGCTTGAAGCCCGCCCGGCGAAGCCGGGAACTGGAAGAGCGCCGCTTCGCGGCTGGAAGCTGGAAGAGAACCCCCGTGGCCTGGCTGCGGGGGTTTTTCTGTGTCGGTGGAGGCGAGGCTATCTGGCTTCGAGCTTCGAGCTTCGAGCTTCGAGCTTCGAGCTTCGAGCTTCGAGCTTATGGTTTGCGGTGAAGCCGCAGGCCGGGCAGTACCAGCAGGACGGCAAGCAGCCACACCGGCCAGCTGCCGGTGCGCGTGAAGGGGGTGAGGCCATCCATGGGCACCACCTCGCCGACCAGGGTCGCCTCCTCGAACTGGGGCGCCCGCTGCAGTAGACGGCCGCGGGGGTCGATCAGCGCGGTGACCCCGTTGCTGGTGGCCCGCACCACGTAGCGCCCATTTTCCAGGGCGCGCAGGCGGGCCATCTGCAGGTGCTGCAGGGGACCCAGGGAGGCCCCGAACCAGGTGTCGTTGGAGACCGTCAGGATCATCTCGGCGCGGCGGGCCTGTTCGGCCACCAGGTCGGCGTAGATGATCTCGTAGCAGATGGCGTTGCCGATACGAGTACCGGCGACACGCAGTGGCGCCTGGTCGGCGGGGCCCGGCGTCATGGCCGGCATCGGCAGGTCGAAGAAGGCGATGGCGCCCCGTAACAGGCTCTCCAGAGGCAGGTACTCACCGAAGGGCACCAGGTGGCGCTTGCGGTACTCGCCTCCCGATGCGGCCGCCTCGATCACGCTGTTGTAGTAGTGACCCTGGTCATCGCGCTGCAGGATGCCGGTGACCAGGGTACTGTCCGCCGGCAGCAGGCGGCGGGCCTGGTCGAGCACCGGCGTGGCCTGGTCCGCGAACATCGGCAGAGCCGCCTCGGGCCAGATCACCACATCGACGTCTGCCTCCAGCGCGGCGGTCATCCTCAGGTAGGTGTCGATGGCAGTGCGTTGCCCCTCGGGAGTCCACTTGATCAGCTGGGGCAGGTTGCCCTGCAGCAGGGCGACCTGAACGGGCTCGCCGGCGGGCCGCGTCCACTGGCCGGGCAGGGCCAGCGGCAGCAGCCACAGGGCGGCCAACGGCAGCGCCGCCCACCAGCGGCGCTGCAGGAAGGTCACGCCCAGGGCGCCGGAGAGGGCGACGATCAGCGACAGCAGGTGGACGCCGCCGACCGGCGCCCAGGGGGCCAGGGGGGCATCCACCTGGCCGCTGCCCAGCAGCAGCCAGGGAAAGCCGGTGAACAGCCAGGTACGCAGGGCCTCGCCGAGCACCCAGGCCCCGGCGAAGGTCAGCGGTGCCAGGCGCGGGCCAATGAGGCGTCGGTAGAGGCCCAGGGTGACGGCGAAGAACAGCGCCAGGGCGGCCACGAACAGGGTCGTCAGGGCCAGGGCCAGCGGTACGCCGGTGTAGCCGTAGTCGTGGATCGACACGTAGACCCAGGAAGCCCCCGAACCGAACAGTCCCAGTCCATAGCACCAGCCCCGCCAGGCGGCCTGGCGGGCGGTCAGGGACGGCAGCCCCGCGTAGACCAGGCCGGCGGCGATGGGGGCCAGCCACCAGAGCTGGAAGGGGGCGGCGGACAGGGTGGTCAGGATGCCGGCCGCTACGGCGGCCAGGGCGCCCAGGGCCCGGCGAGGGCGGGAAATCGTCATGCGGCCTTCCATGGTCGGGAGAGCGTCAGTCCTCGAGGCCCTCGGTATCGGGCTCGGCTTCCAGCAGGCGGATGCGACGGTTGTCGGCGTTGAGCACCGTGAAGCGCCAGCCGCCGATTTCGGTATGCTCGCCGCGACCGGGCAGGTGACCGAAGCGCTGCATCACCAGGCCGCCCAGGGTGTCGAACTCCTCGTCGGAGAAGCGCGTGCCGAAGCGCTCGTTGAAGTCCTCGATGGGCGTCAGGGCACGGATCGCGTAGCGCTCGTCGCCCAGTTCACGGATATCCTCCTCCTCGTCGGTGTCGTGCTCGTCCTCGATGTCGCCGACGATCTCCTCGAGGATATCCTCGATGGTCACGATGCCCGCAGTGCCACCGTACTCGTCCACCACCACTGCCATGTGGTTGTGGGTATCGCGGAATTCCTTGAGCAGGCTGTTGAGGCGCTTGGACTCGGGCACGAACATCGCCGGCCGCAGCACCTCCTCGAGCTGGAAGGGCAGGCCGTTGTCCTTGCCGTTGCGCAGCAGGGGAAGCAGGTCCTTGACCAGCAGGATGCCCTTCACCTCGTCGAGGTTCTCGCCGATCACCGGGTAGCGGGAGTGGCCGGTTTCGAGGATCACCGGCAGGTACTCCTCGAGGGGCTGGTCGAGGGCGATGGCATTGACCTGGGAGCGCGGGATGAGCACTTCGCGGACCTGCTGGTCGCTGATGTTCAGGGCGCCCTCGATGATCATCATGGCGTCCTGCTCGAGCTTGAGGCGGGTCGCCGCCTGGCGCAGGAATTCCAGTAGCTCGTCCCGGGAGCTGGGCTCGTCGCTGTCGCTGGAAAGGGCGCTGAACAACTTCTCGAGCCAGGACTTGTTGCCCTGGCCGGTCGATCGGTCTTCGCTCATGCGTCGGCTCTCTCGTCCTCGGTATCGGAATCGCGGTGCGGAGGGCTGGGGGTGAGATACGGATCGGCGATGCCCAGGCCCGCCAGGATGTCACGCTCGAGGGCTTCCATGGCCTCGGCCTCGTCGTCCTCGAGATGGTCATGGCCCAGCAGGTGCAGGGTGCCGTGGACCACCATATGAGCGTAGTGAGCCGCCAGGCTCTTGTCCTGATCCCGGGCCTCGGCGAGCACCACGGGATGGCAGATCACCAGGTCGCCGAGCAGCGGCAGCGACACCCCGGGCGGGCACTCGAAGGGAAAGGACAGCACATTGGTGGGCCGGTCGCGGTCACGGTAGTCCCGGTTCAGGGCCCGGCTCTCCTCGCTATCAACGAAGCGCACCGTCAGCTCGTGGCGAGACTCCCGGGGATGGCGTGCCAGCACCGCGGCCACCCAGGCCTCGAGCTCGGCCTCAGCGGGCAGGCCCTCGGCGTCCAGGGCCACCTGGCGATCGACGCAGGTCTCGCTCATGAGCTCTCCTCACCCCCGTTCTGCCGGTTGCGACGCTCCTGGCCCAGCTGTCTTTCCTGACGCAGGGCCTCGCGCTCCTGCTCTCGGGCCTCGCGCCGGGCGCGTTCCTCGGCCTCCTGCTCGGCCTCGAATAGGTCGTAGGCCTCGATGATGCGCTGGACCAGCGGATGGCGGACCACGTCCTTGGCGGCGAAATGGGTGACGCCGATCCCCGGGGTCTCCTTGAGTACGTCGAGCACCTGGATCAGCCCCGAACTCTGGCCCCGCGGCAGGTCCACCTGGGTGATGTCGCCGGTGATCACCGCCGTCGAGCCGAAGCCGATGCGGGTCAAAAACATCTTCATCTGCTCGCGGGTGGTGTTCTGGCTCTCGTCGAGGATGATGAAGGCGTTGTTGAGGGTGCGCCCGCGCATGTAGGCCAGGGGGGCGATCTCGATCACCTGGCGCTCGATCAGCTTGGCTACCTGCTCGAAGCCGATCATCTCGTAGAGCGCATCATAGAGCGGGCGCAGGTAGGGGTCGATCTTCTGGGCCAGGTCGCCGGGCAGGAAGCCGAGCTTCTCGCCGGCCTCCACCGCGGGACGCACCAGCAGGATGCGGCGCACCTCCTGCTGGTTCAGCGCCTCCACGGCGGCGGCCACGGCCAGGTAGGTCTTGCCGGTGCCGGCGGGGCCGATGCCGAAGTTGATGTCGTGGGCGCGGATGCTCGAGACGTAGCTCTGCTGGTTGAGCCCCCGGGGCTTGATCAACATCTTGGGGGTCCGCAGCAGTACCTCGTCGTCGTCGCCCTGGCCCTCGTCCTCCTCCAGCGCCTGGAGGCCGGACTCCTGGAGGAAGAGATGCACGGTATCCGGCGTCAGGTCGCTGGCCTCGGCTTCGCGGTACAGGTGCTCGATGACGTTGGCCGCGGCCTTGACCCGGTGGCCGGGACCGGCCAGCTGGAAGGCGTTGCCGCGGTTGCGCAGGGTGATGCCGAGCCGGCCCTCGATCAGCTTGAGGTGTTCGTCGCGCTGGCCGCACAGGTTGGCCAGGCGGCGCGGATCGTTGGGCTCGAGGTTCAGCGTGATGATGCGGTTGGCCGGAGTGGATGGCTGGCTCAAGACAGGCGGGTCCGTGCGTTGATGAGTGTCGGGGGTCAGCTTACTGCCCCGGCGGGCGCCGGGGCAATGCAAGAAAGCTGCGCTCAGAAGCGTTGCGGTGAGGCCAGCTCGCCGCGCAGCGAGTTGGGCAGGGCCTCGGTGATCTCCACGTCGACGAAATAGCCGATCAGCTCGGTGGGATTGGGGGCGCGGAAGTTGACCACCCGGTTGTTCTCGGTGCGCCCGGACAGCTGGCCGGGGTCCTTGGGCGAGAAGCCGGTGACCAGGATGCGCTGGGTGCTGCCCACTATGCGCCGGCTGATCTGCATGGCCTGCTGATTGATGCGTTCCTGGAGGATTGCCAGGCGCTGCTTCTTGACCGCCTCCGGGGTCTCGTCCGGCAGAGCCGTCGCCGGGGTCCCGGGGCGAGCGGAGTAGACGAAGCTGAAGGAGACGTCGAAGCCGATGCGGCCGATCAGCTCCATGGTCGCTGCGAAGTCCTCCTCGGTCTCGCCGGGAAAGCCGACGATGAAATCCGATGAGAAGCTGATGTCGGGGCGCAGCTCACGGATGCGCTCCAGCTTCTCGACGTATTCCTCGACGGTGTGGCCGCGCTTCATGGCGGCGAGGACGCGGTCGGAACCGGCCTGCACCGGCAGGTGCAGGTGGCTGACCAGCTCCGGGACCTCGTCGTAGGCCTCGATCAGGCTGTCCGAGAACTCCACCGGATGCGAGGTGGTGAAGCGGATCCGGTCGACGCCCTCGACGGCGGCGACGCAGGCGATCAGCTCGGCCAGGTCGATCTCGTCGCCGAGCTGGTTCTCGCCGCGGTAGGCATTGACGTTCTGGCCGAGCAGGTTGATCTCGCGAACCCCCTGGTCGGCCAGATGGATGACCTCGTCCATCACCGCCTCGAAGGGCCGCGAGATCTCCTCGCCGCGGGTATAGGGCACCACGCAGAAGGTACAGTACTTGGAGCAGCCTTCCATGATGGAAACGAAGGCGGTCGCGCCGTCCGAGCTGGGCTGCGGCAGGTGATCGAACTTCTCGACCTCGGGGAAGGTGACGTCGACCACCGAGATCTGGTCATCCTGGCGGGCGTCGAGCATCGACGGCACACGGTGCAGGGTCTGGGGACCGAACACCATGTCCACATGGGGCGCACGCTTGCGCAGGGCATCGCCCTCCTGGCTGGCCACGCAGCCGCCGACCCCGATCACCAGCTCGGGATTGGCCTCCTTGAGCTTCTTCCAGCGGCCCAGCTGGTGGAAGACCTTTTCCTGGGCCTTCTCGCGGATCGAGCAGGTGTTGAGCAGGATGACGTCGGCTTCGCGCTCGTCGTCGGTGAGCTCCAGCTGGTGGGATTCGCCGAGCAGATCCGCCATGCGTGCGGAATCGTACTCGTTCATCTGGCAGCCGTGCGTCTTGATGAAGAGTTTCTTCGCCATAAGAATAGGTCGTGGCGTCTTGGCCCGACGGGATACACCGGTGGATGGACGTTCGCAGGAAGGAGGCCGACAGGCCTTCCGATGAGGGCATCGATTATACGCACCCCCGGCGGGAGGGGCCAGGGGCGTGCGCCGCCAGTAGCGGCCGACTGTGGTACCCTTGGGGGCCGCCAGGGGACGCGGGACGGGCGCTCGACTGGTCAGCGAGTGATCGAAGTGTCACGGTGGCGACAGCCATGCCCCCTGGCCGACGCTTTCCAGCGGTTTTCCCGACACTTGTCCACAGAAGCTGTGGATGACTGGCGGCAGGGCCGCTTTCATCGCGGTCGTTGCCGGAACGGAGTGCCGGCCAACCGCCGCCATTGCCGTAGAGCAGCGCAAACAGAGCCTTGGACAGCCAGGAAGATGGCATGACGATGCAACGATGCAAGACACTGACAGTGGGCGTGTTACTCGGGGCCCTGGCCCTGCCGCTGCAGGCCCAGGAAAACGAGGCCGGGGACGCCACTCGCTGGGTTTCCGATGAACTCACCACCTATGTGCGCAGCGGTCCCACCGACGGCTACCGGATCGTCGGTACCCTGACCGCCGGTGCGCCGGTGGAGGTCCTCGAGACCAGCGGCGACTACACCCGGGTGCGCAGCGGCAGCGGCGACGTGGTCTGGGTGCCTAGCAGCGAGCTGCAGGACAGTCCCAGCGCCCAGGTCCGCCTGCCGGAGCTCGAGGCGCGGGTCCAGTCCCTGTCCGAGGAACTCTCCGGCATCAACGAGACCTGGGAGAGCCGCATGGCCTCGATGACCGAGACCCTGGACGTGCGGGAGCAGCGTATTGCCCAGCTCGAGGCGCGCAACCACGAGCTCGAGGCGGAGACCGAGCAGTCCCGTGCCACCATTCGCGAGCTCCAGGCCCGCCTGGATACCCAGGAGGAAGACCTGCTGATGCGCTACTTCATGTATGGCGGCGGGGTGGCCGGAGCCGGCCTGCTGGTGGGCCTGGTCGTGCCGCACCTGCCGCGCCGGCGTCGCAAGCGCGACCGCTGGTTCTGAGCGGGTCCCCATGGATAACCAATGGCTGCAGCGCTGGCGGGAAGGGCGCATCGGTTTCCACCGCGAGGCGGTGCACCCCTCGCTGAAGCGCCACTGGCCCGGCTTGGGTATCCAGGCCGGCACCAAGGTGCTGGTGCCGCTATGCGGCAAGAGCCTCGACATGCGCTGGCTGGCCAGCCACGACCATCCGGTGCTTGGCATCGAGCTCGCCGAGACGGCCGTCGAGCAGTTCCTGGCCGAGGGCGTCGGCGAGGTGTCCCGTTATCACCACGACAGTTTCGCGGTGTGCCGTCAGGGCAGCGTGGAGCTGTGGTGCGGGGACTTCTTCCACTTCCATATCCAGCAGGCGGCGGAGCTAGGGGCCTTCTACGATCGGGGGGCGCTGATCGCCCTGCCCGAGGCGACCCGCCAGCGCTACGCCTTCCATTTGGCCCAGCTGCTCCCCCCGGGGGCCCGGGGACTGTTGATCAGCCTGATCCGGGCGCCGGGAGACCAGGGAGGGCCGCCCTACAGCGTCGATGCCGACGAAGTGGAGACGCTCTTCTCGCCGAACTTCGAGCTTCGTCACCTCGAGGATGGCGACCCCGAGCCCGGCAGCGGCTTTCGGGAGAGTGTCTGGGCGCTGACCCGCCGCGGCCCCAAGGTCGAGTGACACCCGGCAGCTTCATCGGGAACCAGCGACGCGGGCGCCCCAGGGGCGCCCGCGCTGCCTGCATGGCCGCTTCAGCGCGCCAGCAGCCGGCCCAGCTCGGGATCCTTGAAGGCGCGGTCGAGGCCGTCGGAGAGCAGCCCCTGGATCATCTCGAGATTGGCTTCCTGGTCCGGGCGTACCGCGTATTGCTGGGTGCGTCGCGAGGTGTAGGTGCCGGTGTAGGTGGTACCGTCATTGCGGGCCTCGGCGACCAGCACGGCCTCCAGCCTGGCGCTGCCGACCAGCGGCGGGCTGTCACCGCGTTCGTAGCCCAGGTGGGCGAGGGTCAGGGTCAAGCTGGGGCGGTCCGGCGCCGCCTCCCGGGTCGGGGAGAAGCCCATCTCCTGCACGGCCCGCTCGGCCTCGGCCTGAAGCCGCGGCTCCAGGGTCGCTGGATCGACGATGATCACCGCGGTGGACATGGCGCTGCCGCTACGGGTGCCGATCACCGCCTCGTCACGGCTGTCAACGGCTGCCACCGTTACCGCCTGGCCCTGGCCGGTGACCGGTACGGCGACACTGCGCTTGGGCGCGGGCTGCAGATAGTGGGGGCTGGAGCAGCCGGCTAGCCAGCCAGAGGCCAGCAGGAGCATCGAGGCGAGCAGGATGCGGCATCGCATGGGCGGACCTCCTAAAGCGAGTGAGCCCCGAGTATATCGTCCCCGAGCCGCGGCCTGCAGCATCCGGCAGGCCGAGCGGGGCAGGACGGCATACACTGCAAGCATCATCACAGGAATGTCGTCATGATCCGACCCGCCACCCCGGAGGACATGCCCGCCATCGTCGAGATCTGGCGGCGGGCCTCCCGCCTGGCCCATCCCTTCCTGGACGAGGACATCTGGGCCGCCCGCGTCGAGGAGATGACCCGGCAGTGCCTGCCCGACTGCCGGATCCAGGTGCTGGACGCCGGCGGCCGGGTGGTCGGCTTCGCGGCCATGCGCGGCGCGCACCTCGAGGCGCTGTTCGTCGATCCCAAGGCCCAGGGCTACGGGCATGGCTCGGAGCTGATGGCCCATGTCATGGCGCTCAGCGAGCGCATTACCCTGCGGGTCTTCTCGCGCAACGTGCGCGCCGTCTCCTTCTACCGGCGGCTGGGGTTCCATGCCTACCTGGAAACCGAGGAGCCGGCCAGCGGCGAGCCCGAGACCCTGATGATCTGGACCCGCCGCCGGAGCTGCCGCGGACGCGGCTGAGGCCCCGCCCCCCGGCCGGGAGCGGAGAGGAGCCGACTAGAGGCCCATGGCCGAGGAGGTGGAGCGCCGCGGGTCGGCCCCGCCGAAGAAGCGGCCGTCCTCGATCACGATCGACTGGGCGGCGCCCATCGCCGATTGCTGGCTGACGGTGTGGCCCTTGCCTTCCAGCAGCGCGAGGGTGTCGGGGCTGAAGCCGGCCTCGATGCGCAGCTCGTCGGGCAGCCACTGGTGGTGGATCCGCGGGGCGCTGACCGCCGACTGGATGTTCATGTCGTGGTCGATGACGTTCATCAGCACCTGCAGGGTGGTGGTGATGATCCGCGAGCCGCCGGGGCTGCCGGTGATCAGGAAGTTCTCCCCGTCGCGCTTGACGATGGTCGGCGTCATCGACGACAGCATGCGCTTGCCCGGCTCGATCTTGTTGGCCTCGCCGCCGATCAGGCCGTAGGCATTGGGCACGCCGGGCTTGGCGGAGAAGTCGTCCATCTCGTTGTTGAGCAGAAAGCCGGCCCCCGCCACGGCGATGCCCGAGCCATAGCTGAAGTTGATGGTGTAGGTATTGGAGACCGCCAGGCCGTCGTCGTCGGCGATGGAGAAGTGGGTGGTCTCGTTGGACTCGTAGGGCAGCGGATTGCCCGGCGCGATCGCGTCGCTCGGGGTGGCCCGGTCCATGGCGATCTGGGCGCGCAGCTCGTCGGCATAGCCCTCGGAGGTGATGCCCGCGAGGGGGACCTCGACGAAGTCGGTGTCGCCCAGGTACTCAGAGCGATCGGCATAGGCGCGCTTCATCGCCTCGGCCATCACATGGAGGGTGTTGGCGGCGCCGAAGCCCATCCCGCCGATGTCATAGGCCTCGAGAATGTTGAGCATCTGCACGATATGGGCCCCGCCCGAGGAGGGCGGGCTCATGGCATAGACGTCGTACCCGCGATAGTTGCCGTGGCTGGGCTCGCGGATCACCGGCTGATAGCTGGCCAGGTCCTCGCGGGTGATCAGGCCGTCGTGGCGCGCCATCTCGGCGACGATCAGTTCGGCGGTCTCGCCCGCGTAGAATTCCCGGGGGCCCTGCTCGGCGATGCGTCGGAGGGTCGCCGCGAGGTCCGGCTGGCGGAAGGTGTCCCCCACCGCGTAGGGGCTGCCGTCCTCCTTGAAGAACATCGCCCGGGTCGACTCCCACTTGGTCAGCCGCTCGCTGGCCTCGCTGACGCCGTCGACGAAGCGCTGCGGGACCGCGAAGCCGTCCTCGGCGAGGCGGATCGCCGGGGCCAGCGCCTCGGCCAGGCTCAGGGTGCCGTATTTCTCCAGGGCCAGGGACAGGCCGGCCACGGTGCCGGGTACCCCGGCAGCGCGATGGGTGAAACGCGACCACTCGGAGACGGCGTTGCCGTCCTCGTCCTGGAACATGGTCTCGGTGGCGGCGGCCGGGGCGGTCTCCCGGTAGTCGATGGCGATGACCTCGCCGCTGTCCTCGTCGGAGATCAGCATGAAGCCGCCGCCGCCGATGTTGCCCGAGCGGGGCTGGGTGACCGCCAGGGCGAAGCCGGCGGTCACGGCGGCATCCACGGCATTGCCGCCCGCGGCGAGAACCTCGCGGGCGACCTGGGAGGCCAGGAAGTGGCTGGTGGCCACCATGCCCTGGCTACCTTCCTCGGGGTGGAAGCGTTCGCCCTCGAGGATCGCCGGCTGGGCAAGCAGCGGCGGGGCGCAGAGCAGGCTGCCGGCGAGCAGTGCGGCGCCCAGCGGGCGGGAAAGACGGTGGGGCATATGACATCTCCTTGTCGCGGTTGAGGCACGACTGATCACTATCGACCGGGAGCGGCGATCCCGCAAGGCACCCGAGGGCCCGCCGGATGCTGTTAGAATATCGCCCATCGTGCCCATCGACTCTCACAGGACCCGATCGTCGCCATGACCGATTCCCGACCCGATTTCCAGATCGCCCCCTCGATCCTCTCCGCCGATTTCGCGCGCCTCGGCGAGGAGGTCGACGATGTGCTCGCCTCCGGGGCGGATATCGTCCACTTCGACGTGATGGACAACCACTATGTCCCCAACCTGACCATCGGCCCCATGGTCTGCGAGGCCCTGCGCAAGCATGGCGTGACCGCGCCTATCGACGCCCATCTGATGGTCAAGCCGGTGGACCGGCTGATCGGCGACTTCATCGATGCCGGCGCCACCTACATCACCTTCCACCCCGAGGCCTCCGAGCACATCGACCGCTCCCTGCAGCTGATCCGCGACGGCGGCTGCAAGGCGGGCCTGGTGTTCAATCCGGCCACGCCGCTGTCCTTTCTGGACTACGTGATGGACAAGGTCGACATGGTGCTGCTGATGAGCGTCAACCCCGGCTTCGGGGGGCAGTCGTTCATCCCCGGGACCCTGGACAAGCTGCGTGAGGCGCGGCGGCGCATCGATGCCTCGGGCCGCGATATCCGCCTGGAGATCGACGGCGGCGTCAAGGTGGACAACATCGCCGAGATCGCCCGGGCCGGGGCGGACACCTTCGTGGCCGGCTCGGCGGTGTTCAAGGCACGCAATGCCGCCGACCCGCACCGCTACGACAGCGTCATGCGCGACTTTCGCCGGGCCCTGGCCGAGGCCTGAGGATGGCCGTGTCGGCGCCAGCGGACTGGCACCTCTACGTGATCGAGACGGCCGGCGGGGCGCTCTATACCGGCATCACCACCGACGTGTCCCGGCGCCTGGCCGAGCATCGCGCCGGGCGAGGGGCCAAGGCCCTGCGGGGCAAGGGGCCGCTGGTTCTGCTGCATCACGAACGCGTCGGTGACCGGGGCGAGGCGCTGCGACGGGAAGCCGCCGTCAAGCGCCTGACCGCCGCGGCGAAGCGACAGTGGCTGGCCCGGCGTCGGGCCAGCGAATGACCACAAGGAAGGCGGGGCGTGGCCCCGCCGGCACAGGGAGTCCCCATGGATAGCCAATGGATCACCGATTTCGTCCAGATGCAGGGCACGAACTTCCTCATCAACCTGGTGGCGGCCGCCGCCATCTTCCTGGTCGGGCGCTGGGCGGCGAAGCTCGCCCACGGCCTCTCGCTCAAGGCCATGCAGCGCGGCAAGCTCGACCCGCTGCTGGTCAAGTTCCTGGGCAATATGCTCTATGCCCTGCTGATGATCTTCGTGGTGCTGGCGGCGATCAGCCAGGTGGGCATCCAGACCACCTCGCTGATCGCGGTGATCGGTGCCGCCGGCCTGGCCGTCGGCCTCGCCCTGCAGGGCTCGCTGGCCAACTTCGCCGCCGGGGTGCTGGTGATCATCTTCCGCCCCTACAAGATCGGTGACTACGTCGAGGCCGGCGGCGTGGCCGGAGTGATCGATGACGTCCAGATCTTCACCACCGAGCTCAAGACCGCCGACAACCGCAAGATCATCGTGCCCAACGGCCAGATGATGAGCGGGGCCATCACCAACTACTCGAGCCACGCCACCCGCCGGGTGGACCTGGTGGTGGGCGTCGGCTACGACGACGATATCGACACCGTGCGCCGGGTGCTGCAGGGCGTGGTGGCCGACGACCCCCGGGTGCTGGCGGACCCGGCGCCGAACATCCGCATGAGCGCCATGGGCGACTCCAGCGTGAGCTGGATCGTGCGGCCCTGGGTCAAGGCGGAGGACTACTGGGACGTCCACTGGGAGATGACCGAGGAGATCAAGCGGCGCTTCGACGCCGTGGGCATCAGCATCCCCTTTCCCCAGCGCGACGTGCATGTCTACCACCACCCCGAGACGCGGGAGGCACGCAGCGCGGCGCCCCTCGAGCGCTGAGCCGTCTTGCCACGCCACCGTGAAAGGGGCCGCCGGATGTCCGGCGGCCCCTTGTCTTGCGGCATCGGGCGGGGATCAGTGCAGCTTGAGGCGCGGCTTGATGAAGCGGTTCAGGCCGTCGACCACCACCATCAGGCCGGTCTTCAGCGCTCCGTGGATGGCGCGCTGGTGCATGCGATAAAGCGAGGCATAGAAGAACTTGGCGAGGTGGCCCTCGACGAACAGGCTGCGCGCCGAGGCCCCGCGCATCAGGCTGCCGATGGCATCGAAGTGGGCCAGCGAGATCAATGAGCCGCGGTCGCGGAAGACGAACGGCTTGAGCGACCGGTCCTCGAGCCGGGCCGCCAGGTTGCGGTAGAGGCGCGCGGCCTGCTGATGGGCGGCCTGGGCCCGGGGCGGGACGACCGAGCCGTCCTGCTGGGGGCAGCTGGCGCAGTCGCCGAAGGCGAAGATGTGCTCGTCATCGACGCTCTGCAGGGTCTCTGTCACCTTGAGGCGATGGTTGGGCTCGGTGGACAGGCCAAGCGTCGAGAGAAAGGCCGGGGCCTTGATGCCGGCGGCCCAGACGCTGAGGTCGGTTTCGATGCGCTCGCCGTCGGCGGTGAGGATGGCGTGGGGTTCGACCTGGGTGACTCGGGTGCCCACATGGACGCCCACTCCCAGCCGTTCCAGCTCGGCGTGCACCGCCCGGCTGATGCGGTCCGGCAGCGCGGGCAGCACCTTGGGGGCCGCCTCGATCAGGTGCACCTCGAGGTGCTCGCTGTCCAGCGTGGTCAGGCCGTAGCTGTTGAGCATCTGGGAGGCGCCATGCAGCTCGGCGGCGAGCTCCACGCCGGTGGCGCCGGCCCCGACGATGCCCACCCTCATGCGCGAGGGCGTCTCCCGGGGGGCGTTGTAGCGCAGGAAGGCATTGAGCATGGCCTTGCGGAACGCCTCGGCCTGCTGGGGACTGTCGAGGAAGTGGCAGTGCTCGCCGACCCCGGGGGTGCCGAAGTCGTTGCTGACGCTGCCGACGGCCATCACCAGCTCGTCATAGGCCAGGGTCCGCGAGGGCAGCACCTCCTCGCCGTCGTCGTCGAACACCGGGGCCAGGGTCAGGGTGCGGGTTTCCCGGTCCAGGTCGCACAGGGTGCCGAGCTGGAAACGATAGCCATTGGCCCGGGCGTGGCCCTGGTAGGAGATCTCGTCGAGACCGGAGTCCAGGGCGCCGGTGGCGACCTCATGCAGCAGGGGCTTCCAGATGTGGGTGGAGTTGCGGTCGACGAGCACGATCTCGGCACGCTTGCGCTTGCCGAACTTGCGGCCGAGCCGGGTCACCAGCTCGAGTCCGCCCGCGCCACCGCCGACCACCACGATGCGTGGTAGGGTCATGGGAGACTCCTGTCAGGAATGAAGAGGTAGAACCTAAATGGGTCGCCTGGGTCCGCTCGGGTGTCTCGTCCGGTGTCATCGGGCTGCGGACACGCGGCAGCCATGGCATCGTGAGGACTCCGGCCGGGTAACGGCGACGGCTGACCCTAGAATATGCCTCTTGCGCGCCCCTGCCTATGCCCTCATCAGGGTATCAGGCATGTTTTTCGTAATATTACATGCGCAGGGTGGCGCAGCCGCCGCCTGCCGTCCGTCATCCACTGTCCCGAGGAAACCGCTATGCACCCACTCCTGGCCGACATCCGACTGGTCGCCTTCGACCTCGACGGCACCCTGGTGGACTCCGTGCCCGACCTGGCCGCCGCGGTGGATGCCGCCCTGCGTGACCAGGGACTGGCCGCGCCGGGCGAGGCCCGGGTGCGCGACTGGGTCGGCAACGGCTCCCGGGTGCTGATGGAGCGGGCCCTCCACGACGCCGTGGGCCAGTCCCCCTCGGACGCCCGACTCGAGGCGGTCCACGCGGCCTTCCTGGTCCACTATGGCCGCGCGCCCTGTGAGCGTACCCGGCTGTATCCCGGCGTGCGGCCGGCACTGGATGGCCTGCGCGATGCGGGGCTCCCGCTGGTACTGGTCACCAACAAGCCCGCGGCCTTCATCGCGCCGATCCTCGAGCGCTTCGGCCTGGCCGCGCATTTCGCCCTCTGCCTGGGCGGTGACAGCCTGCCACGCCGCAAGCCCGACCCCCTGCCGCTGATCCATGCCGCCAGCCGCCTGGCGGTGGCGCCGCGTCACGGCCTGATGGTCGGCGATTCCCGCCACGACATCGCCGCCGGCCGGGCAGCAGGCTTTCGCACCCTGGCGGTGCCCTATGGCTACAATCACGGGGAACCGGTGAGCCTCAGCCGCCCGGATGGCACAGTTGAATCGCTGGCGGAACTCGTTTAGGGTGATTTGGATTGCGCTATAATAATGTGCAATATCAATAGTTTTTCGTTATAACGGATCTCGCGATCTCCTCCGATGGACACCCGCATGACGCTGGATGCCTTTTCCCGCCGCAACGCCACCTGTTCCCCCGCATGCCCTGGCCTGACCGGCGGCTGGCGATGGTGACGCTCGCCTGACCGGACGCTCCCCAGGGGCGTCGCTCGACTGACCATCGTCTTTCCCACCGCGAGGACCCGGGCCCATGATGACCCCCGAACGCTTCCGTGAGCTGGCCGCGGCCGGCTATAACCGCATCCCGGTCACCCGCGAGGTACTGGCCGACCTCGACACGCCGCTGTCCACCTACCTCAAGCTCGCCGATGCGCCCTGGACCTTCCTGCTGGAGTCCGTGCAGGGTGGCGAGAAGTGGGGCCGCTACTCGATCATCGGCCTGCCCAGCCACGAGCGCATCGAAGTGCGCGGCTTCACCGTCAGCCATATCGTCGACGGCCATGACGAGGGCGCGGTGGAGGTCGCCGACCCGCTGGCCTGGATCGAGGACTTCCAGGCGCGCTTCAGGGTGCCCCGCCTCGACGACCAGCCGCGCTTCGACGGTGGCCTGGTCGGCTACTTCGGCTACGACACCATCCGCTACATCGAGCCGCGCCTGCGCGGCGTGGAGAAGCCGGACCCGCTGGGCGTGCCGGATATCCTGCTGCTGGTGTGCAACGACCTGGTGGTGTTCGACAACCTCTCCGGCCGCCTGACCCTGTGGACCCATGCCGACCCCGCCGAACCGGAGGCCTACCGCCAGGCGGTGGCGAAGCTGGGGCGGCTCGAGGCCTCCCTGCGCGAGACGGCCATCCAGGCCAGCAGCCCCGGCACCGGCCGCGCCGCGGTGGAGGAGGGGCACTTCACCTCGGGCTTCACGGAGGAGGGCTTCAAGGCCGCGGTGGAGACCATCAAGGAATACGTGCTGGCCGGCGATATCATGCAGTGCGTGCCCTCCCAGCGCATGTCGATCCCCTACCAGGCGCCTCCGCTGGACCTGTATCGGGCGCTGCGCAGCCTGAATCCTTCGCCCTACATGTTCTACTTCAACCTGGGCGACCACCAGGTGGTGGGCTCCTCGCCGGAGATCCTCACCCGCCTGGAGGACGGCGAGGTCACCGTGCGACCGATCGCCGGCACCCGGGTGCGCGGCCGCAGCGAGGCGGAAGATCGTGCCCTGGAGGCCGACCTGCTGGCCGACCCCAAGGAAGTCGCCGAGCACCTGATGCTGATCGACCTGGGGCGCAACGATGTCGGCCGTATCAGCGAGACCGGCACGGTGAAGGTCTCCGACCAGATGGTGGTGGAGCGCTATTCCCACGTGATGCACATCGTCTCCAACGTCACCGGCCGGCTCAAGCCGGGGCTCTCGGCCATGGATGCCCTGCGTGCCACCTTTCCGGCGGGCACGCTCTCCGGGGCGCCGAAGATCCGCGCCATGGAGATCATCGACGAGCTCGAGCCGGTCAAGCGCGGGGTCTACTCCGGGGCCGTGGGCTATCTCTCCTGGCACGGCAACATGGACACCGCCATCGCCATCCGCACCGCGGTGATCAAGGACGGCGAGCTGCATGTCCAGGCCGGTGCCGGTGTCGTGGCCGACTCGGTGCCCGAGCTCGAGTGGCAGGAGACCCTCAACAAGGGGCGGGCGCTGTTCCGCGCCGTGGCCATGGCCGAGCAAGGCCTGGACAACCTGGAGTCGCCTTGACAGGGATCGCCGTCGGGCAGCACTATTGCCCCATGAACGCATCACAATGCACAGTCGGTCCGATCCAGTGGTGGCGCTCCTGAGCGAGGGGCGGCACGCTTGCGACCGAAGGAAATGCCGCCGTCAGGGCGGCATTTTTGTGTCTGCACATCCCTGCACGGCTGGCCCCGACACCAGGACGCCCCGGACGCCGACCGGGTGACCATACCGCTTTCGAACGCTGATGATGGATAACAGGACGCTATTGCCATGTCCGTGCTGATGATCGACAACTACGACAGTTTCACCTTCAACGTGGTGCAGTACCTTGGCGAGTTGGGGGCCGATGTGGCCACCTACCGCAACGACGCCATCACCCTGGAGCAGATCGAGGCCCGCGCTCCGAGCCACCTGGTGATCTCGCCGGGCCCCTGCACGCCCAACGAGGCGGGGATCTCCATGGCGGCGATCCGCCACTTCGCCGGCCGCCTGCCGATCCTCGGCATCTGCCTGGGGCACCAGGCCATCGGCCAGGTCTACGGCGGCAAGGTGCTGCGCGCTCCCCAGGTGATGCATGGCAAGACCTCGCGCATCCGCCACCTCGGGGTGGGGGTCTTCGCCGGCCTCGAGGATCCCCTGGAGGTCACTCGCTATCATTCGCTGGTGGTGGAGCGCGAGAGCCTGCCGGACTGCCTGGAGGTCACCGCCTGGACCGACGCCGATGATGTTACCCCCGGGCTGGTGATGGGCATGCGCCACCGCGAGCTGGATATCGAGGGCGTCCAGTTCCACCCCGAATCGATCCTCACGCGCCAGGGCCACGAGCTGCTGGCCAACTTTCTTGAGCGTCGCTGATACGTGCCATTGCCAAAGGAGAAGACGGCCATGCAGATGCGGGAAGCCCTCGGCGCGGTGATGCGCCGCGAGGACCTTAGCTTCGACCAGACCCACCGGGTGATGATGACCATCATGACCGGGGAGGCCACCGACGCCCAGGTCGCCGCCTTCCTGATGGGCATGGCGATGAAGGGCGAGTCCGCCGAGGAGATCAGCGCCGCCGCCCAAGTGATGCGCGAGCTGATGACGCCGGTGCGGCTGAGCGCCGAGAACGTGGTGGACATCGTCGGCACCGGCGGTGACGGTGCCAACCTGTTCAATGTTTCCACCGCGGCGAGTTTTGTCGCCGCCGCCGGCGGGGCCCACGTGGCCAAGCACGGCAACCGCGGGGTGTCGTCGTCCTCGGGCAGCGCCGACCTGTTCGCCGTGGCCGGCATCGACCTGGACCTGGACCCGGGACAGGTGGAGCGTTGCATCGAGGAGGTCGGCGTCGGCTTCATGTTCGCGCCCAACCACCATCCGGCCATGCGCCATGCCATCACGGCGCGCCGCGAGATGGGGGTGCGAACCCTGTTCAACATCCTGGGACCGCTGACCAACCCGGCCGGGGCTCCCAACCAGCTGCTGGGCGTCTACTCGGCCTCGCTATTGCCGCTGATGGCCGAGGTGCTGCGTCGCCTGGGCAGCGAGCACGTGCTGGTGGTCTGCGCCGAGGACGGCCTGGACGAGATCTCGCTGGCGGCGCCGACCCGGGTGGCGGAGCTCAAGGACGGCGAGATCCGCGAGTACACCATCGCCCCCGAGGACTTCGGCATTGCCCGCCACGACCTCGACGCCCTGCGGGTGCAGACCGCCGAGGACAGCCTGCGCCTGGTGGAGCAGGCCCTGGTGGGCGAGGGGCCGGCGGCGGACATCGTGGCGCTCAACGCCGGGGCGGCCCTCTATGCCGCCGGGGTCGCCGACACCCTCGAGGAGGGCGTCGCCATGGCCCAGGATGCCCAGGATGCCAAGCTGGCCCTGGAGAAGCTCAAGGAACTGACCAACTTCACCCGCGTCTTCGCCCAGTAGGCCGCCACCCAGGACACCGACATGACCGCACCTTCCGAGACCCCGACCATCCTGACCCGCATCCTGGCGCGCAAGGACGAGGAGGTCGTCGAGCGCCAACGGGCCGTGCCGGAGGCCGAGCTACTGCGCCTGGCCGCCGAGCAGTCCGCCCCGCGGGGCTTCGTGGCGGCGCTGGATGAGCGCATCCGCGACGGCGATCCCGGCGTCATTGCCGAGATCAAGAAGGCCTCGCCGTCCAAGGGGGTGATCCGCGAGGACTTCCGTCCCGGCGAGATCGCCGAGCGCTATGCCGCCGGCGGGGCGGCCTGCCTGTCGGTGCTCACCGATGCCGACTTCTTCCAGGGCCACGAGGACTTCCTGATCGAGGCCCGGGAGGCCTGCGCGCTGCCGGTGATCCGCAAGGACTTCATCACCCACGGCTACCAGGTCAGCGAGGCCCGTGCCATCGGCGCCGACTGCATCCTGCTGATCGTCGCCGCTCTCGACGATGAGCGCCTGGCGGATCTCCACCGCCAGGCGACCGAGCTCGGCATGGACGTGCTGGTCGAGGTCCACGATGCCCGGGAGCTGGAACGTGCCCTGGCGCTGGACCTGCGCCTGGTGGGCATCAACAATCGCGACCTGCACACCTTCGATACCCGGCTGGAGACCACCCTGGAGCTGCTGGAGCGCATCCCTCCCGAGGTGACCGTGATCACCGAATCCGGCATCCACACCCGTGGCGACGTGCTGCGCATGCGCGAGCACGATGTCCACGGTTTCCTGGTGGGCGAGGCCTTGATGCGTCGCGAGGATCCCGGCGAGGCCCTGCGCGAGCTGTTCTTCTAGGTAGGCGCCGGCCGTCCGTCCCCGCTCGCCCCGGCTCATGCAGCCGGGGCGAGCCCGTCGCAGGCAGGGGCAGGCTCAGCTGGCCGGCCGGGCCTCACGCGCGGGCGAGTCGGCGAAGATCAGGCTGACCAGGGTATCCCCCCGCCTCGGGGACAGGCCGCCCTCGGCGGTGGCCAGGCGAACACGACCGGACTGGCCGATACACAGCAGCGGGAGCCAGCGATTGCCGTGGGCATTGCGCTGATCCTCGAGCCGGGTCTTCTCGCCGAAGGCAATGCGGCGCAGCTCGCCCCCCTCGGCGACCAGCCGGGACAGCTTGGCGAAGGTCACGTCGCGCCCGAACAGCAGCGGCAGGTGGTCCAGGGCCTGGCCGTGGGGACGGTTGGCGCGTCGGCCCTCATCGACGGCCAGCCGGAAGACCCGGTCGCGGCCCAGCAGGTGCTCGAAGTGCAGCGCCGCCAGATCGTTGAGTTCGCGGTAGGGGGAGAGCGGCAGCAGGTAGCCGATGCCGCTGAGCTCCAGGTGCTGGGCGGCATGCTCCGAGAGCGGGTCGCCGTAGTAGGTGGCCAGCCCCGCCCGCTGGGCCAGCTGGATGGCATCCCAGCTGCTGTCGGCCAGCACTACGCTGACCCCGGCCGCCTGTAGTTGACTGCCCACCGCACGGGCCACCTGGTTGGCGCCGATGATCAGCACGCCGTCGGGGGAGGGGCGCTGCACCCCCAGCCAGCGGGCCAGGGGGCGCGACAGCAGACTCTGACTCACGACGGTACTGATGATCACCAGGAAGGTGACCGGCACCAGCATCTCGGCACCGGGCATGCCGATCTCCTCCAGGCGCAGGGCGAACAGCGAGGCGGTGGCCGCCGCGACGATCCCCCGGGGCGAGATGAAGGCCAGCAGCGCCTTCTCGCGCAGTTCCAGCCGGCTGCCCAGGGTGCACAGCCACACCGCCAGCGGACGGGCGACCCCCACCAGCACGGCGAGAAAGGCCCAGGCAGGCCAGCCCAGCAGCGCCAGCTGCTCCACCGTCAGCCGTGCGGCGAGCAGGATGAACAGCCCCGAGATGAGCAGTACCGACAGGGTCTCCTTGAACTCGATGATCGGCCGGGTCGGCACGCCCCGCATGTTGGCCAGCCAGGCGCCCATCACCGTCACGGTCAGCAGCCCCGACTCGTGGAACAGCAGGTTGGACAGCGAGAACAGCGCCAGCATCATCATCAGGGTGCCGAAGCTGTGCAGCTGGCGGGGCAGCCAATGGCGGCGCAGCACCTGGCCCCACAGGTGGCCGCCGGCGATGCCCAGCCCAAAGCCGATCAGCGCGGTCTTGCCGAACAGCAGCAGGGTCTGGGTGGCGGCATCGCTGCCGGAGCCCAGGGCCACGAATTCGTAGACCAGCACCGCGCCGATGGCGCCCACCGGGTCGATCAGGATGCCCTCCCAGCGCAGGATCTGGGTGAGGTGCTCCCGGGCGCGCAGGGTCTGCAGCATCGGCAGGATCACCGTGGGGCCGGTGACCACCAGCAGCGCCCCCAGCACGCTGGCCATCTCCCAGGACAGCGCCAGCAGGTAGTGCGCCGAGACGGTGGCGATCACCCCGGTGATCAGGGCTCCGCCGGTCACCAGGCGACGCACGGTATGGCCATGGCCGCCCAGTTCCCGGAAGTTCAGGGTTAGGCTGCCCTCGAAGAGGATCACCGCCACCGCCAGGGAGACCAGCGGGAACAGCAGGTCCCCGAACAGCGCATCGGGGTCGAGCAGCCCGGTGACCGGCCCCGCGGCAATGCCGGCCACCAGCAGCATGAGGATCGCCGGCAGCTTCAGCTGCCAGGCGAGCCATTGGCAGATCAGCGCCAGCAGGCCGATCGCCGCCAGGTCGAGGCCGGCATGCTCCATCGTCGTCGCGCTCCGTTGAATGAAAGGGCGCGAAGCCTAGCGTCGCCGGCCGTCACATGCAATCCATTGGCTCGATGTGCGATGTCGATGTCGGTTCACCGCTGCCACCACCACAGGATCAGCGAGAGCACCGCACTGATCAGCAGCATGGTGGTGAGGGGAAAGTAGATGGTGGTATTGCCGCGGCGGATCAGAATATCGCCCGGCAGGTGCCCGAGGGGCAGCTTGCCGAGCCAGGGCCAGAGGACCCCGGCGGCGACCAGCAGCAGGCCGATAAGGATCAGCGTCTTGGACATCTCGCCTCCTCATTGCCGGGGCTGTTCAGGCGACCGTTCCCGGGGTGCCGGACCATCGAGGAGGCGCTGTGAACCCTTCCCTAGGCGCTACCGACGCCCCGCGGCGCTGCTCCGCTTGCAGGGCCGGTGCTGCCATCCCTGGCCAGCTCGCGCGGAGCAGTGCTCCTCACCCATGGCGTAGGACCTCCTCTGCGAACAGTCGCCTGTGCCCGTGTTGTGTGCCGTGTCTAACCGTTCAGCCGGCCCGCCGGAGCGCCTCCAGCAGGCCCTGCAGCGGATGCGGCAGGGCGCTATCCGAGAGCCGCTTGGCCTGGCTGCGGCAGGAGTAGCCGCTGGCCAGCAGGCGGCCGGCGTTGGCCGGGTCCTCCACCCGCGGCTGCCAGGACTGGGCGTAGATGG